>NZ_JCAHZR010000003.1:0-457081 GCF_059415125.1 Sulfurospirillum sp. HTRB-L1
TTTGGAACAAGCTTTGCACGCGCGCGGCTTCCTCTTTGGGAAAGTGGCTTGAAGCGACATTGGGATTAAACCACGTTTTTTGCGGGTCGTCGATGCGCGGGATGATGCGGAAAATATACCACCCGTACACCATAAAGCAAACGTTGAGCCGCTCATCCACTTTCAACACATCCTTGTCAAACAAGTTACGTTCAGCGGGTTTTTTACGGTTAGCCAGTTCGGCGTGCTTGGCGAGTTTGTACGCTCCTTCTGGGGTATTTTCAAAAAAATCCCGATAGGCCGCGTGTTTTGCTTTTCCCTCAACCCCTAAAATCTTTTTAAGCTCGAGATGGGACACTGCAATCATGGGCTGGGCTTTCCATGCTGCAGGGGCACTGACCATCCCTAAGACTACCTGATTGGCCCCCATGCCCTCATAACTGCTCTTACGGTACACCTTGTTAAGCACATCATGGGCGATGGTGTCGATGGGTTTCATGCGCCCATCGGCTCCTTGAACGACGATGGTGCCAAAGTGGTTCGCGTGAGTAAGGTCAAAGCTTTTAAGAAACGGGAGGTGTTCTTTGTACTCTTGGGCGGAAAGAGAACATGGAATACCAAGGAGCCCAACAAGAATAATAGTGCCAAACAAAGCTTTGATACGTGCGCTCATGGGGTTCCTTGGATACAAACTGGGTGCCCCCTTGGGGGGGCTTAGTAGGCGAGGGTCTTGGCTGGCTCGAGGTGGTTGATAATTTCTAATCCAAATCCACCAATACCCACGAACTCTTTTGCACCACTCGTACTTAAGAGTTCTATTTTTGAAATGCCCATCTTTTTGATAATCTGTGCTCCGATGCCGTATTCTCGCATTTGGCGCATGTTTTGGGCACCCCCTTCCATAAACACGACGATTCCCCCGTATTGTTGCACATACGCGATGCTCTCAAGAAGCGTGGTGCGCTTTTCATCGTTTTCCAAGAGGGCAATATCGGATGTAATGGTGTGAAATTTTACCGCCATACTCTCTTTAGGCTCACCAAAGGCGTAGACAGTGTGTTGGTTGTCGAAATGGTCTAAAAAATCCACCTTCCGCGCAAGTACTCCCATGAATTCCACCCGCGATTCGCACACCTGACGGATGAGTGACTCGTGCATCATGCGGTACTCCACAAGGTCGGAAATATAGACCATATTTAGGCCGTATTTGCCGCAAAAAAGATCCAAATCGGGGCGCCTTGCCATGTTGCCATCTTCTTTCATGATTTCACAAATCACCGCGGATTCTTTAAGTCCTGCTAACGCGCACAAATCAATCGAACCCTCCGTGTGGCCTATGCGCGCTAACACCCCGCCCTCTTTGGCGATGAGGGGAAAAATGTGACCAGGACGCACCAATTCCGTGGGTTTTGAATGCGCATCGGCAAGGATTTTTATCGTCATGTCGCGCTCAAAAGCAGAGATGCCCGTCGCCGCGCTTTTGGCATCCACAGAAATAGTAAAGGCTGTCTCGTAGGAAGAGTCGTTTTCTTTGACCATGGGCACAAGTGCCAGCCTCTTGGCAATCTCCCCAGACACAGACACGCAAATGAGCCCTTTGGCGTGGCTCGCCATGAAATTGACTTTTTCGGGGGTTGAAAGCTCTGCAGCATAGACCAAGTCCCCTTCGTTTTCGCGGTCTTCATCGTCCACCATCACGACCATCTTGCCTTGCTTGATGTCTTGAATAGCTTGGTTGACGCGTTTGAGCGCTTGGAGTGATTTTTGGTCATTTAAAATTGCATTCATTGAGTCGTTCTCCTTTAGAGCATGTGCCCCATTTTTTCTTTTTTGGTAGAAAGGTAGTGTGCATTGTGGTTATTGGAGGGCATGATGATGGGCCACCGTTCCACAATGGTGATGCCCTTAAGGGCGCTTATTTTTTTGGGATTATTGGTCAAAAGCCTGATTTTATCAATGCCAAAATGGCCCAAGATGATTTCCGCCATTTCGTAGGTGCGCTCGTCATTTAAAAAGCCAAGTTGGTGGTTTGCCTCGATAGTATCAAGGCCTTGGTCTTGGAGTGCGTACGCATTGACCTTATTGAAAAGGCCGATGTTGCGCCCTTCTTGACGCAAGTAAATGACCATGCCGCCGCGCTTTCCAATGGCCGCAAGAGCGTATTCGAGTTGGTCTTTGCAGTCGCACTTAAGAGACCCTAAGGCATCGCCTGTGAGGCATTCGCTGTGGATACGCACCAAAGGAATCTCCCCAAAAGGTTCTTTGAAAATCGCTAAATGCTCCTTGCCACCCTCTTTAAAAGCTTGAATCTGAAAGGTTCCAAAGCGTGAGGGAAGATGAGCAACGTGAGAATGGGTCGGGTTCATGGGTTTGCCTTAAATGTAGAAAGATGGGTAATCTGATACCCCTCACCCCGCACGGTACCGATGAGGTCGATGGGAAGCTTGGCCCGAAGCTGTTTCACAAGGGCTCGGATGCTCTCAGGACTGACAATTTCATCGTTATAAACAAGCGAAATAATTTCATCACACGTCATGAGGTTGGGGGATTTGAGAAAAAGATGCTTCAGTAAAGTTGCCTCTTTTTTTCCCAAGGAAATGGCTTGGTCGTGGTAATGAAACATCCATTTTTTGCAATCAAAATAGACATCTTGCGCTAAAAAGAAACGCTCGTCATTCCACACATTGCAAAGCTTGTAAATCTTCCATGTCATCTCTTGGGTGTAAAAATCTTTCGCAATAAAATCGTCATAAGAAAGATAATAAAGGGCTTTGAGCGTGTCGGGGTCAAAATCTTTCTCCAAAATGAGCAAAATCGGCGCAACGCCTCCGTTGGCGCGGATAAAATTTAGGATGCGCGGATTGGTAGGCTCTTTGAGGTTTAAAATAAACAGCGCATACGCATCCAAAAATTCCTCTTTAAAAACCTCTTCTTCGGTTTCCACGCACTTAAACTCCAACTTTTGACGGTACATATTCATGCGCTCAATGATGGCAGCGTGAAGGCTAACATCAGGTTCTTGGAGAAAAATATGCATCATCCACCTCGTCTGCATGGCGTCTTAATAGACTTTAAATTGGCTAAGTTCACTATCGAGTTTATTTGCCATGGTCGCCAAATGTTCACTCGCTTGCGCGACTTCTTCGATGCTTCTCGCGTTCGCACTGGCGATGGTTTCTATCTCTTTAATCTTGGCAATCATCGCGCTCACTGACGTGTTTACATGTAAGGCATCTTGAACGTTTTTTTGGTTACTTTGGATGTTGTGTTGCAAGATAGTAGCATTTTCATTGACCACGCCTTCCAAGCTTGAAGAAATCTCCGAAAGGGAAAGGATTTCTTTGGAATTGCTGTCCATTTGCCCTGAGGCATCGGCGATGGATTGGACGACGATGTTGATGGTCGTGTTAATTTCCCCAAGGCTTTTTTGGGTACGCTCGGCCAGTTTTCGCACCTCATCGGCTACCACCGCGAACCCACGCCCATGGTCTCCTGCGCGCGCGGCTTCGATGGCGGCGTTAAGGGCAAGCAGGTTAGTCTGGTCGGCAATATCGGCGATGACCGTTAAAACATTTTTAATCTCTTCGGTATTTTGGCTTGTTTTTTGAAGCTGTGAAGCAAGCTCTAACTCCTTACGAGAGCTTTCTTGAAGCTGGGTATTAAGCGTGTCCATTTGCGCTTGGATTTGCTGGAAGTTGTTGCTAACGGTGCCAAGTTGTGCGCTGTTGTGCTGCATGGTTTCAACGGAAGTTTTCATCCCATCAAGCACGGTTTGTCCCGTATTAACACCCTCGCAAACCAACGAAACCTCATCCTCAGAGCGCTTTCCAACCGATAAGGAAGTGGAGGAGAGTTCTTGGGAGATGGCCGTATTTTCCGAACTGCTCTCTTTGGCGCGAATGAGTAAATTTTGAATTTGTTCGATGAAATGATTCACCGAAGCGGCGATGTCGCCTAGTTCATCTTTACTCTTTACATGTAAGCGTTGGGTCAAATCTCCCTCGCCAGAGGCCAAGCTTTGCACCATGGCACGCAAGGCTTGCAAGGGTTTAAATTGCCATGTGAGCAACCCGTACAATCCCAAAATACCCACCACAAAAAAGAGTAAGCTAACCCATAAAAGTTTATTGGTTTGGGCGTTAAGGTTGGCAAACGCTACGTTTTGATCAAGGTTAACAAGCACCTTCCATCCTGTTGCTTCTACGGTGTCAAAGGCTAAAATCTTCGCACTGCCATCAATAGTAAAGGTAATAACGCCCGATTTTTTACTGTAGATTTCATCCTCAGCCCACTGTAATTCTTTTCTTACCTCACCCAACTTTTTCCCCTTAAACTCTGCAATAGGGTGAAAAATATTGTTGCGCTCAGCATCTGAGATGGAGGAAAATCCCCCCTCAAATTTTGTTTCGAGTACTTTTTTCTCAATATCTGCTAAGGGCACCACTAAAAAAGCGATATTTTCACCCTCAATAGGGGCCGAAACTGTGATGATAGGCATGCCAGGGCGCACAGGGTTATCATGGGGTGGCGAATACGAAGGCTTAAAGCCGTTGGCTTTGGTGGTGCGGTAGACCAACTCTCTTTCCATGACCTCGGCACTGATTTTTACCTGAGGCATGACATGCACCGCTTCTTCGCCCTTAAAATAGGCGATGCTCACCGCAACCCCCGCAGTATCTTTAGCTTGCGCCAAATGTTCCCGCACGCGTGCAGGTGTTTTTTCCTCCAACGCAAGGATGCTTTTACCAAGCGCTACGGAGATATCTTTTCTGTGCACAAGCCAATCATCGATAATATGCGCCAACGCACCAACTCTTCCTTTAAGGGCTTCATGAATTTCAACCGTTGCCGTTTTTTCCATCATGGCATGATTAATCACCAAAAATACACCAAACCCCGTCACTATCCCGCCCATAATAGAAAGAATAATCTTTTGCTGCAACCTCATCCATGCCCCTTTTTTTAATTTTACAAGAGTTCTTGCAAAAATGGATTTGCAAGAAGTTTCACTATTTTATCACCATTTCGTGACCAAATAGTGACCTTGCACGTAACGGATGCAAGGTCACCCTCTTCTAGGATACGTTTACATGTAACGCAAATTTTCTAAAACCGGTACGTCACGTACCACTTTGCATAGGTAAAATCATCTTTGTCTACATTATCATCGTACTTGGCATACCCTGCCCAAACCCGCGTGCTAAACCCTTTTAGCAATCCTGCAAAAGCGTAGTTCACATCGATATTTACTTCGGTTGCTTTACCCAGCTTAGTACCAGAATTCGCTTTACCCTCACTGCTTTGTTTAAAATGACCCACTTTTACAGCACTGCGCAAGGCTTTGATGCCAAAATTGTGCGAAGCCTCCAAAGAGATAGCCTCCGTGCCTGCAAAAATAGCGTTATTAACCAGCATGGAGGTATCCAAAAGCGCATCAGGCACGTGGCCTAAAGTACTAGGAAAATCCGCGTCATCGTCCACAGACGTATAAGCAGCTTTTAGTGCTACATCAGCAAGGGTCGTCATAGCCCTCATGCCATAAAAAGAGGTATCTTTTTTACCTGCCGCGTCAAAATCCGCGCCACCCCACAGCACACCCAGCGTCAAAGGAAGTTCAATGGGTAGCTTGTAATCCGCACGGGCGTAGTATTGGTCAAACCCGCCAGCAGTCATCACAGGCGCGTCACCGTTGTTGGTTTTTTCGTTGGTAGTGAGGTATTGGCCCTCAAAGGTCACGCCCTTAAGGCTCGTGTTTTTAACAAACACGCTGTAGAGAGGTTTTTTATAGTGCACATCTTCTTGCACGATACCGCCGTTTGAATCGCTCCCGTAGCGCTTGTTCCACTCTTTAATGTAAACCAATTTCACCATCGTATCGGGAATTTCATTGACCGTAAGCACCGCGCCTGTGAAATAATCTTCCAAAGGCCACGCCGCACTGCTCATCAACAACGGAAGCTTAATGCCTTGACGACCCACCATAATGTTTGAATTCAAGAAAGAGTATTGCAAGTAAAAGTTATGCAAGTGGGACGCACTAACAGAGTTGCGCGTATCGTCTTCGGTGGTGTTTTTTTTGTGAATCTTTAAATCATGGCCTGATTGAAACCCAAGGCCCAATTTAAACCCGTAAAAATCATCGGTGAGGTATTTCATCTCCACGGCAACAGAGCCAACATTGGAGTTATTGGCCGGGTCATTGGGTTTTAGTGCCGCCGCGTCCGAATCGGTACCCGCAGAATAAACAAATTTAAAGGCCCCGCTAAATTTTCCATTTTTAAACGCATCTTCTAAGGATTCACCCGCTTGCGCCATGGTGCCCAGAGCCACGAGCGCTGCTAAGGATAAATGTATCGCTTTCATAATTTCCCCTTTGTATTACCTACATGTACACCCCAAAGCCCGTGTTGGCCCATGGCCCCAAGGGCTTTGGTGGTATGACATTTTTGGCCCTCTTTTACAAGAGAGCGCCTGTGCCGATAGCCCATTGAACAAAACACTCATGTGAATCTTACCCACGACGCAAGGGCGTTTTGAGACGCAAAAGGCTATTCGCCCCGTTTCACGACCCGATACCCTTCGCCCTTGACGGTTTCGATAAAATTCAAAGGAATCTTTCCTCTAAGTTGGCGTACCAGTGAGCGTATACACTCTTCGCTCACGCTTTCTCCACGGTAGATGTAATACACAATGTCCGCGTAAGAGATCACGCACGGCGACTTGACCAGTAAAAATTTCAACAACAACGCCTCTTTTTTACCCAACGTTATCTCCTCTTCCCCGTGGATAAACTGCAAATGTTTGCAATCAAAATAGGTCTCTTGGGAGAAGAAAAATTTATCATCGTTCCAAATGTCACACAGTTTATAAATCCTAAACATAATCTCTTCAGGAAAAAACGGTTTAAAAATAATGTCGTTATACGAGTGGTAGTAAAGGGTTTTGAGCTTTGGAGGGTCAAAGGTGGGCTCCAAAATGAGCAAAATGGGGGCATCGCCCCCATTGTTGCGCAAAAAATGCATCAAAGATGGGTCGAGAGGATTAGAAAGATTTAAGGCAAACAGCGCATACTCGGACAATACCTCAGCATGGTCTAAAAGTGCCTCTTCGTGTTGCACTTTATGCACATAGATTCTCAATCGGTACCGATTTAAACACGCCTCAATCCGCTCTTGCAATGCCCTGTCTGACTCAAGAAGAAAAATTTTCATTTTTCACTCTCCCTTTTTAAACGCCTTTGCCAATCCTTTTTCTACTGCCTCTTTTTCTTCGTCGAACTTACCCTCATAGTATTGGTACTCAGGCTTATAATAATTCAACACGCTTCGTAGCCCTTTGTGCCCTGCGCTTATATGGCAAGACGCACAGCTAATCTGCTTGTCGCTCCCTAGTAGCGCGTGGTAATGGGCATGCATTTCTTGCCCTTTGGGGCTAATAAAGGCATTGGTTTTGTAGTTACTGTGGCATGACGTGCACCCATCGTCGTAGACAAATTTCTCACGGTGTGCGCGTTTTTCGTACCAGTCAATGCCATCCACATCTCCAAAAAAGTGAATCGCCCCTTCCACAACACCATTTTTCGCTTTGGTGAAGATGTAGTTAAAGACATTATCATGGGGCATGTGACAGCTCACACAACTTGCCTTAAACCCGCTCTCACCCGCTCCACCGTGCACGTCTGCGTGGTAAGCTGATACCATCGGCGCCATCTCGTGGCACACGATACAAAACTTATCATCACTCGTGCGATGAAGCCCTTCATAGGTTACCCATGAACCAAAAAGTCCTAAAAACACGCCGATTGCTCCTGCGGCTATGAGTATGCGTTTTTTCATGGTGTTGGCCTCATCCACAAATCGATATCGTGCTCATGGCACTCGGTACACATATTGGTCGAGGGTTTATGCTCATTGTGACACTCATCACAATACAAGGTAGGCCCATCGTGGATAGAGTTGTGAGGGTTCACCTTAAGCTTATCCATAAACGCTAACCGCTCCGCCATATGTACTTTACTTTGATGACAGGAAGTACATCCCTCATCACCTATATACGTAAACTCCTTGGGGTTATCCCCTTGGCCCACATGGCAAAACGTACACTCAAAAGAGAGTTTTCCATGGTGGGATTTGAGGGGATATTCTTCTCTAAGCTCAGGCGTAACGACCACGGGAGTCAGGGAGGAGCTTGGCTCACTCCCGACTAAGGCCATCACGCCCAGCATGAGAAAAACCCCAGCAATTGCTAATATTTTTCCGCCACGCATTGTTAAATATTTTCTCCTGCAATCATGCCGAAGGTCAAGCAATCTGTCACCGCGCAACTCCCTAGGCGACTCGCACCATGGGTTCCACCAGTCACTTCTCCTGCGGCATAAAGGCCGGGGATTGGTTTGTTGGTGTTGGCTGAAATCACTTGGGCCTTGGTATTAATTTTTACGCCGCCCATCGTGTGGTGAGGTTTTGGAGAAAGGCGCACACTGTAAAAGGGCCCTTTCATGTCGATACACTCACCATTAAACGCTGCAACAGGCTTACCAAATTCATCTACGCCTTTTTTTACACCTTCGTTAAACTTCGCAACACTCTCTTTGAGCGCCGCCGCGGGAATCTTGCGATCTGCTGCGAGCTCATCAAGGGTGTTGTATTTTTTCATCACACCCGAGGTCAACCCTTTTTCCACTTGAGGAATGATTTGGGGATCAAAGGTGTTATACGTGCCAATAGCCACAGGGAAGGCTTCTGGGGCTTCTTTTAAGATGCGATACTGTGCATCTGCACGGGTTTTACGGTCAGCTAGTTCGTTCATAAAGCGCTTTCCGTTACGCACGTCTACGGCGATACCAAATTTAAACAACCCTTGCTGGGTAAGTTGTGGTGCTACGCCAAACCCACGCTCATCTGGGCTCGCCCAAGGGCCTTCTTGAATCCAATCCACTTGCACAGGAAGGGCACCAATTTGAAACGCTTTGAGCATGGCACCCGCGGTGGCACCTGCGTGGTTAGTGGTATCTGAATTATCAGGAATCTGTGGGTTTTGAAGCTTGCGGTACATGCGGTCTGCACTAAAGCCACCCGAAGCTAGCACAACGCCTTTTTTCGCTTTGAACGCTTTTTTCTCACCTGTTTTGTTTTCAAGGTCATCACTAAAAAGCTTCGTATCAAAGCGATAATTTGTGCGTGCCACAACACCGACAACGCCACCTTTAGCATCTAACACAAAATCATCAAACTTAGTACGGCGGTAGATTTTGCACCCAGGCAATTTTTCTACAAATTCGCTCATGGGTTTAATGATACCCGCACCCGTCATGTCGCTTGTAACAATCGTTCGTGGCACAGAGTGCCCGCCAAACCAAGAGGGTTTTTCGCCCAATTTATACTCAGCACCACACTCTTGCGAGAAGGCAAACGCATCGCTTGCGCGTGCTGCGATGACTTCCAAAAGCTCTACGTGATTGATGCCAAGGCCCGCCTTAAGGCTATCGGCGATAAAACGCTCCGCCGAGTCTTCGATGCCAAATTTCTTTTGGTCCGCATTGTTTGGAACCGCAAACGCGCCTCCATTGATGGCGGAGTTGCCCCCAATGCGTCCCATTTTTTCAAGGATAAGCACGCTAAGTCCGCGCTGTGCCGCCTTGGCAGCAGCTGCGAGACCCGCAAACCCTGTACCAATCACAATGACGTCATATTCTTCGTCAAATTTGACCTCTTTTTCTACAGGGGCAGCTGCATAAGCATTGCTTGCACCAAAGACGGCTAACCCTGTGCCAAGTGCGCCAAGTTTAAGGGCATCTCTTCTGGATAATGTTTCTTTCTTCATCTGTAACTCCTTTTGTGTGGTCGTGCTTTGTTCGTTAACAATTTTAACGCCACACTGTGAGATGTTACGTGAGATTTTGAAAGTTTATTGAATTGATAAACTATATTATAATCATCAGATAATTATAAGTTAAAATCTCACATCTCCCTAAATAGAGCCATTTGAACAAATTTTAATCTTCCAAATATAGAAGAAAATGCCTCTCTTTAGAAATCTTCTTTTTATTTTCTTGCATTAAATGCACTATTTTTACGAATTACCATATTAATTTATTGGTAAAAGTTTATTTTCATAAATAGCCACTTGCGCCATTTTTTTCGCAAGTGGCCTCGGGCTTTTTGGAGCCTAATTAGATGCTTTCACCCGCAATCATGCCAAAGACAAGGCAGTCCGTTACTGCCACTGTGCCCAAACGGCTAGCCCCGTGGGTGCCGCCTGTTATCTCTCCCGCAGCATAAAGGCCGGGGATTGGCTTGTTGGTATTGGCCGAAATGACCTGTGCTTTGGTGTTAATTTTTACGCCACCCATCGTGTGGTGAGGCTTGGGTGTAAGGCGCACACAATAGTATGGGCCCTTCTCTTCGATGCCTTTTCCTTCAAAGGTTTCAACGGGCTTGCCAAATTCATCGACTCCTTTTTTAACCCCTTCGTTAAACTTCGCCACGCTCTCTTTGAGCGCCGCTGCAGGGATGCCATAGGCCGCCGCCACTTGGTCAAGGGTGTCAAATTTTTGCATCACTTTGGTTTGCAAGGCTTTGTCGATTAAAGGATAGAGTTGTTCCCCAAAGGTATTGTAGGTGCCAAACGTCACAGGAAAGGCCTTGGGGTCTTCGCGAAGAATCTTAAACTCTGCGTCCGCACGGGTTTTACGGTCGGCTAGCTCGTTCATAAAGCGTTTTCCGTTGCGCACATCCACGGCGATACCGTGCTTAAATAACCCTTGTTGGGTCATAAGTGGCGCGATGCCAAACCCGCGCTCATCGGGGCTTGCCCATGGGCCAAACTGAATCCAATCTACCTGCACAGGAAGAGCGCCGATTTGAAACGCTTTGAGCATCGCGCCCGCGGTGGCACCCGAATGGTTGGTCGCATCCGCGTCGTCTGCGATGCGGGGGTCTTGGAGTTTTCGGTAGATTTTGTCTGAACCAAAACCGCCAGCGGCTAATACAACGCCTTTTTTGGCTCTATATGCTTTTTTCTCACCTGTTTTGTTTTCAAGGTCATCGCTGTAAAGGTTGGCATCAAAACGGTAATTTGTGCGTGCCACAACCCCAATGACCCCACCCTGTGCATCTAGCACAAAATCATCAAACTTGGTACGGCGGTAGATTTTGCACCCAGGGAGTTTTTCTACAAACTCTACCATAGGTTGAATCACCCCTGAACCGCTCATGTTTTCTGTTACTAGGGTGCGTGCAACGGAGTGGCCGCCAAACCATGCAGGTTTTACATCTTGCCACTTGGCACCGCATTGAATCGAAAACTGCAACGCATCATCCGCGCGCGCTGCGATGGTCTCTAAAAGTTCTACGTGGTTAATGCCAAGACCCGCTTTTAAGCAGTCTGCGATAAAGCGCTCATTGGAATCCTCGATGCCGTGTTTCTTTTGAAGGGCCATGTTAGGCACCGCCATCCCGCCACCATTGATGACCGAGTTGCCTCCGATGCGTCCCATTTTTTCAAGGACAAGCACTGAAAGCCCACGCTGTGCCGCTTTAGCCGCTGCAGCAAGTCCCGCAAAGCCTGTACCGATGATGATGACGTCAACTTCTTCGTCAAATTTGACCTCTTTTTCTGTTGGAGCCGCTGCGTAGGCATTGCTTGCACCAAATACGGCCAATCCCGCACCAAGTGCACCAAATTTGAGCGCGTCTCTACGCGATAAGGTTTCCTTCTTCATGTGTAACTCCTTTTGTGTGGTAGTGTTTTGTTCAGTTAAAATTGTAACAACCCATCGTGATATTTAATGTGTTATTTAATTTATAAACTACTATATTTTATTAAGTAAATCACAAAAATCACTTTTACATGTAAGAAGGAAAGCGAAAAGGGAAAAAAGGGGCTGTTTTAGTGCGCGTGGGGCAAAAAGAGTTATGTGTGAGCTTGTAGCATTTTTAAGCAACTGGGCGTTTTTTGTGCATAAAAACGCCATCAACAAGGCTTGGCTTGTGTAAAATACAAAAAACTTTATTAAGGAGCGTCAATGAAACGATTGAGTGTTCTTGCTACTTCGGTTGCATTAGTGTCCTCTTTGGCTGTGGCTAAGGAGATTAAAATTGGTGCAGTTATGCCCATGAGTGGCCCGCTAGCAGCTTACGGTCAAACCACCTACGAGGGGATCGAACTCGCCAACAAACTTCAACCAACGCTTAAAAACGGCGACACCATTAAATTGGTTTTGGTAGACAACAAAGGCGACAAAGTAGAAACCGCTACGGCAACAACACGTCTCTTGAGTTCTGATGGCGTGGTGGGTATTTTGGGCGCATTAACCAGTACTAACACCGCTCAGGTTATCGCTGTGGCAGAAAAACGCGAAGTGCCCATCATCGCCGCAGTGGCGACCAATGACCAACTCACTGAGCGGAGAAAATTTGCCAACCGTGTGTGCTTTATGGACTCCTTTCAAGGGGCCGTGGTAGCCAACTATGCCTTTAAAGATTTGGGCCTTAAAACCGCCGCAATCATCACCGACCAAGCACAGGTATACTCCTTGGGACTCTCAAAAGCGTTTGAGGAAGCCTTTAAAGCAGCAGGTGGAACGGTCGTGAAAAAGGTTACCATCAGTTCGGGAGACAAAGATTTCCGTGCAGCCGTTTCCCAGATGAAAGGGGCTAATCCTGAGTTTATGTTCCTACCTCTTTACCACCCCGAAGCCTCTATGATTGCCCGCCAATCCAAACAAGCAGGGCTTGATATCCCCATGTTCTCAGGCGATGGCGTTTCCAACCAAACCTTCATTGACCTTGGTGGCAATGCTGTTGAAGGGTACATGTTTACTGACTTTTTTGACTACTCCGCCCCTCCAACCCAAAAGTCTAAAGATTTCATGGCCGAATACGAAAAAGCCACAGGCAAAAAAGAGTTAGGCTCCTTTACTGCCCTTGGTGCGGACACGTACTACCTTATGGTTGATGCCATGAACCGTTGTGATGACCCTACCGATTCTATTTGTATCAACACACAAATCAAAGCTACCAAAGGCTTTGAGGGCGTCAGTGGCGTGATTAACCTCGACGAAAAAGGCAACGCGACGCGCTCTGCTGTTATTAAAGAAATCAAAGACGGCAAAGCCGTATACAAAGCAACTGTAAACCCCTAAACCACGGAGACTAGCTAGCACCCAAGGCCCATACGCGCCTTTGGGTGTGGGCGTCTCCAAAGCTTTACATGTAAAGCCCTTTGGAGACGCCCAGTGTTATTTTGACTTGCTTGGAGAGTAGATGGAATTCACAACGTTTATGCAACAAATGATAAACGGGTTTAGTTTGGGAAGTATGTACGCACTCGTTGCTATCGGATATACGATGGTGTATGGTGTGTTGCGGCTAATCAACTTTGCCCACGGTGATGTTTTGATGGTAGGTGCCTTTTTAGGCTTTTTTGGAATCGCAGTGCTTGAACTTCCTTTTTTTGCTGCGGTTATTCTAGCGATTGCGGGTTCCGCTCTTTTGGGTGTCATGATTGACCGCATTGCCTACAAACCCTTGCGCGACGCGCCGCGTATCTCCCTTTTGATTACTGCTATTGGCGTGAGCTTCTTTTTAGAAAACATCTTTAATGTCGTCTTTGGCGGCGTTCCTAGAGCCTTCCCCGTGCCCGATTTTACCGAACAAATCATCTCTGTGTCAGGATTGATGTTTTCTGTGGCATCCATCATGGTGCCTATCGTGACGCTTATTTTACTGGCCATTATTTTGCTGATTTTGTTTAAAACCAAATACGGCATGGCCATTCGCGCCCTTGCTTTTGACGCCCAGACGGTCAATTTGATGGGCATTGATGCCAACCGTATTTTTGCGGTGGTCTTTGCTATTGGCTCTGCACTAGCGGCGGTGGGCGGCATCTTTTGGGCGCTTAATTACCCTTCGGTTGAACCCATGATGGGCGTGCTCATCGGCCTAAAAGCGTTTGCCGCAGCAGTGGTAGGCGGCATTGGAAGTGTCGCTGGCGCCGTGCTTGGAGGGCTTATCATCGGCTTTACTGAGGTGGTGGTGATTGCGTTTTGGCCAGATTTAGGCGGCTACAAAGATGCTTTTGCCTTTGTGTTTTTGATACTGGTTTTACTCTTTAAGCCCACAGGGATTTTAGGGTATGACTTTGAAAAATCACGGTTTTAAGGAGGCGGGCATGATTTTATCTCAACGTAAAATGTTGCACCTCTTCTTTTACGGAGTGGCGATTTGGTTTATCTGGTTTGCCCAAACCACACTGGATGAATACTCCATACGCATCCTAAACAACATCGCTATTTTTATGATTTTAGCCGTCAGCTACAACCTCATCAATGGCGTCACAGGACAGCTTTCCCTTGAACCCAATGGCTTTGTAGCCATCGGCGCGTACGTGGCAGCGATTATCTTGCTAGATGCGGACACGATGCTCTACCAATACTACATCGAAGACCCCAGTCCAGTGGTGCTTGCCATCTACAGCCAAAGCTTTATCCTCGCCCTTTTGGCCGGGGGGATTGTCTCTACCTTTGTGGCACTCATGCTTTCGTTTCCTGTGTTTCGGGTGCGCGGGGATTACTTGGCCATCGTAACACTGGGCTTTGGGTTTATCATCCGCATTTTAGCCATCAACAATCCCCACATTACCAACGGTTCATTGGGGCTTAATGACATCCCCGAATACTCCAACCTCTACTGGACAGGGGGCATCGCCCTTGTGGCGGTGACCGTGATTTTAAACATCATCTACTCCAAGTACGGTCGCGCCATGAAAGCCGTACGGGATGATGAAGACACCGCCATTGCCATGGGGGTCAATACCTTCAAAATCAAAACCCTTGCCTTTTGCACCAGCGCCTTCATGGAGGGCGTGGGCGGTGGCTTGTTGGCGTGTTTGCTCACCAGTATTTCGCCAGACTTGTTTACGTTCTTCCTCACGTTCCAACTGCTCATTATTATTGTTTTGGGGGGCCTTGGCAGTACCACAGGGGCGATTGTTGGGTCGATTTTGGTTATCGGGGGCGCAGAATGGATGCGCTTTTTGGATGAACCCATGGCGTTGTTTGGGTTTGAAACGCCCGCGATGCCAGGCATGCGCATGGTTATTTTCTCGGTCATTTTGATTTTGGTCATGCTCTTTGCGCGTGAGGGAATCATGGGCAAAAAAGAGCTGTTTGATCACTTTGGGAAAAAGAAAGGAGGGAAGTCATGATACTGCAAGTCAAGCATGCCACCATGCGTTTTGGCGGTGTAGTAGCGGTCAACGACACCTCTTTTACCGTCGCTTCCAAAGAAATTTACGGCCTCATTGGCCCCAATGGTGCGGGCAAAACCACGATGTTTAACATCATCACGGGAAACTACCTCGCCACGGAAGGGAGCATCCTTTTTCGTCAAGAAGAACTCAAAGGCATCAAGCCCCACAAAATCGTCCGCAAAGGCATTGCGCGTACCTTTCAAAACATCCGTTTATTTAAAAGCATGAGCGTGCTGGACAATGTGCTCATTGGGTTTGATTTTCAAGCGCGGTACTCCTTTTTAGAAGCCATTACACGTTTGCCCCGTTTTTTTGGCGAAGAAAAGCGCATCCGCACCAAAGCCTTCGAGATTTTACACTACCTTGGGATTGACCATTTAGCACACCACAACGCGACAGATTTGAGCTACGGGCAACAACGCAAGGTGGAAATCGCGCGCGCCCTTGCCACCAACCCTGAACTGCTTTTACTTGATGAGCCTGCCGCGGGGATGAACCCTGTGGAAACCAAGGAGTTAGCGGAGCTTATCTTTAAAGCCAGGGAAGATTTTGATTTGACCGTTTTGCTCATTGAGCACGATATGAAATTTGTGAATCACCTGTGCGACAAAGTACTCGTGCTTGATTATGGCAAAACCATCTTTGAGGGCAAGCCTGCGGATGCTATTCAAAACAAAGAGGTGATTGCCGCGTATTTGGGGGATTTTAAACATGATTAGGGTGAAAGATTTACATGTATACTACGGCGTGATTGAAGCGGTCAAGGGCGTCTCTTTTGAGGTGCCTGAGGGGAAGATTATCTCACTTATTGGCTCCAACGGTGCGGGCAAAACCTCGACGCTAAATGCGCTTTTGAACCGCGTCAAACGCAAAGGCGAAGTGGTGTTTTCAGGGTTTCACACCGACAAGCACAAAACCCACACCCTTGTACAGCATGGCATCTCTTTGGTGCCCGAGGGCCGACGGGTGTTTATCAACCTTACCGTCGAAGAAAACCTCCGCATGGGCGCGTTTAACAACGACGAAAACTACGAACACCTCAAAGAAACCATGTACGAACTTTTTCCACGCATCAAAGAAAAGCGCCACCAAATGGGAGGCACCCTTAGCGGAGGCGAACAGCAAATGCTCGCCATCTCACGAGCGCTCATGAGTGAACCCAAAGTGTTGATGCTTGATGAACCAAGCTTAGGGCTAGCGCCCAAGGTCATCGGCGAAGTGTTTGCGACCATCGAACGTCTCAAAAAAGAGGGGATTACCATCTTACTAGTAGAGCAAAATGCCTTTGCCGCGTTAAAGATTTCTGATTACGCGTACGTGATGGAAAACGGGCACATCGTCATGGAAGACGTGGCCGCTTCGCTTGTAGGAAACGACGAGGTGCGTAAAAAATACCTCGGCGGGTAAAAGAAATCCTTACATGTAAGGCTTGTCGCTGTACACCACGCTTCTGCTTTTGGGGGTTTCTAAAAATTCTACATGAGAGACCTTCACGTCAAGGCGCTGCATTTTGCGCGCGATGATTTCCATGAGCCACGTGGAAATGTTTTCGCTTGTGGGGATGAAATCCACGATGATGTAGCCCTCGTACATTTCACGTATGTGCTCAGGGGCACCTTGGATGCGCGCAAGGTCAGGAGTGTGGTAGCCCGCTTCGTGGGCGATGAGCCCCGATTTGTCTTGAAAGTGGGGCAAAAGGGTTTCAAAGAGTGGGTCGTGGATGTCGATGATGAACTTGTGGTCAAGGGTGTCGTCTAAAAACTGCTTAAACCAATTGAGGTGGTGAAAATCTGTCACCATGCCATCTTTAAGCACCTCGCTTTGCAAATGCACAATAACCTTGCCTTGATGCCCATGCAAATGTCGACACGCCAAGCACCCCGTGAGAGCAAACTCGCTCTCAAGCTTTTGCGACCATACGCGGTGTCCGTAACAAAAATCAAATTCTTTGCTGATTTGCCATACCATCGTGCGCCTTTTTTGAAATCCTAACGCAAAAGAGCTTTTGACGCGCTTTTTAGCCCCCTTATACCCACGGGCTGGGGGAAACTAGCGGAGTATATCGCCTGAGGAGAGGTTCATCTTATTAACCGCAAACACCTTTTTGCCCAAATCCTTCAAACTTGCGCCAAAGTGGTAGACCGCACCATCACAAATCAAAAACCTGTCATGAAAATTTTTGGCAATATTAACCTCAAGGTTGCCGTATTGTTTGTTGTATTTTTCTATGTCTAGGCGCAGTTGCTTGGATATGCTTTGTGTGTAAACGGTAAATGTTATCGTTTGATTTTTCGCAAACAGCGTTAAGATGGATTCATCTATGTAGTTGTCAATTAAAACTATCGAAGTTTTCGCGCGTTTGATTAGCTCCGACAACAATACATAAGCATCAAATATTTGTCCATCATAAAATATACCATGCTTAAGCTCCAAGCTTGCGTTATTAATATGAGATTGAATGGCTGCCACATCACTTTCAAGGGCCGAAAGTCTGTGTTCTGTGATTTTGTGCGTGTTGATAGCATACCCATTTTGGATGTAGTTTTTAAGGACTGATGTTGCCCATTTTCTAAACTTTGTAGCAGTTATGGAGTTTACTTTATAACCGATTGAGATAATCATATCAAGATTATAATGCTCCAAATTCCGTTCAACCCGTCTATTGCCTTCATTTTGAACTGTCAAGAAAAACTTGACAGTTGAATCTTTATCCAACTCTTCATCTTTGTATATGCGATTAATATGAAGGCTTATATTTTGTTTTGTAACTCCAAATAACTCACCAAGCTGTTTTTGAGTGAGCCAAATCGTCTCCTCATTTACTGGCACCTTTAGTTCAATTTCACCGTCACTATAAACCACCACATCGGACATATTCAACTCCCTTGGGTATTTATAAAACTATAGTGGATTTCCAATAAAATATCAATTTATAATAAAGATATTAAAATAAATACTCAATATAATATATCGCCTCGGCAGTAAAATGTAAAAGAACTTTTGGGGTGCTTTTTTTGCTTACATGTAGATTGATTTATGGACGATATTCGGCTATAATTTACAAAAAGGAGTGCGTCATGCGAAAAAGTGAAGCTTTAAAGATTTTAAACATCCCCACAAGCACACTCAAAGAGTGGAGCAAACCCGCCCACTCCAAGCATAAACTCTACTTGCTCATCAAGCATACCGATGCAAAACAGGCTCTTTGTGCCATCACCCAAAACGTGCCAACGCCTATTTTAACCCTCCTTAATCGAAACATCAAAACACAAGAGCATTTTCATGACGATGAGATTTTTAAACTGTTTTCAAAAAAAAGCTACGCCAAACTCACCCCAAGGGAGCGTGTCGCCTTTGCAAAATTAGTACGCGAACTTGACCAGACCACGTCGCTCCCACAGCTTTTTTTGCACAATATCACAACCCCTAAAGCCTTTTTACACCTCTTTCACGGCTCTCCTTTTGCCAAACTAAGCACTTTTTCTTCCTTTGCTTCGGCACTTGCCAAGAGGTGTTTGCATGATTGATTTTTCTAAGCAAGCCTGCATGTTGGGCCTCGCCATAGAGGCATTAACAAAAGAGTGCAAAAGAGCTTTTGACGTGCTTTTTAGTCAAGGTGGGTTACACTTTTGCATTCCAATTGAAAGTATGTGATGGTCAAAGTAGTTGATGTGTTTTACTCCATTCAAGGCGAAGGGGCGCAAACGGGCATGGCGTGCGTGTTTGTGCGTTTATACGGGTGCAATCTTGCCTGTAGTTTTTGCGACGAACCGTTACACAAAGGCACGTATGAGACGCTGGGTTTTGAAGAGATTCTTGCGCGCATCGCGCCTTTTCCCTCCCGCCATGTGGTCATCACGGGCGGCGAGCCAAGCTTGTATGATTTACGAGCATTTATCGGTTTTTTGCAAGGGCACGGCTACCATGTGGCGGTGGAAACCAACGGGTACGATTTTACCAACCTCACAGGTGCCAACTGGGTTACTTACAGCCCCAAAGACTGGAACGCCATCAAGCAAGAAGGATTTGATGAGCTTAAATTTGTCGTTGCGCGCACCTCGCCCGTGGAAAAGATACTCGCATTTTCCACCCAAAAGCCTGTGTTTATCCAACCCCAAAACGCCAAAGACGCGCCCGATTGGGACAATGTGGCCTTTTGCATCAACCTTGTCAAGACCCATCCACAGTTTCGTCTGAGCGTTCAATTGCACAAATTTTTAGGAGTCGCGTAGTGAAAACATCCAAAGCCCTCGTCGTTTTTAGCGGAGGACAAGATAGCACCACCTGCCTAGGCTGGGCGAAAAACCGCTTTGAGGGCGTCGAGACCATCACCTTTGACTACGGACAAAAACACCGCGTGGAAATCATCCAAGCCAAAAAAATTGCTCAGGCTTTACATGTAAACAACACCGTGCTCAGTCTGGATGCCTTTTCACAGCTCAACGACTCTGCACTCATTGATGGCACCAAAGACATCGGCGCGCACCACGGCACACACACCAACCTGCCCGCTTCTTTCGTGCCCAACCGCAACGCCATTTTCTTCACCCTCGCCCACGCCTTTGCCCAAAAACAAGGAATAGAACACATCATCATCGGCGTGAGCCAGACGGATTATTCGGGGTATCCTGATTGCCGTGCGCCCTTTGTGGACGCCCTTGAAAACGCGCTAAACCTTGGTAGCGAAGCGGCCATCACCTTTCACGCGCCCCTCATGCACCTCAATAAAGCCCAAACTTTCGCCCTTGCCCAAACCGAAGGCGTTTTAACCCACGTCATCGACGACTCACACACCTGCTACAACGGCAACCACACCCAAAAACACCCGTGGGGCTATGGCTGCGGCACCTGCCCAGCGTGCGAACTGCGCAAGGCGGGATGGGAGGAGTTTGAAACCCTTTACATGTAAAGCGCATCAGCTCAAATCACATCCAGAACTACAGATGACTAATGATTCTCTTATTTTATGATTTAACGCTCATCAAACTGCCACTCTTGGGTCTTGTGTCGCTGAGCGATAGGTAGGATTTAGCCGAACTGTTTGATGCAAGAGAAGATGTTTTTTGAGACTCTAAGATTGCTTTGTAGCTTTGTGCATCTTGTTGAATGTAGGCATTGACTTCTTCAAGAAGCAAATCCACCAATTCTTGGCTGAACTTTTTATCGGCTGTCATACCGTAGCCTTTTAAGGCCTCATTTAAAAAAGCTTCACCAAAATTACTTTTGGCATACTCTTCGATACTTTGGCCACTTTGGGTAAATTCAAAGTAAGATTGAACATCTTTTACATAGCTTACATCACCTTCCGTTTGCGGAGCAAATAGTCCAACAAAATTACCAAAGAGATTTCCAACGGAGATTTCATTTTCATTGGCATTGCCTTTATCAACTGCAATGCCCATCTCGCTCATCAGCTCTTTATAATCTGAAAGCGAATCCGTATTTTTCCCAGTACTTTCATCTACATATGTTTGCCCCATGCCAAAAAAAGGTAAATTGCCTGTTTGAAAATTACTATTTGAGAGCGTAACGATTGCGCCAGAAGCTTCTTGCACTTTTAAGTACTGACCATGCGTTTGCTGCACACTCACAACATTTCCAAAAATGCTACTATCAATGACAAACGATACGGGCATGTTGTGCATTTGTGAGAGGGTCATGGAACCATCAGAATCAAGGGAATTTCCTGCAATCTTTGAAAAGTTACTCCATGCTTTTGAAAGAGCGGTTATGGGGTCTTGGGAAGAACCCATAACTTGCATACTCTTTGCGACAGTTTCCAATGTTTTTTCGTGTATTTTTACATGGCTTGGGATGCCAGCCGCGGCATTGAAGTCTGCACCAAAGTAACCGTCTTCATCAACCTTAAATCCCCACTGTGTTGAGATGGTAGCTTCTTCTGTGGTGGATGTTGGCACTTCGGCTTGTTGGGTTTGTGTCGTCGGGTAAATGGACGAGGGTATGTTAATCTTCATGGATTGGGGTATATTTGATGCACTCAAAGATGCAATACTACTCATAGCTTACCTCCTAAAGTTAGACAATAGAAGGTAAGCAAGAATCGTACCAAAGTATTATTGTTTATATTGTGGTTTTAAATTTGTTAAAGCAACTTTTACAAATTCAACGCGGGTGGTATTTTTTAAAAGTAACTCTCTTTTTCGCCATTTTTTGGATTTTTTCGCCATTTTATCAACCGAATGTAATTTTTATAACATATAATGCATGGCTATAAAAATTACTCTTAAGGCTTAGGCATCATGCATCAAATGAGTTTAACGAAAAAAATGGTTATCTTTGGTCTCTCAGTGTTTATCTTACTTGCGGGTGCTTTTATCCTCAACCTCTCTTCTCTTAGAAATATTCAAGCGGAATTTGAGACATTTTCTCAAAAGAATCTCGTTGGAAAGATTGCCGTTTTGGAGATAGAATCTGACCTTAATTACATCAGTCGACTTACGCGTGACATCATGCTTGGCAACGCGTACGAGGAGAACCTTAGCAAGCTCCAAGCGTACGTTAAACGCATTGATGGAAAATTTTCAGTGCTCCAAGAAACGCTCACGGGCGATGCTGCCACCCTTAGTGCGCACAAAAAACTGTTGGAAAATACCCACAAAAGCACCATGGCCTTTGCGATGGACGGTTTTACCAAAATGGAAGCCCTAAGGGGCAAAGCGCTCACGCCCGAACTTTTGGCGCAAACTTACCAAAACTACCGCAAAGATGCCACGCCACTGGCCAATGAAAGCAGAAAGCATTTTGAGGAAATCAAAAGCCTCAAAGACAACGAATTTGAAGAAAGAACCGCCTCGTTTGAATCTCAAATCGCTTCGTTTAAGCTCACGCTCATCGTTCAGTCTTTGGTTATTATCGTGCTTATCTTAAGCAGTCTTTTGTTTATTTCGCGCAATATTATTCACTCCATCGCGCGCTTCCAAGAGGGCTTGCTTGGGTTTTTTGGGTTTTTAAATCGCACCTCGTCCGAGGCAAAACTCATCGACCTTGACACCAACGACGAGATAGGCCACATGGCGCGCATCATCAACGACAATATCTTGCTTGTTCAAGAAGGCATCCAAGAAAACGATGCATTTTTGGCACAAGTGAGCCAATTTGCCCAAGAACTTTCCGCAGGCAACATGCTTGCCAAGCTCAACGCCACCCCCAAGGCAAAGCACCTTAGCGAGCTCAAAAACATCCTTGAAAAGATGCAATACGACCTCGAACACGCAATCGCACGCAGTATCCCACGCTTGCTTGAAGTCCTTGAAAGCTACAAACGTCAAGACTTCACCAAGCGCCTTCCCGACGCGTACGCCAAAATAGCCATGAGCGTCAATGGTCTGGGTGAGGAGATTTGTGCTATCTTAAAATCTTCCAAAGAAAACAGCTTGGCATTGAGAGAAAAAGCGCAGAACCTTCAAAAAGAGATGGCTTCTTTGACGGAGGCTTCTCAAAAACAAGCCCAAAGCGTCAAAGAAACTACCACCACCATGCAGCACATCAACGCCTCCATCGTCTCGACTTCCCAAAAAACCCAAGAAGTTTCCGTTCAATCTAACCAAATCAAATCTATCATCGAAATCATCAGTGACATCGCCGACCAAACCAACCTCCTCGCCCTCAACGCCGCCATCGAAGCGGCACGCGCAGGAGAACACGGGCGCGGCTTTGCCGTGGTGGCCGATGAAGTGCGAAAGTTAGCCGAGCGCACCCAAAAAAGTCTGAGCGAAATCAACGTCAACATCAACATCCTCGTGCAATCCATCTCCGACATCGAAACAGCCGTGAGCGAGCAAGCCCAAAGCATCATGCACATTAGCGAGTCCATGGAAGTCATCGATGTAAACACACAAGAAAACGAAGGCATCGCTCAAAATATCAACCTCATTTCGCAAGAAGTCAATCAAATGAGCCATGAGATTTTAGAAGAAGCAAATCGAAAAAAGTTTGAGTAGGCCTGACGCCGCAAAAGAGTCGCGCCCAGTTTAGGGCATCTTTTTGTGTCAAAGAATCACTCCGATTTTTTGACACACCCTTTCTAATAATATTTGCCCCCAAAACGCTACATGTAAGGAACATAACGCCACCCTTCACCCAGTTGGAACTTTATTGCGATATTATCTACTTGTGATTTGTAAAAACAAGGAGAGATAATGCTACGCCGTTTAACTGTAACCATTGCTACACTTTTGATTTTTCTTGGCGGCTGCGCAAACGACCAACAAGAACCCACCGTGACAGACACGCCAAAAATTGTAAAAATCCTTCACCTTAACACAACTGCCTCATACACAAGAAGTGCTGAATTTCCAGCCGAAATCTACGCTTTCAAAGACACCACCATGGCTTTTGAAGTCTCTGGAAAAATCGTCACTTTTACTGTCGAAGAGGGAGAGCGTGTTCAAAAAGGCGACGTAATTGCCGCATTGGATGACACTATCTTTCAAGCAAACTACGCCTCCGCCCTTGCAAACTACACCCAAGCCCAAACAGACTACGAGCGTTATAAAGCACTCTACCAAGCACGCGGTGTTTCCAAAGCAGATTTTGAAAAATTTGAACAAAACCTTAAAAATACCCAAGCCCAATACAAGATTGCTCAAAAAAACCTAGCCAACACAAAACTCGTAGCAGAATTTGATGGAATCATGGCCAAAAAACTGGTCAATGATTTTGCGCGCATCAACGCGAAACAACCCATCTTAAGACTCCAGGACAATAGTGCTTTTAAAGTCAAGTTTTTTGCACCCGAAAAAGAGGTGGTGTCCATCAAGACAGAACTCACCCCACAAGAGCTCTCAAAACACATCGATTTTCATGTTTTCTTGAGTGACCTTCCGCAAGAAGTCTTCACCGCAACGCTTTTAACCATCTCCACAACCGCCGAAAAAGTAACGCGCACCTTTGAAGTGACCTTGCTCATCAAGCCAAGAGCAGGAGTTAACCTCCTTCCAGGCATGAGCGCCAAGGCAAGGGCCGTGGCAAAAGAGGTGCAACCTGGCTCCATCCTCATCCCCTACAAAGCTCTTTTTACCAATGACACCAATAAAACATTTGTCTGGAAAGTCAACAGCGAACAACGTGTGCTTAAGCAAGAAGTGCATCTTGGAAAAATCACAGGAGAGCATGTCGAAGTCCTCCAAGGACTCACCAATGAAGATAAAATCGTCACCTCGGGTGTGGATTTTTTAAACTCGGGTGATGCAGTTCAAACGTATAAAAAACAAGGCAATTAAGATGGATATCGCATCATTTAGCATCAAAAATAGACTGCTTATCTATCTTTTGACGATTTTAGGTATCGCTTATAGTGTTCTTGTCTACGAAAAAATGGGCAAACTCCAAGACCCTGAATACACCATCAAAGATGCGTTGGTTGTCACGTATTACCCTGGCGCATCAGCCAAAGAGGTAGAAGAAGAAGTCTCGGATAAACTCGAAGAAGCCATCCAAAAACTTTCGTACGTAAAAAGAATTCGCACGGAAAATAGTAGTGGAAAGTCCCTTATCATCGTCACCATGAAAGACCACTATGGGGCCAAAGACCTTCCTCAGATTTGGGATGAGTTGAGAAAAAAAATCGCACAAGCTACCCCTTCCTTGCCCCCTAGGGCAAAAACTCCTTTTGTCAATGATGATTTTGGAGATGTGTATGGAGTGTTGCTAGCCGTTTACGGAAACGAGTACACGCATGATGAGCTTAGAAGCTACATCGATTTTCTTAAAAAAGAACTCATCCTTGTGGAAGGCGTGGGCAAGCTAGACACCTTTGGCGAGAAGCAACGGGCCTTGATTGTCGAGATAAGTAGAGACAAACTTGCACATTTGGGGATTACAAAGGAGCAAATCGCCCAAGAACTCTACCTCAAAAATCTTATCCCATACTTTGGAAAAATCACCATCGGCGAAGCCTTCGTTGCCGTAAAAACTGACGGGTTTAGCAGCACCGACGAGCTCTTAAACATTATCATCAGAGGCAAAGAAAGTGATGCGCAAATCTTTTTAAAAGATATCGCAACGCTAAAAGACACCTACCAAGAACCCGCGACCGAACTCCTTCACTACGATGGACACAAGGCGATAGCCATCGGAATCTCTACGATTGAAGGCGGCAATGTGGTCGCTATGGGTAAAAAAATCGATCAAAAACTGCAAGAACTTGAACACCTCAAACCCCTTGGTATTCAACTGGGCGTGATCTCTCACCAAGCCAAGGATGTCGAAGCAGCCATCAATACATTTATGATAAACCTCATCCAAGCCATCAGCATTGTGGTTGTTGTGTTGCTCTTGTTCATGGGGCTTCGCAGTGGGCTTATCATTGGAGCGGTATTGTTTGCCACCATTGCCATCAGTTTTATTTTCATGCCGCCCCTTGGCATCATGCTAGAACGGGTCTCGCTAGGGGCACTCATCATCGCTTTGGGGATGCTTGTGGATAATGCCATTGTTGTTATTGATGGCATTTTGGTACGCATCAACAAAGGCATGGCCGTCAAAGAGGCGGCTTCGCAGACTGTAAAACAAACTGCCCTCCCCCTACTAGCCGCCACGCTTATCGCCATCTTAGCCTTTGGAGCCATTGGGCTTTCTGATGATACCACGGGCGAATACATGCGCTCTTTGTTTTATGTTGTGATTATTTCCTTGAGCCTAAGTTGGATTACAGCGATGACCCTCACGCCTATTTTGGCGGTCAATTTTTTAAAGGCTCCAAAAAAAGAAAAGGGTGAAGAATCGCCCAAAGAAGAGTATGGCTCTTTTGTCTACAAAGCCTATGGCTGGGCACTTGCTTTGGCTTTGCGTCATCGCATCGTGGTTGTTTTATCGGCCATCATCTTATTTGGGATTTCGCTTGTTGGCTTTCCTCTTTTAGAAAAAAGCTTTTTCCCAGACTCCACAAGAGAGCAGATTTTGGTGGATTATTACCTACCACAAGGAAGCTCTATTGAAACAACAGCCGCGTACATGGAAGAGATTGCAAAACAGATTCGCTTGATTGAGGGAGCAGACCATGTCACGACTTTTATAGGCAGCGGTGCCTTGAGGTTTTTACTCACTTACTCGCCTGTGTACCCAAACCCTTCTTACGCACAAATGCTCATCGACGTAAGCAGTTACGAGCAATCTGCGCGCATCATAGAAGAAATCGAGACCTTTGTAAAACATAACTATCCAAGCATCAATGCCTTTGGGGCAAAGTTTATCCTTGGGCCAAGTGAGGGAGGAAGGGTGCAGGCGAAGATTTTTGGCGAAGATTCGGATACCCTTAGGGCTTACGAACAAGAGGTGCTTCGCATCCTCCTTGCTTCACCCTATGCCAAAGGGGTGCGAAGCGACTGGGGCAACAGAGTTAAGCGCATCAAGCCTCTCATTTCCGATGAAAAAGCCAACCTCAACGGCATCACCAAAGATGGTATTGCTAGTGCTATTTTAGACACGTACCAAGGCCGAACTATCGGGGTTTACCGTGAAAATACAGAACTGCTTCCCATCATCCTAAGAGCCCCAAAGGAAGAGCGTGGGGATGTAAAAAACCTTGAAAACATCCAGATTTTCTCTCCTTTTGCAAGCAAAACCATCCCACTTTCTCAGCTTGTCATCGCTTATGAAACTCATTTTGTAGATGATATCATCTACAAGTACAACAGAAAAAAAGCCATCACCGTCCATGCTGAACCCATTTTAGGAAAGCTACCAAACCAATTACTACGCGATGTAAAAGAAAAGATAGAAGCCATCCCTTTTAAGCCAGGATACTACGTGCAGTGGCACGGAGAAGACAAAAACTCCAAAGATGCGCAACAACCCATCCTTAACTCTTTACCTCTTTTTGGTATTGCTATGGTTTTGATTGTGGTGGCCTTGTTTAATTCCATCAAAAAAACCCTGATTATTTGGCTAAGTGTTCCTCTTTCGCTCATTGGCGTTGTTGGAGGCTTGATGATCACAAACCTCTCTTTTGGTTTTATGTCACTTCTTGGATTTTTAAGCCTCTCAGGGATGCTCATTAAAAATGCTATTGTACTCATCGATGAGATTACGCTCAAAAACAAAACCCAAGGTTTAGACGAGGCGATCTTTCAATCAGGTCTTAGCAGGCTTCGGGCCGTCGCTATGGCGGCACTTACCACAGCCTTAGGGATGTTTCCCTTAGCACTTGACCCATTTTTTGCCTCAATGGCCGTGGTCATCATCTTTGGTCTAATGGTCGCAACGGTACTTACCATGATCCTTGTACCCGTGCTGTATTCGCTCTTTTTTTCCACTACTTCACATACGTCCGCAAAAGCGTGATGAGCTTGGCGATTTCTTCGTCGCGCTGGACTTCGCTGACGTGGTTGCCCAAATGCTCTTTGATGTGCCCTTCGATGACTTCATTCATGAGGGAGTTCATCGCTCCACGTGCCGCGCTGATTTGTTGCAGGACTTTGAAGCACTCTTTTTCCCCTTCTAGTGCCTTTTCGATAGCACCAAGTTGGCCTTTTATCTTGCGAACGCGTACGAGTAGTTTTTCTTTATCGGCAATCGTATGGGACATAAGTGCTCCTTTTATTTTCATCTAATCTATACTGGGGTATAGTACCAAAAAATCTTTAAAAAGAAGCCCTCATGAACGCTCTAGCTACCCTTAAAGCCTCTGCCCACTCCCATCAGTTTGACACCGCTAATCCCATCGCAAAGAAAAATGTCCTCTACGCCACGCTATTAACCTTTGTGACGATGCTCGTAGAGATTTTTGGCGGCCTTTACTACAACTCCATGGCCTTACTCGCCGATGGCTGGCACATGAGTTCGCACGTTTTAGCCCTTGGCATGGCGTATCTGGCCTACGTCATGGCGACTAGATACGCCAACGATGTTCGCTTTAACTTTGGCACCTTCAAGATAGAAGTCTTGGGCGGCTACACCAGTGCGGTGTTGCTCGTAGTGGTGGCGTTTTTCATGGCGTTTCACTCCATAGAGCGCATCTTCAACCCTCAAACCATCGCGTACAAAGAGGCGATTATGATTGCCATCGTTGGCCTTGTGGTCAACCTCGTTTGCGCGTGGTTACTCAAAGATGACCACCATCATCACGACCATGACCACGGACACGACCACCATCATGGGCACCAGCATGATGTGAACCTCAAAGCCGCCTACATCCACGTGCTTGCCGACGCGCTCACCTCGGTTTTAGCCATCATCGCGCTCATCGGCGGGATGCTTTGGGGCGCGGATTGGCTAGACCCGGTGATGGGCATCGTGGGTTCGGTACTGGTCTTTGTGTGGGCGATGGGCCTCATCAAACAATCAGGAAAGATTTTGCTTGATGCCAACATGAGCGATTCTGTAGTCGAAGAAATCATCGAAGTTGTAGAAGGCTTGGAAGAAAATGTCACCTTAGAAGACTTACATGTATGGAGAGTCGGCAAAGGCAAATACGGCTGCTTGCTTTCCCTTACATGTAAAGCCCCCCTAAGCCCAGACCACGTCAAACACGCGTTGTCTATTCACGAGGAGCTAGTACACATTTCAGTGGAAATCAGGTAAAAAAAGAGGGATTTTTTGCCTTACATGTAACGAAAATCCTTTACATGTAAGGCGCAAAATTTAGAAGCTAATGTTTTTAAACGCAGGGTCTAGCAAGCCTTTGGCGACCATCGGGGGTTTGGCAACACTCACGCCTTCCACCAACGCCGAAGCGTCTTTGCCTGCTGTGGGGAGAAACAGTGGACACACCTCCACCGAAGCACCCGCTTTAATGAGCCCCCCAAGAGCACTTTTTGGGTTCACAACACTGCCATCAGGCCGCTTCACCGTGCCTGCTTCAAACTCTTTCAGGGCAAGGTTTCCCGCAGGACCACACAGGGTGATGTTAACCGCCTTGTTGTGGTCTTTGATGGTGCTGGTTGAGAGCACCATGCCCATCATTTGGGTCTGAGCGTCCGCTGAGACGATGAGCACATTAAGGCCCTTAATCTCTTGAGCATTGAGCATCGCGGGCACCACCAACGCACCCGCAAGGGCCATCGATAACATTGTTTTTTTCATACACACACCTCCACACAGTTGAGATGGGGAATTATAGCTGTAAATCTTAAACAGACACGCAAATGTAATAAATCAACTTTTCCCACAACCTCTCACCTCCCATCAAACAAGAGGGCGGTATAATAGCGTTTTTTATCATCCCCCTAAGGCTAAAGATGCGAAGAATTTTGCCCTACTTTTCACAAAATCCCCTCGACAGACTAGACCACGAAAGAGCGTCACAAGAAGCCTTTGACACCCTAAAAAACTCCGAACATGCAACGCTAATCCTCTACGATGGAAACGGGATTGTGTGTGATGAAAAACACCATTGTTATTTTCCAGCTACTGTTTTAAACGCGTACAAAGAGGCGCTTTTAGTGCTCCTTGGCACCGAGGGAGAGCGTGCCTATTTTGCTTTACATGTAAAGCAAATCCCTAGTAATGCCACAATCATAGACCTTAGAAATCTCGCCGAACAAAACCTTGTGGAAGAGGAGAAGTTAGGCATCTTCGCACAAGCCCAAAGCGTTCTTAACTGGCACATTTCCCATCAACACTGTGCTTGTTGTGGGGCCAAAACCCACGCGACCTTTGCGGGGTGGAGGCGGGATTGCCCTGTGTGCAAAAAAGAGCACTTCCCTCGCACCGACCCTGTGGTCATCATGCTTGTAACGTACGGGGAGTATTGTTTATTAGGACGCGGGGTAAACTTTCCGCCCAAGCGCTACTCATGTTTGGCGGGGTACATGGAAGGAGGAGAGAGCATAGAAGATGCCGCTAGGCGGGAGCTTTTTGAAGAAGCTGGCATCAAAGGCGGTGAGGTAACTTACATCGCAAGCCAACCTTGGCCTTTTCCCGCAAGCCTCATGATTGGCTTACATGTAAAGGCGCTTTCACAAGAGTTGCGCCTTGATGCAAACGAAATCAGTGACGCGAGGTGGCTTCACAAAGAAGAGATAAAAGCCCTCCTTAGCGGAGATGAAAGCCTTGGCATCAGCACTCCACGCGAGATAGCCATCGCTAGAAACCTCTTAGAGTGGTGGGTGTTTGAGGAGAAGTAATTCCCCACTGCACCCCTTATTGTTCCCTCACCGCATGTTTTATGGCTTCAAGATGCCATATCTTTTGCGCCCTTGAACCTAGGTACCAAAAACTCACAGCAAGAAGTGAAAAGAAAACCGCTTTGTGGGTGCTATCCCAAAAGTACTCAAAAAACCGCGTGTAGAGGTTGATGAAAAGAAAAGTGATGCCAAAGCCGCGGGTCAAGCCATCATCGTACCGCAACCCGTGGTAAATACTCCCAAGAGCCGCCGCCCCAAAAAGCAACGACCAGTGAAAAAGCTCAATCTGCTTGGCTATCTTCCACGCATAAGGGTCGCCGTAATTGCCAAAAATCGACAAAATCCACAACGCCACAAACAGATACAACAACCCCATCGCCCGCGAAGGAAGAAGAAAATCAGCACGACTGACCCAGTGTTTAAACGCATACGTGCTCAGCCCAAGCAGCACTACGCCAAAAAGCACAAAGCGCATGGGGTAATTCATCCCCAGATAGTACGCTCCCCACCCCGAAGCATAGCCTGTCTCAGCACCAAACCAGCTCCCCAAAGAAAGCAGTGCAAACACCCACACCAGCTTAGAAGGAAACCAAAGCCCCAGTGCGCCATACACCAAAGAAGCCAGTAGAAACAGCAACGAAAAGTGTCCCGAACCCGTGTCGATGGCCTTTCCCAAAAAAGCGATAGACAAGGCTGTTGCCACCACGCCAAGGAAAAACACCGCCTCATTGCTATAGGTTTTCTCAGGATTGTTGCGGCGTTTTTGGATGCCAAGAGCGTACAATCCGCCTGCGCACAAGGCAAACACCGCCGACTTGACCCCTTCTGGCGCAGTAAAAAGTCTGCCAAGAAGAGCGATGAGCCACTTGTCCGCAAGCACCGAAGAGAGGGCGATAAGGATGGAACAAATAGCCAACCAAAACGCGTACTTAGCAACCCGCTTCCAATCAAATAGGCTCACCTCGTAAGAACCTAGCAAGGTTTGGGCTTGGTCTTGGGTGATGACCTTCTCTTTTTCCCACATTTCAATGACGTTTTTAACGACGTGGGCCTCTTTTCTTGTGAGCTGCATGGAGGGAGTCCTTATTGCTTGTTTATTTGTAGTACTGTTTAAACTCGAGAGAGGGCTCTTTGTTGGTATACATGTAAAGCACAATGCCATTGGGGTCTAGGATGGCAAAACCTCTATCTCCCCACGGATGGTCCTCAAGGGGCATGATGGGCGCGTTGCCAAGCTGGGTGAGTCTCTCATACTCCCCATCCACGTCCTCCACTTCAAAGTTAAGCATAAGTCCCTCGCCCTTACATGTAAGCTGTTCGGGGTTTTGTGGAGCCATGAATTGCAGTGTGGCCATTTTGCTACCAAAGGCCATATTCACGTACCAACCGCAGTCAAAAATGACTTTGGCATCAAAGTTTTTGAGGTAAAACGCTCGGCTCTCCTCAACCTTGTGGGTGACGATACAAGTGGAAAGATTGTTTGCTTTCATGGGATGCTCCTGTAATGACTGATGCAAATCAAAAACGCTTGTCTTCTTTAAAAAGTGTCCCGTATTTTATGTACAAATCGGGCAAGTTTTTCTTCTGAGAGCTTTTCACTTTTGTACATTGAAAGCATCTGAAAATGGCATTTCTTAGTACAAGCTCCGACTAGGGCATATTTTAAAACTTTTTTTATGGGTTGTCTTAAAATAAAAAAATCGACCCACCAAGCAGCCCCTAGTATCGTAATCACTTTTACTTCTTTTAGGTTTAAAAGGTAAGGCTGGATAAACCCCAAATCCGAAGCATGATTATACGCATGGCCAGGAGCCCACACCCTGTCAAACCAACCTTTTAAAATAGCAGGAAAGCTAAACCACCAAGTAGGGAAAATCAAAACAAGCGATTGGGCCTCTTCTAATTGCGCAATATCGGAGTGAACACCCGAAGAATCAAAAGCTTGCGCGTAATAGCTTTCTCTTTCTTCTTTGGTCAACGCGGGCTGAAATTTTTCCTTATACAAATCCTTCAGGGTGATTTGATACCCTTTTTTTTCGAGATGTTCAATAGTCTTTTTGGCCAGATAAGCACAAAGACTATCCTCTAGTGGATGAGCAAGCACGACTAAGCATTTCAATGACTTTTCCCCCTTGGTAATGGTGTTGAGTATTTGCTTTTTTTATCCGATTTTTGAGGTGCCATGGGTGCCAAAATGGCTGTTTGCTCGCCAAAAATCGCCCCATGAAAAGAGGCATCACGCGGCACATCGCACAGGGCTTGCCTGTACATTTTGTAAGCGTTTGCGTTGTAGTTTCGCGAATATGGGTTCATAAATCCATGCTGTTGCGCCACATGGTGGATGTGTACATTCTCTTTGTGCCTAAGCGCGCAAATGAGCGCTTCGACCAAGAAGTGCTCTTCGGTTTTTGGAAACACCAAACTAACAGGAAAATGGGGTTCTATTTCCGTGCAATGGCGTATTTGTGAGCCGTAAAATAAAACCGCGCCAAGAACATTGGTTGCCTCAAAACACCCTGAGAGCTTCCAGATGGCCGATGCTCCCACGCTAAACCCCAACAAACTTACAGGGCAATGCATGCCCCCAAGAACCTTTGAGAGTTTTTCCGTGTAAGCGTCCAATCCCACATTGTGAGAAAAGTACGCATACGCATCTTTTTCGTTTTCAAATCCCATCATTTTTGAGTCATAAGGGTCAATGAGCGCAACGTCGCCTTGGAGTTCTGACGCAAGCCGCTCTAGTGCGGGAGTTCTTCCAAAAATATCCGAAACAATCAATCGTCGCATGGCTTGTCTTGCTTTTTAGGGGTTTGTTTGGTCGTAAGTATTATAGGAAAAATAGCCTGTTTTTTATCTATGTTGCTCCCAAAAACACGTTTCATAAAACAACGTTTTTAACTTTTTAGCGTTACAATGCACTTTTACAAAAAAGGAGTGATGATGAGAGCCTATCGTATGTTGCTGCTTGTTTTGGTTGGCTTTGTGCTGAGTGCGTGTTCGCTCAAAAGTCCTGATGCGTCAAAAAGTGTCACCACCTCGCATCAAATGGGCCATCAGATGGATGTTCGTTACTACGCGCTCGGGGGCAAATTGATGCAAAAAATCGCCCACCACACCTACCCTGAAGCCTTTGACGCAAAAGGGACACGCTACGCGTGGAAAGCCCTGGGTGGCGATAGCGGCGGCGATGTTTTGGCGGAAACAACCACACAGTGCGATAAAAACGCGGCGTGCATCGACGTATCAACGGTTAATTACATCATGACACAAGCCCCTTGCATCTGGCCCTATGAACACTACTATGCCGTGGTTGGCGTATGTTGGAACGCGACCAATCGAGGGTTGTACTACACAGGAAAAACCGTACACAATGTTCCTTTTTATGCACTCATCGAAAAAGTATACGGAACCTACGGGCTTGATACGGCCAGTGCTTGTTGGTACAGCCTCAATCCCTCCCGTTGCGAGGAAGGCAAAAAGAAATACGCGTGGTCTGCGTGTTTAACAAAAGTACAAGAAGAGATGCCCTGGAGTGTGACAACCACCCTAAAAGCAGAACCCATCAACCCTAGAATAGCCCTTTACCATGAGTTTCTTGAGCAATCAAGCACCAACACCTTGGGCGTATCCTTGGAGGAGGATTACCTCAAAAAGCTTTTTGAGCTAAACATCCAAGAAAAGCTTGGTGAGGTTTCCCAAGAGCAAAAAGCCCTTCTTTTAGGCATTCACCAAACTTATAAAGCCAAAAGAACGCGGAGCAGCAATGCCACGTTTGAACACGAAGAGCACCTTGATGCACTCAATCAACTGTTCAATGAAGAGCTCCAAGAGTACCAAAAAGTCCTAAGTGACGCGGCATACTTCAAACTTTTTGGCGCCCCAAAAGGCGTGAGGTTTGATATAAGAAATCAATAGACTTCTTGTAGTTTCGCAAGAAGTCTAAGCACTAAAGGTGCGCGGGCACTCTGCCGAAGAGAACCCAGTGTTAGCGTAGTTTTTAGAGCTTTGCTCTAAAAATGTGTCTAGACTTCTTGCAGTTTCGCAAGAAGTCTAATAGAGTTGCTTCTTTAGGATTTGAATTTTCCCAGTTCATTATTGAGCGTTTCTGTCATTGAGTGGAGATGTTCAGACGCTTCTGAAACGTTGTCAATGCTTTGGACATTGCTTTGGGAGATGGTATGGATTTTCTCTATCTCTTCTACGATTTTTTGAATATCTTTGGAAGTCTCCACAAAGCTTGCAACGGTTGCGTGTGTATTGCCAAACGCCATGTCGAGGGTTGAGGCTACGGTATTCATGTCATTTTGCAATTCCATTGACACTTCCGCTAACTGATGGACTTCAGAAGCATTTGCCGTGATGTCCGTGTTTGCTTCCATGATGGATTGGACGACGACGTTGATGGTTGCGTCTATCTCCACAAGCGATTTTTGGGTACGCTCTGCTAGCTTTCGCACCTCATCTGCCACAACAGCAAACCCGCGCCCATGTTCTCCTGCGCGCGCTGCTTCGATGGCGGCATTGAGCGCTAAAAGATTCGTTTGGTCTGCGATGTCGCGTATGATGCTCAGCACATCTTTAACTTCGTTTGCATTGTGGCTTACATCATTGAGACGCTGCGCTAAGTTTTGCTCTTTTTTGGAAGTCATTTGCATGGTGTGCTCTAGTTTTTCGACCTTGTTTTTAATCTCTTTGATAATTTTTTGTGTTTTTTCTAAAGCACTTTGAGACTCTTTGGCTTTAGTGACAGAAGCGTCTATGGATTTTAACAAAGAAGCACCTTTGTTTTGTGTATCGGTTACAATTTTGGATTCGACATCGACATTTTTGACAACTTCGGTTGCTGTGCGAGAAAGTTCTTCGGATATGGCGGCATTTTCATTACTGATGCTTTTAGCTTTTTTAACGATTTCGTGCAGTTTTTCAATAAAGTTGTTGATATTGGACGAGACTTGCCCAAATTCATCTGCAACGTGAAAAGTGAGTCTTTGTCGTAAATCACCATCGCCACTCGCAAGTTCATGCGCCATCGTGTTGAGGTTATCAAGGGGCTTCATGAGGAATTTCACTAAAAAGATGACAATAAAAACAGAAACAACAACCATAAAAATACCGATAAACAAAAGCTCTTGGACTTGTTTGTTTAAAAATTCGTACGCCATCGCTTTATCAAACGTAATGCCAGGAATCCATCCTGTCTCTTGGGACGCAGTAAAAGCATAGAGTTTTTCTACTCCTTGAAACGTGTAGTTTGCAAGTCCTATTTTTCGATCACCCATACTAGCCACAAGATCAGGGGCCAACCCTTGCAAACTTTTCCCCAAGAGTTCTTTTTCGGGATGGGCAATGATGATATTTTTAGTATCCGTAAGCACGCCATATCCCCCATTAAAGTTCACTTCTTTGATGGCTTGGGTGATGCTATCAAGCCCAATGTCAATCCCAAAAACACCAATGAGGGTTTTTTCATAGTTAAAAACAGGTGCCATAATCGTAAAGATAGGTTTTCCAGTAGTCGCATCTATGTAAACATCGGTATAGCTAGCACTTTTTGTTTCTTTTGCTTTAAGGTACCAAGGTCTTTTTCTGGGGTCGTAATCATCAGGGAGTTTTGCCCCACTTCCCAAAACCATCGTCCCATCTTCGTACCCGATATAAGAATCCATGGCTCCTAGCACTTTTGTTGAATTTTTCAACATATCCATGAGCATCGATTCGTAAATTTCTTTGGAGTCTTGGTAAGACACGGCGCTGTGTTCTACCCCCTCTTTTTTTGTAGAAAGCCAAAGGTCTATATACTTCGTAAGTGCAGAAGATGCCATTTGGATGCTTGACTCTATCTGTATTACCGTGTTTTTCTTTGTGTCTATGTAGCTGATAATCCCAAAAACACCCAATCCAAGCAACATTAAAGCAGAGACAACGAGTGTTATTTTTGTTTTAAAATACATGTAACGCTCCATTTTTCCAAATTATCGTACAGGGGTATTATGCCAAGATAAGAAAAAATAAAAGCCTAAAAAGCAAGAGAAAAGTAGGAAACACCACCAACTATTTCCCATTTACACAACATTTTAGGCCATTAAATACACGCGCTCCCCTTGGGTGATAACCCCAGGGGCAATCACCTTGGCGAACAGGCCTCTTTTGTCTTTTAAAAGCTTTGGAAGGGTGCTGTTTATTTTTGACAAACTGCTACAAAGTGATGATTTTTGTGCCACCTCCAAAACGACTTCGCCTATTTGCAACTGAACCCCACCCCCAAAGGTGTAAGGGTCAAAATCAAGCAAAATGTTTTCGCCCAACTCCCCCGCAAGAACCTCAATGCCATTTTGTTTTGCTAGTTCGTAGCTATACTGCGCCACCAGCAAAACAGATCTATCGCGGTCTTTGCCCTTAAATTTATCCCCTTGCGGCCCATCAAGTTCAACACTTAACGCCTCTTTTTTCTCTCTCTTTTGCGCACCCTCTTTTGAAACATAAAGGCTTACTACCCTTCCCAATTCTCTATTTTTCATGCGTGATAGTACTCCTGCAGCCCTTGAAACCAAAAATCTGATTCACGTGTGATGGTTAGCGCTTTTCTTTTTTGAAAGTGGGCGTCCATGTCAAAATTTTTATTTTTTCCATAATTGTCTTTGTATTCTTGAATGAGTTTTGCATACTCTTTTTCTCTCATTCCAGCTATTTCAAAGCGAATATGGTCAAAGGTTTGTTTCTCAATGGTGAATTGCTCCCCCTCTAAAAAATGCACATTAATTCCACCATACCGCTCCTCTTCCTCTAGGGTCAAGTTCATTTCAATGTGTGCTCTTATCGTGGCAAACATATTCAAAAATTGGTCGATTGGTGTTGCAAGGGAATTGACGATTACAGGGTTTTTGGGACTATAGCCCCAGCCACCTGAAATGTCAAGCTTTACCCCAAATACATCAAGGATGACTTTAGACGTATCCTCCACAGGTTCAATGTGTTTAAATTCCATGGGCCCTCTTCTTGGTTTTACTCTTTTTCTAATTCTAATTTTTGTATATACGACTCCAAATCCATGCGCTTGTAACTGCCCGTTGACACATAGGAAATCTCAGCAAAATGCTCATTGATATTCCTGTAGCCAACGGCCCTATGAACCACTTCCCCTTCGCCATTCATAAAGAGGGTGGCAGGATAGGCAAAGGCGCCCACGTGTGCCGAAAATGCCTTGTAAGAGCCTTTAAACCCTTTGTACTTTACCATGCCCTCTGTTTTGGTGTACACATCCACAAAGAGAAAGTGTGCATCTATCTCTTTCGTGATGGCATCGTCTTTAAAGTTTTCATCAAGCATGGTCTGGCAGTAAGGACACCCCGGAATATGATGAAAAAACAAGACGTGTTTGTTCTGCTTTTTGGCTTCTTGGACAATCTTATCCACGTTGATGTCAACGCCATAGGCAACCCCCGCAATCAAAAAGAGTAAAAGCATTTTTGCCATGATTCCAAAAGAGTCCAACACTCCTTCGCGCGCGGACTTTTGGCGTACGTACAGGTCTCTTTTTGCGTCCATCTTTGCCTACTCTATCGTAGAATCTATGGCAGATTCAAGAAGATTTTGCGCATCAATGAGTGGGTTTAATGCCTCATCATCGTAAATATTTGTGCTCATTATCCAGTTGTACACAGACGGATACCCCATGCGCGTAAATGCCTCATCTTTTTTCTTGTACATGTACATGGTACAAGGCGCGAATGCACCTACTTCTGGATACGATTTATGCACGGGATAAATAACTTCTAGTTTACAAATAGAATACCCGTCGTAAAATTCATAATCTTCCACCCCATTGGCCACCAAATCCTCTATGATGGGAATAAACCCAGCGATGGTAAAGCCTGCGGATTCGATTTCGCCTTCCACGATTTCTTGGTAGCTAAATTTGGCTTCGTCGATATCGTCAAACTCATTTGCCATCTCAAAGGCAAACCGCGTCACCAACTCACCATCGGGCCTGATGATTTCGTAATTTAGCGTCTCAAATGCGCCCTTTGGAAATGCCTCTTTTAAAGCCTTGGTCATGCTTTCATGCAGTGCTATGAGATCGGGGTTGTTTAGTGGCACGCCTGAAATCCTCGACATGCCATTTAAGGAGAGCGACGAGAGGCTGATTTTTGTGCCATCTTTTGAATACACGGAGGTGCTAAGGGGCGCTAAAAGCCCAAACTCAGGGTAGTCTTTGAGGATTTTTGCCGTGATTGTTGGGTTGTACACAAACATCAATCTGTACATCGCATAATCTTTTCCGCCCTCAAACCTAGCCTCAAAGGAGAGGTTCATATTGTTATTGCCCGCGATGGTAAAGCCGTTTGCCTCAAAAGCTTTTTCGATGCCCTCAACGGTTATTTTTCCATCCTTGTTATCAGCGCTAAACACTCTGATATCGTGGGGTACCTTTTGTCCTTGTTGCCCCAAAGGAGGAGACACTTCCTTTTGACAACCGCTTAAAAATACCGCCAAAAAAAGAGCAAGCACGCCAACGATTATGTTTTTCATGACCTCACCTTATTTATAATTTTGTGGATGCGAGTTCTTCAGATTTTTCGTACGTGTTGCCCTTTCTATCCGTCGCAACCACCGTGAGAAAATCGCCAATCTCAGACTCTTTTCTTTCAATCCCCTGGTCCAATTCACGCCCTGAGAGCTTTTTGCCTACCTTGAAAGTATCGCACTTAAATTGAAACATGAAAATAGGATTTTTGGAGAAAAATTGGCTTGTGGAAATGTCCAAAACAACCGCCTCCCCCACTTTGCCTGTGATGTGTGTGATAAAATTCGCATCATCGCTATTGCCTGTTTTTGACTCTGCTTGCGCATAGGTGGTCATAGGATGAGAAATCGCCATTTTAGCCGTGGCTACGTCGTCTTTAATCTTTAATTTGATTGCTGATATTTTATTTGCCATCTTTTATCCTTCGCATCCGCCAGCTGCAACCCTGGTTCCAACTTTAGCCATGTAGATTTTGCCGTCCATTCCTTCTACAAGCACCATCACAAGCCCATCTTTTGCCATTTTGATTTTCACGCTATATTTTTTAAGGTCGTAAGGACCTACATCATACACGGCAACCGCGCTCTCAGGATTGGCATCTTGAAAGAGCGCTATTGTTTTTGCCTCAAGGGAGGTTTCAAAATCCACAGGAACGGTAGCGCCACTAGAATTAATCCGAGGCACGGTGATTGTTATCAAATCCGACGCAATAACCTCTTTGACGCCATACAAAGCCTGCGTAGCCTCATCTAGGGTTGTCGCCTCCCAAAGCGAAGGTTTTAACTTTCTGTAATCCTCGGCGCTAAGGTCAAGGGGAGCCACCGTGAGGGCGACCAAGCCCCCTGCAAAACTTAAAAAATGTCTTCTGTTCATCTTCGATTCCTCCTATAAATCAAGCATATAATTGACGACTTCTTCGAACGCTTCATCGTCCAAGGATGACCCACCTTTAGGCGGCATTCCACCCTCTGTTCCCTCTATGGCATTTTTTAGCAACGCGGGAAGTCCTTTTTTCAAAAAGGGAGCCCACCCTGCTTTATCACCCGCCTTTGGGGCAACGCCGTTGTCGTGGCACATGGCACAGTCGTTCGCATAAGCAACTTGTGGGTCAAAGCTGACAGCATTATCCTCTTTAGGAGGAAGGTCTCTAAGCACGGACATAGGGGGTTCAAATTCTGTGATTCCGCCCTCAACCCTGAGGATGTTATCGGTTTGTTGGCAGTTTTCCATGCAAGGTGCCTCACCCTTAGCAAGTCTAATGCCACCGTAATTTTCAGCATTTTCAAAAAATGCTCTCACCTTTTCAACGCCATCAGGCCCATCAATGTCTGGAACAAAGCCATGCCTGTTGGGCATCTCTATCTTCATGAATTTTTCACGGTCAAGCTTAAAGGTTTGATTGACTATCTCACCATGCACTTTCATGTCGTTAATATAGAGCATGTAGGCGACCAAAGAGTAAGTTTCATTGTCCGTTAGGGTTTTTGATTTTTGATGGGGCATGGCGTCCCTTATGTACCAAAACAGCGTGCTTGCAACGGGCCAATAGGACCCAAACACCCGCACAGGACCCTCTGCGTTGGGGTTGAGCCATCTGTTGTTTTTGAGGGTTCTTTGCATCTCTTTTGCTCTACCCGCGGCCAAGGCAGGGTAACCGCCCCCACCCGAACCAAAGTCACCATGGCAGGAGAGGCATTTGGCCTCATAGATTGCTTCGCCCTCATCCACATATCCGTACCCCTCAGGAAGACCTGTGCCATCAGGCATGATGTCTTTATCCCACGCGCTAAGTTCATTGCTAGTTGGAATTCTTCCGTGGTTGTAACGTTGTTTTAATCCGCCCTCGTTCTTAGAGACATCCGAATCTTGATAGACTTGCGGGTTTACATAGTAAGGGCCCGTTTTTCCCCCTTTAATGGGGTAATAAACGCCACCGCTAATATCTTTTTTTGCATTCCACAATCCGCTGTACGCCACCTCTTCGTCTTTAGCCTGTGCCGCACTTGCTAGGATGGCTGTCGATAATAAAGAAGCTGCTACTATTTTATACCGTTCTAATTTGAACATGGTTCACCTCCCCATTTTCTGCCACTTCCCAAGACTCAATCGCATTTCTATGGTACACCGACTCGACACCCATGCCTTTGTTCCTGTCTTTTCCATAATCCTCTTTTGCAACCCCATAACCAAAGATTTCTTGGTCAACCGTGGGTTGGATAAACCCTGCATCGTCCATAGCCCGTGAGGTGAGAATAATCTGCTTGCCATCTTTGTTTTTAAAGCCTTTTGGAATGGTGTACATGTAAGACCACCGTGTCCAACATTTTGGCAAAATCAAACCTTTTAGGTTAGCCTTAACGTAATTGTTGCCCCCATCAAAGGACAAATCAACCCGCGTGATAGTCCCCATGCCCGACCACGCCAGACCTTCGATTTCAACCTCATCACCCTCTTTGAGGCTTGTCCACGGCTTTTCAGGAGAAGGAATAACGACGGTGGAGTTGACTTCATTGGCATAAAAATGCTGTACCGATTTTCCCGTTGGCTTTAACGCGGTATATTTTGAAGTTTCCTCTTTTGCGTACCACGGCTCATCGCTAAATTCTAATCGTTTAAGCCACTTGACGCAAAGGTTTCCCTCCCAACCTGGAAGCAAGAGCCGCACAGGGTACCCTTGTTCAGGGCGGAGTGCTTCGCCATTTTGCCCCCACACGAGCATGGCATCATCGAGCACTTTTTCAACAGGAACTGACCTTCCCATTTCCGAGTTATCGCTACCTTCGGCGAGCATCCATTTCGCATTTGGCTTCAAGCCAAGGTCTTTTAAAATCGTCTTAATGTACACACCCGTCCACTCGGCACAGGACATAAAGCCCTTTGCAAATTGAAGGGAGTTGTATTGGGGTCTTCGCCACTCTTGGCCGCCGTTTGCGGGGCACTCTATGAAGTGTGTCCTTGTGATTCTTGGGTATCGTTTGAGTTGTTCCAAGGTTAAAACAATGGGCTTTTCGACCAAGCCATTGATCATCAAACGCCACGCGTTAGGGTCCACATGCGCCGTGCCGCCGTGGCTTCTTGAGAAAAAGAGTCCATTAGGCGTGATAATCCCCTCACTCTCATGAATCGGCGTGACTGCAATAGCCGCCCTGTAGTTACCCGAGGCCAGAAGCTTTGTATTTCTTCTTGTGTTGTTGTGTTCGTATTTGGAAGGGATGCCGTAACGGTTTTTGGTCACGGGGTCTCCCCATGCTTGCCCCCATTCGGGATGGTGCATGATAGCAGGGTCATCCTCCACAGCCTTTAAGGCGCTAGGAACCATCACGCTTGCCGCAGCAATGGCACTCAACGCGCCAGTCTTTCTAAAAAAACCTCTTCTGTCTAGCCCTGCGATGTCTTCATCCTTGGCTATAGACGTAGAGTTTCTTTTCAGAACTTCTTTAAGCTTCTCCACCGTTTCTCCTTATGTTAAGCATTCTTGGGACAACCAAGTCTACCTCAGGAGGTTTAAAAAGGTGTTGAGGTATATGAAATAAATTTTAATTTATAAGAACAAGTGTTGATTTTTTACTAAAAACTGACAATAGGGTAAAAAAATATCAAAAAAGCAAACCTATAGCACAAGGGTAAAAGCTCTATTTTACGGGCTATTCTCGTGCTATTGGCAAGGAGTGTTGAAAAAAGAGATGTATTTTTGAATAATAAAGTAAAATACTCAAGATAAGCATCAAATAACCAGAAAGCATCGTGCCTGATACTCCAAAAACAAAACCCTACGCTACCGCACAAGGGATTAAATAGTTTAAATCTTTCCCCTTCTCATGCACAATAAAGCAGTTTTAAGTGCTTATTTAAAGCAAACCCTATACACTACTTGCATTGACAAACAAAAACTTCAAACACGCCCTCACAAAAGGAAATATCCCGATGAAACCCCTTTTAAACATACTACTAGTTGCCTCTTTAGGCGTGGTTTCTTCCAATGCTTTTGACCTAAACAGTTTCTTAAAAAAAGGAACCACCCTCCTTAAATCTTCAGACAACCCCGATACCACAACTTCGCTCTCCACGCTAAGTTCCCATGAAATTTCCCAGGGACTAAAAGAGGCTTTGCATAAAGGCATCGAGGCATCCATCGCCCAACTTGGCGCCACCGATGGCTTCTACGGCGACCAACTGGTAAAAATTTTGATGCCCAAAAGCATGCAAAATGCGGCAGATTTGGTCAAAAAAGCCGGTGGGGCACGGTATGTGGATGATTTTGTTTTGGCGATGAACAGGGCGGCTGAAGAATCCGTGAGCACCATCGCCCCTCTTTTTGCAAATGCCCTCTCAACCATGAGCCTAGAAGACGCCAAGAGCATCCTCGCAGGTGGTGACAACGCCGCTACTACGTACTTTAAAAACACAACAGGCGCAGACATAGTGGCTGCGGTAGAGCCCATCATTCAAGCCAATATGGAAAAAAATAGCGTCTATACGTATTACACCAATGTAAAAGAGTACTACGACAACCTTAGCCAAAGTGCGCTGGCTACTAGCGTAAAAAACTCCAATCTAGCGGCCATCGCCTCTTCGGTGAGTGGGGTTTCCTTGGGCGATGGGGCGCTTTTAAGTAAGGAAGAGTTGGACGCGTATATGAGCACGAAAACTTCCGAGGGGCTCTTTACCATCATTGCCAAAGAAGAAGAGAAGATTAGAAATAGCATTAGCGCCAGAAGTACCCCCTTGCTAAAAAAAGTCTTTGGGGCACTCTAGGGGTGGGAAATAAGCCTTACATGTAAGGCTTATTTTTTAGGAATATCACACTTTTTGGTGATGATGCAAAGAGGGCAAAAGTTTAACAACCCTGCAACCAAAGGGATAATCCCAAGAAAAAACCAAGGCGCATAAGAGGCTTTGCCTAGCAAAACAATCCCCACAACAATCAAAACAGAGCCCAACACAATACGAAACTTTTGGCAAAATGATCTGATTTTATTAAAATTCATTGGCTACTCCTTGGAGTGATTTTTGAAACTATACTCCCCTTGACAAAAAATACCGTAAAGTAGAAAGAGTATGATGATTTTATTTGATTATTTTAAGGTTTTATACGTCATGTTTGCGAATTTGGTTGCTTTTAGAAGAAAGAAAGAGATAAGATAGGGATTTGGGGCGTTCAGTATTCTGCATCAGTACTAGATCATTCCTAAAATTTTATTTATTTTTACGATATTTACAACACGGCATCCTTTACCATTTGCTTATATACCCTTTCGATACAAAGTCTCGCAGCCTCCTCGGGAGTATTGACAACCCAACCAGAAAACTCCCAACCCCCCTTATATTTATAGTCTGCAGAATAAAGACGACGTCCCTGCGCATCTCGCACAACAACAATCAAAGTGCTATTTTGCCAAGTAAAAGATCCCCCAGAACTCACCGTATTAGCTTGCCCTTGGGCTACAGCAGAATTATAATATGTATTCCCAGTGTACCAACCAGAGCCATAAACTTGAGCATTTGCAGTTGTGGTTGATGACCCTATAAAAGCACTTTCACCTTGGCTGGAAAATGTTATCTCTATTGTGCCTTTTCCTTTTTCATTTTCTGCAATGTCCAAAGATTTGCTAAATTCTTGAACCGCGAACTCATACACTAAAGACGATAAGTTTAGCGATGGAGTTCTCACCTGAATTTCATAGGAGCCATAATGCGACAACTTTAAAGCTCCTTCGTTTCTTATATTGGTTTGTATCGATGAGCATCCCGCCATAACAAAAATAACAGCAATAAGAATTAATATTTTTCGCATAAATTCTCCTATTATCACTAGAATACCATTCATTCTACTACAGGACTCTTTTTGTGCTTTTGAATTACTTATCCATATGCCTAAAAACAGCTACTTATTTTTAGTAGCTTACACTTGTGTCCAATTTTCTACTTTTTTATATAACTTACTAACTTTTTTATACAATTTTTCAAAATGTTCATTGGCCTCACTTGCATTTAAGAGCTGCCGCTCCTCCACTTTTTGAGTATTATATTCCAGAAGCTTCTGCATAAAGACATCAAAAAACCCAACGGAAAAAGAAGAGATATAATCAACGACACGACAACCACATCCAATAGTCGGTTAGGGAAAAAGAAATAGGATAAAAGAATCAAAAATGCTAAAACTATTTTTAACATTTTTACCCAGTTACATAATTTTAAAGCTGCCTCAATATCACCCTCAAGCAGTGTATGTTTCAAATTTGGCACAAACATTCCTCCCTTTGATTTGCTAGAAATTATAGAGCAGCAAAACACAGCAAAACATTAAAACGAGGGCCTTACATGTAAAGCCCTCAAGAACGCACGATTTTTACTCTAGCCACCCGCCACCTAGGACTTTGTTCTCTTGGTACACTACAAGGGCTTGGCCTGCGGCTACGCCGTAGACGGGGTCTTTGAGTTTGGCGATGATTTTATCACCTTCTAGGCGCACATGAGCGCGGACTTTGGGGCTGCGGTAGCGGACTTTAACGCCGTATTCGCCCTCTTTAAAATCCGCAGGAAGGGAGAGGTTTTGGGCACGCACTTCGTGGGTTTGAAGCTCCTCTTTTTTGCCCACCACAACGGTGTTGGTTTTGGGGTCGGTGCGCAACACATAGTGGGGCTCGTGGGCACCATCGATGCGAAAGCCGCGACGTTTACCCACGGTGTAGTGCATGTAGCCTTGGTGTGTTCCCACCGTGTTGCCTGCTTGGTCCGTAACCATGCCAGGCTCATCCACCTTTACATGTAAGCGCAAAATCTCCATGTAATCATTGGCGATGAAACAGACATCTTGGGACTCTTTGTAGGTTTGAAGGGAACCAAGCCATGGCAATTTTGCTAGCGCGATGGGTTTGAGCTCTTCTTTAATAAGCCCTCCAAGGGGGAAAATCACACGGTCGATGGCTTCTTGGGAAATGCCAAAAAGAAAATAACTCTGGTCTTTGCTCTCATCCACTGCCTCGGCGATGCGCCCCTCTTGCACCTGTGCATAATGCCCCGTGGCAATCTTCTCACACCCCATTTCTAGGGCTTTTTCAAGAGCCAAGCCAAACTTCATGTGCGGGTTACACAAGGCACAAGGATTGGGCGTAAGCCCCGCTTCGTAGGAAGCCACAAAAGCATCGTACACCACCTTTTTAAACGCCGCTTTGGCGTCGATGACGTGGGTGTTGATGCCCAAAAACTCCCCAACTTTTTCCACATTGGCAATGTTGATGGCGTGTTTACTCTCATCTTCGTGCAGTTTTAGGTACACGCCCTCTACTTCATAGCCCGCTTCTTTTAATAAGTAGGCCGTATAACTTGAGTCGATGCCGCCACTTAAAAGCGCGGCAACTTTGGTTTTTTTCATAGTGTCTCCAAAATATCCAATTCTAAATCTTCGGGGTCTTCAAGGCCGATGGAAAGGCGGATTAGCCCTTCGCTCACACCCCACGCCGCTTTTTGGTCGTGGGAAAACTCCGCATAAATGGTGTGGTATGGCGCAATGGCCAACGATTTATTGTCTTGAATGTTCGTGCCGCGTTTAAAAATCTTAAAGCTGTCCATCAGGGCATACGCGGCTTCTTTACTGCCCATATCAAGGCTCAACAGCGCTCCACCTTGACTAAAGGTCTTGGTCGCAAGCCCACAATAAGGCGAGCTTTCAAGCAAAGGATAATGCACCTTTAACCCCTTTTTTTCAAGGGTTTGCGCCAACGTTAGCGCACTCTCACAGCTACGTTTCACGCGCAAGTCTAAGGTTTCAAGCCCAAGGGCCAACAGGTACGCACTTTGGGGTGTAAGACACGCACCAAGGTTGCGGTACGTCTCTTTACGTAGCTTGGCAATGAACGCATTGGGGCCAAATTTGGCGTAAAAAGAGGCCAAGTTGGGTGCCTTTGCCCAGTCATAGATGCCATATTCAAGCACCAAGCCTCCCAGCACATGCCCACCACCGCTGATAAACTTGGTGGCCGAAACCACTTCCACATCCACCCCATGCGCCTTCGCATCAAAGATGTTCCAAGGGGTCATGGTCGTATCTGCCACAAGAGGGATATTGTGGGCCTTCAACACGGGTTTGAGCGCGGCAAAATCCACGACGCTAAGCTGTGGGTTACTCAGTACTTCGCAAAAAAAGAGCCGCGTGTTGGCGTCGATGTGCGCTTCCACTTCGCTAGCGTGCTCCACATAACGCACCTCAATGCCCATGTCTTCAAAGAGGGTATTAAAGAGCGAAATGGTGTTGCCAAAGAGGTGCTTAGTGGCGATAAAATTATCACCCGTTTTTAAAAGCCCCAACAGCACAGCAGAAATCGCCCCCATGCCCGAAGCCATTGCCACCACCCCAAACGCACCGCTAAGGCCACGCACCCTTGCTTCAAACTCTTGGGTTGTGGGGTTTGTGGAACGGGTGTAGGCGTGGTTGGCGGATTGCCCTTTAAATACCGCTTCAAGAGCGGCGGCATCTTGGGCTTCAAAGGCCGCACTTTGGTAAATCGGAAAGCGCATTGCGCCGTGGGCATCTTTGGCGCCCAAACTCAGGGCTTTGGTGGCAAATTTCATCGGTTTTATTCCTTGCTTTAAAGTTTCTAATGGCCCTTAAGGCTGTGAGCGGATTTTCGAGGCCACAAAAGCACTCAGGAAGAGTGCTGGCCGAGAACCCTCGGAGGTTTGCCAAGGATGGCAAACCGAGAATGAGCGAATGGCCTTAAAGGGAGCCATCGTTCAGGCAATACGGTAACTTTTCCCCACGCTTTCTCCCAAAATCAACACAGCAGGTCGGGGTGCCAAAGCGCTCATTTTATCTAAATCTTCCACACAACCGGCTATAACGCTCTCCCCTTCACGGTCAATGTTCGAGACAAAAAGGGCGGGCAAAGCAGGGGAAATCCCCGCGCGCAACAGCGAATCCTTAATCTGGCTCGCAAAACTTTGTGCCATGAGCACCACGACCGTGTGGGCAGGTTTGTTCAAAATCTCCACCCAATCGTCATTAAACCGACTCTCGCGCAAGTGGGCCGAGACAATAGTCATGCCCGTCGAAACACGGCGCAAAGTCGGCACCACACCCGCAGCATTACACGCGGCAAGTGCTGAACTCACGCCGTTGATGACTTCATACGCAATGCCCTCTTCCGCCAAAACGGCCTTTTCTTCGTGCAATCGCCCAAAGACAAAGGGGTCGCCTCCTTTAAGCCGTCCCACACACAACCCTTCTTTGGCGTACGCCACAAGCATGGCGTTGATTTCCTCTTGGGTTTTGGTGTGAAAGCCTTTTTGTTTGCTCACGTCCACCCTCTTACATGTAAGGGGCAACAAGGCCGCAATCTCGGGCGAAACCAGCGCGTCGATGAGCGCCACATCCAAGAGTTCAAAAGCCTTCAACGCACCCACCGTGAGGTTGTCCACACTTCCTGGCCCGCATCCTATCAAAAACACCTTGCCCACGCCGCTTTTAGCGATGGCACGCAAGGTTTGAGGCGAGGCATTTTCCACGCTTCGCGCGTGTTTGAGGCGTTCTAATAGCGGGTCAAGGGTGCGGGGCAATAAACGCTCCACCTTGTCGCGCACCTCTTGGGCAAGGGAAGGCGACGCGCCCGTACTGCTCACCGCCACTTGCAACGCACCCCGCACGCACAGCGCACTAAAGTAAAAATCACACAGCGGCGGCACGTCCACGACGTTGAGTAAAAACCCGTGGATTTGCTTCAATGCGACCAATTCCTTAGCCACCTCAGGGTTGCCCGTCGCGTCGATTACCACTTCAAAACCCTTTACATGTAAGGGTTCAAAAGGCATCACAACCACGGGTTTATCGGCAAAAAAAGCATCGCAAACCGCTTGGGCCATGACTTCGTATGCAAAGCCCACTTTATCCATGGCCCGCGCTTTTTGGGCGGCGATTTTCCCCGCCCCGATGAGCAAGGTTTTCTTAGGCGTGAGCGCGACGCTTAAGCAGGCTAGGCTTTGATGATGCGTACGCGCCATGCTGCGCCTTCTTTAGTGATGGCTTCCACCTTGTGGCCTTCGCTTTGCACAGAGCGGGGCACATTGTCGATGGGCGCGCCATCATCCAGTAAGATTTCCAACACTTCACCCTGCCCCATTTGGGCAAGGTCGTTTTTGGTTTTGACAAAGTTCATGGGGCACGCCACGCCACGGTAATCTTTTTCCCGCACAGCGCTAAACGCCGCTTTGGGTGCTTCGGGCGCCTTGGATTCTTGGGCTGTTTTTGCCCCCGCAAAATTAAGCGTGTGGTCCATGCGCTCATAAAGTTTGAGCACTTCTTCGGCCAACTCCACCGCGCGCTCGTCCGCTTCACCTTCTAGTAAAGTGCCATAGTACGCATTGAGCAAGGTCGTATCTATAAAATGTTTTTTAAACAGCCCCAGCACTTGCGCCTCATCTCTGGCATCTTCCCCGCGGGTCACAAGCAACATGCGCGCGCTTAAAAAGCGGATGTTGGCGTAGTCGGTACTTTCTTCTTTGAGTGCCGTTTGCAAGGCTTTTTTGTCCGCCTCAATCAAATCATACATCCCCGCACTGCACTCCCCAGAACCCCGCCCTTTCAAGGAAAACAGCTCTTCGCAATTGTAATCAAAGTAAGGGTTTTTGTCCTTTTTAAAGGAGGGCACTTCTTGAAACTGCCCTACGATGGCTTCGACGGCTTTTGCTCCGCCTGCTTGGGTAATCCACGCGTGAAAATTGGCGTGGTTTTTCACATGCTTGCGCCACTCTTCCAACACTGCCTCCACAAACGCGGGCACAAAAAAGGCCGCCACACTGCCACATTTAATGGCAAAAGCACTGCCAAGGCCCGTGATACTGCCGCCCACAACCACGTTGTACGCAGGGTACGAATAGCCCTCATGGCGCGCCACTTTGCCAAAAAACCCAAGGTCTGCCACAAGGTGCTTGCCGCAACTGTTAGGGCAGCCAGAAAGATGGATTTTAAACCCATCTAACTCCCCGTAGCGCTCTTGCATGCCCGCTAGCCTTTCGTGGATAGCTTCCACCGCTCCACGAGGTCTAGCGATGCCAAGTTGGCACGTCGCCGCACCCGTACACGCCACCATGTCCCCAAAGAGGGTGGGCAGTTTGGAATCAGGCGAAAGCAAAGTGATGACCCCATGCAGCCCAAGCAATTGCTCGGGGGTGAGGTTGCGCACGTAGAGGTTTTGGTCGCTGTTAAAGCGCACCACGTCTTCGCCTATTGCCTCAAGGGCATCGGCAAATTTTAAAGCATGTTCAAAGTGAATATCCCCTAGGTAAATAGGCACTTTACAGCCAAAAAGCCCCGCTTGTTTTTGGGCAAAGGCGTAGCGTTTCCACCATGTTTCATAGGAAGCTGGAGGGGTAAAAACACTGGGATTTGCAGGCTCTGAGGGAGAAGTAACAAGGTCGATTTCCCAATCCCCTTTGGCTTTAACCTCGGCCAATTCTTCTTCCACGTAAGCGCGAAAGGTCTCTTCGCCTAGCTCCTCAATCAAAAAGCGCAAGCGTGCGGCGTGTTTGTTTTTGCGGTTGCCATGGCGGTCAAAGACTTGCTTGATGGCTTGGGTGTAGAGGTGGATTTCCTTTTCAGGGATAAACTCTGCAAACAAACTCCCAAGGCGAGATTTAGCCCCCATGCCCCCTGCCACATACAGCGCAAACCCGCACTGCCCGTCTTTGACTTTGGCGATGAACCCCACGTCACTGATAGTCGCGTGTGCGCGGTCCGCCTCAGAACTGCTAAAGGCGATTTTGTACTTTCGGGGCAAGTTGTACGAGTCCGTGGAAGCGAGGATTTTTTCGCTCAACGCCTTTACATGTAAAGAAAGGTCAAAGGCTTCATCCTGCGCGATGCCCGCCAACGGGTCAGCGGTGATGTTGCGCACCGTGTTTCCTCCGCCGCCACGTCCGGTGAGCCCCACTTCGTGCAAGGCACTCATGATGTCGATGATGGAGGTGATGTTCACGTTGTGCAACTGCACGCCGCCTCGCGTGGTGATGTGCAAGTGCTCGTGGGCGTATTCCTTAGCAAGCAAGGCTACTTGACGTAACTGTGCGGGGGTGATTTTCCCGCCAGGAAGCTTGATGCGCACCATATACGTGTCTGCCTCGCGCTGTTCGTACACGCCAAAAGGCACGCGCATGGTTTTAAAGGCTAGCGCATCCAAATCACCGCGCAAATAGGCGGCATGTTGTTCTTTAAATCTCGCAAAATCCTCATGGATTTGGTGTGGAAAATGGCTCATGGTACTACCTTTATCGTTTCGGGAGTAACCTCCCCTTTGACGATGCGAAAAGATTTCACATCGGGTTCCTCCCCCGCAAGGGAGACAATGACATAACTGACACTGGGGTCATAGGCAAGCTTAATGTCCTCTTGCGAGGGGCGCGCGGGCGTGTTTGGGTGGGAATGGTACACACCCATAAGCGTTAACCCCTCGGCCTTCACGCGGTTGTATGCGTTAAACTGCTCCTGTGGGTCAAAGGTGTAATGCTCAGGGCTGGCGTCCACATTGGTCATGGGAAGCGCGTACACCACTTCGCCCGCTTTTCCTACCAAATACCCGCACGCTTCATTAGGCAAATCCCGCTGGGCGTGGGCTTGGATGGCCTCAAAGGCCGCTTTAGGGAAAACAATCATCGCTTCATCTCACATACCACGGCTTCGTAGTCGCGCACGTGGGTGATGCCCGTCCCGCCGCACACGCGACACGCGGGGTTTTTGGCAAGGTTGATGGTACGAAACTGCATGGTTTTGGCATCAAAACTGAGCAACTTGTTGTGCAACAATTCGCCCACACCCGTGATGTATTTAAGCGCTTCGGTGGCCTGAATGGTGCCAAGCATCCCCGCCACGGCGCCCAAAATCCCTGCACTCGAACACGTGGGCACGGCGTTTGCAGGTGGAGGGGCGTCAAACACACACGCATAGCACGCGCTCTCATGGGGCGCGATGGTCATGGTCTGACCTCCAAAGCGTAAAATCCCTCCGTGCGAGTAGGGTTTTTTGGCAAGCACGCACGCATCATTGATGAGAAATTTGGCGGAAAAATTATCCGTTCCATCAATGATAAAATCGTACTTACTCACCAGTTCCACAATGTTTGACGCGTCCACCATCCTCTGGTATGTTTCTACATGTACATGGGGGTTAATGGCCTCGATTTTACGCTTTGCCGAGAGGACTTTAGGGGTGCCAATCTCCGCAGTGGTGTGGATGACTTGACGTTGCAAGTTGCTTAAATCCACCACATCCCCATCCACAAGGCCGATGCGCCCCACTCCCGCCGCCGCCAAATACAGGGCAATAGGCGAACCAAGACCGCCCGCACCGATGATGAGCACGCTTGCGTCCATAATCTTCTCTTGCCCTTCGATGCCCACATCTTGAAGCAAGATATGCCGCGAATACCGCTCTAGTTCCTCATCGCTAAACGCTCTCATGCGCCCCCTCCCATGAAGTATAAAAAGTTAATGGTATCATTTTCTTGTATCAAGGTGGAAGCGTAGGTTTCTTGACGAATAAATACGCCATTTATCTGCACGGAAACCGTTTCAGGCATCTCCACGTTTTCAACTTTTAGTAACTCCACTAAATTCAACCCTTCGGGAACTGTTTTTGTTTCTTCATTTATAATCACGTTCATCGTTATCCCTTTCATATTTTGAATACGCTTTTAAAGCAAAGCTCCAAAAGCTACGTTAACACTGGGTTTCCTTCGGCAGGAAGCCCGCGCACCAAGGGTGCTTTTGCTTGCAAAATGAGTTTTGCAAGAGGGTTATATGGTAAAGTCTTCACGTACGCTCACGTCTTTGGCTTCCCAGTGGGGGAAATGTTTGCGCACAAAGGCGTTGAGCTCTTTTTCGTATTCGCTCACATGGTGGACTTGCTGCACACTTTTGGCTTTACCCACAATCATCCCCACGCCCACGGTTTTGTTGGTGTATCGTTCGATGAGAATGAACCGTCCCGTGTTGCGGTTGGCCTCATAGGTGTCGCACAGCACTTTAGAAGAGAGCACCACTTTTGCCTTGCCGATGTCATTGAGCCCCAAGGTTTGGGCGGGGTGTTCTTCTTGGGTGTTGACGTCTTTGCGAAAGAGCACCTCTTCCACAAACCCGCTCACTGTGCGCGTGCCTATTTTGAGCTCATAGGGCATCCCGAGGCGCAAGGGCGCGTCGCTCATCCACACTAGGGTTGCCTCAAAGGCCGCACACACATCTGGCACGTCGTGGGCATGCACAAGCACATCGCCCCGACTCACATCGATTTCATCTTCTAATGTCAACGTCACCGCCATGGGCGCAGTGGCACTCTCTTGCTCCCCATCATAGGTCACGATAGAAGCGATTTTAGAGGTTTGCCTTGAAGGCAACACGCGCACGGAGTCTCCCACGCGCACTGTGCCACTAGCCACCGAACCGCTAAAGCCCCGAAAGTTCAAATGGGGGCGGTTCACCCACTGCACAGGAAAACGAAACGGCGCTTCGGCTTCTTGGGCTTCGGGGACGGTTTCTAGGGTTTCAAGCAAGCTCTCTCCCTCGTACCACGGCATGGCAGGGCTTTTGGAAGCCACATTGTCCCCCTCAAGGGCACTTAGAGGAATAAACACCACATCTTTGATGCCAATCTCTCCCGCAAAGTGCAAATACTCCGCCTTAATGCGCTCAAATACCTCTTGGGCGTACCCCACTAAGTCCATCTTGTTGATAGCCACGATGGTGTGGGTGATGCCAAGTAGGCGCGTGATGTAGGAGTGGCGCCGCGTTTGAGTTTGGATGCCATGCCGCGCATCGATGAGGATAATCGCCGCATCGGCAGTGCTAGCCCCCGTGGCCATGTTGCGCGTGTATTGCTCATGACCAGGCGTATCGGCGATGATAAATTTACGCTTGTCGGTCGTGAAATAGCGGTACGCCACGTCGATGGTAATGCCCTGTTCGCGCTCGCTTTGAAGCCCGTCCACAAGGAGTGCCAAATCCACCCGCTCGCCTGTGGTGCCCACTTTTTTGCTTTCCCTAGTAATGGCTTCCAATTGGTCTTCAAAAATCATCTTGGTGTCGTGCAACAACCGCCCAATGAGCGTGCTTTTGCCATCATCCACGCTCCCGCAGGTGATGAAACGCAACATCGCCTTGTTCTCGTGGGTTTTTAGGTAGCCCAAAATATCGCTCTGTATCTGTGGTGTGTGCATCTTAAAAATACCCCTCTTGTTTCTTTTTTTCCATCGACCCCGACTGGTCTGCGTCGATGAGCCTGCCTTGACGTTCGCTGGTTTTAGTCAGCAGCATCTCTTGGATGATGTCTGGCAAGGTGTCCGCTGTGGAACTTACCGCGCCCGTGAGCGGGTAACACCCAAGGGTACGAAACCGCACGCTCTCATACCGTACCAATTCGCCCTCACGCAAAGGCACACGGTCATCGTCCACCATGATTTTCATGCCATCGCGTTCAACAATGGGCCGTTTTTTCGCAAAATACAAGGGCACAATGGGGATATTTTCCAGAAAAATATACTGCCAAATGTCCAGTTCTGTCCAGTTAGAAAGAGGGAAAATCCGCATGCTTTCCCCTTGGTTGACCCGCGCGTTGTAGAGGTTCCACAATTCAGGGCGTTGGTTTTTGGGGTCCCAACGGTGAAAGGCATCCCGAAAGGAAAAAATGCGCTCTTTAGCACGGCTTTTTTCTTCATCACGCCTTGCACCACCAAAGACCGCGTCAAATTTGTACTGGTTTAACGCTTGTTTGAGTCCTTCGGTTTTCATGATGTCCGTGTGGAGCTTGCTCCCGTGGCTAAAGGGCCCCACCCCTTGGTTTACACCCTCTTGATTGACATGCACCAACAACTCTAACCCAAGCTCGTTAATGCGTGCATCTCGAAAGGCAATCATCTCCTTAAACTTCCACGTCGTGTCTACATGTAAGAGTGGAAAAGGCGGTTTTGAAGGGTAGAAGGCCTTTAATGCTAAGTGCAACATCACCGAACTGTCTTTACCGATGCTATACAACATGGCAGGATTATCAAACTCCCCCACCACTTCGCGCATAATGTGAATAGACTCGGCTTCGAGTTTTTTCAGGTGACTTAACCGATGTTTTTCCATACGTTCCCTTTTTGTGCTAATAAACTGCGCCCATGAGCGGATTTTCGAGGACAAAAAGCGTTCAGGAGAACGCTGTCCGAGAACCTCGGAGGTTTGCCATGGACGGCAAACCGAGAATGAGCGAATGGGTGCAGTTTATCAGCACTTACTTTGCGTGCAAACCACACTCTTTATGTTCAGGATCTTCCCACCACCATCTGCCACTACGCACATCTTCGCCCTCTTTCACCGCGCGGGTACACGGCGCACACCCGATGCTCGGGTACCCTTTGGCGTGCAAGGCGTTCACTGGCACGTTGTGGGCACGCACGTATTCCCACACTTCCTCTTCGCTCCACTCAATGAGCGGATTGAGCTTCACAAGGCCATTGGCCTCATCCCACTCGATGCATTCCATCTGTTCTCTTGTAACCGACTGAGCCCGACGAAGCCCCGTAATCCACACATCAAGCCCCGCAAGGGCACGTTTTAACGGCTCGATTTTACGCACATAGCAACAGGCCTTACGCTCTTCAATGGACGTGTAAAAGCTAAACATCCCTTTTGCGCTCACCAAAGGCTCCACCAATTCGGCTTTGGGAAAAAACACTTCCAATGGCTTGCCATAATAGGTGCGTGTTTTTTCCAAAAGGGCGTAGGTTTCAGCGGGAAGCCTGCCTGTGTCGAGGGTGAAAATGCGTGGATTGGGATGGGTTTTGTACAACAAATCACTCAATACCTGATCTTCCACGCCCAAAGAAGAGGCGAAAGCAATCTTTACATGTAAGGTATTTAAAAAGTACTCTAGCACCTCTTGGGTGGTTTTTCCTTGGGTTGCTTGGCGCCAAATGGCGATTTTATCTTTCATGCTTTTCCTTTTAGATGTGGTATTCCGCTTCGGGCTTGGCCTTGCCAAAACTGATGCGATTCCACGCACGCTCATGGCCGTAGTACAAAAAGGTTTTGGTCACCAACTCAAAAACCCCGATGGACACCGCTGCTGTCGCACTTCCTGTAACAAGCCAACTGATAAGAATAGTATCTAGCGTGCCTGTGGCGCGCCATGAGATGGCTTTTGCGATACTGCGTTTATGCTGCTCCATAAAAGTCCTTGGGGATAATTTGGCGAAATAATAGCGTGATTGAAGTTATTTGTCAAGTTTGTTGATTGATTTAGTCAAGTATAAACTCTCTTGACTTACATGTAAGGCTTTTTTCGGTACCCTTAGGGCTTCAAAACAGGAGGAACCCATGCCCACTCGTGAGGAAGCTTTCACCTTACTTTCTGCTTACAACGGGGACGCCCTTGTCACCCACGGCTTGGCTGTTGAGGCGGCCATGGCCCACTTTGCCACACTTTTTGGCGAAGACTCCAAGTACTGGGGGTTGGTAGGATTGTTGCACGATTTGGATTATGAGCAATTTCCCGCGCAACACTGCTACAAAACCCAAGAAATCTTGCAAGAAAAGGGTTATGATGAAACGTTTATTCGTGCTATCATGTCTCATGGCTGGGGCATTTGCACCGACGTGGAGCCGCTAAGTAAACTGGAGAAAACCCTTTACGGGGTAGATGAGCTCACGGGCCTTGTCATCGCCTGTGCCCTCGTGCGTCCCTCCCGCTCTTTGCAAGATTTGGAAGTCAAATCTGTAAAGAAAAAGTTTAAACAAGCCTCTTTTGCCGCAGGGGCCAACCGCGAAGTCATCCAAAAAGGTGCGGCCATGCTTGGCATGGAACTTGACACACTGATTCACGAAGTGATTGTGGCCTTGCGTCCGATTGAGACGCGTTTGGGCCTTGGTCAACCATCTTACATGTAAAGGAAATCTTGTGCCCTTTGGTCCTACGCTTTTTCATATGTTCATCCAAAGCTATCAGGCTTACAAAACACAAACGGCTTTTATTTACCGCATTGGCGAGAGTGAATACACCGTAACCTACGAAAAACTTTTTGATGACGCCTTATTGCTTGCACGCGCCCTAAGGGCTAAAAAAATCACCAAAGGCACCAAGGTCATGTTTGTGTGTGACAACCGCTACGAGTGGATTGTCACCGACTTGGCATTGTTATCCCTAGGGGCTATTAGCATCCCTAGAGGGTCTGACACGCCAACCCTTGAGCTTGACTTTATCCTCAAACACTCCGAAGCGGAGTTTTTGATTGTAGAAACCGAAGAACTCTATGAGCGCTACAAAGACGTGCTCGCCAACCAAAAGGCTATTTTTATCGTCGAAGGTGCGCGGGTTCACACCTTGTTTGATTCTCTTTATTCGTACAATGACCTGCTCAAAGACCGCACTATTAGCAAGAGCGAGGTAGAGGCGTTTATCGACCAAAAAGAGCACCTTTCCCCTTTGGATATTTTCACCCTCATTTACACCTCAGGCACCACAGGCACGCCCAAAGGCGTCATCCTCACCCACGGCAACATCATGCACAATGTGGAGCACATGCCCATTATGATTGGTTTGATGAAAGGGGAAACATGGCTTTCCATCTTGCCCTCGTGGCACATTTTTGAACGCTCCGCAGAATACCTCTCCATCGCCTATGGCTGTACGACAATCTACTCCACCATCAAAACCTTTGCTAGCGACCTAGAACACTACCGCCCCACTCTTGTGGCCACCGTACCGCGCCTTTGGGAATCCATGTACAGCAAAATCAACCAAGGCTTGGAGAAAAAAGACCCGAAAAAAGCCAAGATTTTCAACAAACTCGTACGCATTAGCACAGCGTACAACTACTACGACCGGTTGCGCAAAAACCAACTCCCCCGTTTTTACCCTGCGTCAAAATTTGAGAAATTTCTCCTTACATGTAAGGGCACCCTAGCCTGTTTTTTCCTCTCTCCGCTCAACACCTTTGCCAAAAAGAAGCTCACGTTGGTACAAGAAAAATTTGGCGGACGCTTGCGCCTTGCCATTAGCGGCGGAGGGAGTTTGCCTGAGTATTTGGACGAGTGGATTGACGCCCTTGGGATTCGCATCGTCAACGCCTATGGCATGACCGAATGCGCCCCTGCCATCGCAGGACGCGGGGTATTGTGCGACGTGTTTGGCACCCTTGGCTACGCTGTACCTGGCACGACACTGCGCATTGTCAACAAAGCAGGCGGCGACGTGCCCATCGGCGAAGTGGGAGAAATCTGGGTCAAAGGCCCCCAAGTCACGCCAGGGTATTATAAAGCCCACGAAGAAAATGCCAAAACATTCTCAGGAGATGGATTTTTAAAAACAGGGGATTTGGGCAAATTTACCCTCGGGCACGAATTGCTCATCACGGGGCGCTCTAAAGAAATCATCGTCCTAGCCAACGGCGAAAACGTCGATCCTAGCCGCATTGAATCCACCCTTTCCATGCTCCCTTTCATCACCGATGCCATCCTCGTAGGACACGACAAAAAGGGGCTAGGCTTACTCATCGTGCCTGATTTTGAAAAGCTCAAAGACTACGTGTTAGAACAATACGGCGAAGTGGTGCACAGCGTTGAACAACTGCTTGAGAATAAAACCCTCACCCAAAAAATCAAATCCAAGATGAACGAACTCTTGCACCCGCAAAAAGGGTTCAAACCCTTTGAAAAACTGCAAAACATTCATTTTTTAAGCGAAGAATTTAAACCCGGTGTTGAACTGACCAACACCTTTAAGAAAAAGCGGCACGTGATTGAGAAAAAATACAAAGAGCTAATCGACAAACTCTTGCACTAAAGCTTTTCCAAAGGGAGCGGTTTAGCAAGGTAATAGCCTTGGACATAATCCACTCCCATCTCCTCCAAAATATCGTAAACCTCTTTAGAATGGACAAATTCCGCGCACGTTTTAATGCCCAAGGCTTTCGCAAAGGAGAGGATGGTTTCCACGGTAATGCGCGCGTTTTTGTTGGTATCGATGAAGCGAATGAGTGAGGCATCAATCTTTAGCACGTCTACATGTAAGTTTAAAATATGCTCAAAACTCGAATACCCCGAACCAAAATCATCGATGGCGATGCTACAGCCTTTGGCCTTGACTTGGCGCACAAACTCTAACACTTCTTTGTAATTCTCAATCCCTTCGCTTTCTAAAATCTCAAAGGTGATGCGCTTTGGCTGGGGAAATTGGTCAATTTTGTCGACAATAAACGCCACGGTTTTGGGGTTTAAAATATCCATGATGGAAACATTTACCGAGAAAAAAGCGTCGCGGGTGCGCATCGCTTCAAAACTTTTACTAATAACAATCCGCGTCAACTGAGGGTACAGCTTGCTTTTTTTCGCCACATTTAAAAAAGAGCCCGGCAACACTTCGCCCCCCTCTTCATCCATGAGGCGCATCAGCACTTCGTAGCGCTTGGCGTTTTTATCTTCAAGAGAAACAATCGCTTGGTAATACGGAACAATGCGGTCATCATGGATGGCGCGCTTAAGTTTACGGGAAGACTCGATGTTTTTTTCATACTCTTCTTTGATTTCCATCGATGGCTCATACAGCAAGTAGGAAATGCGCTCTTTTTTTGCCCTTTTTAGCGCCATGTCCGCATGGGCTAACAAGGTTTCCTCGCCAATGGCTGCACCAACGGTCGCCATGATGTCAATGTCATGGTCTTCATCGGTAATCAACACAAATTGGCGCAGTTCTTCTTGTAAGGCGTGAATCTTCTTCTCCAACACCCGAGGAACGGTGCACGAAAGCACAATCGCATACTCATCCGCATGCAGTTTGTACGCATGGGCGCGGTGCTCCTTGGCAAAACTCAAGACCAACTGCCCCAAAGAAACCAACACCTCATCGCCAATTTCCTGGCCGTAAAAATCATTGGTTTGTTTAAAATCATCGATGTTGACAAGGGCTAGGGCGTTGCCTTTTTTAGCAGCAAGGTCTTGGGTGAGTTGGTTGCGGTTGGGGAGGTTAGTGAGGGCGTCGTGGAAAATTTGGTAGTGCATCTCTTCACTTTTTTGGCTAAGCATCTCCAAATGTTCCTTAAGTTCCTTCTCCAACGTGACACGGTAATGCTCGTCGCGCACATACGCTTTTCGCACAAAATACCCCAACAGCACGTACACCATCATGCCCACGACAGCGTACACCGCCATCGCATACATGTACTCGCGGCGCAAGGAGTTTAGCAAGGCGCTATTTTTCCCCTCCACGCCAATCACCCCTACCAAATCCCCCTCTTGGTGCCCATCCTCACAAAAAAGAACGCACAGCGCATGGGCATAAAAAGGTGCCGCATAATAATAAGTTCCATTTTTTTCGGCTTTAAAATACTCTTTTGCGTCAGGGTGTGCCAGAAAATAGTTCAAAGCATGGGCATCGCGCATAAACACCTCGGAGGAATCTTTTTTTATATGCTGCACCCGCACTTCTTTGATGGCCCCATCAAATTTTTGCGTAAGGTGTTCTGTAATATTGCGAGAAGAAAAGGGGGTTAAAGCGGGGTCAATCACAACTTTATGCTCTAAAAAAGCACGCTGGTACGCTTCCTCAAAGGCCATCACCGCATTTACCAGTGTTCTGGATTCTTCAAGGGCAACCGTTTGGTACACGCTTTTGATTTGTGCATAATCCTTATACGCTTTAATAAACAGAAGCCCCACAAGGACAACGAAGAGTGTAAGCAAAACCTTATGATATGTCTTCAATCAAGCTCCTAGATTAGGGATGTAATTCTAGTGTGTTAATACTTAAGAATCGACCAAAAATACCTTAACACGAAAGAATTAAGCCAAGGTAAAAAATAATTATTTTTTACCTTGTTTACTAAAAGTAAATTATTTTTGATATAATTCAAAAAACCATGAAGGGTTGCTGTGTTGTCTCATTTATTATTCGAACTCACACGCATTGTATTAACACTTGTTGTTATCGGAGGCTTCTTTGTCTCTATCTACCTTATTCCCTTGCTCATCACGTACACCTATGAAACATTGGCCACCTCCATCCTTGAGTGCTTCGTCAAAATTACCTGCATCGTTGTTTTGCATTTTTTTATGCCTCTTTTTCTTCTCTACGCTCTCCCCAAACCGAGTTTAAAAGCGGGGGTCTACTTGGTGATTTATGGGCTTTTAATGGGAGGGATGTACTTCCTTACAGGGATTATCTCCGCAACCATTGGGGCGATAATGTTTTTTATAGGCGTTTATTTCATGCTCGCCTACGTTTTAACATCCCCCAACCTGCCCGTTAAGAATGATTAATTTTTAATCATTTTTTAGCCTTTCGATTCCTCTTTTTTTAACATTTCGGCTCTTTTTTTAAAAAACCCTCCTCCCTTCTTGCGCCACAAAGCCGTTTTTCTTCCCCACACGCCAAGAGAAAAAAACCCCGCGCCCCTATCAAAAGCCTCGCCCTGTCTTCATTTTTGCATTTTTGCATTTTTTCAAGCCCTCCTTCAGGGCATTTTTAAATGAATTGCCTATATTTTAATCATTCAAGTGTTTATTTAAAATCAATTTACCTGTTATACTGCTTCCAACATTTCAAAAAGGAGAGCAAATGGAAAACTTTGCTGATGTAAAATATGTTCTTGATGGCTTCTTGTTCGTCATCATGGGTGCCTTGGTCATGTGGATGGCTGCAGGCTTTGCGATGCTGGAGGCGGGACTTACACGGTCCAAAAATACCGCCACCATTTTGACCAAAAATATCACGCTTTATGCATTAGCAGGTATCACGTACTACTTTATTGGGTACAACTTGATGTACGGTGATGGCAATGCGCTTTTTGGAAGCATTGGCCCTGTTGTAGTTGAAAGTGGCGGCGACTATCCCACCATGGCAGACTTCTTTTTCCAAATGGTTTTTGTCGCAACAGCCGCTTCTGTGGTTTCAGGTGCCGTTGCTGAGCGCATGAAATTGTGGCCATTTACTATCTTTGTTTTTGTGCTCACCTCCTTTATTTATCCCCTTCAAGGCCACTGGACATGGGGCGGATCTGAACTTGGTGGTTTGATTGAAGGCTTCTCTGACTTTGCGGGTTCTACCATCGTTCACAGTGTTGGCGGTTGGGCTGCATTAGCGGGTGTCTTACTCTTAGGAGCGCGCAAAGGCAAGTACGGCAAAGACGGCAGTATCAAAGCAATTCCTGGCTCTAACCTTCCCCTTGCAACCTTGGGTACGTTTATCCTTTGGTTGGGATGGTTTGGGTTTAACGGCGGCTCACAGCTTGCCCTTGGTAGCAAAGAAGACATTGATGGTATCGCTTCGGTCATTGCGAGCACCAACATGGCAGCAGCCACTGGCGCCATTACCGCAATGATTTTAACGCAAATCATTTACAAGCGTGTGGACTTAACCATGGTGCTTAATGGCGCACTTGGTGGTTTGGTTGCTGTAACAGCGGGTCCAGATTTAGGGATGAATGTTGCCTTTATCGACGGCCTTGTGGGTGGTATCTTGGTTATCCTTGCGGTGCCTTTCTTTGACAAACTGCGCATTGATGATCCCGTTGGAGCGCTCAGTGTTCACTTGGTGTGTGGTATCTGGGGAACCCTAGCTGTGGGTATCTTTAACCCTGATGTTTCCATCATTGCACAAGTCAAAGGGATTGTTGTGATTGGCTTATTTGTCTTTGTCGTTTCCTTTATTGTATGGTATATCCTTAAAATCACCGTGGGCATTCGTGTGAGCGAAGAGGTAGAATACGAAGGACTTGATGTTCACGAGTGTGGCTTGGAAGCGTACCCAGAATTTAGCAAGATTAACCGATAAGGAGAGAGTATGAAAAAAGTTGAAGCAATCATCAAGCCTTTTAAACTCGAAGACGTGAAAGAGGCACTGACAGAACTCGAACTTACGGGAATGACTGTCAGCGAGGTCAAAGGGTACGGTCGCCAACAAGGCCACTCGGAACTTTACCGAGGTGCTGAGTATGTGGTAGATTTCTTGCCCAAGGTTAAAATCGAACTTGTAGTGAAAGATGAGATGTTGGACAAAGTCCTTCACGCTATCATTTCCGCGGCCAAAACAGGCAAGATTGGCGATGGAAAAATCTTTGTAAGCGACATTGAAAAGATAGTCCGAATCCGAACAGGTGAAACGGACGAAGAAGCGGTTTAGCCTCTTCTTTCACAAGAAGTCAAGGAGGGTTTTTGCGCGTGTTTTGCGCAAAAACCCTTTTTTTATGTAACGATTCTACACATCTTTTCTTTCTTTTTTTTCCTTTACATGTAAGAACCAAAAACATCTCAATAATCTCCCACCCCTTCGTTACAATCAAAACAAGACTTCTTTTATCTTAAACTACAGGGGAGAATACATGCCGCAGGAAAAAACCCAGGAAATGCAGATAAAACTCATTATGATTGGCCTTTTGATTGGCCTTGTTGGCTACGGAATCGGCCTTTTGGTGTTTAATGAAAACCAAGCAAGACTCATCGGGCTCATCGCTTTTTTAGTCACCATGTGGACCAACGAAGGCCTTCCTGTAGGGGTTGTCTCTCTTTTGCCTATCGTGCTTTTTCCTTCTCTTGGTATCATCAGCATCACCATGACCGCCCCCAATTACTCCAATCCTATCATCTACCTCTTTTTGGGCGGATTTATTTTGGCCGTAGCGACAGAAAAGATTCATTTGCACGAGTTTATCTCCTCTAAAATTCTCAATGTCTTCCCCTCAACCCCACGGGGCATCATCTTTTCCCTCGCCACCACAGCGGCGATTTTAAGCTCCTTTCTCTCCAACACCACTGCTGCATTGTTGCTCATCCCTATTGCCTCTTTTTTAACCTCCGAGATGCAACTCAAAATCCGCTTCATCCTCGCCATCGCTTATGGCGCAAGCATTGGGGGCATCATCACGCCTATTGGAACCCCGCCTAATATGATTTTGCTAGGCTTCATGCAAAAAGAAGGGATGGAGATGATTCCTTTTGTCAAATGGATCATGCTAGTGGCCCCGTTGGCCTCCATGATGCTTGTTATGTCGTGCTTTGTCCTCACCTTTGGGCTAAAATTTAGCCAAAACATACGGGAGATTGACAACAGCAAAACCATCAGCAAAGACCAGAAACGTTTGTTGTGGATTTTGGGAGGCTTGGTGGCGCTATTGCTTGTTAACTCGCCCGTCAAGCCCTATTACAACGGCCTTGGGATTAATGAGAGCGTGATTCTACTGGGCTTTGGTCTTGTGATGTTTTTCCCCAAGATTGGCTTTTTGAAGTGGGAGGACAGTAAAAAAGTGCCTTATGAGATTATGTTTTTATTTGGCGCGGGCTTTTCCATTGCGCGGGCATTTTCTGAAACAGGGCTTGCCTCGGCTATCGCGGGGTATTTGATGGCGATTTCTAGTTTCCCGCCCTTGCTGTTGATTTTGTGTGTGGCCGCGCTTATGACCTTTACCACCGAAATCACGAGCAACACTGCGCTCATTTCCATCGCCTTGCCCATCATCTTTGCCCTTGGGCAAGTGGCAGATATTCAGATTGAACTGTTAATGATGGTGGCCACCATTTGCGCAAGCTACGCCTTCATGCTTCCCATCGCCACGCCACCCAATGCTATCGCTATGAGCACGGGGGTCGTCAACACCTTTACGATGATACGCATAGGTTTTGTGCTTAATCTTTTAGGCATCAGCCTTGTCACTTTCATCGCCCTAAGCTACTGGCAGTATTTTCTTTAAGCGAGTCAAAAAGCACCCTCTTTGTAACCCAAAAATTCCTAAAAAAGAGGGTGTGTAACTATTTTACACACCTTGCCCTCTTTTTTCAATGCCTTACATGTAAAGCGTTGAAACATCCCAATAATCTCCCATGCCCGTGTTAAAATCCCTACCGATAGTAGAGTAGTTCACTTTATTTTACCAATACGGGAGCACACATGCCACAAGAAAAAACCCAAGAAATGCAACTCAAGCTCATCGCCATGGGCTTAGTGATTGGCCTTATTGGCTACGGAATCGGCCTTTTGGTGTTTAATGAAAACCAAGCAAGACTCATCGGGCTCATCGCTTTTTTAGTCACCATGTGGACCAACGAAGGCCTTCCTGTAGGGGTTGTCTCTCTTTTGCCTATCGTGCTTTTTCCTTCTCTTGGTATCATCAGCATCACCATGACCGCCCCCAATTACTCCAATCCTATCATCTACCTCTTTTTGGGCGGATTTATTTTGGCCGTAGCGACAGAAAAGATTCATTTGCACGAGTTTATCTCCTCTAAAATTCTCAATGTCTTCCCCTCAACCCCACGGGGCATCATCTTTTCCCTCGCCACCACAGCGGCGATTTTAAGCTCCTTTCTCTCCAACACCACTGCTGCATTGTTGCTCATCCCTATTGCCTCTTTTTTAACCTCCGAGATGCAACTCAAAATCCGCTTCATCCTCGCCATCGCTTATGGCGCAAGCATTGGGGGCATCATCACGCCTATTGGAACCCCGCCTAATATGATTTTGCTAGGCTTCATGCAAAAAGAAGGGATGGAGCTCATCCCCTTTGTTAAGTGGATTATGCTTACCCTTCCCTTGGCTTCCATGATGCTCGTCGCTTCATGTTTCGTGCTTACCTTTGGCTTGAAATTTACCCAAAACGTGCGGGAAATCGACAACAGCAAAACCATCAGCAAAGACCAAAAGCGTTTATTGTGGATTTTGGGAGGTTTGATTGCTTTGTTATTTGTCAACTCGCCCATTAAGCCTTACTACAATGGCCTTGGGATTAATGAGAGCGTCATTTTACTGGGCTTTGGTCTTGTGATGTTTTTCCCTAAGATTGGCTTTTTGAAGTGGGAAGACAGTAAAAAAGTGCCTTATGAGATTATGTTTTTATTTGGCGCGGGCTTTTCCATTGCGCGGGCATTTTCTGACACGGGACTTGCCACAGCCATCGCAAGCTACTTGATGGCGATTTCCGACTTTTCGCCCTTCATGCTCATCTTGTGCGTCGCCGCGCTCATTACCTTTACTACCGAAATCACAAGCAATACCGCGCTCATTTCCATCGCCTTGCCTATCATTTTTGCCCTTGGAAAAATGGCCAATATTCAGATTGAACTGTTGATGATGGTAGCTACCATTTGCGCAAGCTACGCCTTCATGCTCCCCATCGCCACCCCGCCTAATGCCGTTGCGATGAGTACGGGCGTGGTCAACACCTTTACGATGATGCGCTTTGGCCTTGTTCTAAACCTTTTGGCCATCGGCTTGACGACCTTTATTGCGCTAAGTTACTGGCAGTATTTCCTCTAAACGCCTGAGTGAGGTTAAAGCACAACTCACTCACCATAAAAAGCTCCCACAAGGGGATGATTTCTAAAAATTCCATCCCCTCTTCAAGGGCTTCAAAATTGACGCTACATGTAAAGCCATACCCCTCATAAGGCGGGGAGATTTCAGGTAAATCGTACGCATACACAAAGGTAAAGCACACATCAGGATTGCGTCCCATGCGGCGGATGCGCTTAAGGGTGCCTTCGTAATCTTTGGCATTCAAAGCGATTTCGGCGTGGATGTTATGGGAAAGCACGTTGCGTACAAAGGAGAGAAGGTCGAAAAAATCTTCGTACCGCGGGCCCAAACGGGCGTGTAAAAAATCAGAAAAAGACGAATCAAACCGCAACGCTTCAACCATTGCCATGCAAATGCCACGAAAAGCATTAAATGCCACAAAATAATCAAACAAGCTCACTTCGCCACTGTTTTCTTTGGCATCCTCTAATACCGCTTTGGTAAATTTTGGATGAAAATGGTACGTGTGAATGTTGTCGCACACCAAAGAAACTTCAAAAAGCGTCTCATCAAACTGAGCGGTCTTGGCAAGCTTGCCAAAAAATTGCCCCGCATGCAAAAAATAGAAATTTTGCTCCACAAGCAACAAGGCATCTTCTAAAAGTTGTGCCGCCCTCACACGCGCTCCCAACGCACATGCATCTCTTGATACGCAGCACTGCGACCCTCTTCGCTCTCAAAAGAAGGAGTAATCGCATTGGCATTGGCGGCTCCTGAGTAAAGCAAAAAAGTATCTTCACGCAACCTAGCATCGTTTTTTACCGTATACACACAGGTGCCATAGCGGCTTGAAAGACGAACCTCTTCCCCCTCACTCAAGCCCAATGCTGGCGGTACATGTAAAGCATGGTGGGGCGAAAATTGGGAGTTGAGCGCACGGGGCCACTTGGCAAAAATCAACCACATCCCCTCCCCCTCCAAAGCATCATCAAACTCTTCTAAAAAGAAAAATTTTCCACTTGGGGTGTAAAAGGTCTCTTCGTAAGGCCACGTCTCATAAAGGCGGTTTTGCCATCGTCCCTCTTTCTCCACGCCGCCTGAAGCTAAAAAATCTTCAAGGTAAGCATCTTCGGACTTGAGCGCCTCGTACCCAAAGGCTTCCATCAACGCGGCGCAAAAGGCGTACTCGCTCAGGGCGTTTTCATTTTCCACTATTTTTGGCATACGGCCTAAAAAATGGTGCCCGTAGCTTGCTTTGAGGTCATCTTTTTCCAAAAAGCTTTTCGCTGGCAAGACAATGTGAGCAAGGTCTGAGGTGGCATTTTCATGAAGCCCAAGGTAAATCACGCAAGGGGTACGCCCCAAACGCTCCCGTACTAGAGCAGATGCGGGCATCTGTGAGGCAGGGTTTCCTCCTTGCACTACCACCACATCATAAGCAGAAAAATCCACATTCACCAAGGAAGCTTCCTTGGAAGTGACTTTAAAAGGAGAAGTAAACCCTGCACCGCTATCGCTTAAGTACCCTACCCCGCTTCCTCGCGTTCCTAGCCACCCCATCATGGCCGCAAACGAGTCGATGGCGCGTAGTACCACATGAGCATGGGCATAGCGTTGCACTCCTGTGCCCACCAAAAAGGCAACTTTCTTGCCTTTCATGAGGTTTAACATGTGGGCAACATCTTCCAAGGAAAGGCCGCAGTGTTGTGCTAGAGTCCGAATAGGCGTCCATAAAAACAACTCTTTAAACTCCCCAAACCCTTCCGTGCGCGCCTCGATAAACGCCGTATCTTCAAGCTGTTCCATGTAAGCAATGCGCGCTAAAAGCAAGGCCAGATACACATCCCCGCGAGGACGAATAGCCAGATGCAACTGCGCATTGGGCATAATAGCAGCAGGGTCGATGACAATCACCGTTTTGCCCTTAAGGGAAGGGAGCATGTGCGTGTTGGTTACGGTAGGGTTTCTTCCCCACAGCACCACCACTTCGGCTTCTTTTACATGTAAGGGAGAGAGTGTTAGGTTAAGGCCGCGCCCTTGTTCTATGCCAAAAGCACCGCCCTCATCGCACAAGCTTCCCTTAGCAATCACGGCACCGTGCTTGGCAAAAAAGAGTTTGGTGACCCCTTGCATGAGGCCTAGGTTGCCACTTCCTTTGTAAAAAAGGATTTTATCAGGAGGGGTTTGTTTGAGCGTAGCAATGGTTGTTTTAAGGGCAGTCGCAAGAGGCACTTCCTTGCCCTCCACCCGCGCTTTTTCAAGGCGTGGATGGTCAAACCAACGGTTTAGATGGGGACACAAGTACCCTTGCGTGATAGGATGATTTTTTTCTGCGCGCAGGGGTTTTCCCGCGTCGTACTCGACACTGCACCCATCAAAACAATCCAGTGGACAGGTGGTGCGTTTCACCTACTTAAACTCCACCTTCACAAGGCGCGAAAATAGCGTGGGAGAGGGGATGATGATTTCTGCTTTATAGGATGAAATGTTTTGTGCGTCGGCTACAGGCCAAAGCTTGTCCAGTTTTATCTGTGTCGCCACATCGTCAAGGTAAATGGTTTTTTCGCCAACCGTTTGGGCGTCGTTGGCATTGAGAAACAAGGTGAGTTTCCCGTGGCGCACATCGTGGGTTTCCACCAGTGTTGTTCCCACACTCACGTAGTCGCGTGCGTTTACATGTAAGGCATACACAAGCATATTGTCAACCACGATACGTTTTTTGGCAATGGTATCTTCCAAGCTTTCAATTTTAAACCGCAACTCCACAATCTGACTCTCAAGGTTGTGCAAGGTGGAGCGGGTAGAGATAGCTTGGTTTTGAGCGGTGACCAAGGCAATGTACTCGGCTTCTTTGGCGGATTGCGCCTTGGTTTTTAAATCTTTAACGCGCGCGTATTGGTCTTCTTTGACAGCGGCAATGGCTTCAAGGTTTTGCAAACTCTCACGGGTTGCTTCTTGCATCCCACGAAGGGCCACAAGTTTTTGACGTGAACGTTCTAGCTCTACCTTATCCAAGGCATCATCTAGTTGCACCACCACCAAATTTGAAGCCACCATACCTTCTTGGTCTCGGGCAATGTGACTCACAGTCCCGCTTGTACTTGCTTTGATTGTATACACTTCAACGGGTTCAACTTTTGCATAATACACAGAAGCGTAAAGCTGTAAAGCGGTAAAAACTAGAACGCTAAGGGCTCTCACACAACTCTCCTTTGATGGTCATTCAAAATTTCATGGTATTATAGCCAAGCAATGTTAATGTCACGTTATGCACACATAAGGAAAACAGATGAAAATAGCCATCGTTGGAGCAGGAGGAATCGGCGGGTATATTGGGGCAAAACTCATCCATGCCAAGGAGGCGGACGTAACCGTCGTTGCACGGGGAAAGCACTTAGAAGCAATCCAAAACCACGGGCTTTTAGTACACGACGAAGAACACGAATTTCGCGTCCTAGGAGACAATTTCACCCAAACTCCCCTGCAGTTTGCTCCCTTTGATGTGGTCATTTTTTGCACCAAATCCTATGATTTAAAAGAAGCTGCATGGCACATGGTGCCGTGTGTGGACGAAAACACCCTTTTGTTTGCCCTGTGCAATGGCCTAGGACACGCGACGACCTTGGCGCAGGTTTTTCCCCATAACCCCATCGCCTCGGCGTGCCTTTATATCCTCTCCAACCTGCAAGCACCCGGCGTCATTAAAAAATACGGGGGCGTATTTTTACTCATAGCTGGCCAAGAAGACACACCCCATCCTTACTTATACCAGCTTGCCATGGCTTTTAACAATGCCGATATGCCCTTTAAAATTAGCGAAGATATTGGTCTTGCGTGTTGGAAAAAATACCTTTTTATCAGTGTTTTTGGCACCCTTACTGCTTTTTATGACAAACCCATTGGCTGGCTCATGAAAGAACAAAGCGAACAAGTGCGTGCGCTTTTAACCGAGGTGGTTGCCATCGCCAATACGCAAGGTGTTGCCCTCAATGAAACCCACATCGCCCAAGCATACGAACAAGCCCAAACCAAGGTTCCCTATGGTGCCACCACCTCTTTGCAACTAGACATTCGCACAGGCAACCCTAGCGAACTTGAGGCCCTCACAGGCTACCTTGTCACCAAAGCGCGCGATTGCGCCCTTAGCACACCCACCCTTATTTCACTTTACACGGGATTATTACAAAAAACCAAAGGAATCCTTGGTTAAAATGGCGCCCACTATCATAAGGAATTCTTAATGCATTTAAAATACAAAGTGGTTAGCACGATTTGTTTGCTACTGATCTCTGTCTCCCTTGGTTCCTCTTTGTTAAACTACTACCACTCCCTTCAAAGCAGTGACATGGAGCTCAAAGAACGCTCACTTCCTCTTTCTATCGACAATATTTACACCGAGATTCAAAAACATTTCATTCAACCTACCCTGGTCTCTTCCATGATGGCGCACGACACCTTTGTAAAAGAGTGGTTAAGACGCGGCGAGCAAAACCCCGAAAAAATCTACGAATACCTCGACACCTTTAAAGAAAAATACAATATGTTTACCACCTTTTTGGTCTCTGATTTTACAAGAAACTACTACCACCCCACGGGCATTATCGATGTGGTTTCTCCTTCTAATCCTGCCAACGCGTGGTATTTTGATTTTAAAAAATTGCCCGAAGAGTATGAGATTAACCTTGATTTCAACGAACACCTCAGCCATGGCCTTATTATGTTCATCAACTACAAAATCCTCGACGAGGAAGGTGCATTCATGGGGGCAACTGGCATTGGCATTAACGTCTCTTATGTCCATGAAATGCTCAAATATTTTCGTGAAACTTACAAATTTAACGTCTTTTTTACCAATGCAGCAGGAGAGATTTTACTGATTGAAGAGGGGGTCAAGGCCGCGGATTCCTTGGTTGCCATCGAAGGGTTAGCTTCCCTTTCCCGCGAAGCGTTAAAAAACGAATCCGTACAGTTTGAATACCAATCGGGCAAAAATCATTTTATTGTCAACTCAAAATACATCCCCGAACTCAATCTTTTTTTATTTGTTGAAGCCAATACCTCAGACTTTACAGGTGAACTCAAAAAAAACTTTTTAGGCAACTTGCTTCTTTCTCTCTTGGTCACAGGCATTGTGGCTGCCATCATTGTCTTTACCATCAACACGTACCAAAAACAGCTCGAATCCCTTGCGGCCAAAGACCCCCTCACAGGGCTTTACAACCGCCGTACCTTTGACAACCACTTTCACACACTCGCCACCTTGCATCGCCGCACTAAAGCACCCTTGAGTGCTATTTTGTTTGACATTGATGATTTTAAACGCATCAACGACACCCTAGGACACCTCGCAGGAGATACTGTCTTGGAGCAAGTGGCACTTTGCGCCAAAACAACCGTTCGAGATTCGGACATCCTTGCCCGTTGGGGCGGAGAAGAATTTGCCCTCTTGCTCCCCAACACCACCAAAGAAGAAGCCTTCCAAGTGGGTGAAAAACTTCGTCATGCCCTCCTCTCCCACGCTCCCATCAACACCCTCATCAAAGGCACCCTAACCATCAGCCTTGGGGTGAGTGCCTTTCACGAGGACGACACCCTAAATTCTCTTTTTAACCGCGTCGATGAAGCGATGCTTCGCGCCAAAAACAATGGGAAAAATCAAACGGTTTTCGCCCTATAGCGTCCAAGATATTTTACTTGGACGCACTTTCAGGGTTTACATGTAAGGCTATTTTTCGCCACTTAACCTCTTCGCCTTAACAAAAATTTAAATTTATAATCACTCAAAATTTTTATGTAATCTCAGTTATTTTCATCTCCTTTTAAGCTCATTTTTCTTATAGTTCGAGAATGATTATCAAAAGCGATACTGAAGAAAAGAGGTTAACATGTGTTTAGATGAACTTGCCAGTGGAACCCTTTGTAGAATCGTCAAGATTCACGCCAACAACGCACTCAAATACAAACTCTTAGACATGGGCTTTGTGTTGGGTGCACACGTGAGTGTCGTACGTGAAGCCCCCTTATACGATCCCATGGAATTAAAAATCCATAACTACCTACTCTCTTTGCGCAAAAGTGAAGCAAAACTAGTAGAAGTAGAACTTGTATGATTAAAGTCGCCCTCGCAGGTCAGCCAAATTGTGGCAAATCGACCATTTTTAACCTTATCAGTGGCCTCAAGCAACACATCGCCAACTACCCCGGTGTCACGGTTGAGAAGAAATCTGGCACCTTTTCCCATCAGGGCCAAACCATCGAAGTCGTCGACCTTCCTGGCACGTACTCTTTTAGCTCTTACTCCCTTGAAGAGCGCGTGGCTAAAGAGTTTATCTTAAACGAAAACCCTGATATTATCGTCAATATCGTCGATGCTTCCAACATCAAGCGCAACCTCTACCTTACCTTTCAGCTCCTAGAAATCGGGAAACCGGTGGTGGTAGTGCTCAACATGATGGACGTAGCAGAACGCCGTGGAATGGAAATCGATGTTCAAAAAATAGCGCGAATGCTCTCATGTCCTGTTATTCCCGCGAGTGGTTCCAAGGGCGAGGGAAAAGAAGCCATCATCGACGCTATCATTCAAGCCCAAACCACCCCATACAATGAATTTAAAATCAACTACGAAGAACTTGAACCCTTTATCCAAGAAACCGAAGCCTTATTGCCAACAGATGCCCTGCAAGCCTCTCGCCGTTGGCTTGCCATCAAGGCCCTTGAGGGCGACAGTGTTATTTTAGAAAAGCTTCCCAAGACAACCCTTGCCATTCGTGAAAAATGTTTAGATTTTCACCGCCAATACGACAAAGATGTGGAGAGTTTTTTAGCCGCCATTCGCTATGACTCGGCCGATGTCATCTACCATCAAAGTGTCGTCGAAAAACAACAAGGCAAAAAAACCGCCACAGATATTGCGGATAGCATCATCCTCAACCGTTGGCTCTCTTTTCCCATCTTGTTTTTAATCATCTTCTTGATTTACCAATCCTCCATCGTTTATGGCTACAAACTCACCGACTACACGTGGCCCCTTTTAGCCGCTTTTAAAAACTTCATCATCAGCATTTCCCCCGAAGCGGACTTTACACAAGTGCCCATAATCACGGATTTTGCTATTTGGATGGTCAACAGCGCCAATGCACTATTAAACTACATCCCTATTTTCCTCATCCTCTTTGCCCTCATCGCTATTTTAGAAGACGTGGGCTACATGCCACGCATGGCGTTTATCTTAGACCGCATTTTTAAAAAATTTGGCCTCCATGGCCAATCCACCCTTCCTCTTGTATTAGGCGGTGCCTTTGTAGGCGGGTGCGCGGTCCCTGGTGTCATGGCGACCAAGGGCATTGCCGATGAGCGGGCGCGCATGGCGACCATTTTGGCGGTGCCGTACATGAACTGCCTCGCAAAGGTGCCTTTTTACACCCTACTTTTAGGGGCATTTTTTGAAGCACAAATGGCACTGATGATGTTTTTTATCTCTACCGTGACCCTTTTTGTTGCCCTCATTGTTGCCAAACTTTTAACAACAACCGTTTTAAAAACACGGGAAACGTCCCCCTTTGTTATGGAGCTCCCCCCCTACCATCTTCCCACCATCAAAGGGGTCATTTTTAGAGCCTTTGAACGGGTATGGATGTACATCAAAAAAGTAGGAACAATCGTTCTTGCCGTAGCCATTGTCTTATTTGTCATGCTAGAGCTTCCTGGCCTTAGCAAAGAACAAAAAGCGAGCTACGACGCGCGAAGCGAAGCCTTGCTTACCTCTTTTTACGCTCAAACCGCTAAAACTTCTTACGCCAAAGAGTTAAGCACGCGTGAGAGTGTTTCGGGGCTGTTAAACACCTATGATGACTACCGCGCCAGACGCATGTCCGCAAGTCCTGCGCAAGCGGGAAGTATTGATGAAGCCTTTGAAGCAAAGGCACCCTTTTACATGACCTTTATCAAGCCTCCTGAAGGTGACGCAGAAGCACGCACCATCAACCGCCATTTGCGCAACCTCTCCCGTGACCGACGGGGCATTTTGCAAGAGATGAAAAACGACAAGGTTGCCAGTTCACTCCTTGGCTTCATCGGCCGATCTTTGGAGCCCATCACACAATTTGCGGGTTTTGATTGGAAAATCAACGTGGCCTTTTTAAGCTCTTTTGCCGCCCGTGAATCCGCGGTAGCAACACTGGGCAGCATCTATGAAAGCAACGCGGCAGATAACTTAAGAGCGGAAGAAGCCATGGCACAAAACAGCGGCTACACCCCCTTGCATGCCGCAGCTATTATTATTTTCATGCTCTTAACACCCCCTTGTATCGCCACGATGATTGTGGTGAAACTCCAAACGGGAAGCTACAAATGGATGCTTTTTGCCATCTTTTTCCCCATTACACTGGGACTTTTGGCCTCATCACTCATCTTTACCCTTGGCACAGGGTTTGGTTGGAGTGGCCTAGAGGCCTTTGCGCTCTTTTATGGTGTAGTTATTGCCCTAACGCTTCTGATGGGAAGTTTGCCGCAAAAACGCATCAATTGGAGTGGTGGTTTTCGTTTTAATAAATCTTAACTAAAGGAGAGAAAATGAAGAAAATTGTTTTTGCAAGTTTACTTGCAGCAGGTTCACTGTTTGCGCATTCGGCGCTTATGAGTTGTTTTGACAACGGGGATGGCACTATTACGTGCGAAGGCGGCTTTAGCGATGGAAGCAGTGCAAGCGGGGTTGGTTTTTTTGTTAAACAAGGGGGCAATACCCTTGAAAGTGGCAAGATGGACCAACACAGTGAGTTTACGTTTAAAAAGCCCGCGGGCGATTACCAAGCTATCTTTGATGCAGGCGAAGGCCACCAAGTCGTCATTCAAGGCAAAGATATCATTCAGTAACGGCATTGGCGCTCTTGTTGTTTGATTTTACAAGAGGTCTATTGTTTTTCATTGAGAAAGATTATTATTACACTTACATTAAGGAGTTCGCATGAGAAAGAAGTTTTTAGGTTCACTGGTTGCAGCAGGCGTTTTAGCTACAGGTGCGATGGCGCATTTTCAAATGCTTTACACACCAGAAAGCGCTCTTGAAAAACCTACAAATATCGAACTACGCCACGTGTTTAACCATCCTTTTGCCGATGAACACACCATGGATATTGCAGGGATTGAATCTTTTATTGTGATTAACCGTGAGCAAGAAAAAAACCTACTCGACACCCTTAAGCCTATCGAGTTCAAAGGTAATGCCAACAGTGGTAAAGCGTACGCTTCTACATACCAAGCCAGACGCATGGGCGACCACGTGTTTATCATCACGCCAACACCTTACTATGAAAAAAACGAAGATGGCTACATTCAACAAATCACTAAAATGATGGTCAATGTGGCAGGTGCACCAAGCGATTGGGACACGACGTTTAACCTCAAAGCCGAAATCGTACCGTTGACAAAACCTTATGCCATTTGGGCAGGTGGCACTTTCACGGGCATCGTCATGACCGAAGGTGAGCCTGTACCCTTTGCAGAAATCGAAGTCGAATACCTCAACCACGATGTTGATCTTAAAACAAACTCCATGGGCAAACCCCACGTGGAAGCCCCGCAAGATGCCTTTGTTACTATGACCATTAAAGCCAACAAAGACGGCGAATTTACCTTTGGCATTCCTAAAGCGGGATGGTGGGGATTTGCAGCCCTAGGTGTTGGTCCGGATGATGAATATAAGGGCAAAGAACTTAGCCAAGATGCCGTCATTTGGGTTCAAGCCAAAGAAATGAAATAAGGATTGATGATGCACAAAAAACTTAGTCTCATCGCCGCCACCCTTTTGGTGGCAGGCTCTTTACACGCAGATGCTTTTGACATCGAAGACATGCTCAAAAGCGGTAGTTTCTCAGGAGACTTTGTCCTTTATGGCCAAAAGCTAAACTATAAAAACGCCCCCAACGAGAGCTACACCATGGGTTCTGTGGGCCTAGAGTACCAAAGTGAAAATTATAAAGGCTTTGAGATTGGCCTTGGTTTTCGTGCCAATGGTAAGATGAGCGAAAAAAATGACGGTTACAACAACGACGGACAACCTAGTGCGCTACTTCATACTGCCACTATCTCTTATGTGCATGAACTTTTTGCCTTACATGTAGGACGTCAAGCTATTGATTTGGTTTGGGTTTCAGACTACCATGAATCGGTCGTTGCACAGTATTTTGGGTTGCCAGATACAGTTGCTACCCTTGCTTACAGCCAAAAATATGCCGTTGCCGATGTGGATGGGCCACTGGAAAAATTTGAACGCTTTAATGAAAAAAAAGGCGGTTGGGTACTAGATGTGGTATATGAAGGAATTGAGCATGTTGCCCTTAACCCTTACTATTATTATGGCAAAAACGTTGCGAAGTGGTATGGTTTAAAAGCGGATGCGGACTTTGATGCTTTTGGTGCCACCTTGCACGGCGCAAAAAGTCATGAGGAAGCAGGAAGCAATGGGTACTTTTGGCACGGGGAAGCCAGAGCTAGCGTTTATGATTTAGGATTAAGTGCGGGTTACATGCGTGCAGGTAAAAAAGCAGGTGTTGGCAGTATGGAGACCCTTGGTGAAAATGTCAATCCTTTTGAAGAGGGCAACTTGGTCTTTGGTGAAAATGCCAAAACCTACTACGCTGCCCTTGAGTACGCGTACCAAGATTTTGCTTTTGGTGCCATCTATGGCCGAACCAAAGCAGCCAATGAAAAACAAAAAGAGTTAAACCTCACCGCAGGCTACTCGTACAACGATGCGTTAAGCTTTGAAGCAATCTTTGCAGACATCAACAGCAACGATAACGACGAGGATTATCGTAAGTTTTCCCTTAACGCTACCTACGCGTTTTGATCTTTACATGTAAGGGCTTTGGCCCTTACATTCATTGGAGCTTTATGAGCTATGTTCATCCTTTTTCCCCTTCTTGCACCTTCACAGCTTCCATGGCAAAAGAAGTCTTGATTTTAGGAAGTTATGGGGTCGAGTACCAACCCATAGTGCATTTAAAAAGTGGTACGGTTTTAGGTTATGAGGCATTGTCGCGTTTTGTGTATCAAGGAAGGGTGATTCCTCCCAATGTGTTCTTTGATGCCTTGCACGAAGACCGCGCCTTATTTTGCAAAGCAGAAGCGACGCTCAAAGCGTTTCAGTTTGCCCATCGCCCCAGTGAGGGGACGTTGTATGTTAACATCGACCCGCATATTTTAGAGGACAAACACGCCTCCAAGGCGGTGCTTGCATGCCTTAATCGGCACAGTGATTTTGTGGTGGAGTTGGTTGAAAATTCTTACACCACCTTACATGCCAAAGAGATCTTTGATGTTTTTTTGAGCCAAAATTACACCCTAGCGGTGGATGATTTTCTTCAAGAAAACAGCATGCTTTCGCTGTATTTGCTCAAAGCCTGCCACGTTCTCAAACTTGACCGTGGCATCATCCAAGAGTTGCGTTACGATAATGCTTTCTCAAGCGTTATCCAAGGGCTCATCGCCTTTGCCCACGCCAAAGGCAAAACGGTCATCTTTGAAGGGGTTGAAACCGAAGAAGATTTGCGTTTTGCCGAAGTTCTTTCGTGCGATAGCGTCCAAGGGTTTTTATTTCAACCGTTGTTTATCACACACTTTAATGCCTACTAAGGAGATTTTATGGAAACCGTTATTTTAATCCTCATTGCCCTTGGGGCCGGAGCGTACATTTACTATTCACTGTTTAAGAAAAAAGGCTGCAATTGCAGCGGTGGCGAGTCATGTGCAAGTAAAAAACCAAAGCAACCATGACCCCCATTATTGAGATTCGTCATCTTTGCCACGCCTATGGCAAAAAAGAGATTTACCGCGATCTTAACCTTACTATTGAAGCGGGATCTGTTTTTGGCATTTTAGGAAAAAATGGCGTGGGCAAATCAACCCTCATCAACATCCTCATGGGCTACACCCTCCCAAGTCAGGGCGAATGCATGATTTTTGGGGAACCCACCCATGCGCTCTCCCCTGCAACAAAGCGCAAGATTGCCTTGTTGCACGAAGGCTTCGTGGCCTATGATTTTTTTACCGTAGGCCAAGTCGAAGCCTTCCTTCGTGCCTTTTACCCCGCGTGGAAACGCGACTATTTTTATGACCTTGTGCGCCTTGCAGGCCTTGAAGACACGCAGCGCCTCTCCACTCTCTCTTTTGGGCAAAAATCCCAAGTTGTACTGGGTGCTTTGTTTGCCCAAGATGCGCAGCTGCTCATTTTGGATGATTATTCCATGGGGCTGGATTTGGGCTACCGACGGCTTTTTATTGACTACCTCAAAGACCACGTCAGGAGCACGCAAAAAACAGTCCTCATGACTTCTCATGTGATGGGGGAATTAGTAGGGCTTATTGATGAGATGCTTATTGTCCAAAAAGGAGGCCATATCTACCGCAACACCATGGAAACCTTTTTGGAAAGCTTTCATTGCTACGCCTTCAAAGAAACGGACGCCATTGATTCCATCGCCGTCCATCGCATCGAAATCCACGGCACAACGCGTAAACTTTTTACCTTTGACACCGTAGAACACCTCCCCCAAATTCCATGCGATTTTGAAGAAAAATTTCTAGGCTTTGTAGGAAAATACGAATGATACGCGCCATTTTTACCAAAGAGTGGACCAAGCTCAAACCCTTGGTGCCCCTATGCCTCATCATCCTTCTTGGGGCTACTTTTGCCCTGTGGCACCATGTGCGCTACTTGTTCATCAGCGTTGAGCCCGAATCCATGGCATGGTATCGCTTCTCTTTTTTGGGAGAAAAACCTTATTCCTCTTTATTGTGGCTCTATTTTCTTGTTGGCGGCTTAGTGGCGATGGTGCAGTTTTTACCCGAACGCCTTCACGGTCGCATGAAACTTCTTGCCCACCTTCCCTTGCGCCCTTTTTCCCTTTTGGCCTTACACCTTGGCATGGGCGTGGCATTTTTAGGGAGCTTTGCCCTGCTTCTTAGCGGTGCTTTGTACGCCCTCATGGGGCACTATTATCCCGCACCTGTGGGAATTATTGTCTTAAAAGACAGTTTCTTTTTTGCATTAGCTAGCCTCCTTATTTACAGTGGCCTAAGCGCTGCCATCCTTGAAAAATCCCCAAAGCGCGCCCTTTTTAAGCTCACCCTCACCCTTGCGATTGGCTGGATTTATGCCCAACCTCCCTTTGGTTGGGAGGATTTGGGCTGGATGGGCGTAGGGTTTTTCTTGATGGTTCTTGCGGGCGAGAGCTTTTTGCGCATCAAAGACATACCCCTGCGCTCTCCTGCCTTTTTTGGGTTAGCATTTTTGGCCCTTGGGTTTGCAAGCATCAAAGGTGTGGGGTTTTTCTTAGCCCACTACACCACACCCCTGACCCATTATTATCTTTTTTATTCCCCTATTGCGAACACCTTTGTCTACCAACGTAATTTTGGCGGACACCAGTTTGAATACGGCACCAAAGAAGGGGAAACCTTTGACCGCCTTACCTACGAAGGGTTGTTGCCTTTTGTATATTGGCGCAATTTCGAGATCCAAGGAAAGCTGCCCATAACACTAGAAGGCACCGTGTTTGAGGCGGAAGAAATCAAAGAGAGTCGCCTTAGTTTTGCCTACGCACCCAGTGCGTTGCGCCCTAAAGAAATAGCCTTACTTCCCCTTATTAACCCCAAAGCCAACACAAGCATGATTCCTTTTCCTGAGGAAGTTTTGTATGTCCAAAACGATGGCATCGTGGTGTACGGCGAAGACGCGCGTTTAGACACCGCACTTTCCCAAGAGATTGCCCAGCTTACAAAAAAGGCGGGGGTTCGCTTTCCACTGCGCCATGTTTGGGGGAAGCACACCAACCTAAAACCCCATGACTTTGGGATGTTTTTGATGGACAGTAAGGGGGCATTGTTCAACCTCAAACGCTACGATGACATCACCTCCTTTGAGCCTATTCAAACACCTCAGGGACTTGAGCTTGTTTACATGTACCCCAGCGAAAACCGCGCCAATCATTTGGCAGGATATGCCATTGATACCACAGGGAAAATGCATATTCTTTTAAGGGAAAACTGGGAATTTGTTCCCCTTGCTTTGCCAGATTTTGATTACACTTCTATGCAATTTCAATTTATCCAAGACCCGCTCCACTACCTTGCGCGCTATGACGATGGCACGCGGTACTACGGGGTGCTTTTTTCAAAAGAACTTACCCTCCTTGATGCTGTCTCTTTTTCATCTCGTTCCAAAGGTTCTTTATGAAGCCAACGACACTTGAGGGCAAAAAAGCCTTTGATGCGTTCTACCAACGTTTTTTAGCCATGACAAAAGAGCAAGGGCATTATGAATCTGCCCACCGAGAGGCGGTTTTAAAGGTGTTGTTTTTTAGCGCTTCTCACCTAAGTGCCGAAGAGATTGCTTTGCGGGTGCGCAAAGAGTCAAAAATCTCTCTTCCTACAGTGTACAATACCCTCTCTTTTCTAGAAGAACTTGGCATGATTCATGTCTTTATTTATCCTCCCTACACCCTCAAAACCTACCGATTGATGCTAGAATACCACGACCAACTCGTCTGCATCAAATGCGGGAAAGTTGTCACGTTTTACGACAAAGAACTCGAAAAGCGCGAACGGCTCATCCTCGAAAACCACGCGTTTACTGGCATCAACCAAACCATCATCTTGTATGGCATCTGTGACACCTGCGGGGGCCAGGCTGTTTAAAGTGAGGTTATTCCCCTGAAAAGCGGGCCAGTTGATAACAACAATCAGTAAACTTTAAGTTTTTTTTAAATCCAAGAAGACTAGGATTGCACCATTACATGTAAGGAAATAGTGTTGAAAATTTGTGCAGAAGAAATTGTTAAGATGGTTTCGTATTTTTCCATCATCCACCACATCAAAGGCCGCGTTCGCTTACGTGTAAACCCAAAGATTAAAGAACACGGCAAAGAGTGGAAGATTGAAGATATTGAACGGTTGGCCCAAAAGATTACAGGTATCCATCGCATCAAAATCAATAAAATTGTTGCTTCCATCACTATTGAATACGACGAAGCCATTCTTCCCATGGAACTTTGGAAAGATTTAACCCAAGGAACCAATACCCAAGAGGTCACCAAGCGCATCAATGCCGCTTACAAGGAGATACAACAGTGAAAAAAGCCAAAAAACCTTTTCTCAAGTACGTAGACCCCACCCTTAAGCTCTCTCCCTTGCACCAAGCCTTGCACATCGCATTGCGCGATGCGTATTATGGCTTTGCCCTGCACAAAAAGGCCGTTGAGACCTTTGGGTTTGTTGCCCCTTTTGCAACGGTACTTGAAGCCAAACAGCAACACATCACAGAACTTACCTCTTTGCTAGTGCGCTACGAAATTCCCTTGCCCGTCAACGACGAAGCGGCGTGCATCACCCCTCCCATGGGACTTTTAGAAGCCTATGAGCTCGGTGTTGCCTTTGAGATTGAAACCATGCAGCGCATCACCCACCTTCTTCCTCACGTTGCCACTTACGCTGACGTGCAAGAGATGCTTTTTCGCCTCCAAGCAGCGTCTTACAACACGTTTTTGCCCACCTTTCGTACCCATGTTGTCCAACAAGCCAACACCACCCCCGTAGCCACAGGGCTCTCCCAAGAAGAGATGATGGCCAAGGTTGAAGAGTGGCGCAATGTTGCCCAACGCATCGCCGCAGGAGACACCAACGCGCTAGGAGAGATGTTTCAAACCATGAATATCTCCTTTGTAGGAGGCATACTCTTAGGTGGTGTTGCCGCTTCACTTTTAAGTCAAATAAATACCCCCAAAGAACCTGAAGAACCCGAGTCGCTCTAAGTAGCCCACCGCGCACTGTCCCTGTGCACATTTACCCATCAAAGGAGAACGTATGGCACTACCATTTTTAGCAGGCATCGCCATTGGAAGTTTAGTTGTTGTTGCTTATAACAACAAATCTGTGCTTAAAGAAAAGCTCACCCAAGGGGCCCAAAAGGCCAAAGAAGTAGCCCAGTGTGGCATCGAAAAAGCCAAAGAGGTGGCACAAGATACCCAAGCGTGCCTTGCCAAAAAAGAACCCTGTTCCCCAACTAAAGAAAAAACCCCATCTTCGAAGGAAAAAGCATGATTGATACAGGCACACCACGAAGTGTTTTAGGACACGTTGTTAGCGGCACCATTGCTTCTGCGGCTATTGCGGGAGGGATGCAGTACAACCAAGTGCAAAAAGGCACCCTTGATAAAAAAGCGGCCATCCGCACTACCATCAAACTCTCTTTACAAGGGGGCGTTGCCACGGGTGCAGCCATCGCAGCAGCAAACCATTTAGGAAAAAGTAATTTTTTTGGGGTACTAAGCGCACTTAGCATCGGTGTAGCAGGCGTGTATGCCATCGAAAAAATCAACGACTACGTGCAAGAAAAAGCTCCCCTCGAATCACTAGAAGTATAATATAAAAGGAAAACCCATGGACAATCCCTACATCAAAACACCCCCTGCCATCGCCGAAAGCCTTAGCAATTTCAACACCAATGACTTCCTCAAAGGTGCCCTCATTGGCGCAGTAGCGACTTATTTGCTTACTAACGAAAACGCCCAAAAAGCTATCTTTAAAACCATCGCCAAAGGCACCCAACTGTTTCAAACAGGCATAGAAGAGATGAAAGAGCGCATGGAGGATGCTAAAGCAGAAATGGAAGCCCAAGGATAGCCATGCCTTCGCGCATCACATTGCTTCATGAAGCACCAGGTCGAGCGAGATTTTACCACCCTAAGGTGGGCGAACATACGGACATTAAACGCCTAGAATGTGCCCTTTTGGCCCTTGAGGGTGTTAGTTTTGTACGCATCAATCCAAAGTCACGCTCTATTGTTTTTATGTATGAAAGCGGTTCGGTAAGTGCTTTAAAAAAAGCCTTACATGTAACCGATGTGGGTGCGTTTATTCAAGAAAAACACCCACACCATTGCAGTATTGGCACCTCCAACGAAACCCCAAGCACTTCTGGGCTTGTGCGTGCAGGTGCTGCCCTTGTCACCGAACGTTTCGTGACAAACGACAGGCTTAAATTTCTCATCACAGGTGCAGCGGCTTCTCCTTTGTTGCTTGCTGGCACCACCACCCTTTTTACCCAAGGGCTTAGTTCTAAAGTTTTAGAAGCCATGGCCGTAGCTGTTTCCCTAGCGCGTAAAGACTACCTTGCCGCCAACAGCACCAACACCATGCTTGAATTGGGCGAATACATCGAAGAGAGCACCGTACATAAAAGCGATGACCTTATCAAAGAATTGGCCAAGCCCAACATCGAAGAGACGTGGATTGAGGTGGAAAAAAACGGCAAAAAAAGCCAAAGCCTTGTCAAAACTGCCTCGCTTAAAATCGGTGATATTGTGATTGCAAGTGCGGGTGAAACCATCTGTGTTGACGGACACGTCATCCACGGAGAAGCGTCCATCAACCAAGCTTCCATGACGGGCGAAGCCCAACCTGTGAAAAAAAGTCGGGGCGATCGGGTTATCTCTGGCACCGTCATCGAAGAGGGAAAAATCAAAATTTGGGCCGAACAAGTTGGGGAAGATACCGCCACCGCGCGCATCAAAGAGTACATCGCCCATTCGCTCAATGAAAAATCCGCCATTGGCTTGCGTGCCTCGCGTCTTGCAGATAAACTCGTGCCCATTACCTTGGGACTCGCAGGACTTTCTTATGCCATTAGTAGAGATTTTCAATCGGTAGCTTCCGTGCTTCAAGCGGATTATTCGTGCGCACTCAAACTGGCTACGCCCGTTGCCTTTAAAACCTCCATCGCCCAAGCAGGAAAAGACGGTGTGCTCATCAAAGGTGCCAAGCCCATTGAAGCTCTCGCCCAAGTAGACACCTTTGTCTTTGATAAAACAGGCACCCTTACCTACGGCGAACTCGAAGTCGTGCATATCGAATCCTTTGATGAAGCGTGGAGCGAGGATGCTATTTTAAACCTCACTGCAAGTGCGGAAGAGCATTATTTTCACCCTGTAGCAGAAGCCATTGTGCGTGCGGCTAAAGAGCGGGGGTTTGTGCACATGCACCACGAAGAGGTAGATTTTATCATTGCCCATGGAGTAAAAACCATTGTCAATGACAAGGAAGTTGTCATTGGAAGCCGTCACTTTTTGGAAGATGATGAAAAGATTCCCTTTAAACAGTATCAGAAAAAAATCGACTCTTTCCTCAAACGCGGCCATTCGGTACTTTACGTGGGGTATGATGGCAAACTTTTAGGTGCCATCGGGATGGTTGACACCCTACGCCACAATGCCAAAGTCACCCTAGCGCGCCTTAAAACATTGGGTGTCAAAGAGCTCGTCATGCTCACCGGAGACGTCCAAGCCAAGGCCGATGTGCTTGCTAAAGAACTTGGGATTGACCGCGTGTATGCAAGCATGCTTCCCACCCAAAAGGCCTCTATCATCAAAGCCTTACAAAGTGAAGGGAAGAAGGTAGCCTTTGTGGGAGATGGTATCAACGACGCACCTGCCCTCATGAGCGCTAATGTGGGGATTAGCATGCAAAAAGGAGCCGATATTGCCAAGGCGACGGCTGATATTGGGCTATTAAAAGACAATATCGAGGCGGTGGCCGAGATTAAGGCACTTGCCAATCAAACCATGGAACGCATTCACAATAATTTTTCGGCCACCGTGGGCATTAATAGCATGATTTTACTAGGAGCCACTGCGGGAGTGCTAAGCCCTATTGCAACAGCAGTGTTGCACAATGGCACCACCATTGGATTGCTTTTAAATTCGATAAAAAGACTAGACGTCCATCAGAAGAAAGCCAAGATTTAGAGTTGCTTTGCTATGATTGTGATATTTATTATCACTTCAGGAGTTAGTATGGCACTCTTTTTTCCTCTTGCTACAGGTATAGCAACCGTGATTACCTTAGCATTAACGTACGAGACAGGCAAACATGCAAAACGAAAACTTGAGCGCAAAAAAGGAAAGTCTTCCCACGATTGACCTTGAGACAAAAAAGGAAGTTGCCAAGATTGGCATGGCGGTTTCCTTGGTTGTTGTCACGGCTACGTCCATCTACATGAAAAACCGCGTGATGAAAAACTTGCACATTGGCGCAGGCTTTGCGCTCATTGGTTTTTCTGTATGGCACCACACCTTATACCAACCCGGCAAGGCAACCAAAGCCCCCTTGCCCAAACGCCCCAAGCCAAAAACCCTTGCCCTTGGGCATGTCTACACAGAAGTGATTCTCAAAGAAAAGGTCACCAAACGTGATGTGCGACTCTTGAAAGAAAGTTTGGGTAATTTGTGTAAAGAGAGCGGCACGCAAACGGTGCATGTGCTCATAGACGCACAGCTTATCCAAGAGCGCGCCATCTGGGAAGCCTTTGTGGCCCTTCTTAGCGAAGATGAGCGCATCGCCAAAATCGCTATTTTTGGCAACGATGCACTCCCTTCTGGGGAATTTTTATCAAAAACTGTACGGTTTTTTGACACGTACCTTGACGCTAAAACGTGGGCTTCTTAGCCTACGTTTCAAAAAAGAGGTGCTCTAGGAGAATCTTAAGTCCGATAAGCACTAACACAAGTCCACCAAAAAACTCCGCCTTACTCTCAAGCCACACCCCGCTTTTTTGCCCCACAAGAACGCCCGCGTAGGAAAAAATAAAGGTTACCACACCAATGAGCACAACACTTAGGCCCACGGAGAGGTCGAACAAATTCAGTGTAAACCCTGCTGCCATTGCATCAATACTGGTGGCAATCGCAAGGGTAAAAAGGATCTTGTGGGAGAGGGTACAAATCTCTTCAGTCATGTCTTCTTGGCGGGATTCTACCATCATTTTAACACCAATACCGCCAAGAAGCACAAAGGCAATCCAGTGATCAAAGGCCGTGATATACTCCCCCACGCCCACACCCGCAAAATACCCCACCAAAGGCATCAGCGCTTGAAAAAAGCCAAACAATACCGCAACTTTTAACCCAAGAAAGGGAAAGTTGGGGTATTTTTTAGCACCCAGTCCAATGGATACCGCAAAGGCATCCATACTTAAAGCAACCGCCAAAAGCAACACTTCTATCATGAAAGATTACCGCAACAGTTGGATTTGGAAATTACGTTCAAAACGGTAAGGCACGCGGTGGTTATCCAACACATGCTGTATGGCCAAAAACTCATCAATATTCGTCTCCTGAGCGTGTTTAAGATTGACAATTTTTTGTTGGGTTTTATCATAACGGTAGGTCGAGAATTGGTCCATCAAACGTACAAGTGATTGACTCATAACTGTCCTCCTATTTTCCCTCCAAAAGAGCGTATATTACCGCAGATGTCTCTTTGGAGTCAATGTTTTTATACCGCATTTTCATAATCTTCATAATCGAGCATGCCGATTTTTGGTCTTTTTCAAAACGGTGCTTTTTAATCACGTTGTCCACCACACACCGCAGTTCATTGTGTGACATTTTAACCCCTTTTTCATTTTTGATTTTGATAATGGTTATTATATACTAAAGAGATTAAGAAGGGCTTAGAAAACACACAAAGAAACCATTTTGTAATCTATTTGCCGCACCCTCTCACCAAGCAACCCTTAAACTCATTTTTGATATTATGATACCTATTATCAATATATCCGCAAAGGATTACTCCTCTATGAATTCCCCCCACTCCCTTAAACAGCCTTTTCTTTTTAGCCTTTTTGGATGCTTGGTCACCTTTGTTCTCATTGGCCTTTTTGCCAATTACACGCGCACCTTACATCAAGAAAGGGTGCTGTGGTCATTGCTGCAACAGGCTTCTCTCATTGAAAAAAACCTCGCCAACTTTTCTCCTTTTTTTCCTTTACATGTAGCCAACCACTCCTCCTCCCAAGACAGTTTCCTTACCTTAGGCCATTATCAACATCGCGAAGCCTTTGAGTACTCTCTTTTTGTCGACATTAAAGAGCCCCCGCTTCCTTCCTCTTTAGACCTTTTTCATCCCCAAAAAAACCATGCTTTGTTTTACCGTGTTCAAAAACCAACCCTCACGGTTTACTACCCGCTCTCCCAAAGCCAAAATCACCTTATCATCACCCTTAAAGACAGTACTTTTTTCAATACCCAAGAAGCCCTCTTTACCTACGGCGTGTATGGCCTAGGGATTAGCCTTTTGGGTTGGCTTGGCTTTTTCTTTTACATCGCTAAAATGCAACTGCAACACGCCTACTCCCACACCATAGAACAAACCTTAAACGACACCAAAACCCTCGCCCTCACCGACCCACTTACAGGCATCTCCAACCGCGTTAAAGGGGACGATGCCCTCACGGAGCTTATCGACCGGTCCAATCGGTTTGGGCAACCTTTTAGCCTTATCTCTTTCGACATCGACCATTTTAAAAACATCAACGACACCCTTGGGCATCCTGCGGGGGATACGCTGCTTGTTGGTCTGTGTGCTTTTGTTAAAACCCTCACAAAAAGTTCAGACATCTTTGTGCGTTGGGGCGGTGAAGAGTTTTTGTTGCTTTTGCCCGGCATTCCCCTTGCGCAAGCGACTCTTTTTGCCACAAAACTTTGTGCGCAAATCCCTGTGCAACGTTTCTTACCCGAAACATCCATCACGTGCAGTTTTGGCGTGGTGGAGCACTACCACCATGAATCACAAAAAGCGATTTTGGCACGTTTAGATGGGTTGTTGTACGAAGCAAAAACATCGGGGAGAAATAAAGTAGTCAGTGGGATTGTGTCTTGAGAAGCCCTTACATGTAAGGGCTTACATGTAAGGGAAGTGGATTAGAGTTGAGATTTTAATCCCTCGACCCACGTATCGATACGTCCATCCGTGAGGTCGTCTTGGTTGTCTTCATCAATCGCCAGCCCGACAAAAGCACCCTCTTTAACCGCTTCTGAGGCTTCAAAATCATACCCCTCCACAGGCCAACCTCCACCAATCATCACTGCGCCTTTATCAACGCACGCTGCATATAAAATTCCCATGCCGTTGCAAAACTCGTGGCCATACCCTTCTTGGTCACCTAAGCCAAAAAGTGCCACACGTTTTCCTGTTAGATCCAGGGTATCAAAGTCAAAGGACTCCCAATCGTCTTGCAATTCCCCGTCGTACCATGTGGATGTTCCTAAAATCAAGGTATCAAAGGTATTTAGTTTTGCAGCATCCGCCATTCCAATATCGAACACCTTAGCGTCCATTCCTAATGTCGCTTGAATCTTTTTCGCAACACCCTCCGTGTTGCCACCACTGCTTCCATAGACAATCGCTATTGCCATCATCGCTCCTTTACTGAATGTGAAATAATATAGGGCACCAACTTCACGCGCGCGCACTGCTCGTAAGGTTGACGCACTTCAATATGACGGGTGAAAAGCTGGTTGCGCGGAAAAACAAGATACACCGCGCGCGTCCCATTTTGCGCAAGGCGTTTCCACGCCCTAGAAATCTCTTCCTCAACGCATTTGGGGTTGTTTTTGTCCACACGCTTGACACACGGCACAACACTGAGCACTCGCTCTCCTGCTTCTTCGATGATGATTTCATCGCACTCAATGTAGACTTTTTTGTCAGGATTGCGTTTACAGATTTTCTCATACACAAACTGCAAAAACAGTCCACTCGCATCAAACACCATCCCTGGGTTTTCTTTCGCAAAGAGCCGATAGATGCGCTTTGCAGCCAAAGAAGAAGGGGTGGCAAGCATACTGCAAGCCAAAAGATGCGTAGCGCGCACGTCTTTGCTTAAAAAAGCGTGGATAAGCGCGGCGCTGCGAGGACAAAAGGTCTGGCATGAAGAAGCAGGAGAAAGAGGTTTTGGAAGGTCTTTGTGAATGGATTCAAAAAATGTTTCCACTAAAGGTTGATGGCATTGCTTTGCCATAACACGCTCGTCTTCACCCGCACATAGATTGTACTGGGTTAAAAAAAGAGCCCGGCGCTGGGGCCGCAACAGATGGCGAAACATACGGGGCGTACGCTCAACCCATGCACCCTCTTGATACTCAAATCCAACCAACATGTGCCCACCTCTTTATTTTGATAATCAGTATTGTATTCACAATACCTTAAAGAGGAGCTTAATATATGATAACAATTATCATATATTAAGCCGGAAAAAGCGACCGAGGAAGGGCTAAGGTTTTTGGGCGCGAAGCAACTGTTTGAGTTCTTTTACTTCAGTGAGAAGTTCTTTAAGGGTTTCGTGATCCGCATGGCGCTCTTGTTCAGCCTCTGCGTTTTGGAGTTTTTGCATTTCACCGATGATGACTGCCACAAAAAGGTTGAAAAAGACAAAAGCAGTGATGATGATAAAACTTACATAATACACCCATGACCACGGGTACACTTCCATGGTTTCATACATCACATCCGTCCAGTCTTCAAAGGTAAGGATGCGAAAGAGCGTGAGCATGGAGATGAGAAAATCCTCCCAAAGACCCGAGGGCATCTCGACAAACAAAAAACTGCCGATGATAGCATAGATGTAAAAGATGATAAACATCAAAATAACGATGTCAACGATGGAAGGGATGGCTTTAATGAGCATATCGATGATGGCTTTAAGTTCGGGCCGTGCGGTAAAAAGACGCAAGATGCGAAACACGCGCATGAGGCGCGCTATCGCCGCAAAAGAGCTGTTTTCCAAAGGCACCAAGGTCACCGCGACAATGAAAAAATCAAAAAGGTTCCAACCGTTTTTAAAGAAATTGGAGAGTTTTTCTTCGGCCGCCATTTTGATGCCAAGTTCCACCACAAAATAGACCGTCACAAACCAGTCCAATACGTACAAGATGTTACCATAGGGTTGGGCGGCTTCTTCGAGGGTTTTAAACCCTAAAACCGAAGCATAAAAGATAATGATAGCCGTGGTAAGATTGGAAAACCACCGCGCATCACGGATTTTTTTAACGCGTGCAAACCAAAGCTGATTCATTTTTCCCCTTTACATGTAAAGGCGGAATTATACGGGAAAAAGGTAAATGCCTTATGAAAACCCCCAAACCAAAAGAGTGTAAAAAAGAGAAAATAAATCCCTTATTGTGCTATTTTCGTAATAGGCATTTTAAAACGTCCAAAGAATAGCTATAATAACACGCTTTAAATTCTTTTGCGCCAGCCCCAAGGGCTTAGCAAAACAATGCGGCCAACTCCCCGATGAATTAGGTGCTTATGAAAAAGGTTCTCCTCTTGCTTTTGCTCTTTACTAGCACACTCTTTTGTGATGGGCTAGACATCCTTTTGCAAGAATACCAAAGCACTACCGAAAAATCATTAAAAACCGTCAATGAAAAGCTTGGCCACGTGGTGATTTATTCCCAGCAAGAACTTCGCATGATGCAATACAACAAGCTCGATGACATCCTTAAAGAACTCCCACTCATGAGCTTGGGTAAAAACCAATTTGGCTCCTCTTCCCCTTTACTCACAGGAAGCAAAGCCGTGAGCGGTTTTTTTCGGTTTTTTATCAATGACTATGAAATCAGTTCGGCCTACTTGCAGTCCCCCTCCTTGACATGGGGAAATTTACCCTTGGATTTTGTGGATCACGTCGAAATATATTATGGCGATAGCTCCTTTTCTATGGGCAACACAACGGGCATCTATTTTGTGCGAATCTACACCAAATCTGCCAAAAAAGAAAACGGAAGCGAACTCAAATCCCTTGTCTCCTCCAACGGCTCTAACGCACAAAGTTTCATTCAGTCTCAAACCTTTGAAAACGGGTGGTCGTACCTCTTTTTTGCCAACACCTCCAAGGCAAAAGACGACGCAAATTACAAAACAAATACCCTCTCTAATGACGAAAACAGACGGTATCTTTACGCCGATATCAACGACGACACCACCAAGATAAACATCGGCTATACCGATGTCAAAAAAGACCTCTTCGCAGGTATGTCCTTTGATGCCGCCCCTGATAGTGGCAAGCTAAAATCACGAGATTATTTCATCGATGTCACCAAACATCTCTTAGAAGACAAATCCCTCAAAATCAACGCTTCTGTGGGAGTCAACGAACGGCAATACGAAGAAGAAAATGCCCAAGGCATGGGTGTTGTTCCTGTTTTTGATTTTTCAAATATACCTGCGAGCATACTTACGGAGTTTTACGAAGATGCGACCTTCACCAAAACCAACGCCAGCCTCACCAAAACCTTCCAATACTTCAACCACAATATCCTCATAGGTGCGCACGCTTCTGGGAAAAAATACGACCTTAAAAAAAGAACGGGAGTCAATCTCCTTGGTCAAAAAAGTGACCTTGGGCAGTACAATAACTTCAACAAAGAAAATGTTTACTCCTTGCTCTTCCAGTACGATTATCGGGCAACGGAGAACCTCATTTTGATTGCCAACGCAAAAGTCGACAAGTACCAAAGAAACGGTTACCTTGGCGACACCTCGGAGCAGTTGGTCAGAGTGGGGGCTATCTACACACCCTATGAAAACTTAGGATTTAAGGGCTTTTACACCCGTACTTACCTTCCTGTCTCTTTTTATAATGTTGACTTTGTAAACAAAAACAACCCCAACCTTAAATCCCAGCAGTACGAACTTTTCACCGCTGAAGCGGTCTACACGCACGGAAAATCAAAATTTAACCTCATCTACAACAACGTCACCATAGACGACTTTATCTACTACACTCCCGTTGGTTTCATCAACGTAGACCATGCCGTTAAGACCCAAGGGCTCATTTTGAATTACGAATACGCCTTCACCAACACAGACAAAGTAGCCCTCAACTATTTCACCTCAACACAAAGTGAGGGGGTAAGCAACTACCAACGTGGCGGCTACGTCAAGTATATGGGCAACTACCACAAAGTTGACTACTTTGCCTCTTTGATTTATAAGGAATCTTTTTCTTATCTTGATGTACATGTAAAGGACAGTTTTGACTTAAGCTTAGGGGCAACCTACCACTTCACCAAAGATTTTAGCGTTAGCCTTAAGGGAGAAAATCTCCTAAAAAAATCCACCGAGTCCATCTATGAAGAGGGTTTTGGGATTCCTTTTTCCCTCAAAACAACACCCCAACGCAGTGCTTACCTTTCGCTAAAGTGGGTGTTTTAATGCGTGCCTTAACACTTTTCCTCATGCTTTTCTCCTTTTCCTACGCAGACCAGTATACGTTTTTGGTGGACAAATACGACAAAGAGATAGAACTTGAGGCAAAAATTCTCTTTAAAATTGCCACTGTCTCCACGGGGGGAGACATCACGTTGTTTATTCCAGAAATGACGCCTGTGGAAGCAAAGGTTTACGGGAAATTTTTTACACTCACACCCGATTGCCAGGGGGCAAATTTTGTCTTTATCAACAAAACGACAGCCAACACGATACCCTGCGACGCCTCTGGAAAACTGTTTTTTACCAACAATTACAAAAAACTGCTTTCTGATCGTAAATTCTTCGGAGCATTTTTTTGGGCCAAAAGCAGGCCTAATATTGTCTTTTTGAAAAAACGGCTCAGCGCGCAAAACATTGCCCTACCCAAAGAATACCACCGCTACGTAGAAGAGTTAGATGCTCAATAAGTTTTCCCTCAAAAACCCGCTGTATTTGATTGCTTTGAGTATCGTCATCGGGGGAGTGTTGACGGCCTTGCTGTATGGCACCCTCAAACTCGAAGAAAAAGTCGAAGCCAAAATGTTTGAGATTTCAACCTCGGATGTTTTTCAAATCGTTCAAAACAGCGCTCAAAGCATTGCTTTGTTGCTTAAAGAGAGTGAAAATTATATTGCCGACATCCAAAACACCCCCCTCCTCCAACAAGAAATCGAGGAGCACTTGCGCTTATTGCCCACCAAAAATATCAAGTATGTTTACCTTCTCTACAAAGACACAAGAGGGACCTTCCGCTTTTTAGCAGACGCTGCGGCTCCCCCTGAAAAAGCCCTACTCAATCAAAAACTTGACGTTGCTAGTCCCACATGGAACAGCATCTACGAAAAAAAAGAACCCATCCTCATTAAGCACGATTTTTTAAAAGAACTCTCCATCAGCTACCTCGTTCCCTTGCTTCACAACGGGGAGGTGCAATTGGTGTTGGTGATTGATTTTTCAATCGAAAAAGTAGAAAAGATAAACACCATCATCTCTTTTATGAAAATAACCATCCTCGCAACCATAGGCATCATCATCCTCTTTTTCATTATCCTCGCAGCCCAAACGTTCCGGTATATTGTCGCAAAAAAAACCGCCTATATCGACAAGCTCACCAACGTTTACAACAGAAATTACCTGCAAGAGTTGCAAGAATTTATCAACCTTGATGATTACGCTTTGGCTACTCTTGACATTGACCATTTCAAAAAAGTCAACGACACCTACGGCCACCACGCGGGGGACATGGTCCTCAAAGAAGTTGCCGCGCTTATCCTTGCCAACACACGCAAAAAAGACGACATTGTCATTCGCTACGGGGGAGAGGAGTTTGTCATTTTGTCCAAAATCAAAAGAAATGACCAAATGGCGCCTTTAAATATCATTGAGCGCATTTTTACAAGCATTCAAACCCACCGTTTTTACATTTTTGATGCAGACTGTATTGATATCACCGTTTCTATTGGCGTCAATTTAACCCCCAATAAATCTCGAACCTTTTCTGATGCTTTTAAACTCGCAGACATTGCCCTTTACAACGCAAAACACAAGGGCAGAAACACCATCGAGATTTACGAAGAAAACGAAAGGAATCTCAAGCATTCGCACCTTTCCATCAGCGAAATCAACGCCGCCATCGAAGAAGACCGTGTGGTCTGTTTTTTCCAACAAATTGTCAACACGCAAACCAAGGAAATATCCCACTACGAAGCGCTTTTGAGGATTGTTCACAAAAATGGCAGTATCATCACGCCCAGTAAAATCCTCCCCGCCATCAAAGGGACCTTTGTGTTGCGAAATATCACTAAAAGGGTGTTAGAAATTTGCCACAAAACACTCCTTCAAAACCCCACCATTCACATCAACATCAACCTCAACCCCCAAGATATCATCAATGACACCATTCTTACCCTCCTCAAAGAGTACGCCGCCCAAGAAAATATTGCCAAAAGAATCGGTTTGGAGATAGTAGAAAGTGAAGACATTGTCCACTTTAAACATGCAAAAGAAAACTTGCTGATGCTCAAAAAACTAGGCTACACTATCTTTATCGACGACTTTGGAACAGGGTATTCCAATTTTGTCTATTTGACCCAAATTCAAACAGACTTTATCAAGATAGATGGGGATATTATCAAAGAAATTGTGGAAGATAAGGTCTCACTCGCGGTAGTTAAAAGCATCGTCAATTTTGCAAAAGACGCAAACATCAAGGTGGTTGCTGAGTATGTTTGTAACGAAGAAATCTACACTATCATCAAATCCCTTGGCATCGAATATTCCCAAGGGTACTACTTCTCCATCCCTAAATCACTTCCCACCTAGCCGCCCTTACATGTAAAGGCGGCTAGGGGCACTAAATCGAAATCTCTTTAATATCTGCGATAGACAAAAATGCTTGGTAAATAGACGCAATCAGGTGCTGGCGATTACGGCGCAGGATAGGTTCTTCCACGTTAACCATAACCTTTTCAAAAAAAGCATCAATCTGGGGTTTCAAGCTAAACAAGGCGTCTAGTTGGGTTTCATAGTCTTTGTATTCCCTTGCCCTTACGGCTTCAAAGGCTTCAAAGAGTGCTTTTTCTTCTGCTGCTTCAAACAAGTGTGGCGCGACTTCAAGCACCCCACGCACATCCACGTCTTTGACACTGTTAGCCACACGTTTAAAGGTGCTCAAACTCTCTTTAAATCCACTGCTCGTCACGATGGTCTTAAGGGCGGTAATCTTTCGCTCAAGGGTTACGATATCGCGTTCCCCACTCTCCAACACCGCTTTAACAATAGAAGGATTGGCATCAAAAAACGGGTACAACCGCTCAATCACAAAGGCTTCCAAAAGCGCCACATCAAAGGCCTTGTAGTGTGAAGCAAGGGCCTTAAAGTCTGCACTAATATCAAAAGGAAGCTGTTGGTCAAGGGTGATTTTTACAATCCCGCCCACCGCACGCCGAAGGGCGAAGGGGTCTTTGGTGCCTGTGGGGATTTTGCCGATGCTAAAAAGTGCCAACAGCGAGTCAATCTTATAGCTTAGTGCTACGATGGCACTAAAAAGCGTACTAGGAAGCGCACTCTCTTCGCTATTGGGAAGGTATTGCTCCTTAAATGCTAGCGCCAAAGAGGGGTCTTGCCCGCTTTTGGTAGCGTAGTAGTACCCCATGGTACCTTGGAGTTCGGTAAATTCGTAGACCATCTCACTAAGCAAATCTGCCTTGCACAGACCGACCGTACGCTCTAGCAAAGCCATCAAGGCATGCTCTTCCAAATCAGGACGTTCTTGCGCCAAGCGGGCTTTGTAGCGGTGCGCCAAATACGTGCTCACTTTTTGCTCTCGCTCCACTTTGTCATACACCGAACCCAATCCCTCTAGGTAAACAATCTTTTTCAATCCCTCACTAGAAAGGCCGTTGCGCAAGTCATTTTCCCAAAAGAAAAGGGCATCTTCCAAGCGGGCGCGCAAGACTTTTTCATTGCCAAAGACAATGAGTTCGTATTCGTTGGCGATAGCATTAGAAACCACCACAAAACGGTTGGTGAGTTTTCCTTCTTTAAAGACTGGAAAATAGCGCTGGTTTTCTTTCATAGAGGTAATAATCACCTCAGGAGGCAAGGTTAAAAACTTTTCATCAAAGCTCCCCAATAAGGCTTTGGGGTGTTCGGTGATGGCCACCACTTCGGCAAGCAAGGCCGCGTCTTTTTCGACCTCAAGCCCCCAGATGGCCTCAATCTCTTGGATTTGTTCCACAATGCGCTCACGGCGCTCTTCTTGAAACAGTATCACACCGCCACGGGCAAGCTTCTCAAAATAATCCCCCGCGTGGTCAAAGGCCAAGGGCTCGTAGGAAACACTGCGGTGAGGGAAGGTAAAGTACATGGAGGCCACGCCAAAGACTTCCCCAACAACATGCTCATCCCCAAGCATCATCGCCAAAGATCGAACAGGGCGAATAAAGCTCTCTTCCAAACTTCCCCAACGCATGGATTTTCCAAAATTCAAACTTTTTAACCACGCCTCAACCATGCGTCCCAAAATTTCCTTACTTGCAACCCCACGGATCTCTTTTTTGACGTACAACACTTCCTTGTCGCCCCGCACGATGCTTCCAAGTTCTTCTACATCAACCCCGCATTTTTTAGCAAAGCCTCTTGCAGCAGGAGTGGGCTCTCCCTCTTTGTAGGCCGCGCTTATAGGGGCGCCAAAAAACTCTTCATAGCGGGTGGGCTGAGAAAGGGCAAAGGCAGGGTGCCACAACACCAAACGCCGTGGTGTGTAGTAAAATTCAAATTCACACCCCAAGCCTTCGCGCTCCAAAAGCTCAAGCCACTTGGCTTCAATATGAGGCAGTTCGTTTAAAAAGGGAATAGCAGGAAGTTCTTCAACCCCGATTTCAATCAACAATGGCTTTGTCATAGGACCTCTTTTTCTTCGTTTTAGGCAATAATACTTGTGATTTTAAGGGCTAAAGTCTAGCAAAAGCTTCGTTAAAAAAGGCTTTTTGGCAATCACTTACCTTTTTTTTTGCGTTCTCGCGCGTCGTGGCGCGCTTGCATTTGACGGTTAAATCCACGTACTAAAAAAACAATAAACAAGGCAAACGCCCCCCACGCAACAATATCCACGATTTCTTTCATTTTTGCTCCTCCAACATTAACTCTTTTTGACCCCCGTACATCCCCACGCGTACCCGTTCTAGTCGCACGCGTTCTCCCTCTTTAGGAAGACGCCCTTTGTGCTTGGCATAGATGCGCATGGAACCTTCTTTGCTCACCAAACGTCCTTGTTTTACCACACCCTCAACCTCGCGCAACACATCCCCTGCGCGCGCTTTTTTAAAGGCATTTTTTGGCAACATATGGGCATCAATATCCCCTCTTTGAGGCAAAACTCTCTCTACATGTAAGGCTACAATCTCGCGCATCCCTTGAAAGGTTTTCAGTTCGTGCACCCACACATCAACCACCTCACCACGCTCAAGGGAAAAGTCGGGTTTGTACACATACACTCCGCGCCCCGCACTGCCAAGCACCATCCCCTCATCGTGCACATAGATGACGGTCATCTCCTTTAAAAGCATACTCACCTTGCCTTCTTTTGCGTTAAAAAGTGCTTCGATATCCACAGGTGTTGGCACGGACGAAGATGTGCTCGTAAGGGTTAGCCTTAAGGGGAAATGGTCCGAATACCCTTTTCCCACATGCGCGCCCTTGCCTTTGTTGCGTCGCTCCCACCGAAGGGGTGCGCCACTTTTGGTGCGAAAAAAGGGGCGCGAAAAAACCTCAAAGCTGCCCATTTCATACACCAGTCCTTCCCCCTTTAGCACGCCTTGCCCAAGGATGATGCGATCAAGGGCTTGCTTGTTGCCAAAAAAATCATGGCTCCAGCGTTGTTTTTGGGTAAACCACGGATCAAACCACCCCTCGCGTACCTCTAAGCGCCCAAGGGTTTGGCGCAACACCGAATCTGGCCCCAACGGGTCATTAAAGTCCCCAAGCAAGAGGCGTTTTCCCTCTCCTTGCACAACCTCTTTCAGTGCTTTTGCGGCCCGAAGGCGCTCTTCTTGTGGGTTGCGCAATGAAGGCCAATGCACGTTAATGAGCTCCAAAACCTCACCCCCTACAACCACTTCTACCCAAAGCATCTCGCGCCACCGCCCTCCCTTAAGAGGGATGGCACGGGACGCCCCTAAGGGGTAGCGCGAAAGCACGCCCACGCCCGTGGCAACATGGGGAGGTTTTGTAAACACAAAGTACGGGTAAGAAAGTGCGGTGGCGAGGGCTTGCATCAAGGTTTCGTTTTCCACCTCTTGAAGGGCTAGAATGTCCACATCAAGGGCACGAATCACTGCGAGTGTGTTGTCAAATTTCCGCTTAGCCATCCCCTCGTCCCACGCAAATTTGCCAGGGATATACTCTTCGTATTCGCTGCCTTGTAAGGTGGCATCAAAGAGGTTTTCCACATTGTACGTACCGATGCTTACTCCAAAGAGTAAAACACCGCACACGCACCATGCGAGAAAAAATCGAATCATGCGTCACTTATCATGGGTTTAAAGGTCATGGAGTCATCATCGTAGTACTCCAATTCCCCTGTTTTGATTTTATAATACCACCCGCGCAAACTCAATGTTCCTTCTTCTACGCGGCGGGCGACTTCTGGGTAGGTGAGCAGATTGGAGAGTTGAAACACCACCGAGATGCGCTCGGTCATTTCCAGTTTTTTCTTCACTGACTCGCCATCTCTCATGGTCTCTTCCACATAATCTCTGGCTTGCTTGCCAAGTTCTAGCCATTTTCTTACATGTATAAGGGCGGGGTCATTGATTTCACGGTATATTCCATCAATCGCTCCACAATGGGAGTGCCCACAAACGATAATATCGCTCACGTTTAATACCGACACCGCGTATTCAACGCCCGCGGCCGTACCGTGAAAGTCATTATCCGGTGAAAACGGAGGGACCATGTTGCCAATATTGCGCAAGACAAACAACTCCCCAGGGTCTGAGTTGGTGATGAGGGCAGGGTCTACACGCGAATCACTGCACCCAATAAACAACACCTTTGGCCGTTGGCCTTCTTTGACAAGGTCAATAAAACGGTTTTTGTATTTTTTAAACTGTTTATCCCGAAAGGCACCATAGCCAGCTATAAGGTCATGAATATCCACAAAGGGGCTCCTCTTTTGGATTTTGGAGGCTCATTATAGCGATTTTTTAGTCTATTTTGATACAATGTTGACTTTCCCAAAAAACCCAAACAAGGATGATTCACTCGTGAAACGCTTGCACCTTCTGAGTAGTATTGCCCTTCTTTACTGTCTCTTGCAAGGTATGGCGAGTTATTTTTTGTACGAACGCTACACCCACGATCTTCGCACCCAATCAGACCTTAGTAAAGCCCACTTTATCGCTGCGTACCAGTCTAGTCTCAACACCTTTCGCCTTCTTCCTTTAAATGTCTTTGAAGGCATGATTTACTTTCGCGATTTTACCGCTATGGTTGCCAGTGCACCCACGGCATCTTTTGAAACCAAAGAACACCTGCGCAAGCAAATCTTTCAAACCCTTAAGCCTATTTTTGAATCCCACCTTAAACCCCATGGCTTTAGCCAACTCCAACTTCACCTCAGTAACGCAGAACGGTTTGTGCAGCTTTTTGACCCCCTCACTTACGGGGACAATCTCTTACATCTGTCACCCATGAAAAGCCTCTACGCTACGCCACGCTCTTCTGAGGGCCTCAACAGCGTTACGGGAGAGTACCACTACTTTTTTCCTCTTTACTTTGACCACGTCTTTGCGGGTTACATTGAGATGAGTCTTCCCTTTGAAACCCTCATGCAAGCCACCGCCCCTCTCCTTAGGGACCACCACCAAACACTCCTTTTAAGAGGATCAAACACCCTTGAAAGCGCCTTGGAAGCCTTTGCACACACCCTGCCCAAAGCCATCAGTGCAGATGTTTTAATCGACCATTACAACAGCGATGCGGCTGTTTCTATCATCGCCAACACCCACCTTTTGCTCACCCTCTCCCTTTTTGATGTTGATGGCTCCCTTTCGGGCGAATTGCTCAGTGTCCAACACAACACCACTATCGCCACGCTTTATAAGCGCATGGTGCAAGACACCCTCTTTTTTGCGCTTCTTTTGGTCGTCACCCTTATCATGCTCGCCTTATACCAAAAACAAAAAACCCTCTCAACCGCCCTCTCTCACCACGACGAAGAGATTGAAGAGACCGTCATGGAACGCACCGATGCCCTTGTGAAGCACAACTCTTTTATGCGTTCTTTGTTTCAAACCATTCCCCTGCCTGCCTTTTTAAACGACAAAGAAGGGCGCTTTGTGGAGTGCAACGAAGCCCTCACAAAACTTTTTAAAACGCCGCAAGAAAACATCATAGGTGCTTTTTTTGAAGAAATCATGGACAACGCCACCGCAGAAGAGGTGCGCAAGGCCAACGCCTACGTCTTAAAAATCCAACACCCCTTTGCCTATGAACACCAAATACGCATTCAAGGCGAACTGCGCGATTTTGTCATTCACAAAAATGTGCTCAAAGAAAACGGGAACGTTATTGGCGTTGTGGGCATCATGCAAGAAATCACGGAACGTAAAAATTATCAACTCAAACTTGAACGCGCCCTTGAAGACAACCACAAGCAAAGACAACAACTCACCCTAGACCACGGCATCATTAACCGCTATGCGATCTACGTCAAGCTCGATACCGTAGGCGTCATCACCGAAGCGAGTGAGGCCATGGCCCATGTAAGCGGCTTTAGCAAGAGTGAATTGGTTGGCAAGGGGTGGTACAATTTTTGCCTAGAAGATGAGAGTCGCTTAAAAGAGCTTAAAGAGCGCATGCGCGCCAAAGCAGAATGGGAAGGGAAGCTTTCCTTTAAACGAAAAGACGGCAACACCTACTGGCTCCACTGTTCACTCATCGCGCAATTCACACCCGAGGGAACCAAAACAGGCTACCTTGTGTTTGCCAAAGACATCAGCAACGAAGTGCGCATCAAAGGGTTGATTTACATGGACGAGTTGACCCAAATTTATAACCGCAAAAAACTTAACGAAACCCTCTTAAACGCGCTTAATATCGCCCAGCGCTACCCTGAAGAGCAAAGTGCCTTTATCTTGTTTGACATTGATGATTTTAAAGCCGTCAACGACGTCCACGGCCATTTGGTGGGGGATTCTATCTTGCAAGAACTCAGTGCCTTAGTGGCTCAAAATTTGCGCGATGTGGACACCTTTGCCCGTTGGGGCGGGGAAGAGTTTGCCGTCCTTGCGCCTAAAACAACCCTTGAGAGCGCCCTAAAGATTACCGAAAAGCTGCGCCATCTCATCAGCTCACACCACTTCAAAAAGGTGGAACACATTACATGTAGCTTTGGCATCACTGAAATCAAACCCACCGACACGCAAGATGACCTACTCAAACGCGCCGATGAAGCGCTCTATTCTTCCAAGAGCAAGGGGAAAAACAGGATTGAATTTCTAAGCTAACCCGCGCGCACACAAGGCGGCAGACGCAAAAGCCCACTGCAAATTATACCCCCCAAGTTTTCCCGTGACATCTAACACCTCCCCTAAGAGATAAAGCCCTGCACACAGGTTGCTCTCGAGGGTAAAAGGGTTTACCTCCTCCACACACACGCCCCCCTTTGTTGCTTCGGCTTTGGCGTAACCCACAGTGCCAGCAGGGGCAAAGGTGTAGTGGTGCACGGTTTCTAAGCGGGCAAGCTCTTCTTTGGAAAAGGCAGACACAGGCTTGTCTTCAAGGCCAAGGGCTTCCAAAAAGGCTTTCACGAACCGCTTGGGTAAGGGGATGAGGGAGCTAGGCTGTTTTTTGGGGTGACGCGCCATTAAAGTGCCAAGGGAGTGTTCGGGCAAAAAATCCACCACCACACTCCCCTTAGACCAAAACAACGACACATCCATCACCACAGGCCCGCTGATGCCTTTGTGGGAAAAAAGCAAGTCCCCTTCGCACACACGCGCGTTACATGTAACGCGCACGGGAAAGGAGATGCCGCTGAGGCTTTTCATCCAAAATTGCTCTTTTTGTACCGTAAGGCCCACAAGGGCAGGAAAAGGCGGGGTAAGCGTGTGGCCAAAGGTTTGCGCAATGCGGTACCCCACATCCGACGCTCCAATCATCGGCCAACTCAGCCCCCCACTGGCCACGATTAACCGCTTACATGTAAGGCGTGTTTTGTCCGTTTGCACCACAAAACCCTCTGCGTGTTTTTCCACGTCCACACAACGGTGCGTGAGGTAAAAGGCACAATGGGCGGTGCGTTTTTCAAGCACTTTAACCACATCTTTAGCACTGTGCTTCCCAAAGAGCTTACCACGGTCGCGCTCCTCAAGGGCAACTTCTTGGAAAAAGGCCACCGTCTCGTTTGGTGTAAAGCCTTCTAAAGCAGGGGTGATAAATTCAGGATTCGCGAGGTAGTCTTGGGGCGAAACGTGGCGGTTGGTGAGGTTGCATTTGCCACCACCACTGACTAAGATTTTCATCCCAACCTTGGCGTTGGCTTCCACAAAAGCAACGTGGATGTGCTTGGGCAAAAGGGCTCCTGCCATCAAGCCCGAGGCGCCCGCACCGAGGATGATGATGTCAAACGAGGGGCTCACAACGCAGCAAAGGCCTCGTAATTTTGGCGGATGGCTTCGTAGAGCACAATCCCTGCACTGGTGGCTTGGTTGAGGCTTCGCCCTTGTTTTCCCATGGGAATAGTCACGGCGTTTTCAAAGCGCCGTTGCATGAGCTCTTGGGGAAGCCCCGTGGATTCGCCGCCAAAAAACAAAAAATCTCCAGGCTGGTAGTGCGCATTAAAGTAAAGCTGTTTGGTTTTAGTGGTGGCAAAGAAAAAGCGTTCTTCTTTGGACCCATGGGCCTCTAAAAACGCGTCTAAATTTTCCCATACATGTAAATCCAACAAATGCCAATAATCCAACCCCGCCCGCCGCACCGCTTTTTCACTCAAATCAAACATAGTAGGCTTGATGATGTGAAGGGCGCAATCCGTGTTCACGCACATACGCCCGATGCTTCCCGTATTTTGGGGGATTTGAGGATGGACAAGTACGAGGTTAAACATTAAAAAATAATCGTCTTGTTTTCGTGCACAAAAATGCGGTCTTCCAAGGCCAAGTCAAGGGCGTTGGAGAGCACCACTTTTTCTACATTGCGCCCCGCGCGCTGCATCTGTTTCCAGCTCATCTCGTGGCTCACGTGAATCACATCTTGGGCAATGATGGGCCCTTCATCGAGGTTATCATTGACAAAATGTGCCGTGGCGCCGATGATTTTCACGCCCCGCTCATGGGCTTGCTTATAAGGGTTAGCCCCAATAAACGCAGGTAAAAAGGAGTGGTGGATGTTGATGGTTTTTTGCGCGTAGTGGTGCACAAAGGAGGAGGAGAGAATGCGCATGTATTTGGCCAAGACTAAAAAATCAACCGCATAATCCCCGAGCACTTCAAGCACCCGCGCCTCGTGCTCTTCGCGCTCCAAGCCCACGTGGGAAACGTAGTGAAAGGGGATGTCAAACTTTTGGGCCAACGGACGCAAATCGTCATAATTAGAAACAATAGCCAAGATGTTGGCATTGAGGTCGTTGCTGTCGTGTTTGAGCAAAATATCTCCCAAACAATGGCTCTCTTTAGTCCCCATAAGCACAATGTTTTTCTTGCGCTCTTCACTGCAATAAATCACCGCATCGTCTGGAAGCATCGCCCCAAGGGTGCCTTGAAACGCTCCCATGTCTGCCTCGCCACCCAAGACGGCGCGCATGAAAAAACGTCCCCGTTCGGGGTCTACAAACTCATCATTCTTAACAATGTTTAGCTGGTATTTAAACACCACATCAGCGATGCGGTAAATCAGCCCTTTTTCGTCTTTGCAATCAATCTTTAAAACATACTGTCCCATGGGTACTCCAAAGTAAAAAAGGGACATTTTACCAAAACTGTGCTTAGGCGTCGCATATCGCGGGGTTTTGAAGCATTTACCAAGAACTCTGCGCTATAATTGAGCTTAAAATTGCAAAAGGAATCCCATGAAAATCATTTACATTTATGGTGCTACGGGCCACGGTCTCGTGCTTGCTGACATTGCCCAAGCGTGCGGGTACGACCAAATTGTTCAGATTGATGACAACGAGGCAGGCCATCCGACTCTGGAGTCCATTTCTAGCGATCAAAAGATTCCTATTGCGCTAGGGGTCGCAAGCAACCACACCCGCAAGGCCCTCTTTACAAAACTCGTGGCCAAGGGGTTTGAGATTGCTACCCTCATTCACCCCAGTGCTGTCATTTCCCCAAGTGCTACCATCGGCCAAGGTACAGTGGTCATGCCCCATGTTGTTGTCAATGCCAAGGTGCGCATTGGCGAGGGAGTGATTTTAAATTCGGGGGCCATTGTGGAACACGAAAGCAGCGTGGGGGATTTTACGCACATCTCTCCTGGCGTTTCCATCGCACGCAAGGTAGTGGTAGAAGATTTGGTACATGTAGGCATCGGGTCGTGCGTCATCCAAAACTTACACATTGGGAGAGAATGCGCCATTGGTGCGGGGTCTGTGGTGATTTCCAACATCGACCCCAACACGGTAGCCTTTGGCGTGCCGTGCAAAATGCAAAAACCTAAAAGCTTCTAGCCAGTCCTCCTCAAAGGAGGGCTCGCGCACCTTTGGTACTTACGCGGCGCTGGGTTTATAGCCGATGCGAAACCCGCCCCAGTGCCGTCCTTTGACATAAATAGGCACGGAAATATCGTGCATAATCACCCCATCTTCCCTACGGTACGTTTGCAATAAAACAGGTTTTTCATGGTTTGCCCCACGCACCCCACGGTCTGCAAAAATGCGTTTTGTGCGGTTGCCAAAAAGGTCTTTTTCATACTCTCCGCTCAGTGGCGCACGGGCATTGTGGGTAGGAATGTAGCCTGATTTATGCATGGCAACGGCGTAGAGAGTGTTGGAATTTTCATGCATAATCGCATCAATAATAGCAGGGTGCGTTTGGTCGGTAAAGCTATCGTATCGGGTGGTAAATTTTTGAGGATTGGTATTGGGGATGGGCTTAAAGGCCGTATCAAACACATCCTCTATGCTTAATTTTCCCTTGCCAATAGCCTCTTCAAAGGCCCCCTCCACTGCTTTTTTCGCACCCAAACACAGGGCAAACATTTTTTCATGGTACGCGTCCATCGCAAAAGCGCTCAGGCTCTCATGGGCCACTTCCGCCCCAGCGATAATCCCTTCGGTTTGGCCTGAAATCTCGCGCATCTCTTTGGTTCCAGATTCAAGCTGTTCGCTAATTTTAGCAATAGCGTCGCGGATGGTGAGCAATTGGTCGCTGTTATAATCCGAACTTTGAGCAATGGCGGCGATTTGCTCTTCTATCTTTTGGGCATTGGCGATGAATTGCCCAATCTCTTCTCCCACGTGCGCAATTTTATCACTGGCTTTTTCCATGGCGCTGCGCAGGGCTTCCATGCTAGCAAACACGTCGTTGGTATCTTGCTGGATTTGTTTGACGATGATGGTCACTTCACCCGTGGACTTGGAGGTGCGCTCCGCAAGGTTGCGTACTTCTTCGGCTACCACCGCAAACCCGCGCCCATGCTCCCCCGCGCGCGCCGCTTCAATAGCCGCGTTTAACGCCAAAAGATTGGTCTGGTCAGCGATGTCATCAATCACCGTTGTGACGTTGTGAATCGTGATGGATTTTTCTTTCAAATCATTCACTTTGGCCGAAGAGGCTGCGGTTTGAAGATTAATAGCCCCCATGCTTTGAATAATCTCGCTTAATTCTTCCATGCTTTTTTGGCTCTCGCGCATAGAAAGTTTGGCAAAGGTGGAGGCTTCTTGGGAATTGGTGCTTACTTTATTGACGTGCTCAAAAATGTTTTGTGCTGAGGCAGAAATCTCTAAAATCGACGCGGCCTTTTCTTCAAGTTTTTTAGACATCGTATCAATGGAAAACATCAATTGCGCCGTAGCGATGGAGTTTTTTCCCGCACTTTGAGAGTAATTTTCACTCAACCGCGTCAAAATACCAAGGAGGGCATACACCCTGCCAAAGAGTTGTTTTAGCCACGGTTTTTGCGTCTCTTCAAACAGGCGCTTGGTCGCTTCACGCTCCTCTTTTTGGCGCGCATCAAGGGACTCAAGGAGTTCAAGGGATTTTGCCAAAGGGTACACCAATGCCCCGTACATGTACACGCCCCAAAGCACGGCCAAACCCAGTGCAATCCCGCCAATAACCTCTGGGCTTTGGATAACCCAAGAGAGCACAAATACCCCTGTAAATAAAAATCCAAAAAGTAGCGCCGCGTTTCGAAACTGATGTTGTAACATCCCTCTTGCCTTTCGTGCGAAATCTTTTTAGCTTACCTCAACTTCCATGAGAAAAGCATGGCAAGCATTTTTTTTAGATGGCTTCTTTAAAAAATGGGAACATTTGTATCAACCCTCTTTTTTGGTCCGCTTGCTCAGTTCGTCCTCAATGGCCGTAGGGCTATATTTTGTCGCAACAATCCGAAAAACAAAGAGTGTTGCGATGATGCCAAGCACCGAGGCAATCTTTGTCATGTCGAACTTGTCATTGACGATGAGCATAATATCGCGGATAAAAAAGACGATGGTTGAGTCAATCATCAAGCGCAGTTTGATGCGATTGCCCTCGTTAAATAAAAAGCCAATAAGCATGTGCACCAGTTCAAGAATAATGATAAACTCCAACAATGCCACCGCAAGGGTCGAAAAAGAATCTACCGCTGAAAAATCTTTTACCAAGGTAAAAAGGATGAGCGTAATGGTAAATTTGATGTACTCTGGGGCTTTTTGAAGGCTTAGGTATGAATTCACGCCGTTTCCTTGTTGTTAATTTTTTGGCATTATACTGTGTTTTTGGAAGCTTTTTCTTACATGTAAAGGTTTCCCTCACAAGGAGTCACCATGATTGCCCTACGCCCTGTTTCTTCCCTTTTTACCTCCCACCAAGGGTGGTTAACAAGCCGTTTTCATTTTTCCTTTGCCCAGTACCACAACCCTAAAAATGTCCGTTTTGGGGTCTTGCGGGTGCTCAATGATGACATCATCGCCCCCCAAAGCGGGTTTGGCACCCATCCGCACCAAGACATGGAAATCATCACTTATGTCGTTGAGGGCGAACTGACCCACCAAGACTCTCTTGGCAACGCAGAAACCTTAAGCCGAGGCGATATGCAGTACATGAGTGCCGGCAATGGGGTCGAACACTCCGAACACAACCACCATCCAACCACGCCGTTGCGGCTTTTACAATTGTGGATTTTACCGCCCGAGAAAGGCTTGCTCACCCTGTATGGCTCACGCCGCTTTCCCAAAGAAGCGCGCCACAACACACTTTTGGCGTTGGTCTCAGGAGCAAAGGGTGAGGGCGCGGTAAAGCTGTACCAAGATGCCGCGATTTGGGTGAGCGAACTAGATGCAAACACCACCCTTGAGATTCCCATCGCCCCAAACCGACAGCTTTATTTTGTGCAAATCGAAGGTAGTGTGCTGTTAAACGACACACCCGTTGACGCGGGAGATGGGGTTGAAATCACCTTTGAAAAAACCTTACATGTAAAGGCCACCACCCCTGCGCATTTTTTGTTTGTGGAGATGGCACAAGGGGCTTAGTGCCCCTGAATATACCTATCAATCTCCGCAGCCGCGTGTTTTCCAGCGCCCATGGCTTCGATGACTGTGGCTGCGCCCGTGACGATGTCGCCCCCTGCAAACACCCCTTTGCGGGAGGTTTGGGTACTGTTTTCGCGCACCAAGATGGTGCCTCGCTTGCTCACGTCTAAGCCTTTGGTACTCGCAGTCACAAGGTCGTTTGGCACCGTACCAATGGACATAATGACCGTGTCCGCTTCTAGCACAAACGCAGACCCTTCCACTGCTTTTGCGCTGCGCCGTCCATCTGCATCAGGCTCTCCTAGGGCCATTTGAACGCACTTTACTCCACACACATGGCCACTCTCATCGCTGAGGATTTCCACAGGATTGGTGCGTAAATGAAACGCCACGCCCTCTTCTTTGGCGTGTTCTACTTCTTCGGCACGCGCAGGAATCTCCTCTTCGCCACGGCGGTACACGATGCACGTTGCAGCACCCAAGCGTTTGGCCACGCGCGCCGCGTCCATGGAAACATTGCCCGCTCCCACTACCACCACATTTTTGCCCATAGTTGTAGGGGTTTGGTACCCTTCTTCGTGGCCACGCATGAGGTTGACGCGGGTGAGGAATTCATTGGCGGAGAGCACGCCTAGAGCGTTTTCACCCTTGATGCCCATGAAACGGGGGAACCCTGCCCCACTTCCGATAAACACGGCATCAAATTCCCCTTCAAGCAAGGTGTCTACGTCCACAGTTTTGCCGATGACCACGTTGGTGTGAAAGCGCACCCCCATGGCTTTGATTTTGGCAATCTCTCCCTCTACGATGCTCTTAGGAAGCCTAAATGAGGGGATGCCATAGGTCAACACGCCGCCAAGTTTGTGCAAGGATTCAAACACCTCAACCCCATACCCGCGCCTTGCAAGTTCGGCACTCGCCGCTAGGCCCGCAGGCCCACTGCCCACCACGGCGACTTTTTTGCCATTAAAGGGCGTGGGCGTAACCGCTAAATTTTCAAGGGCCCAATCCCCCACGAAGCGCTCCAAAAGCCCGATAGACACGGGGTCTTTTTTGATGCCCGTCACACACATGCTCTCGCACTGTTTTTCCTGAGGACACACGCGCCCACACACGGAAGCGAGCTTGGTGGTGCGGCTAAGCACCTCTGCCGCTCCGCGCACGTCCCCTAATTTTAACCTTCCAATAAAAGTAGGGATTTCAATACCTACAGGGCAAGCGCTCACACAGGAGGGTTTTTTACATTCCAAACAGCGGGTCGCTTCACGCACAGCTTCTTCGAGGGTAAACCCAAGGTTCACCTCCCCAAAACCCCGCACGCGGTGCGCAGCATCGGCAATGCGCGGATGCACCCGTCGCTTGGCCTCTTTTTGCTCTTCTTGGTGCACAGGACAGGCCGCGTTTTCACCTTCGCAGTGGAGTTTCTCTTCCGCTTTAAGGCGTAGGCGTCGCTGGGCTTCGTCAAAGTCCACCTTGTGTCCATCAAACTCTGGCCCATCCACACAGGCGAATTTGACGTTACCGTCTATCATGACCCGACAGGCTCCACACATGCCCGTGCCATCTACCATCAAGGGGTTCATGCTCACCGTGGCATCAAGGCCTAGTTTCTTGGCCATCATGGTGGCAAATTTCATCATAATCATCGGCCCGATGGCGACCATGTGGGTAAAAGGCTTGTGTTCCTTGAGCATCAAATGTTCTAAAAGTTGGGTCACGTTGCCGTTAAACCCGTAAGAGCCATCATCCGTACACACATGCACATTGGGCGTGAGCGCACGAAACGCCTCTTCTAAAATCACCAATTCACGGGAGCGCGCGCCAATGATGACATCCACTTCCAACCCTTGGTTTATGAACCATTTCACTTGCGGGTACACAGGCGCGGTGCCCACACCCCCTGCTACAAACACCACGCGCTCTTTGTCTAAACGCGCCTTGTCCATGTGGATGAATTCGCTCATGCGTCCAAGAGGGCCCACCACGTCGCTAAAGGCATCGCCCACTTCTAGGGTCGCCATGGCTTGCGTACTCTTGCCAATACTCATAAACACGATGGTGATGGTGCCTTTTTCTTTGTCTTCGTCGCACACGGTAAGGGGAATGCGTTCGCCAAATTCGTCCATCTTGACAATCAAAAATTGCCCCGGCATGGCCCGCGCGGCTAGGAGTGGCGCGTGAATATCCATGGAAATAATCCCAGGGGCTAAAAGTTCTTTTCGCACAATCGCATACATCTTTTTTAATCCTTTACTTTTAAAAATTTCTCTACCCTTACATGTAAAGGGTGTGGGCGGTGTCTTTTAAGCGTAGGTTGGTTTGGGTAAAAAACTCCTCGTGGCGCAAAAAAAGACGCACGATGTCGGGGTCAAAATGGGCCCCCGCTTCTTCTTGTACGAACGTTTTTATCTGTGCCATGGGCCACGGTTTTTTATACACACGTTCGCTAATGAGCGCATCAAACACATCCGCAAAAGCGACAATGCGCCCAAAGATGTGAATCCCTTCTCCCCTTAACCCCCGCGGATAGCCTTTGCCGTTAAACTTTTCGTGGTGTTCGTACGCCACAATGGCGGCGTGACGAAACAATGGAAGGCTAGAATCTTGCAACATCTCGTAGCCCAACCGCGCATGCTCTTTCATACGGACATATTCTGCTTCGCTTAGCTTGCCGGGCTTTTTTAAAATGTGGTCTTCGATGGCGATTTTTCCGATGTCGTGCATGGGCGAAACGATGCGCAAGGTGTCGACCTCTGTTTGCGAAAGTCCCAATTCTTGTGCAAAAAATTCCGCGTAGGTCGCAACCCGCTTTACATGTAAGCCCGTTTCGTGGGAGCGCGACTCCGCCATGCCCCCTAGGGATAAAATAGTGCTCTCAAGGGTGCGATGAATCTCGTGGTTTAGCGCCAACAGTTTAGTGTTGGCCGTTTCAATCTCGTGGGTTTTTTCCCTTACATGTAACTCCAATTGCGCTTGGTAAGAGCGGTGGTCAATCTCCCGATGAATCTCTGTGCATACTTTTTTCAAAAGGGCCAAAAACTGCCCGTGGTCAATGGGTTTTAACACATACCCGTCCACATTTAGCGCGATGGCTTGCATGAGCAGTTGGCTTTCACTGTGGGCAGTGGAGAAGATAAACCGTTGGCTTGGATTGCGCGCCTTGATGGCTTCGCACAGGGCAAGTCCGTTCATCTTTGGCATGGAGATGTCCGAGAGAATCAGATGGGGTGCAAAAGCCTCATAGGCCGCCAACCCCTCCTCACCATCCTTTACATGTAAGACCTCTTGAAACAGCGCTTTTAAAATTGAGGAGAGGCGCACAGCAATCTCTTGGTCATCTTCCACGTACAATAACCGCAATGTTTGTGTGAGGTGGCGCAACGACTCAAGTGGCATTAAAATAACTCCAAATCCTCACCCTCTGCCTCTCCTCCTCCAAAGTCCATTTTGATTTGCAAACACGAACTGAGCAAGGAAGCATCGAGATAATGGATGTCGCTGGAAGCTTGGGCCACAAAAATAGTTTGCCGCCAATTGGCCAAATCCTCACTCACTGCTTGGAGTAAAATGAGCATCTTGCGTTGGTTGAAATCCACACCCATGAGGCCTAGCAAAAACTCTGAAAGGTTGTGCAAACTGTACGCCACATCTTCAAAGTCCATCAAATACCCAATCATCTTCCCATAACGCTGAAAATGCCGCGCCACCGAATGCAAGGATGAGAGGTTAAAGTGCTCCTCAAGCTCCATAAAGGTCTCCTCCATCTCCCGCTCAAGCTCTTCCATCTCTTGGAGTTCGTCCATCACTTCACTACTCAAGCTAGCAATGTATTCTCGCGCACTTTCTTTGTGGGTCGCGTGCATCGCACTGAGGCGTATGTGTTCGTAACTTTGGGGTGCTTTAGGCAAAGGCGTGGGCGAGGAGGCAGGAACATTCTCTTTAACACTGCTTTTGGTGGATTCTTTGCGGGTCTGGCGTAGCACATCATGCAAGTAGGCGGAGAGGTTTTGGCTTTTTTGTTTTTCGTACTCCACTCGGGTGATGTCGGTGAGGCTCAACAGGGTGAGTGGGTGTCCGCTGGGGTATAAATGCGCCTTATTTAAAAGAAAAATACGCGTTGCACTTTTGGTTTTCAAGATAACCTTTTGGTCTTGATGTCCTGAGGGTTCCGCTTCATGGAGGCTTTCCATAAAGCCTTGTTTTTTAACCACAAAACCGTCCACACACGCGCCTTCAAGCAAAGCATTTAGCTCTTCTTGGCTAAAGAGCTTGCTTGCTCCGCTATTGAGAAAAATGAGCTTCTTCTCCGCGTCAAAGACAAAGGTAGGAGAGGGGTAAATGTCTGCGGTTTCTTTCAAAATACCCAAGGATGCTTCATTGATCTGGGCTTGGGTGCGGGCCTTTTGGTACGCAAGGGCTTCGCGCTTTTGGTGCACTCCGCGAAGCAGCACAAGAAGGTTTTTAAAAAACTCTTCATCATTAAGCGGCTTGGTCACATAGCGATCAATCCCTAAAAAAATCGAATCTAGCAAATAGCTTGTGTCGCTGTACGCGGTGATAATCATCACAGGGACTTCGTGGTTGAGGTTACGGATAGCCTTGACCATTTCAAGACCATTGACATGGGGCATGGTGATGTCTGAGAGGACAAGGTCGGGGGAGTGGTGTTTAAAAAGTTCTATCCCTTCTTGCCCGTCGCTTGCCACATACACGTGTTTAAAAAAAGTCAAAAGGATGCTTTTCATCACTTTTTGCGTTTGGAGGTCATCTTCTGCATATAAGACGCTTAGGTCTTTGGCATAATGTTTGATGGTTTCAATTTGTGTCATTATAATTCCTTTGCGGGGAAGTGCAAGCGCATTCTTGTGCCAATAGCGGCACCATTATACCAATTCGTCGCACGGATTTCCCCATTAAATGTCTTGTTCATGATGGTTGCACACATGTACAAACCAATGCCTGTCCCTTGCTTGTCTCCCTTGGTGGTAAAATAAGGGTCAAAAATCTTGCCAATCACCGCCTCGTCAATCCCCCCAGCGGTATCTTCCACCACCAACTCAACACCATCACCCTCTAAAGGATTGGTATAAAAACGGATGCTTTTTTCCACAACCTCTTTTTCCTCAAAGGCATCACGGGCGTTGGAAAGAAGGTTTAAAATCACTTGTTCAAGCTCACCTATCATCCCATGCACTATCACCTCTTTGGGCACTTCATTGTGCAAAACAATACCATGGCTGGCCAACTGCGCCGATAAAATATTGTTCGCGTACTCGACGCATTCGCGCAGTGAAAAATCCTTTTTTTGCTTGCTGGGCTTAAAAAAGTTCATAAAATCATCAATGGTCCGACTCATGGATTGGGTCATGTGGCTAAGTTCTGCGATGGCTTCATTGAAATACGCATCATCCAACAACCCCATCTGTTTTTTAAGGCGCATGTCCAACGTGGTGCAGTTAATCACATTGAGCGGTTGGCGCCACTGGTGAGCGATGGCGCCTAGCATTTCCCCCATGGAAGCAAGCTTGCTTTGTTGAATCAGTAGCGCTTCTTGGTGTTTTTGAAGCTCCCGCTCTTTGTGCACATCGGTCATGTCCGTGATAGTGGTGATTTTATAAGGCCCGCCTACGATATTTTCCAAGATACCCGCCGTGGCGACAACATGAATCTCCTTCCCGTCCTTGCCTATCACGTCCCATTCTTGGGGGATTTCTGTTTTTTCTCCTGCAATAAAGGCATCGTGCAAGGCGTTCATTGCCTCGTGCTGTTCAGGGGGAACTACCTTTGTAAAATACTCTCCGATGAGCTCTGCCTCCGCGTAGCCAAAAATCTTACAATACGCAGGATTGACCACCACAAAGCGTCTTTCTGCATTGGTGAGACAAATCCCTAGGTTTGCTGTTTCAAAAATCTTGTTAAAAAAGGCTTGGTGTTCGGTGCGTTTTTGCACTTCTTGGGAGATTTTTTCCTTCAATGTCTCTTCGTATTCCCGCTGCGATGTGATGTCTGTCCCAATACTCACCGTGGCGATCAACTCGCCACATTGCGTATGAATGGGAAATTTACGCACCCTATAGACGCGATGTTCTCCATTTAGCAAGGTCACTGCTTTTTCATGGACAACCGACTCCCCCGCAGGAAGGCTCTGTGCAAGGCGTTCGTGTTCCATGCATTGGCGCACGCGGGCATCTTCCTCAGCCACACCAAACACCTCCGCTTCTGTTTTTCCCATCACCTCGTCCACGTGGTGCCTTCCCATCACGTGCAAAAAGGCTTCGTTGGCGGTAATGATGCCCAAATCCATGCCGCGCACCGCCACGGTATCTTGCATCTCTTTGACAACCCGCGAGAGCACCATGACCTCTTCTTCAATCTGCTTGCGCTTGGAAATATCACGGAACAACACCAAATACCCAAAAGAACCCGCCTCATCCAGTAAGGGCGTGCAAGAGACTTCCGCGGTAATGTGTTGCCCTTGTTTGGTGCGAAAAATTTCTTCCCCAAAGTAGGAGACCCCGCGCTGTTGTGCTTTAAAAATAGGGCACTCTTCCTTGGGCATGTGTTCGTTAAAGGCGTGTTCGTGAAAAAGCTCATGACCCACTTTTCCCAGCATCTCCTCTTCGCTAAAGCCTAGTATTTTCAAGGTGGCAGGGTTTACATGTAAGATTTTCCCTTGGGCGTCAAACACGTACAACCCCTCTTTCATAGTGGTGTAAATGGTTTTATAAAAGGCCTCTTTCACGCATACTCCTCTTTAGGTAAAATCACTTCAAACACTGCGCCGCCATTTTCGTTGTGCGCCCTAATCTCGCCTCCTTGGTCGGTGACAATTTTTTGAGCGATATTGAGTCCAATCCCCATGCCAGAACTCTCCTTCGTGCTCACAAAGGGCTCAAAAAGCGTGGGTAAAATCGCAGGGTCAATCCCTCCTGCATTGTCTTGAAACCGTACATGTACAAAAGCTCCTTTTTCAAAAACACTGATGTGAAACTGGCGCTGGTCAAAAGATTCTATCTTCACAAGCTCATCAAGGGCGTTACTGATGATGATAATCCACACTTGTTCGATGCGTTGTTTTTGTACCAAAGAGCGCAAAACAAGGCTCTCTTTGGGCAAATTGAGGCGAAAAGGGATTTGATTAAGAAAGATGGGCACCACATGGTGGGCGCGGCTATACGAAAGGGTGAGGGCATCAACAAGCGTGGCGTACACGTTGACAACCTCTTTTTCCTCTGTGCTTTTTTGGGAGGCTTTGCGCATGGATTCGATGATATTGGCAATCCGACTCAGCCCTTCTAAAATCACCTGCGCATCTGCACTCATAGCCTCGCGCAACGCGGGGTTGTCGATGCGCTCAATGTCTGCTTGAAGCATCTCTATGTTGCCTTTGACGTAGGTGAGGGGTGTGTTGATTTCATGGGTAATGCCCGCGGCCATTTTTCCAATGGAACTAAACTTGGCTTCTTTGATTTGCTCCTCTTGGTGTTTTTTATACGTCTGGATATTTTTTTCCACTTCAAGGCGAATCTGCTCTTCGAGTATTTCTTTTTGCTTTTCCTTGCTAGTAATGTCAACAATCACGCCCACAAAGCCCTCAAACTCCCCTTCTTTGTAAATGGCTTTTTTATGAAATTCTAAAACCTTTTGCTCTTGGGTGTCGGGGGTGGTGTAAAAGGCGTGGTACTTTTGGTACGCAAGGTTAACCATCCCCGCATCTTTTTGGGTAGAGAGATTGGCTAATTCACTCGAAAAGACCTCTTCCACCCGCTTGCCCACCATGGCTTCTTTTTGGATGGAAAAAAATTGGCAAAACGCGGCATTACACCCTTTGTAACGAAAGGTTTTGTCTTTGATGAAAATAGGCATCGGAATAACGTCTAAGATGGTTTCGATTTCCACAAACTGCTCTTGGAGTTGCCGATTAAGCCGCTCGATGACATTGCGCGAATTTACCCTTGCGGTGATGTCGCGAATACTCCAAATGCTTTGGCGATGCTCTGCGTCCATGAAACTATTGCCAAACATTTCCACCCAGAAAACAGTGCCATTTTTGCGTCGCAACCGGTACTCAACCCCGTTCACGCCTTGTGCTTGGGTCGCATTAAGATAGGTCTCTTTCCAATTCTCATACAAGCCTTCCGAGGCAAAAAGTATTTTCATCTCTTTACCAATAAGCTCCTCGCGCGAAAACCACATCACTTCACACAAAGCAACGTTCACATCCGTAATGCGCCCCGCTTCATTTAAAATAATGTGCCCAAGGTCTGAGTGGTTAAAGTACAAATGCAGTCGCTTTAGGGCTTTTTCCAAGGCGCGTTTTTCTTCTCGCGACATCACAATAAACGTTAAGCTTTTTTGCTTAGGCAAGAAAGAGACCAGCGAATCTATCTCTATGCTTTTGCCTTTGGGGTTTTTAAATGCATGTACAAAATTCCCCCGTCCTCGTTTGTACACAACCCGTTGCAACTCTTTGGTTTGGCGCTCGCCCAAAAGTTTGAGAAAGTTTTCATTGACAAGCTCCGTGCGGTCCATTTGCATAATGTCGGCAAATTTTTGGTTAAACCGCTCAATCACTCCTCTAGCATTCACACTGGCAATCCCGCATTCTGCATGGTCTATGAGGGATTCGGTATTTTCTTTTTCAACGGTGAGCACTTCATTAAGGGACTCAAACTCCGCCCGTTTTTGCCACATCCAATACCCAAACACCACAGTCACAAACAACAACAATGCGACCAAAGCATAATGGCGCTGGAAAAAAAGTTCGATATTTTCAATCTCACTGTTGGTTTTTATCTGCGCCACATACGCACCCCTGCCTTCTTTTGCATGGGAGAAAATGGGCACAAACAGGGCAATCTTGGCCGTTTCGTATTGCGTGATAGCCCTGTAGACTTCCTTTCCTTGGGTGAAATCTTGCAGCATCACTTCGCGTTCTTTAGAAGAAAGAGAGAGGAAGTTTTGTTCCGAAAAAGCATTGCCACCTAACACATCATACCCCACAAGCAAGGCCGAAGGTGTGGCACTTGGCGTGCTTATAGAAGGCAGGTAAAACGCGTACGCACCATCGTCTTGCTCCTCAAGACGCGCAAGGGAAGTGGGGGCCAACATAGACAGCACCACGCCTTCGGTGGCGCTTAGGGGGAAAAAATGTTCCAACAAAAGCCCTTTGGGGCTCAGGGTGTGAAGGAAAAAAGAGAGTTTGGAGGAAAAATCCACATCGAAGATGTATTCTACTTGGGCAATGTCCAATGTTCGCAATAAGGTTGCCAACTGAGGAAAAGGCGCGTCAATCTCCGCCACAGGGACCTTGCGATGGGCTTCTCTTAAGAAAGAGAGGGCGGCTTCTTTTTTAGCAAAGGTGTCAAAAAAGGCGAAAGCAGCCGTGGCTTGTTGGTGGTGAAGTTGATTGGCGGTGTTCCAGTTTTTTTCAAAGCGCTCCACTTGCTGGCGCAAAACCTCATGAACCCGCTCCCCTTTCCAGACCTCCATCAACCCATGCACTAGCCATAAAACGCTTAGGGAAAAACATAGGGTCACTAGCAAAATTGCTAGCTTGTTTAAGGGTTTCACAACACCTCTTTGATTCTTGCTTCCAAATCCTTGAGCGAGGAAAAAGGCTTCATGATGTAGTGCGTTGCCCCCTCTTGGTGTGACTTTGGAACTTTATCAAGGGTCGAATAAGCCGTCATCATGATGACCTTTGCCCTGAGGTGTTTTTCTTGAATCTGAATCAACACATCCAAGCCATTCATTTGTGGCATCATGATGTCCAAAAGTACCACATCATAACTCTCATCCAACGCCGCAAGCGCCGCAAGGGGATTGGAAAATAGGTGAACCTCATAGCCCCCATTTCGCAGTAAATATTTCTCAATCATGTCTAAAATGCCCTGCTCATCGTCCACAATGGCAATCTTAATCAAGGCGCACCTCCTGGTAAATTTAGCAACCAAACGACTTACATTCCTTACATGTAAGGGAAAATATAAAACAATACTATTAAAAGAAATCTAAAAGAAATTTATTATACAGAAGATTAGTGGAAAATACCGTTAACGGGCACTTTTTCTGCAACAACTGTGCTTTTTTGCCGAATCCTCCATGCGCCCTTAACGCTTTGCGTTTCCTTTAAAGTCCCCAAAAACAGCCTTATCGGCTTGCAAGCAACTCGCCAAAACGCACATTTTGGCCTTCAAATTTCCCCAAAGCAAGCCGCGGGTTTTCAAAGAGTAGCACGATGGTTGAACCCATTTCAAAAAAGCCAAGTTCTGCCCCTTTTTCAAGCCACAAGGCTTCGTACATGTAAAAGGTGTGAACCCCATTTTTGGCGTTGGTTTGGATGCGTTCGTCAAACTCAAAACGCATTTTTCCCACGTTTAAAGCACCCACAAACACCATGTAAAACCGTTCTCCTAGAGCATCTTCGCACACTAACACCACCCGCTCATTTTCACAAAACAACCGCGGTTGTTTTTGAAGCCATGTAAAATTCACCGGATACAATTTCCCAGGAATATGGTGCGCTTCAAGTACCTTCATGTGGCAAGGAGCGTGGTAACGGTGGTAGTCGCGCGGAGAAAGGTAGAGGTTAAAAAACTCTCCCCCTTCCAAGGCTTGCACGTTATGCTTGGGCACGTATTCGCCCAAGAGTTTTCCCACCGAATACTCCATCCCTTTAATCTGCAACGCCAAGCCGTGGCTAATGTGTCCGCAAGCACTCACCTTAGCATCACACGGACTGATGTAAGACCCCTTATCTCCCTCCAAATGGCGCGGCCGCACTAGGGAGCGCGTAAAAAGACGTGCCAAGCTAACGTACGCACCAGAGGGTAAAAAATCGCCCATGTCTAGTTTAAATGCCCACACGTACACACGGTTAATGAGTGTTTGTACGGGCTTAGGAAAACGCGTGGCAGCAAAACGGCCAAAGCAGCGCGAAAGCAGTGAGGTGTAGTGGGGTTTCATGTTAGGACCTTAATGATAATTTGACAATTTCTGAGGGAGCCATGACACGCACAGGCGGCCCCCAAAACCCTGCCCCGCTACTCACAAACACTTGCGTACGCGGGGTGTGCTGATACAATCCGTACAAATACGGCTGGTCTAGCAATACCAACAACCCAAAAGGGAAAATCTGCCCCGCGTGGGTGTGGCCGCAGAGTACAAGGTCGATGGGCTCATCACCTTTTAAGTGCGTGACATATTTGGGCTGATGGGCCAGTAACACTGTGGGCAAGTCAGGGTTGTGTCCCGCAAGCGCGGCGGTGATGTCGGGTTTTAAAGGATGGTTCATGCGCTGTGCCATTAAGTCATACACGCCCGCAAGGTTAATCCCGCCCACTTGCACGTGAGTATTGCCCAACACCTTTACATGTAAGGATTCCAAATGGGCCAAAATAGCCTCCACACCATGGAAATATTCGTGGTTTCCAGGCACAAAATAGACACCTAGTTTACTGTGAATGTCCAACAAAGGATCCAATGCGTCGCCGATGCTTTCCACTTCCAAGTCCACCAAATCCCCTGTAATCACCACGATGTCTGCATCCAGCGCATTAACACTGTGTACAATCTCTTCTAAAAATGCTTTGCCTAGCACCTTTCCAATGTGCACATCACTCAGTTGCACCACTTCAAGCGGGGCTTCCAAACCCTTAAGACGCACGGCTACTTCGGTGATTTTGGGCGAAGACAAACCACCCATGAACCCACGCACCAGGTAAGAAAGGGCCAAAATAAGCATGGTCACGTCCAAAATGCCCTTTAGCATCATGCGACGCGACGCATCGTAGCGCACGCGCATCAAGGGCAAATGCACCAAATCGTACACGATGGCCACACAAAAAAGCATGAACGACGCCCCAATAAACCCCGCTATCACAAAAAAGACTTCAGAGGTTAGGGTGTCGTGCCGTAAAGTAAGAAGGAACAGCATCTCTAGCCCGACCACGCCTACCATGCCCCATTTGAGCACCGACTGAATCGGCGCAAACAGGTCAATCCGCTTCAAAAATCGGGTGTACACGTACGCATTCATCCCGATGATGACAAGGGTAGCAAAAAGGGCAAAGAGAAGTCGAAACACATTTTTCCTTTACATGTAAGGCTATTTGGCCTTAAAATACCGCGTTGTTTCGCCCGCGACCACATTGGACAACATCAACAAGGCGATCAAGTTTGGAATCGCCATGAGGCCGTTCATCATGTCGGAAAAATTCCAGACAAATTCCAATTTCATCATCGCACCCACCATCACCCCGGCGATAAACAGCACCCGGTACAAGCGCACACGGCGCTCTCCTAGCAAAAATTCAAAGGCTTTTTCACCATAATAACTCCACCCCAAAATGGTAGAGTAGGCAAACAACACCGTCGCCACGCTCACCACCAACACGCCCACGTCTCCAAGGTGATGGCCAAAACTGAGCATCGTCAGTTGTCCCGCACTCACCCCTTCTTGCCAAAAAGGCGACATCAAGATAATCAGTGCCGTCATCGTACACACCACCAAGGTGTCGATAAAGGTTTGGGTCATGGAAACCAATGCTTGCTTGACAGGGTCGTTGGTTTTTGCCGCAGCTGCGGCGATGGGGGCAGAACCAAGACCTGATTCGTTGGAGAAAACCCCGCGCGCAATCCCAAAGCGAATAGCCGCTGCAATGGTCGCTCCCGCAAAGCCACCCCCCGCGGCGATAGGCTCAAAAGCATGGTAGAAAATCAACCCAAAGGCACCGCCCACTTGGTCAAGATTGGAACCAATGATAATCAACGCAAAAAACACATACACCACAATCATAAAGGGCACCAAGAAGGACGTAAACCGACCGATGGAGCGAATCCCGCCCAAAATCACCAACGCAGTTAATGTAAGTAATATGAGCCCAGAAATCCAGTGTGCCACGCCCAGTTGCGAATACAACACTTCCGCCACCGCGTTAGATTGGGTCATGTTTCCAATCCCAAAAGCCGCACACGCCGTAAAAAACGCAAAGGCTGTTCCAAGCCAAGGAAGTTTCGCACCATAGGTCAAGTAGTACATCGGACCACCTTTAAACCCAAGGGCGCCTTCTTTGCGGTATTTTACCGCCAGTACGGCTTCAGAATACTTCGTTGCCATGCCCACAAGCCCTGTAAGCCACATCCAAAATACTGCACCTGGCCCTCCGAGGGTAATCGCCGTTGCCACCCCGACAATATTACCAATCCCCACCGTAGCTGCCAAGGCTGTCATAAGCGCCGCAAAATGGCTAATCTCCCCTTTGGCCCCCTCTTCTTTGGCAAAAATCATTCTGAGCGCATGAGGCAAGGCCCAAAATTGCATAAACTTTAGTCGAATGGTGAGGTAAATCCCTGTACCTACTAATAGGGTAAGCATTGGAACGCCCCACACAAAAGAAGAAATGCTTGAAACGATTGCTTCAAGGGTCTCCATAATCACTCCTTTGTGGGTCAAAATTTCGACCAATAGTACAAAAAAGGGACTTAAATAACCCTAGATTGAGGCGCCAAATCCCACGCTTTTTGCCGCCTCAAAAGTGACCAAAAAGCCTTAAGGGCGTTTTTGCTCTTCCGTAGCTTTAAGGGTATCAATGGCTTCTTGCATGGCTTTAAGAATAAACCCAGCCGCCGTAGGCCCATCATTTTCAGGAACATCCCACGTAAAGATACGCATGCGGTTGTGAAACACTTCTGCCACTTCTTCCATGATGGCTTCTTTTTCTTTCTCGTACTCTTTGCGTTCAATTTTCATCTTTTCCTCCTGTGTTTTACACTATCATAACAAAATGCACCTTCTCCTGCAAATCCCTTGCGCTTTCCCTAAATTTCAGATATGATACAGCGTTTGAAAGATGAGTGTGAGTTTCATCTTGGTTTATCTATCTGTGTGACCTTCCGTTAGCAGAGTAAATTCACCCTAAGAATACTTCACAATATATTTCGACCACCACCAGCAATGGGGTGTATTTTACCCAAAGGAATTGCCATGGCAACTCTACAAAACGGAACCGTTAAATGGTTTAACAACGACAAAGGTTTTGGATTTATCCAACCAGAAGATGGAAGCAAAGACGTATTCGTACACTTTCGCCAAGTAAACAACACTGGTTTTGGTCGTGTTAGCCTAGACGAAGGTCAAAAAGTAACATTTGAAATCGGACAAGGACAAAAAGGTCCTCAAGCAGAGAACGTTACCGCTCTCTAGTCTCCTTCTCCAAAGGCGCCTCGCGCCTTTGGAGCCCCTCTTTTTACTTCTTTAAAATCAACTTTTCATACAACAATTCTAACGCCCTATCCGCGTGCTGTTGGGCAATCCCAATATGAAACGAAATTTTCGCAGGCCCATGGTCAAGCATTTCAATGTCAATATGGTTGTTTTTCAACGTCCACACCGCATCGGCAATCACCGAGGAGTTGTATTTCATCCCAATCCCCACCAAACTTAAAATCGCAACATCGTACACCACCTCAAGGCTACTGGGAGAAAGTTGTGCTTCGATGTTAGAACGCAAGTTGTTGATATTGCCCGCTAAATCTTCCTTTTTAATCAACACCGCAATGTCATCTTTGTCTGTAGGATAATGGTACGTTTTAATGCCGTATTGGTTAAAAATGCTCAGCAAACACTCGGTAAACCCGATGGTTTCGCCAAGCCCTTCTTTTTCCAAATAAATATACGCCATGTGGTCAAGTTTTGCAATCCCTACCACATCTTCTTCAGGTACCCGTTCGTTTAAAATCATCGTCCCCACAGAAGAAGGGCGGTTGGTGTTGCGAATCGTGATGGGAATATTGCTTTTTTTACAATTATTCATGGCGTCAAAATGAAAAACATTAAACCCTTTTGAGGCAAGCAGGCGAATCTCTTTAAAGGTAAGGCGGGGAATCACATCACTCGTTTTGACGATGCGGGGATCTACTTCGTACACCCCATCCACATCGCTCCAGTTTTCGTACAAGCTCGCTCCCACAGCATAGGCCACTTCACCCCCTGTTAAATCCGAACCTCCGCGAGAAAGCACCGCAATCTCTCCTGCTTTTGTGACCCCATAAAACCCAGGAATCACACATACTTCTTCGTTTCCTTTTAATGCTGCCACATTCTCATAGGTCTCAGGCAAGACTTTGGCACACATCAGCGCATCACTCACCACAAACCCTATCTCTTCAGGAAGGCATACCCTCGCGGCGATGCCAGATTTATTCAAATACGCCGCGATGATTTTTGCGTTGTAGTGTTCGCCACGTGAAGCCAAAAAAGCGCTTTTGGCCTCGCCTTTGAGGGGCGTTTTGAAATCTTCTTCCAAACGTGCAAGCAAAGCCTCATCCTCAAGCCCCAAACCTTTGAGCAAAGAGGTAAATTTTTCGACAATGGCCTTTTTGCTTTGGGCTACGCTTACATGCTTGGTTAAATGCTCCCCCGAAGTGGCCACATTAAGCAAGTGATCGGTAATCTTTTGGCGATGGGTCTCATCCCTGCCAGGGGCAGAGACCACCACAAATTTTCTGTTCTTGCTATCACCGATGATATTTTTAACCTTTTCTATCTGCCCCGCGTTTTCAACAGAACTTCCTCCAAATTTACTGACGATCGTTCGTTTCAAACCTTTCCTTTATGCATCATCCAAGAGCGGGTAAACCCCGTCTCCGTCGTGATTTTCTGTGCCAACAATAGGCGGGTTAAACACGCAAATAAGCCGCATGTCTTCCGTGCCGCCGTAGAGGTTGTGCTCATCATGGGCATTGAGGGCATACATGATGCCATCATAGATTTTATGCCGCACTCCTGTAGCCAAATCTTCAATCTCCCCATTGCCGCCCACACAATACACCGCTTCAAGGTGGTTTTTGTAGTGGATGTGGGTTTTGGTATTTTTGCGAATGATGGTCTCGTGAAAGGAAAATCCCATTCCGTCTTTTTTAAGCAACATGCGCCTGCTGCTCCACTGCCCTTCCTTGGCGTGCACTTCTTTGTCGGTGCCTATAATCGTTTTAATGTCGCGTACTAACATGGTTTTCCTTTAATATTCGGTACTTAGTCGTTCTTTTTTTTGTGCAAACACTTCATCAATCGCCGCTTCAAGGCGGTCTAGCCCTTCTAAAAGCGTGGCTTCGTCGATGAGCAAGGGCGGCAAAAATTTTACCACTTGGTTGTTTGAACCCGCTGTCTCGATAATCAACTTGTGCTCAAAGGCCTTGGCTGAAATCTCCCCTGCGATGGTCGGGTCGTTTTTAATCTCAAACCCATACACAAGCCCACGGCCACGGATGGCAAAGGTGTACTCAGGGTACTTTTGCGCAATAGCCTCAAGGCGTTTCTTTAAAATCTCCTCTTTGTACTTCACAGCATTGGACAAATCATCGCTGTTCCAATACTGTTCCATCGCCACGCGCGACGCTACAAAGGCCAAGTTATTGCCCCGAAAGGTGCCCGTGTGTTCGCCAGGTTTCCACTGGTCAAGTTCGGGTTTAAAAAGCACCATCGCCATGGGAAGCCCACCGCCGATGGATTTGGAAAGTGTAATGATATCTGGCTTAATGCCTGCAAATTCAAAGCTAAAAAACTCTCCCGTGCGTCCATTTCCCACTTGGATGTCATCCACGATGAGCAAAATGTCGTATTCATGGCAAATACTCTCAAGCTCTTGAAGCCACGCTTTCGACGCGACATTGATGCCGCCTTCTCCTTGCACGGTTTCTAAAATCACTGCTGCTGGCGTGTCAAGTCCGCTACTGCCATCGCTTAAATATTTGCGGAAAATCTCTAGGGTGTTCATGTCGCCCAAGTAGCCATCAAAGGGCATAAAGGCGGCATTGGTACGGCTAATGTAACTCTCATCGCGGTATTCATTGTTTCCAGTAACTGCTAGGGCACCTTGGGAGAGGCCGTGGTAGCCGTTAGTGAAAGCAACGACATTACTGCGTTTTTTGACCAAGCGGGCAAGTTTGAGCGCTGTTTCAACCGCGTTGGTACCCGTTGGGCCCGTAAATTGCATCACATAGTCTAAACTTCTTGGTTTTAAAATCAAATCTTGAAAAGTTTGGATAAACGCTTTTTTGGCACTGGTGGCCATGTCAAGTCCGTGTACAATCCCATCTTCTTGCAAATACTCAATGAGTGCTTTAGAGATGTGTTCGTTGTTGTGTCCGTAGTTTAGGGTTCCAGCCCCTGCAAAAAAGTCGATAAAGGTGTCGCCGCTTTCGTCGGTCAAAATAGCACCTTTGGCGCTTTTAAAGATGGTAGGGAACGAACGGATATACCCGCGTACTTCTGACTCATAATTTTCAAATACTCTCATAGTTTTTCCTTTACATGTAATGGTCCGATGACATACAACAATTCTTCCTCGTGAGCATCCTCGCCAAAAAGCGTGCATTCAAAGCCACGCTCGCTGCGTATTGGCGCATCAAGTTTGGCGGCGATTTTTTCAAAAAGGCGGCGTGAGGGAACATTGGAAGGGGTAATCGTTGTGTGTATCTGGCGAACCGTTGGTAGTCGTGTTAGCAAATTTTCTAGCATTTGCACCGCTAAGCCGCGTCCTCGCATACGCTCATCTACCGCCACTTGCCAAACAAAGAGTGTTTGTGGGCTTTGGGGGAGCATGTAAGCACTCACGAGTCCTACGATGTTTTCGCCTTGTGTTGCGACGATACTGGTTGCTTGAAAATGGCTAGCAACCAACATGTACACATACCGAGAGTTCACATCAAGGGGTTTAGAGCGCGCTACAAGGGAAAAAAGCTGAGGGCTGTCACTGAGCGTGGGATTGCGAAATTCTAAGGTGTGTTCTTCTTGCACTGGTCTCCTTGGTAAGGGTTGCGGGGATTTTGGGGCGCACTTTTGCGCATAGTTTGGTTAAAAAAACCATGCTTTAAGTATACTGAAGAAATCTTTAATGTAAATTAATGTCATAAAATATGTTAGTTATTTACACGTTTTATGTAAATTTATCTCTTACATGTAACGAAATCCTTTACATGTAAAGCATCTATAAACTCTCCTTTTCGTAAGAAAAAATTTGCTTACGGCCCCGCTCTTTAGCTTGATACATGGCCATATCAGCCTCTTTTAGCACCTCTTGCGCTTCTTCATTGTCACCAAAAAGAGCAAACCCAATACTAGCGCCAATGACGTAATTCCCATGCGCTAGGGCATAGGGCTCACAAAGTCTGGCAAGGAGTTTTTGCGCAATAGCACGCACTTGAAACATCGCGTGTATTCGCTCTTCACTCAAATTTTCAAGCAACACAACAAACTCATCACCCCCCAATCGCGCCACCGTGTCACATTGGCGCGTTGCGTCTTGTAGCCTGTTGGCCACTTGGATTAAGAGCATGTCTCCCGCATCGTGCCCGTACGTGTCGTTGAGTTCTTTAAAATAATCCAAATCAAGAAACATAATAGCCCCATACTGCCCCTGACGTGCAAGGGCCGCATGCAAGGCATCATCTAGCACCGTGCGATTGGCAAGGTGGGTTAATGGGTCGCGGTATGCCAAGTCTTGAATCTTTTTTTGCGCCACCTTGTGGGTGGTGATGTCATTGAAATTTGCCAAGTAGTGCTTTATCTCTCCCGCTTCATTGCGAATGGCAGTGATGGTCAAATGCTCTGCGTAAATCTCTCCATTTTTGCGCTTATTCCACATCTCCCCTTGCCAAAATCCCTCCTCATGCAGGCCTTTCCACAGCTGTGCGTAAAAGGCGGCATCGTGTTGTTGGGATTTAAACATACGAGGCGTTCGACCAAGCACCTCCTCTTCAGAATAGCCCGTGATGCGTGTAAACGCTTCGTTTACCTTCACAATCACCTCATTCGCATCGGCAATCAAAATCGCCTCTTGGGTTTCAAAAGCCACGGCCAACAAATGCAACTCTTCCGCTTTTTTCTGCGCATCGATATTGATATACACCCCCGTAAGCAAATGTGGCGCGCCTTGCGGGGTAAATTCAATAACTTTTCCCCTTACCTGAACCCACACCCATTCTCCCCCAGCACTGCGCATCCGCCGCTCCACCAAAAAACTCTGATGGGCAATGATTTGTTCTTGGATGGATACAAACATTGCAGTTGATTCTTCCGGATGGGTGAGCGCTTTAATAGTGTCAAGGCTAGGGGTAAACGCATCGGGTTCGTAGCCCAACAAGGCATAACACTGAGGGTCCCACGTGATGGTATTGCGCACATAATCCCACGTCCACACTCCCGTTTGTGTCGCCTCCATGGCAATGCGAAACTGTTTTTCATAGGCCAATTGGTGGCGTTGACGTTCGCTTTCACGGTAGTACCGCAACACTAACACCAGCGCAAGCAAGCCCGAAAGGCTAACAAGCATCACACTCACCCACAGCACCTTACTGCGCTCTTTGTCCCAATAGCCCAACACTGTGGATTCATTCATGTTCACTTCCACCACAAAGGGCATCAACGTTGCCAAACGTGTCACATCCAAGGGCATGTGTTTGTTGCGGAGAAAATGGTCATAGATGGTTTCTGCATCCTTAGGGTGTGTGGGCGTGTAGTGCGAGGTGCCAAGGGGGCTGTCGGGATGGGTCGAAAACAAAAGGATGCCATCCATGCGCCACAAAGAGATGACTCCCTCCTCCACAGGCAAAGCCCGATCATAGCGATTTGCAAGGTAGTCGGTATTGAGGGTAGCCACTACCAAATAGGGCGCATCGCCAAAGGAGACTTTTTTGAGCACAGGAAGAAAACTAATGCCTCCAACAGGCACAGGCATAACAGAAGTGCTAGGCCTCCCCTCGTGCAAATCCCGTCCGCTCCAAGGCGCACCAAGGCGCAATACCGGCGACTCTCCAAAAGGAATGGGTAAAAAATCTTGCAAAGGAACAATGGTGCCAACATTGGGCACATGAGAGCTTGCAATCACGCGTCCATCAAGGGCCAGCAAAGATAACGAACGCAAGTAGGGTGCATTGGAAAGCAGTTGCTCTAAAAGCGGGGTAAGTTTTGTGTGCTCAAGGGCGGTCGCACTTAAAAAAGGCAGGCGGTCAATCGTATGGTTCACTTGTTGTAAAATCTGAGAAAAGTGCTCCTCTAGCGCATTGGCATGCAACGAAGCAATATGCCGATGGGTTTGGATAGCCTCTTGGCGCAAACTCGACAGCGCTACTGCAATCAAAAAAACAACCAATACCAGGGTGCTTAGCATTACTACTAAGAACCACGCGGTGCTTTTGCGCGTTAGTGAAGCTTTCATGGAAGAGGCTTGCGAACAACAATCGGGTCAAGTTGGTGGCGTTTGGCGGCCGCCTCGAGGGTTCCGTCCGCTTGGATGCGTTGGATAAATTCCTCAGCGCGTTGCCACAACCGTACCTCCTCTTTTCCCACGGCCCATCCGTAAGGGGTAAGGTAAAAGGGTTCTGGCGGAATGATAAGCCTTGCCCATTCGCGTTGTGCAACCATCCGTTTTCCAAAAGGAAAGTCTGTCATGAGCACGTCCGCCCTGCCCGCTTCCACTTCTTGTTCTCTTGCGTGGAGGGAATTGACGATGAGTACCTTTGCCTTACGAAGCCGCTCTTGCATCACTTCCACATGGTACGTTCCTTTTGCCACAACGACAACTACCCCCTCTTGGTCGATGTCCTCCCAAGTGCGAATACGGCGATTGCTCTTCGTCACAATGGCATACATATCGCTCACAAGATGGGGAGAGGTGAGGAGCAAGTGGGCTTTGCGTTCACGGGTATGTCCAATGGCAAACATGGCAATATCACACCGCTTGGAACGCACATCTTCAATCAAGGTTGCAAAGGAGCTAGGGATAAAGGTGGTTTCCACTCCCAAATCCTCCCCAAAGGCCTTTGCCAAATCCACATCAATCCCTTGCAAGGTTTGGGTGCGTGGGTCAAGATAAGAGATGCCATAGTACTCTGGCCAAATGCAAACACGCATCTGTTGGCGCGCATGAATCTCTTCTAGCACGTCGCTCATCGCCACATAAACCATACCGCTCATACACCACAAAAAGAGTATCAAGCGAACCATGACGCAACCTTTCCGCCGTGCGTCTTAGCGCACCAATGGCGTACAATTCGAGGTAAAATGCTAAAGTATACCGCACGGCAAATAAGGGGTGTATTAAAAAATAATACAATTGTGGCACATCAAAAGCCTTTACATGTAAAGGCTTTTGGCGCATTCTTGAATGCGTTTGCGTTTTTCTTCGCCAAGGGCTTTACCTAAAAATCCTTCCGCTAGCAATTCTCGTGCGCTCACCCCGCCATCAAACACCCGTTCGTACACTCCAAGAGCCTTGGCGCGCGCCACGTACCCAGGACGGCATACGCCCACCCACGTGTTTAACGGGCGCTCAAACGCTACTTCAATTAGCTCATAGTCACTCATGTTTTCATGGCCAAAAGGAACCCCCACCAGGGCACGGTGGTAATGCAGGGGAAGGGCAAGGCGCTTAAGAAGAGGGGCGGGTTCTAGGTTGAGCCAATGGCAGGCAAAAAAAAGCCACAAGTACGGCTTAAGGGGCGTGGGGCAATGGGGTGCATGGTCTCTTAGGGCACGGGCAAAGGCCACAAGGGCGCGGCACGAAGGGGTGGTGTGAAACAAGGTTTCAAAAAACCCAAGGCGGTACATGTAAAGCACGCCGTAGGAGGTAAACGGGGCTATAAAAAGCTTTTCAAGCTCCCACGTAATGCGGGTTTGGCTAAGTTCTAAGACGTCTAGGGTTTGCATGACCGCTAAGGTTTGAGGGGTGATGTGAAACCCAAAACGCGCCGCAAACTGCACCCCGCGCAACACCCGCAACGGGTCTTGCGCAAAACGCACTGGGTCCATCAGGCGAATCACGCGCGCGTGCATGTCGGCCCTTCCTCCCCAAAAATCAACCACCTCTTCAGTAAAAAGGTGCACCATGAGCGCATTCATCGTAAAATCACGGCGCAGGCTTGCTAAACGCTCTTCTTGGCACACTTCCACGCTAAAGCCTTGGTGTCCTTTGTCTATTTTTTGCTCCTTGCGGGGCAGGGAGAGGTCGATGTCTTTGTATTTGTACACAAAAAAAGATTTTCCAACACCCTTAGCGCCCAAGGATTGCATGAGCCCATCAAAAGCGTGGGGCGTCATGTCGTACACTTCGATGTCAAGGTCTTGAATAGGGTTTCCAAGCAACATGTCCCGCACCGTGCCACCGACGATATAAGCGCGGGACGTGTGGGGCAAGAGGTGGTGTTTAAGGGTGGCTAGGTGGGCTAAAAGTGCGGGGGGAAGCCCCGTTAAAAGGCTCATTTGCCCGAATGTTTCTCCGCTTTTTCAAGCCGTTCTTCGATGGAAGCAAGAAGGTACTCTAAAAAATTTAACGTCAAATCCACCTTGGCTTCGATGTTTTTATTGTTGGGAGATTGAAACCCTTCAAACAAAACCAAGATGCGCTCTCTGACATTTTTCAAAAAACGTGTATCGTCCATCACAGGAGGCTCTTCTTTTTTGGGCTCTGCCAAAGGTTCCGCAGGAGGTGGGGTGGGCTTGGCAGCGGGTGGGGCAAGTGGGGCTATTTTAGGAGAGTCCACTTCTTTGTCTAGCTCTGCTAGGGTTGAGAGAATCATGTCTTTTAGTTCCATAGTTTTGCTAGCCACCTTTCAAATTCCATAAATTCCACCTCACTGTCCATGTTGATAAAAAAGGTTTTCATCTCTTCGTTCACCCCGAGGTATTTTTTGCGAATCCCACATAAGCGTCGAATAGCAACCTTTGCTTCCTTGTTTTGAGGCTCTTTTTTTAAGATTTTTTTATAAATCTCCAACGCCTCTTCTTTGAGGCCTTGGAGTTCATACACGGAAGCAAGGGTAAGGGTATTCATACTTTTGAGACGTAGCTCGCGATGATAGAGCCGATTTCACTGGTTGAACACACCTCTTTAGCCTCATACGCCGAGAGATCTTTGGTACGGTACCCTTCTTTAAGCACGTGTTGGACTGCTTTTTCAATGCGACTAGCCGCACTCTCTTCGCCAAGGGCAAAGCGCAGCATCATTGCCGCGGATAAAATCGTCGCGATTGGGTTGGCGATGCCTTGGCCTGTAATATCAGGCGCTGAACCATGAATGGGCTCAAACAACCCCACCTGTCCGCCCACGGAAGCGGAGGGCAAAAGGCCGATGGAGCCGCTTATCATACTGGCTTCATCACTCAAAATATCCCCAAAGATATTGCCGGTTAAAATCACGTCAAACTGCTTAGGATTGCGAATCATCTGCATGGCCGCATTGTCCACATACATGTGAGAAAGGGAGACCTCTGGGTACTCTTTAGCCACTTCCTCGACAGTCTCGCGCCACAATTGGCTCACCTCCAACACATTGGCCTTATCCACCGAACAAACCTGCTTGCGGCGTTTCATTGCACTCTCAAAGGCCACTTTGGCGATGCGCACAATCTCTTCCTTGGTGTAGACCATGGTGTTGTACGCGCGGTCGGCCTCTTTAGCGCGCGGTTGGCCAAAGTAAATCCCGCCCGTAAGCTCGCGCACGACCATCATGTCCACACCCTTAAGCACCTCAGGTTTTAAGGTACTGGCATTAACCAGTTCATCATACACAGCCACAGGACGCAAGTTTGCAAACACACCCAAGGCTTTGCGCAGGTTCAAAAGGCCAGTTTCAGGGCGTTTTTCCCGCGGAAGCATGTCCCATTTTTCACCGCCAATGGCGCCAAATAAAATCGCGTCTGCTTTCAGGCATCCTTGCACGGTCTCCCCAGGAAGGGGCTCGCCAAAAACATCAATGGCCGCACCACCCATGAGAAAATCACTATAACTTAGCTCAAAATCCTCGTGAGAAGAGACCGCGTCTAGGACTTTAATGGCTTCATCGATAATCTCTGGGCCAATCCCGTCCCCTTTAATAATAGCAATCTTATACTGTTTCACGTGCGGTCTCCTTTTGAAGCGGCAAGCTCCACCTTAGCGTACTCCATCAACCCGCCCGCTTGAATGAGTTCTTGCATAAAGGGAGGGATGGGGGAGAATTGGTAACTTTTGCCCGTGGTGTCATTAATAATGCTTCCTTGTGCGGGCGTGATGCGAATCTTGTCGCCCTCGCTAAAGGCTTCGGTGTTGCCCAGTTCAAAGATGGGCAAGCCCGTATTAAAGGCATTGCGGTAAAAAATACGCGCAAAACTTTTGGCCACAATGGCGGCAACACCCGCAGCTTTTAAAGCGATGGGGGCGTGTTCGCGGCTGCTTCCACACCCAAAATTTTCTCCCGCAACAATCACATCTCCAGCTTGAAGCTTAGAGAGAAATTCAGGATCCGCATCTTCCATCACATGCTGCGCTAAGGCTTTGGGGTCAGACGTATTAAGGTACCTTGCTGCGATAATTAAATCCGTATCAATATTGTCACCAAAACACCAAACGTTTCCAGAAATTGTACTCATGAGAATCCTTACATGTAAATAGAGTTCTTGTCAAACACGTATCCTAGCGTTTCGCAAGAACTTCAAAGAAGAAATAGGGAACATTTTAACAAAAAAGTAGTATAAGAAAGATTAAATCCCTCAATCCCTGATTTGCCCTCTTGGTCTCTTACTTTGCGCCTTGAGGCCAACAATCACTCTAGGGCCAACCACACGCCCACGCCCATCATCAACACCCCCGCAATGCGGTTGAGAAGTTTCACGTGGGCCTCTTGTTGCAACAGCGCGCGCAAGGAGCTTCCCCCCAGCGCGTAGAGCAACATCGAACAAAACTCGATGACCAAAATCATCCCCACAAGCACAACCAATTGCCCAAACAACGGACGCTCATACGCGATAAAAGGAGGTAACAAGGCGATGAAAAATGCCCATCCTTTGGGGTTCGCAACAGCGGTCACAAACCCTTGGGTCATGAGCGCCACAGAAGGAATACGCGCCGCGCCCTTGTGGGCACCTAAGGACATTTTTCCCCGCGAACGCCACAATTGCACCCCAAGGTAAAAAAGGTACACGCCCCCAACCCATTTAAACACGGTGAAAAACTCCGGATAACGCACCATCACTACCGCCACGCCTACCGCCGAACAGACAGACACAAAGGCCACACCCACAAGTTCCCCTGCCATCATCCACAAGGTGCGTTTCAACCCCACGCTCATCCCAAGGGTCATGGCTAGCGTCATGCACATGCCTGGCGTCACCGAAACGGCAATAAACGTGGGAATAAAAATCATTAACGTCGCACTATTCATCCTTGACCTTCTTACATGTAAAGCTACAACACCACCTGAATGAGCACCATGTACGTCACCGTCGCCACCACAATGCTCATTAGGGCATTTTTAAACACCAAATGCATCCCCCCGGCTATCACAATCCCAAGCAATTCTGGCCCACCATAGGGGTACTGCCCAAAGGGAACATCGCGAATCGCATAAAACACCAAAATCACCATAATCATCAACGGCATGTGCTTTTCAATCAACCGCACCAAGGGGCCAGGTTCGCGCTTGGCAAAAAACAAAAAAGGCAAAAGTCGCGTTGCGTAGGTGGCAAGGGCGGCAAGGGCAATGCCTTGTATCAAGTACATCTCACTCATCGATCCACCCCCTTAGCCCAATAAGCAAGGCCGCAGCCAGTGCGAGGGAGAAAATAAGCATCTTGGCACTGGGTAAAATCACCATGCCCGCCATCCCGATAAGCAGTGCTACGATGAGTGGTTTAGGGCTAGGCTGTTTGCGGTAGAGTTCAATGGAGAGCACCACAAACAAGGCCGTCAGCGAAAACTCAATGCCCGTGTAATTAAAGGGCACCACATTCCCCAACACCGCCCCAATCACCGTTCCAAGCACCCAATAACATTGGTTCAGCGCGGTAATGTACAGGTAGGTTTTTTCGCGGTTTTGTGGAGACATGGAGGCAGTTTTTAGCAAGGCAAAGGTTTCATCGGTGAGGCCGTAGATAAGGTAATGTTTCCCCTTGCCCATCCCCTCAAAGGTACTAATCATGGAAAGTCCGTAAAAAAAATGGCGTAAGTTGAGTAAAAAGGTTGCCACGCCAATCTCCAAGAGCGTCGCATGGGCCGCAAAGAGCGTCAAGGCCAAAAATTGCCCTGAACCCGCGTAAATAAACATGCTCATAGCAAAGGCATAATACCAAGGAATCAGCATCGACGAGGCCAGCAACCCAAAGGCCATCCCTAAAGGAATATACCCCATCATCACAGGAACCGTCAGCTTTACAACACTGCCAAACCGCACGCAACCCCCTTGCCTAGTACATTTTACCTTTACATGTAAGGCATATTACAAGAAAAAAAGGGGATTTTAGCACAGCCCTCCTAAGGGGTTTCTTTTTTGTGAATATGCTGCTCTAAATAACGTTGGGCCCGCTCCTGCGACTCTTTTTCTTTGGGGCGCTCTACGCGCTTTTTGGGTTCGGCGTCTGAAAAATAAATCGCATCCACCGTCCACACCAAGATAATCGCCGCAATGAGAGGAATGATGAGTAGCATTATTTCACCTTAACGTTTGAGTTGGTTCACCGTTTGAAGCATTTCATCGGAGGTGACAATAGCTTTGGAGTTGGCCTCATAAGCCCGCTGTCCCGTGATAAGGTCGGTCATCTCTTCGACCAATTGCACGTTGCTCATCTCCACAAAGCCTTGACGAATTTGTCCAAACCCGTTGAGTCCTGGCACGCCCAAAATTGCGTCACCTGAAGCGTTGGTGTTGATGAAGTTATTGTCCCCGAGTGAGTGAAGACCTGCGGGGTTGATAAAATTGGCAATCTCGATTTGCCCAATCTCGTTCATCTGAGTATCGCCCGCTTGCAACACAGAAACCGTGCCATCCACTCCGATGGAAATCTGCGTCGCATCCTCAGGCACGACGATTTCAGGGATTAATCGGTACCCGTCGCTGTTAACCACATTGCCCTCACCGTCGAGCTTAAACGCACCATTGCGCGTGTAGGCAGTGGTGCCATCGGGAAGTTCTACTTGAAAAAATCCTTTGCCCGTAATGGCAAGGTCAAGGTTATTGGTTGTTTCTTTAAAGTTGCCTTGGGTGAAAATCTTTGTAATAGCGGTCGGGCGCACACCCAAACCCACTTCAATACCCGTCGGAGATTGGGTCGTGGCACTGGTGGCCGTTCCTGCGTACTCCATGGTTTGGTAAAACAAATCCGCAAATTCTGCGCGCTGCTTTTTGTACCCGATGGTATTGACGTTTGAGATGTTATTGGACGTGGTGTCAATTTGAAGTTGCTGGGCTTTCATGCCTGTTGCGGCGGTATAAAGAGAGCGAATCATTGTTGTTATCCTTTAATGTTTGCTAATTTATTAATGGCATCACTGTTTAAATCATCCATGTGTGCCGTCATGACTTTTTGGTACATTTCCACCATGCGTTGAGCTTCGATGAGCCCTACCATTTCCCGCACAGGGTTGACGTTACTCATTTCCAAAAACCCCTGAGCGACCACATCGGCTTCCTCAAGGAGGCGTATTTGGGCCTCATCTTCAAAGACATACAAATGGTCCCCCTCCTTGGTTAACCTTCTGGTGTCTTGAGCTTGTGCAATGTAAAGGGTATTCACCACGTCACCATCGGCGTACAAATTGCCATTGGCATCAGCGGTAATAATGGCCTCGGGGGCAAATTGGATGTACTGGTTGGTTTGAAAAAAGTTAGCAGGCAAGACAGGGTAGCCCTCTTTGGTGCTTAAAACGCCTTCTTCATTGAGAATAAAAGAACCGTTTTGGCTCAAGCGAACGCCCTGCGGGGTTTCCACCATAAAAAACACATCTTCCCGTTTGAGGGCAAAATCAAAAGGATTGCCCGTGGCTTTCACGCCCCCTTGGGAAAAGGTCACATACTGTTCGCTCACTTGGGGCACACGGTCAATGTTGCGGTTGAGAAACTTAGCGGCCTCTTTGGTGTGGTTGCGTAAAGGAAGCTCATCTTTGACTTCTTGGTAAATACGGCTAAAATCCGCCACCACCACATCGTCGCGTTTAAAAGCGGGGGTATTGATGTTGGCAAGGTTGTTGGAAATGACATCTAGTTTATTAAACTGTGTCACCATCGCACCCGCTGCTACATAAAATCCATTTTGCATACATCACCTACCTCATACGTTCTTACCCTCCCCTAAGCAATCAATGTTCCACATCTTCTTGTAACAAAAAGCGGGAGATAAATTTAGTGCTTTTTAATATGGTTTGGGTATAATATGGCCTTTTTTAAACCCATTAAAGAAATTTCTGATAACCTTCTCTATCCCTAGGAGTGCTTTGCTATGTCCACAAAAGAACAATACCAACAAATCGAAGACCTTTTCAAAGAAAACGAAAAGGGACATGTCACCTACGAAACCCTCATGGACTACTTCCCAAAGCAACCCACTACCACCAACGTTAAAAAACTTTTAACCCTGCTTGAGAAGTATGCTATCAGCCTCATTACCTCGGCCGAAATCGCAAAAATGCGCAACATCGAAGAAGCCAAAAAGCGCGAAGAAGCGCGTAAAAAACTCCAAGACGAATCCTTGGAAGATGAATTTGACCTTGCCAGTGAAAAAGAGCTGTTAGAGTGGTCACGCAGCGACAGTCCTGTGCGTATGTACTTGCGCGAAATGGGACAAATCTCTTTGCTAACCAAAGAAGAAGAGATCGACATCAGTAAAAAGATTGAATTTGGCGAAGACATCATCATCGATGCCTTTTGTTCTGTGCCCTATTTGATTGATTTTATTCTTGATTATAAAGAGTCCCTCATCAACCGCGAACGCCGCGTCAAAGAGCTTTTTAAAAGTTTTGAAGATGACAACGAGAGCGACAACGATGATGATGAGGACGATAGCGACAGTGACGATGATGGCGACAGCGAAGAAACGCGTAAAAGTTCACGCAAAGACAACAAACGCACCGAAAAAGTCATCGAAAGCTTTAAGGCCCTTGAAAAAGCAAAAAAAGATTGGATGCGTACTGGCTCCAAAGAACCCGAAGGCGACGAAGTCGAAGTCCTCACGTACCACCTCAGTCAAGCCTTTAAAAAGAAACTTTTAAAAGAAAAATTGATGGACCTAGGGCCTACCAGTAAGCTCATCAACGAGCTGGTCAAATCCATGGAAACAGCCCTTAAGAGTGATGGCGAGTTTGACAAAGAACTCAAACGCCTTGAGTACAAGCTCCCGTTGTTTAACGAAACCCTCAAAGAAAACCACCTTAAAATCCTCACGCGCATCATTGACCTTTCTAAAGAGGACATCACGCTAGAAGTGCCTGAGGCAACCATGGTGTCTACGTACATGGAAATCAAAAAACTTTTCCAAACCAAAGAAGCGAGCAAAAAAAGCTTCAACCTTGAACCCACCCTCTTAAAAGAGATTTTAGAGCAAATCAAGCGAGGAAAACGCATCGCCGATGAGGCAAAAACCCGCATGGCAAAGTCCAACTTGCGCCTTGTGGTTTCCATCGCCAAGCGTTACACTAACCGAGGGCTTCCCTTTTTGGACCTCATTCAAGAGGGCAACATTGGCCTCATGAAAGCGGTCGATAAATTTGAATACAAAAAGGGTTACAAGTTTTCTACGTACGCGACGTGGTGGATTCGCCAAGCCATCAGCCGCGCCATCGCCGACCAAGCGCGCACCATTCGGATTCCCATTCACATGATTGAAACCATCAACCGTATCAATAAAATCATCCGAAAGCACTTGCAAGAACACGGCAAAGAACCCGATATTGAAACCATTGCCGAAGAAGTAGGGTTAACGCCTGATAAGGTAAAAAACGTCATCAAAATCACCAAAGAGCCTATCTCCCTTGAAGCGCCTATTGGTAACGAGGACGATGGCAAGTTTGGGGACTTTGTGGAAGACCGCACGACGTTGAGCCCCATGGACCACATCTTGAAAAACGACCTTAAAGACCAGATTGACGAAGTCTTAGACCAACTCAATGATCGTGAAAAAGCCGTGATTCGCATGCGCTTTGGTCTTCTAAGCGATGAGAGTGACCGCACTTTAGAAGAAATCGGGAAAGAACTCAGCGTTACCCGCGAACGTGTGCGCCAAATCGAAAGTTCTGCCATCAAAAAACTCAAACACCCTAAAGTGGGTCGAAAATTGAAAAACTATATCGAAGGCTAAAAAAACGCGTTACATGTAAGGAACCCTGTGCAATTTTTAGAAAAATGGATTGAACACGATTACAATCCTTTCATCATCTTCGACGCTAACGGAAAAGTCAAAAGCCTCAACCAAGAAGCCCAATACCTTCTTGGGGAGGTTTCCACCAAAGAGATTTTCGACATCGCCGGTGCCTATGCGGCCATTACCTACGGTTTTAAGACCACCATCTTAGACCTTGAATTTGGTTCTTACCGCTTTTATGGCATCACAGTAGGGTATGAAAGCGAAGAAGAGATTGGGGTAAAGCTCTACAAATACGCCACGCAAAAATTCTCTACCATCCAAGAATACGGCGAACCTGTCAACCTCTACACCCTTTTAGATTTGTGCATCAGTGCCACGTCTACTGGGCAAAACACACAGTTTAAAAAAGAGTTTGACCCTACGTTTCCAGACCTGCGCCTCCAAATAGACGGCTTTACCAAGCTCCTCAATAAAACCTACGCGAGCTTTAAGCACGCCTCCAAAATCACCACCAAGCTCTCCTTAAGAACAGGGGAACATATTCGTTTTAAAGAGAAAAAATACCCTATTTTTACTATCTTGGTGGAAGGGGAAACGCGCGATCGCCGTTTTGAACTTGACATACAAACCATCGCCCAAACGATTAATTGTATTGTACATTTTAAAGAAGACCAAACCATCATCACCTCACCCCTTATTAGCGCATAAGGGGTCTGTTTTGACTCTATTGGGGCCTTAAAAGTGGCGTCAGTAGTGACATTATGGGTACCACCCCAAGGCCAATGACAAAGGGTACCACTTCAAAGATTTCTTGCCGTTGCAAAGCCAAAAACCCCACATAAAGCAAAAGATACGCCACCAAGCGGTAAGGAAACATAAGGCTTGGTAAGGATTGGGAAAGGTGGAGTTTTCCAAAAAACCCTTGTTTTTGGTTCTTTTGGCGGGCTTTTTCTTCCTCTACCATGGTTTTAAAATCAACCGCAGGAAGAGGAGGTTCTTCTTTCCATAATCCCGCAGGGTCATCAGGGTCTTTTTCTTCGTCTTCATCTTCCTCTTCCAGCACATACGCTCCCGCTTCCACCCGCGTTTCTACCATGCGGCGGTAAGAAAAAAAAGTTGCTGTCGTAATGCATAAAGAGCAAAAAAACGCCACTTGGGTATTCACTAGCCACACAAAACCAAAAAAGAGCGAAAGGAGGATCAAACACCCCTCCGCAAAGGCGTACATGTAAAGAAAATACCGCGGGGCAATCACTTTTCTTCCTTGTCCTGCTTGTGCCGTGCCTCTTCGTTGTATTCATCCAAGGATTTTAATTGGCGCTTGTACGCCTTGCGCACATTAAGTCCCGCCGCCGCCACGCCCCACGCAACGCCTACCCAAAACAACCACCCAATGCCTGTCATGTCGCGCATCAAAATTCCCACACCAACACCTAGCACCAACGCCACCACCATGGACACCCCAAGGGTGAGTTGTTCTGCCCCTTCAATCACACGCCTAACGCGTGGTTTTTCTTCTTCTTTCATAGTGTTTTCATAACCTCGTGTGTGTGGGCAATGACCGTATCTATCATCGCTTCGTTCATAGGTTCACAAATGAACCCTGCCTCAAATTGGCTGCACGCAAAATAAACCCCGCGCTCTAGCATCCCTCGGTGAAAGGCCGCAAACCGCTTGGTGTCTGAACGCAAGGCTTCATCAAAGTTTGCCACAGGCGCTTCGTTAAAGAAAAAGCCAAACATGGACCCACGGTGCCCCACTTGCAAGGAAATCCCTTGTGCTTTAGCCGCGGCTTCAAGACCCTTAGTCAGTCGCACTGCCAAGGCTTCAAGATGAGGGTAGAGCTGCGCTTCTTTGCGGATAATTTCCTTCAAAGAGGCGAGTCCCGCGTTCATGGCGATAGGATTGCCGCTGAGCGTTCCTGCTTGGTACACAGGGCCCTCAGGGGAAAGCATCGCCATAATCTCTGCGCGCGCGCCAAAGGCGCCCACAGGCATCCCGCCCCCAATCACCTTGCCAAAGGTCACCATGTCTGGACGGGTTTTAACGAGGCCTTGAGCCCCTTTGAGGGAAGCGCGAAACCCGCTCATCACCTCATCAAAAATCAACACTGCTCCATGCGTGTCACACAAGGCGCGCAAGCCTTCTAAAAACTCAGGCGTGGCGGGCACAAAGCCCATATTGCCCGCAATGGGCTCAATAATCACACACGCAACGCCCGAACTCGCTTCAAAACACGCCTTCACGCTTTCTAAGTCGTTGTAACGCGCTAGCAACGTGTGCTTGGTTGTTCCTTCTGGCACACCCGGACTTGAAGGGTTTCCAAAGGTCATCAATCCACTGCCCGCTTTTACCAAAAGGGCGTCGCTGTGGCCGTGGTAACATCCTTCAAATTTGATAATATCACTACGCCCTGTGAATCCACGCGCAAGGCGAATGGCACTCATGACCGCTTCGGTGCCGCTGCTAACAAAACGTACCTTATCGATGGCCGGAAAAAGACCGCAAATGAGGCTAGCAAGCTGGGTTTCAACTTCCGTTGGCGCTCCAAAACTGAGTCCTTTTTTGACCGCTTCAATAACGGCTGTTTCAATCACTTCGCTGGCGTGTCCCAAGATAAGCGGGCCCCAACTTTGCACAAAATCGATGTACGTGTTGCCATCGATATCGGTCATGAAAGCCCCTTTGGCTTCTTTGATAAACGGAGGAGTTCCACCCACGCCGCCAAAGGCGCGAACTGGCGAATCTACGCCTCCGGGGATGACCTTTTGGGCGGCTTCAAAGGCGTGAATGCTGTTGGTAAATTGCATGGTATTCCTTACATGTAATGTCTGTTTTATTGCTCTTTTGACTGGGTCACGTAGTAGTACAAACTTTCGATTTCATCTTTGGTTAAAAAATAGGTCGGCATGATGGTGTTACCCCGCGCAAGTCCTTTAACAAAGGCTTCTTTTGAGAGGGAATGAATCGGGGGGGCGATGAGCTCTTTTTTCTTCCCTTTGTCTTGGTAGCGCGCCAACACTCTCCCCTCTCCCTTGGGACCATGGCACTGGTTACAACCAATACCTCGGGGGTTTTCATAGAGCATTTTTGCGTATTCCATCTGCGTCATAAAATCCCCTGCAAGCGCAAGCGAAACACTAAAAAAAAGCGCAAGGGTATACTGCATCGACGTTGATTATCCTGATTTTAATCTGAGTTTGGATACTATACCCGACATTCAATTAATACCACATGAAAAGGTACTTCATGACGCTTCTTGATGGCAAAGCCCTCAGTGATTCACTCAAACACACCCTAAAAACCGAATGCGAAACCTTAAAAACCAAAGGCATTACCCCCGGTCTTGCCGTGGTCCTTGTGGGCTCTGACCCTGCGAGTGCGACGTATGTTGGCATGAAAGAGCGCTCTTGTGAAGCCACAGGCATCCGCTCCATCATGCATCGGCTCCCCGAATCCACCACCCAAGAGACCCTTCTTTTGCTCATTGACACCCTCAACAAAGACCCCGAAGTGGACGGCATTTTAGTGCAACTTCCTCTTCCTGCGCACCTTGATAGCGATGCCATTTTAGAGGCCATTGACCCGCGCAAAGACGTGGACGGCTTTCACGCTATCAATGTGGGCAAACTGAGTCAAAACCTTGAAGGCTTTGTCCCTTGCACACCCCTTGGCGTGATGAAACTTTTAGAAGCCTACGCCATCAATCTCAAGGGCATGGACGTGTGCGTCATTGGGCGCAGCAACATCGTGGGTAAACCCATGATGAACCTTTTGATTAACGCAGGTGCGACCGTCACCGTGTGCCATAGCCAAACCAAAGAGCTAAAAGCCCATACCTCACGCGCGGATTTGCTAGTCGTTGGGGTAGGAAAACCTGCTCTCCTTAAGGCCGACATGGTCAAAGAGGGTGCCATCGTCATCGACGTAGGCATTAACCGCACCGACAAGGGCACCTTGGTGGGCGATGTGGATTTTGACGCGGTTGCACCCAAATGCGCCTACATCACGCCCGTACCTGGTGGTGTGGGTCCCATGACTATCGCTATGCTACTTTCCAACACTGTACACGCAGCCAAAAATCGCTAAGGAATCCTCTCACGCATGAAAAACTTGCTTAAAAAACTCTACTCCTTTTCCAACAGCTGGACAGGAACGGTTGTCATCGTTTTGTTGATTATTTTCTTTGTCGCCCAAGCCTTTGTGATTCCTAGCGGCTCCATGAAACGCTCTTTGCTCATTGGCGACCATTTGTTTGTGAAAAAGTTTTCTTACGGCACCCCTGTGCCGCACTTGCCGTGGATTGAAGTGCCCGTGTTGCCTGATTTTTTTGGCAATGGCCACCTCATCGAAGGACCACGACCTGCGCGGGGTGACATTGTGGTGTTTCGCTACCCCCGCGAACCCAAAATCCACTACGTTAAACGTTGCGTTGCCCTTGGCGGCGATGAAATCCTCTACCAGGACAAAGCCTTTTACCTTCGACCACACGAAGGGGATGCGTTCATTAAAAGCACCTATCCTGAGGAAAAAATCGTTTCCCTTGGGGGAAAATTGTGGGTAAAAAACCCTCTCATGGGACAGTATTCGGGTATTTCTTATGATGATAATGTGGACCTTTTTGTGCAAATGACCCTTCACCTCATGGGCAATGACCTCGCCATGCGCCCTGCCCTTGTTGAGGAACTCCCCTTGCGCAGTGACCTTAGCCACAATGCCTATTATTTTAAAGTACCCCAAGATGAGTTTTTCATGGTGGGCGACAACCGCGACCACTCCAACGACAGCCGTTTTTGGGGAAGCGTGCCCTACAAGCACATCGTAGGCAAGCCGTGGTTTATTTACTTTTCGTGGGATGATGATTATGTTATCCGCTGGGATCGCATCGGACGGTTTGTCTCAACCGTAGAAACACAAACCCATTTTACCCGTGGACCTTATTAGCATTCTACCCATCCTCGCGTTGGTTTTGGCATTGGTCATCGCCATCGTGGGGCATGAGATTATGCACGGGCTAATGGCCTACCGTTACGGGGACGATACGGCTAAAAATGCGGGCCGCCTTAGCCCCAATCCCCTCTTACATGTAGACCCCATAGGAACCTTGCTTGTCCCCACCCTTCTTTATTTTTCCACGGGGTTTTTGTTTGGCTGGGCCAAGCCTGTGCCTGTGTATATTCGCACCGTCATTCGCAATGGGGGCTACCTTGCCGCTATCCAAGTGAGCCTTGCGGGGATTGCTTATAACATCGCCCTCGCCTTGTGTGCCTCGGCCGTGCTTCACACCCTCTCCACCCCTAGTTCCTTAGTGGGTCTTTTTATCTACTCCTTTTTCTCCTCTCTTGTCATCATCAACGTCATCCTTGCCCTGTTCAACCTCTACCCTATTCCACCCCTTGATGGCGCCCATGCGCTGAGTTATTTTGCCGCATGGATGGGTTGGCACAAAGTTGCCTACGGGATGGACCGCGCGGGAAAGTACGGGTTTGTGGTACTTATCTTGTTGCTCATTTCACCTTTTTCTGCGTATGTCTTCGCTCCCATGCGCTATTTTATTGCACTTTTGCTCCCGTAACGCGTCTTTAAACCTCGCTGTGCTATAATCGCGACACTTTTGAACACAAAGAGGATGCGCATGAAATTCTACATCGGCACCGACCATGCGGGCTTTTCCATTAAAAATGAGGTCATCGCTATGCTAAGCGCACGGGGATGTGAAGTCGTAGACTTGGGGCCAGACTCCGATGCACGGGTTGATTATCCTGATTTTGGACACAAGGTCGCCTTGGCGGTTTTAGAAGATGTGGGAAGTTTTGGCATCGTAATTTGTGGCACGGGCATTGGCATCTCCCTTGCGGCTAACAAACACCACGGCATCCGCGCCGCGTTGTGCCACGACGCTTACACGGCACAGATGGCCAGAGGCCACAACAACGCCAACATCCTTGCCTTTGGGCAACGGATCGTGGGACTTGGCGTCATCGAGTCGATGCTAGATGCATTTATTTCCACCCCGTTTGAAGGCGGACGTCACGCCACCCGTGTCGATAAAATCGAGTGCTGAGATGTTTTTAGATTGGATTTTCACCACTATCCTCGCTTCGTTGTGTGTCTATTTGACCGTCATGGTCTTTTACTTCAAAACACTCTTGCGCAAAGAAAAACTGGGGAACGCTATGGTTAAAAACACCCTAGGGGACGCAGAAGTGGTCATCCGAAAATACCAAGTGCAACTTCAACGCGCCCTTGGCAACATCGATATTTTAAGCGATGAACTCAACAAAATCCGCGGCGATACCAAATCCCTTCGCACGCGCAACAGCCAATACCGCATCGAAAGCGACAAGCTGCGTCAACGCATCAAAGAGCTTGAGGGCAAAATCGAAGCACTGTTATAATCCAATATTTTCCAAAGGTCATCCATGCACACACTCACCGAAAGTGAAAAGTCTCATCTACTTGCAGCGATTCGCAATGTTCCTGATTACCCCAAGCCTGGCATCCAATTTAAAGACATCACGACCTTGTTAAACAATCCTGAAGCCTTTCATTTTTTGATGGACCACCTTGTTAAGCGCTACGCGGACATGGACATCCAATACATCGCAGGTATCGAGTCGCGAGGCTTTATTTTTGGAGCGGCCCTTGCCTCCTTACTTCGCACCCGCTTTGTGCCCATCCGCAAACCGGGCAAACTTCCCTACACCACCATCAGTGAAAAATATTCCCTAGAATACGGAGTGGATGAGGTAGAGCTGCACATTGATGCGTTTAGCCACGGCTTGGCCAATCCGCGCGTGTTGCTCATCGATGACCTCATCGCCACGGGTGGCACAGCCAATGCGGCGGTCAACCTCATCAACAAAGCAGGCGGCGAATGCGTGGAAGCGTGTTTTATCATCAACCTAACCTTTTTGCGTGGCGACGAAGCCATCAAAAAAACTACTCCCGTGTATTCGGTCTTGGAGATTGATTAATGTATATTCCTAAACCCTCCCCTTTTGACCCCGACCACAACGGCCATTTTGGCATTTTTGGCGGACGTTACGTACCTGAAACCTTGATGCCCGTACTGTGCGAACTGGACGAAGCCTACCGCGCGTTGCGTTTTGACAAAGACTTTTGGATGGAGGTGGATTATTATTTTAAAGAATACGTCGGCCGCCCTTCGCCTCTTTATTTTGCCAACAACCTCTCCGAAGAACTCGGTGCCCGTGTTTACCTCAAACGGGAAGATTTAAACCACACGGGTGCCCACAAAATCAACAACACCATCGTCCAAGGCTTGCTCGCTAAGCGCTTAGGCAAAAAACGGGTCATCGCTGAAACAGGGGCGGGACAACACGGTGTAGCCACAGCAACCGTCGCGGCCTTACTGGGCCTTGAATGTGACGTGTTTATGGGCGAAAAAGACGTGGAACGGCAAGAGCTTAATGTCTTTCGCATGAAACTTTTAGGAGCTAAAGTCCACCCTGTCAAAAGCGGAAGCCGTACGCTCAAAGATGCCATGAACGAAGCCATCCGCCACTGGGTTACCCACGCGCGCGACACCTTTTATATCATCGGCACCGTCGCAGGACCCCATCCGTATCCCCTCATGGTGCGCGACTTTCAAGCAGTCATTGGCTACGAAGCCAAGGCACAGATTTTAGCAACAGCAAACCGCTTGCCTGATTTTGTGGTCGCGTGCATTGGCGGGGGAAGCAACGCTATTGGCATGTTTAGCCACTTTTTAGGGGAAGAAGGAGTGCGATGCATCGGCATTGAAGCGGGTGGTTTGGGACTTGACACGCCCAAGCACGGGGCCAGTTTACAAAAAGGAAGTCCGGGTGTGTTGCACGGACAAATGAGCTACTTGCTTCAAGATGAGGATGGACAGATTTTAGAAGCCCACTCCTTTTCTGCGGGATTGGATTACCCGGGCATTGGGCCAGAACATGCCCACTTGAAAGATTTAAACAAAGTCACTTACGAGAGCGTCACTGACCAAGAAGCCCTAGACGCCTTTGTGTGGTTGAGTCAAAAAGAGGGCATCATCCCTGCATTTGAGAGCGCCCATGCTGTGGCATACCTTAAAAAAATGGACCCTAAAGTGCGTGAAAATGCCCTCATCATCGTCAACCTCTCAGGCCGTGGCGACAAGGACATGGTGCAAGCTAAATCCTTACTCCATTTTGACTAAGCATAGCCCATGGAAGGAACATTTATTGACCTTATCCGTACCTATGGGTATATTATTTTATTTGTATGGTGCGTGCTTGAGGGCGAAACGGCCCTTGTCATTGCAGGAGTCTTTTCCCATACGGGCGACATGAATTTGCCCATCGCCCTTGTGGTTGGCACCCTTGGAGGCATGGCGGGAGATTTGCTCTACTTTCACATTGGCAGGTACAACAAGAACTACATTTACAAAAAACTCAATACCCAACGGCGCAAGTTTGCCATCGCCCATATGCTGCTCAAAAAATACGGGCGGGCGATTATCTTTTTTCAACGCTTCATGTACGGCTTGCGCATTGTCGTGCCCATGTCTGTAGGGCTTACGCGCTACAGCCGCGCAGAATTTGTGCTCATTAATGGCATCAGTTCCTTTACATGGGCCTGTATCTTCTGTTTACCCGCTTGGTACATGGGCGACACTATCCTTGGGCTGCTCACGTACGGGCAAGAGCATTGGTATTTGGCTATTCCTTTGGTCATTGCCTTTGTGGGTAGCATTTTTTACTTTTTCCACCGTGTGGAAAACACTATCTTAAAATTACGGAGTCAACGATGAAATTTACCCCCATACAAACCTCTTTTGAAACCTCAGGTGCCCACGCGCGCATTATCCTCGTGGATGCAGCCATTTTTGAAACCTTAGAAGAAAAAACCCTCCTTGAAGCCTACGGCTTTAAACCCAAAAGCGAAGCGGGGGTCTACTTTCCCCACACCAAAACTGTTTACGTCGGCTGCGACAACTTTGAGGCGGATGAACTGCGCTTGGCTGCTGCTAAGGCGTGGGAACTGTTAAAAGCCTCTACATGTAAAGTCGTATTCACAGAAGCGTACGGCAACATTGGCGCTTTGGTAGAAGGCTTTGAGCTAGGAAGCTACCAATTTACCGCCTACAAAAGCAAAAATGACCCCGTGCACTTAGAAGAAGTGCGCATCGCCACTACCGCTTCGGACGCGGTCGCACAAATCCAAAAAGCCTACACCATCGCTAACGCGACCAACTACGCTAAGGAAGCGGTCAACACTATCCCCAACGACTACACGCCCGTGCGCATGGCGGATGATGCCATGAAACTCTCCGCGCTTGAGGGCGTTACATGTAAAGTCTATGACAAACACTTTTTAGAAGAACAAGGCATGGAAGCGTTTTTGGCCGTCAACCGTGCTAGCGTGCATCCTCCGCGCCTCATCCACCTCACCTACACCCCCAAAGTGCCCGCGAAAAAACGGGTGATTTTTGTAGGCAAAGGGTTGACGTACGATAGCGGCGGGTTGAGCTTGAAGCCAGGAGACAGCATGGTGACCATGAAGGCCGACAAAAGCGGCGGCGCGGCGGCTCTTGGTATTTTAAAGGGGGCGGCAGAACTGGAACTTCCCTTTGAAATCCACGCCATCATTGGCGCAACCGAAAACATGATAGGCGGCAACGCGTACAAGCCTGATGACGTGCTCAAAGCCAAAAACGGCACCACCATCGAAGTGCGCAACACCGATGCAGAAGGGCGCTTGGTCTTGGCCGATTGTCTGTGCTACGCCCAAGGGTTCAAGCCTGACATCCTTGTTGACATGGCAACATTGACGGGTGCTTGCGTGGTGGCCGTGGGCGAATACACCACCGGCGTCATGGGACATAACCAAGAACTCATCGCTTCGTTGCACAACGCGGCGGCGATGAGCGGCGAGCTTACAGGCTCACTGCACTTTAACCGCTACCTCAAAAAACTGCTCAAAAGTTCGGTCGCTGACATCTCCAACATCAGCTCCTCGCGCTATGGCGGGGCTATCACGGCGGGGCTTTTCCTTGATACCTTCATCGAAGAAGAGCACAAACCCAAGTGGATTCACCTTGATATCGCAGGGCCTGCGTACGTGGAAAAACCGTGGGGTTACAACCAAACAGGTGCCAGTGGTGCGGGTGTGCGCATGAACCTTTACTGGTTGGATGCATTAGCCAAGGAGGCAAACTAATGGGGTTGGGTGTAGGTATCGTTGGCTTGCCAAACGTAGGAAAATCGACCACCTTTAACGCGCTCACTAAGGCGCAAAACGCCGAGGCGGCAAATTACCCCTTTTGTACTATCGAGCCCAACAAGGCCATCGTGCCTGTGCCCGATAAACGCTTGGGCGCGCTTGCAAAGATAGTCAATCCTGAGCGCATTCAACACTCTACCATCGACTTTGTGGACATCGCGGGGCTTGTGCGCGGAGCCAGCAAGGGCGAGGGATTAGGTAACCAGTTTCTCTCCAACATTCGCGAAGTGGAAGTGGTGTTGCACATGGTGCGCTGCTTTGAAGATGAAAACATCACCCACGTAGAAGGGGGCATCGACCCTATTCGCGACATCGAAATCATCGAAACCGAACTCATGCTTGCCGATGTGCAACAGCTTAGTAAGAAAATCGACAGGCTCACCCGCATGGCCAAGTCCGACAAAGACGCCAGAGGCGCCCTTGAAGTGGCCCAAGCCTTGTTCCATCACCTCGATGACTTGCACCCTGCTAGCACTTTTGCCGACAGGGAAAATCCTTACTTTGAAGCGCTCAACAAAGAACTGCGTTTCTTGTCTAACAAAACCGTCATCTACGGCGCAAACGTGGACGAAGACGGGCTTTTGGAAGACAACATGTACGTACAAGCCCTTCAAAACCACGCCGCGCGCGTGGGGGCAGACGTCATCAAACTGTGCGCCAAAATCGAAGAAGAGATGGTCGCCTTAGAAGAAGAGGAAGCGGCGGAATTTTTGCAAGAACTTGGCATCGAAGAGTCGGGTTTAGAGAAAATCATCCGAACGGCCTTTGAAAAACTGGGCCTCATCAGCTACTTTACCGCCGGTGTTAAAGAAGTGCGCGCGTGGACCATTGAGCGGGGCTGGAAAGCCCCCAAAGCGGCTTCAGTGATTCACAACGACTTTGAAAAAGGCTTCATCAAAGCCGAAGTCATCGGCTACGAAGATTTCCTTACATGTAAGGGCGAAAGCGGCGCCAAAGAAGCGGGGAAAATGCGCCTAGAAGGCAAAGACTACCTCGTCAAAGATGGCGACGTGATGCACTTTCGGTTTAACGTGTAGGGTTTTAACTCAAGAGCTGTCGTGGCTAGCACGGCAGCTTTTTACTAGTCCGTTACATGTAAAGACCTTCCACCCCCAAAATTACCACTTTTTACCCCAATCACGCTACAATTGACGTTTTTCAAAAAGGAGTGTGTATGGTTAACCGCATTAATGGACTCTTTCCCCTTTGGGCTATCTTGGTGGGCGCTTTGGCGTACCTTGCGCCGATGCTTTTTAAGTCCCATGCTTCGCTCATCGTGCCCTTGCTTACGATGATTATGTTTTTCATGGGCGCAACTCTCAAAGCGGAGGATTTTTTGCGCGCGCTTAAGCGTCCTGTGGTCATTGGTTTGACGCTGGCTTTGCAGTTTGGCTGTATGCCACTGTTGGCTTTTGGCATCTCTAAAACCCTTGGATTTTCCACCGACTTGCTTGTGGGGATGCTCCTAGTGGGCGCCGTTTCAGGAGGCACCGCTTCCAATGTCATGGCCTATCTTGCCAAAGCGGACGTTGCCCTTTCCATCACGCTCACCGCCATTAGCACCATTCTTTCAGTCTTTCTAACCCCCTTTTTGGTGTGGTTTTACGTGGGGCACGAGGTGGATGTCAACGCCCTTGGCATGCTCATGGGCATCGTTAAAATCGTCCTTGTTCCCGTCCTTGCTGGCCTTGTGTGCAGCCACCTTTTTAGCGCCAAAATCCAAAAACTCCACAACCTTTTTGCCCTCTTTTCCATGGGGGCGATTTTATTCATCATCGCCATCGTTATTGCTCTGAACCAACCCAAAATCGCCACCGTGGGCGCGCTCATCTTTCTTGGTGTCGTGTTGCACAACCTCTTAGGACTGTTGGTGGGGTACCTTGCCCCCAAACTCTTGGGTTATGATGCTAAAACCTGCCGTACCATCGCCATCGAAACAGGGATGCAAAACTCAGGCCTTGCCGTAGCCCTTGCGGGCAAATACTTTGCCGCCACGCCCCTAAGCGCCCTCCCAGGTGCGCTTTTTAGCGTCTGGCACAACATCTCAGGCTCGCTTCTTGCTGGCTTTTGGGGGAAACGGGAAGTCTCCTAAGGCACCGTTTCCTTAGAGGAGGCTTGTTCTTCTTTTGGGGTATTGGGATTTTTTAGGACTTTAAGGCGCCTTACGCTTACATGTAAGGCGCTCTACATGTAAAAAACATCCCCCAAAGGAGACCCCGTGCATATTTTCAAAAAACCCCGTTGGCAATTGAGCGAAAATGATGTCACCGACGAAACACTTTTTCACAAACGCAGGGATTTTCTCAAACTGGGCGCGGCCGCACTTGTCTCTTCCAGTGTGGTGATGGAGACCCTTTGGGCAGCCCAAAACGACCCCCTTGCCCCTCTTGCATTCACCCCAACTTCTCATGGAAAAGGGTTGGAACTGAGCACCTTTGAACAAGCAAGCACCTACAACAACTTTTACGAATTTTCCACCGCCAAAGAAAAACCTGCGCGCATGGCCCACACCCTAAGATCCGCACCGTGGGAGGTAGGATTGCACGGCGAGTGCGAAAACACCACGCCCCTTGAAGTGGCAGCGTTGCTCGCCAACATTCCCCTTGAAGAGCGGATTTACCGTTTTCGTTGCGTGGAGGGGTGGTCGATGGTCGTGCCGTGGATTGGATTTCCCCTCTGGGCACTCCTTGCCATCGCCAAGCCAACCTCCAGCGCCAAGTACGTGCTGTTTCAAACCAAATATGACCCAACCATGTTCCCCGACCAACGCAAAGGCCTCCGAAGTGGGGCGATTCCTTACCCCTACGTGGAAGGCTTACGCCTAGATGAAGCCATGCACCCGCTCGCCTTTGTGGCGGTGGGCATGTACGGAAAAGTCCTCCCCAATCAAAACGGCGCACCGTTGCGCTTGGTTGTACCGTGGAAATACGGCTTTAAAAGCATCAAATCCATCGACCATGTGGCCTTTACTACCACCGAACCCAAAAACACGTGGCAAGCACTCAACCCAAAAGAATACGGTTTTTACGCCAACGTCAACCCACACGTTGACCACCCAAGATGGAGCCAAGCCAAAGAGCGCAAACTGGGCAGTTTTTTAAAAACCGATACACTGATGTTTAACGGCTATGGCGAAGAGGTGGCTTCGTTGTACAAAGAGATGGATTTGAAAAGATTTTTTTGATGGCAAAAATAGCGGTGTTTGTCGGCGCACTTTTGCCCCTAGCCTACCTGCTTTACAGCGTTCAAAGTGCCAACGACCCCATCAAGCACCTCTACACCCTCACGGGCCTGAGTGCCATGGGGTTTTTGTTTCTTTCTTTGTCCATTACGCCCTTGCGACGCGTCCTTAACCTCTTGCGCTACAAAAGGATGCTCGGGCTTTTTGCGCTGTTTTACGCCACGTTGCACTTTAGTAATTTTTTCCTTCTTGATGCACAGCTTGATGTGGGATTTGTGCTCAAAGAGACCCTCGACAAGCCCTTCATTTACCTCGGCATGAGCGCATTTGCCATCCTTGTTTTTATGGGCATCACCTCCACAAAACGCCTCTTTGCCAAGCACCATGCCAAACACAAACTGGTCTACCTCGCCCTCGTGCTCATCCTCATCCATGAAACCATGGCACAAAAAGTCCTAGGAGAGCGTGAAGTGTTTTTCATCTTTCTCACGGTTATTTTGCTGGGGTATAGAGGGATTGGGTTAGTCAAACGGGTGAAAAAAGATAAGCACACATAGGCTGTAAAAGCCTTACATGTAAGGCTTTTACAACAACCGTTCATCCAATAGCTTTGTCAAGGCTTGGCTGTCGCTTTGCTGGGTTTGGGCGGCGTAGTTTTCTAACTTTGTCAAAAGAGCACAAGGGAGGTAAAAACTGGCCAGACATTCGCCCTCTTCTGTGGCTTTAAGCGCTTCGTACTCTTTTTGCACACGGCGTTTGAGTGTTTCATCGATGGGCGAACGCATAGACTTGTACTCTACCAACTTTCCCTCTTTGTACACCCCTGAAACTTCCGCGTACACCCAGTAAAAACCGCCATCTTTACGGAGATTTTTAATCACCCCTTGCCACAATTCTTCCCGCTTAAGTGTGGCCCAAAGAGAAGCAAACACCGAACGGGGCATGTCAGGATGGCGCAAGATATTGTGGGGTTTGCCCACTAATTCTTCCACTGCATAACCACTCACCCGCGCAAATATCTCGTTAGCATACGTCATCACGCCACGCAAATCCGTCCGTGAGACAATCAGTTCATTCTGTGGCACCTCGGTTTCAATAAAAGCATCCTGTCCGCGCATGGCTACACCTCTTTTTTCTTCAAATCACCGCGGTAGACAATCTCTTCCGCGCGCACCGATTCATCATTGAGTACCAAAGGCACAGGATCTTTGCCGACAAACTTCTCCCGCTCGCGGTCAAGTTCGTCCTCGCTGTAGGCCATCATCATGTCCGCACTCACCACATGAGGAACGCTTTTAATGCGTTTGATTTTCTCTATCTCCTCCGCGATGCCCTCGCCTTCCACTGTCAACACAATCTTTCCAAGGGCCGCGTCATGAAAGTGGTAATCACAATAATCGCACGCCTTAAACTCTTCCACCAACCCTGCAATGTACACAGCCTTCGCTTGCACCACAATACTCGAAACATTCATGGCAACCTCCATAATAGTATAGTTTTGTCATCACTCCCGCTCACTAGCGTCTTTTCGTCCACAAACACTATCGTGTTCATCGTACTGCGTTGGCCTTCGAGTAAAAACCGTTGCGTCTTGCTTTTGATGTCAAACACCGCAATGGCATTGTCCTCCGTAAACGCCCACGCCCCAAGGGCGGCACTAGGACTAAGGGCGCACGCATAGAGCAAAAACTCCGCGTCAAACCGCACAAACGTCCCCGTAGCACGCTCATACACAATCCCTCGCCTGTCTTGACCTGCGGTGATGATGCGCTCTTTTTTCATCCCAACCTTGTACACGTTGTCCACATTGCCGCCCTTGTAGGTTTGAAGCACGCTACCGCTCGCCACCTCCACCAAATGCACTTCACCCGACTCATCGCCTGTGACCACGAGGGTTTTGTTTTCATTAAGCGCAAAATCCGAAAAATGCGACTGGCTGAGTTGAAAGCGATACACCGCCTCTTTTTTCTCCACATCAAACAGTACAAGCTCATTGCTCATAAGCCCTAAGAGTATGCGCTTGGGGCTAATAAACTTGGCTTTTTTAATCATCATCCTCTCTTTTGCGTCAATCACTCGCTCTTTTTCCCCACGGCTAATCACGTACACTTCGCGAAAACTTGTCGGGCCTTGCACGGTGGCCAAAAGCATCCCCTCGCTCCCAAGGGCATCCACGGAGTAGACTTTTGCCGCCATCGCATTGCCCATAAAATCCTTAATGGGCGCAAAACGCACCTCCTTTTCCCACGCGCCGCTTTGCACGTCAAACCATTCGATGGTTCCCGCGTCTGTTCCTGCTACCACTTTCCCCTCGTGCACCACAAGGTCAAGCACATTGCCGTGGGCTTCGAGCATCGTATAAGGCGTCAAGGTCTGCGCGTAGAGCACACCAAACCCCACCAACCACACCGCTAAAAATCGTCGCATTTGCTTCTCCTTTTCACTGCATCCACAGGACACACGCCCACACAAAACCCACAAGCGGTACAAGCGCTTCCAACAACAGGGCGGTACAAGCCAAAAAAATCGATGGCTTTTTCGTTGCACACGTCTTTACATGTAGAACAAATGACACTGTTCCACGCCAAACACATGGCGGTGTCAATGGTGATGTGCGCGTGAATTTTGGGGCTATTTTCTACCTCCAACACCCCCTTTGGACACGCAAGAGCACAGGCCTTGCACCACGTACAGCCTGAATTTTCAAAGGAAAGTTCAGGGTTTTTTTCTGCATTGATGCGAATAATCCCTTCTTCACAAACAGTGCCACAGGGTGCGTCGATGCACGTGGGGCACTCTTGGTGAAAAAGCGCTTCACCCCCACCATAAGGCGGGCGGATAGCCTGATGCTGGCGTGAAAACGCGAGGGATGCAAGCATCCCTCGGCGTGAAAGGTTCGCCATCTAGCGCACACCTTCGTTGAGCACATCTAGCAAATTTGAATTGCCTGTTGCGCCTGTGTTACTGCGAAACTCAGGACTAAACTGATTCGCAACAAGGGGCGTATTGTCCGATTGTGGCGCATGGCAAGCTGTACATGTAAAGCGGTCCATACTCAATCCCTCGCGTGGATGCAAGGCGGTTTTAATATCCGAGGTATTAACCACCAACACACCTTCTTTTTGAAACTCCCCACGCACATACTGGGTCAACGGACGAAAAGAGGCCAAGTGTGAAGCGGGCACAGGCGTAGCATTTACCATGGCGGCCATCTCAGGCATGTGGCAGTCCATGCACATGTTCATCTCTTTGGTGATGTCCATCATCCCTTCCACATCGTGGGGAATCATGGGTGGCGCATTTTCAAAAGCACGCCCCAGTACTTGCGACTCGCCCGCTACGGATTTTGCGTAGTTGGTTGGGTCTGCTACTGTTTTTTCTTCTCCATACAAAGAGGTTTTGCGCAACCCAATCTCTTCTTCGCTTACGGTTTGTTGGGCAACCGCACAGCCCGTGATAATCAGCGCGCCAAGCGCCAAGCCCAAAAGAATACTGCTTTGTTTTAACATAATTAACTCCTATTCGTTTTGATGAATATAACGACGAACACCAAAAGAGAGTGCGTTGTCTTCGCACACTTCAACGCACCGACCGCAATTAATGCATTCCCCCATCGTGATAGCGCCACTGCGCTTACCGATGGTTTCGAGCACTTGTTTTTCAGGGCAAATCTCCTTGCATTTCATACACAAGGTGCAACTTGGCTGATGGTGCATCACCCGCACCGCGCTCCAACGACCAAGGAGGGCGTAAAATGCCCCAAGGGGACACACGTGTCCGCACCAACCGTTTTTTACCCCAAAGAGGTCAAACAAAAAGAGGGAAAACACGGCGGCAAAGCCCATGCCCATCCCAAAAATCACGCCACGGTGCAAGATGCCAATGGGGCTAACCATCTCAAAAGCCGCTACCCCAAGGGCAAAAGAGAGTACGAGGCTAAGGCCAAGCACCCAGTATCGCACCCCGCGTCCTAGCCACACTTTGCGTTCACTTTTATCAAGCATCAACGCTCTTCGTAGCCCATTGGCCGCGTCGGTGACCATGTTCATGGGGCATACCCATGCACAAAAAGCCCGTCCGCCCACAAGGGCGTAAAAAAGAGCGATAATCACCGCCCCCACAACAACACTCATGCTCACCAACGCCCCTGTAGCAAAAATCTGCACCAAAGCAAAAGGATCAGCCAGTGGCACGGTTCCAAACAACAAGGAACTGCTAAGATTTCCCTTAAGCACGTTCCAACCCGCCACATTGCCCGCCACATAAAGCCCAAGAAGTCCTAACTGCACAACGCGCCTTGCAAGCATGTAGCGGTATTTTTTTACAAGACTAATCATCTAGCAGCCCTCCTTCATTTAAGTACTCTTGTGGGGAACGTTTGCTACGGTTGGTGGTCGTGGTTTCTAGCCCTTCGATGCCTTCCACCCTGCGCTCATCCGTTGTGTCCCATCCTTTGATGTAGTGGCGTCCCACATCCCCTTGCACAAGGGCGTGAGGGCGAACAAAGATGGCCGGTTTTTCGGTCACACACGCCCGCTCACACATCCCACATCCCGTACACGCTTCGCTACTTACGATAGGAATAAGATAAGCGTGTTTGCCCGTGCGTTCATTGCGGCGGTACTCTAAAGAAATCGCACTGTCCATCACAGGACACGCGCGGTAGCACGCATCGCACTGAATACCCCAATGGGCAATGCACGACTCCATGTCCACCACCGCTAGCCCCATGCGCGCTTTTTCGATGTCTAGCACGCGGGCGCCGTTTTCGATGCGCGAAATAGGCTTTGCATCCAATGCGCCCGTGGGACACACCGGTACACAAGGAATATCCACGCACATGTAACACGGGATGCTCCGTGGGATAAAATAGGGCGTTCCTAAGGGCTTTTGATCACCAGGCCTAGCAAGCAACAAGGTATCATAAGGACAGGCTTGCACACACTGCCCGCACCTGATGCACAATGTGAGAAAATCCTCTTCGTCCCTAGCGCCCGGTGGACGCAACAGCAAGGGGGCCGTTTTGGCCTCCACCACGTACCCTGTCCACACCATTCCCCCTAAAGCAGACAAGCCGACGCTTTGTGCCATGAGGGTGATGAATTTACGGCGCTGGGTGAGTGCTTGCTTGGGTTCCATGGTTTAGGCTTTGTAAATTTTCACAGCGCATTTTTTAAAGTCTGTTTGCGCGGAAAGTGGGCACGTTGCGTCAAGGCACACTTTGTTGATAAAGACTTTTTCATCAAACCAAGGCACATAAATAAGCCCTCGTGGGGTTTTATTACGCCCTCTGGTTTCCACCCGTGCTTTGACTTTGCCGCGACGGCTCTCCACCCACACTAAATCACCCTGCTTAACCCCGTACGTTTCCCCATCTTCACTGCGCATAAAACACAACGCTTCGGGTACGGCGCGGTACAACTCAGGCACGCGCATGGTCATGGTACCACTGTGCCAATGCTCCAACACGCGCCCTGTACATAACCACAACGGATACGCGCTATCTGGCATTTCAGGAGGATCCATATACGGACGGGCAAAGATTTTGGCTTTGTTTTTGAGACTTTTTGCTGTGGTGTCGGTCACCCCGCGCAAATCCCCTTGTTGCAAGGCTTTGGCCAAGGTGCCGTAAAAGGCAAACTCGCCCGTATTTTCCTTACGCGCATAAGGGTCATACTTGGAATTAAACCGCCACTGGGTCTCTTTGCCATCTACCACGGGCCATTTGAGTCCGCGCACACGGTGGTAGGTATCAAAGTCGGCCAAGTCGTGCGCTTTGCCGCGTCCAAAGTAAGCGTACTCTTCAAAGAGGTATTTGTGGATTTGGAAACCGTACCCGCTCCATGGCTTGCCATCGCTGCCGATGACGTTGCGGCTATCGCCCCTTGAATCAGAATCATCGTACCCTTCGCCCACAGGGTCGTCGGCTAAAAAGGCTTTCGCACGCGGGGAGGCAAACAAAATCTCATACATGGTGGTCTCTTCCGTGTAGCCCATCGCTTTGGCTTTGTCTATCATGCTTTCAAGTTTTTGACCCCCACGCAAGGTGTACTCGCCCCACACGTCTTTAACGGTAAAGCGTTTGGAAAGCTCTACCCATTGCCACGTGTCGCTCATGGCATCTCCCACGGGCAGGACTTGTTGTTTCCACAGCTGGGTGCGACGCTCAGCATTGCCATACCCGCCCCATTTTTCATAAATCATCGCGGAAGGTAAAATCAAATCCGAAACCTTGGCCGAGATACCCGGATACGCATCAGATGTCACGATAAAATTGTCCATCTCGCGTGCGGCCTTAATCCAGTGATTCGCATTGGCCGTGTCTTGGTAGGGGTTACATACGTTTACCCAGGCAAATTTAATCACCCCATCTTCGATGTCACGGTGGATTTTCATGATGTGTTGATTGCCAATGGCGTTGAGTGTGCCCTCAGGAATCTTCCACACATTTTCCACGATTTGGCGGTGTTTTGGGTTTTCAGTCATCATGTCCGCGGGAAGTCGGTGGGTAAAGGTTCCCACTTCTCTAGCCGTACCACACGCACTGGGTTGACCCGTCAACGAAAACGCGCCGCTTCCAGGTTTGGCTTGCTTGCCAAGGAGGAAATGCACGTTATACGCAAGAGTATTGACCCATGTGCCTCGTGTGTGTTGGTTCATCCCCATTGTCCAAAAAGAGACGATTTTGCGCTCTTTTTCGATGTACAAACTTGCCAACTCTTGAAGCTTAGCTTTAAAGCTTTCCAAGGACTCATCGGGGTCACCTTTGGAGATGGTCGCCACATAATCAAGCGTGTAAGGGTCAAGGAATTTTTTGTACTCTTCAAAGGAGATTTCCCAGTGTTTTAGCCCTGCGGGTTTGTGTTCCATCACGTCGCCCTCTTTGTAGCCAAAAGGCTCAAGTGCTGGGCCTTCTTTGGCAGAAACCACGGTCTTCATCTCTTTGTCCACAATCTCCATCTCCAAAGCCGAATACTTGCCCTCTTTGATGGACTTGTCATCCCCGCGTCGCATGCCATAACCGATATTCACAGGCTGTGAAGCAAAAACGATGTACTTGTTTACAAAGTCCCAATCAATGGCTTCAGGGTGGTTGTAGACAATCTCTCTGGCAATGTAGTTCCAAATGGCAAGGTCAGTGTTGGGAGAAAAGATGATTTCCGTGTCTGAGAGGTCAGACCCACGGTGGGTGTAGGTGGAAAGGTTGATGACTTTGACACGCTCTGGCGAAGTGAGCTTACGGTCGCTCACGCGAGACCATAAAATCGGATGCATCTCCGCCATATTAGCACCCCACGTGACGATGGTGTCAGTGAGTTCGATGTCATCGTAACAGCCTGAGGGCTCATCGATTCCAAAGGTTTGGTAAAATCCCACAACCGCCGAAGCCATACAATGGCGCGCGTTGGGGTCGATGGCATTAGAGCGCAAGCCGCCTTTCATCATCTTTTGGGCGGCGTAGCCTTCCATGATGGTGTATTGGCCTGAGGCAAACACGCCCACCCCTTCAGGGCCGCTTTCTTTGAGGGCACGCTTGATGTGTTTTTCCATCTCATCAAAGGCACGCTCCCATGAAACGGGGCGGAATTTGCCTTTTTTGTCAAACTCGCCTTTAGCATTGGTACGCAAAAGAGGTTGGGTTAACCGGTCGGCCCCGTACATGATTTTGGCGTTGAAGTAGCCTTTAATACAGTTGAGGCCACGGTTTACAGGGGCTGCAGGGTCACCCTTGACGGCGACAATTTTTCCTTCTTTGGTTGCTACCATGATGCCACAACCGGTACCACAGAAACGACACACAGATTTATCCCAACGCCACCCCGACTCTGCTTGTGCAGTCGCCGCGCGCGCCGTGCTTGGGACACTAATACCTACAGCAGCAGCAGCGGTAGCAGCGGCCGATGTTTTGAGAAAGTCTCTTCTTGAAAGGGACATGAAAACCTCCTGGTTTTTGGGTTACGAGCAATTGTAACCTTTACCCAAGAGGTAAAGCTATGACCTATGTCAAGCCATAGCTGTCCATTTTTTAGGAGTTCAAAGGAGGCTGTTTGGCGTTTTGCGCCAAGGTATTGAGGTTTTCTTTGAGTTTATTGAGCATCTTTGAAACGTTCATCAAGCTTTCGGTCGACTCAATGGCAATGTCTTCGGTGACATTCATGCTGCGCCCTAATGTTTTGCGTGTCTCTTCATCAAGCACCAAATCCCGCAAGGCCTCTTCCACATTTTCCGCCAACGCTTGCAGTTCGCTCATGGAACCTTCCGCCCGCTTGATGGCTTCTTCGGAAGAGCGCATCGCGAGGCTTACCTTGCTCACATAGGTTTGCAAATAAGAAGACGCTTCTTGAAGCTCCGTCTCCATGCCCTCAGGTACCGAAACGGTTTCAGGCGTGACGGTGTCGGTGTTGGCAAGGCGTTTTGCCCTGTCCACAAACCGGTCGATGTTAGACACCATGTCGCGCACCAATACAAAGGTGTACAAAATGACAAACATCGCCATGATGGCCACTAAAAAGAGCACATTGACCAAGAGTTGGTTTTTGCTCTCACTGTGTTCGGTATAAAGCCATACCGCTTCATCCATGTTGTCCAAAATGCGCACGTTGTTGCGATTCACATAGGCGATGGAGGCGTTCATGGCGCGCTCGATTTCTAGCAAATGGGTTACGTAGGTTTCAAACTCTCCCCAATACTGCTGCAAATGCACTACCGCCCCGTGCACGTCGGGGTGACTTTGGATGGTCGTATCTTGCGCAAACATGGTAAGGGTTTCATCGTACAATGCCTTTGCATTGATAAATAAAAAATAATCCTCCCTATTATCCGTGCGCAAATACCGTTCGATGAACAAGCCCATGCGTTGGGAGAGCATCCGTTGGCGGCCTGAGAGGTCGATGTACACCCCCTCTAAGTGCTTGGTAACCATCTCTTGGACGATTTTATCGGACATATTCAAAAGCAGTTCGATGCGTTTGCTAAGCACTTCTTTGTCGCTTTTGACACTCAAAATCCCTTTTTTCAGGCTTTCGAGTTCTTCTTTAAAAGGCTCCCATCCTGCGGCGACTTCTTCTAATTTGCGCTCAATCACACTGTTTTGGGGCGCGTAAATCCCCCGGTCGGTGTTGCCAAAACGCAGGTCATTGAGGTTGTTTTCAAACAACTCCATCGCCCCATCAAGTTGGCGAAAGTCATGGCTGTCGCGGTGGCGCAAAAAGAAGATTTCCTTGCTCATTTTTTGGGTGAGCATCCGCTGCTTGCCTGCAATGTTAATGATGAGTGAATCTTTTTTGGACCGTTCGTTCATGGCAATCACAAGGCCGATGATGAGAAAAATCATCAACGAAAGCAAGCCGCCAACAATGCGCAGTTTGGTGCTAATGCGTGAGGGTTTCATGCCAAATTCCTATTCATAAATTTCTCTTAAGGCGATTTCGTCGCGGATGATAACACAGTTTTTTTCAATTGCAATGAATCCGTTGCGTTCTAGCTTTTTCAAAATGCGCGAGAGGGTTTCGGGCTGAATGTGTAGCATGTACGCAATTTCGTGTTTTTTGAGGATGTTAAAGTTCTCCAAATCGCTCACTAGCATATGGGCCACCTTGGCCGACCCATCAAACACCACGTCGCGGTTGATGATGCATTGAAGTTGGGAGATGGCGCGGAAGGACTCTTTTAAAATGCGCTGCATCAAGGAAGGGGTTGCCTTTAACACGTCTCTAAATCCAACGCTCTCAAAGGCAAGCAGTTCGGTATCTTGGGTAAATTCCGCGTTAGCATAGCAAACAAAACAGTGGTCTTGGCAGATTTTCGCCACATCAAACACGAGGGTGTTGGCGCCTAAGTGGTACAAAAAAATCTCGTTATCGTAGCGGTCTACTTTGTAAAATTTCACCCCACCTTGCACGATAAAATACAAATACGGGTCTTCCTCTTTTTCGTAATACAAGGTTTCGCCAACCCCATAATACGCAAGCTTGGAACAGGCGCACAACGCTTCCAAAACGCCTGTTTCTAGACCTGAAAACAGAGGGATTGAATCCAAAAAAGCAACCGTAATCTGGCTTTGCATTGGCTTCCTTTTTTACATGTAAGGCAGTGTAGCATACCTTTACATGTAAAGGTTATTTCCCTTCAAATACCGTCTCTTCTAACACGATGGCATAAACATACCCTGAGCCAAAATCCTTATCCACACGCACCACCCCTTTGGCGGTAAGAACATCTCCCACGCGCGGTGTCTCCAAGGTCGTAGCGACAATCCGCCCCACCACATCGCCCGTGCCTGTGCCATCTTGCAAATGCACCCAATTGCGCCCCATGATGTTTTGGGAAACTTTCACCACTTTGGCGCGAATCGCCACGGTTTTGTCCGCGTGTTCTTTGCGTTTTTCCATGGCTTCTTGAATGCTCAGGGTTCCTTGTTGTGCAAAAGGCGAAGTGGCAACTTTTTCGGTGATAAAGGCCAAATGTTTTGCCTCGTCTTCTTGGGTGCGGTACTGAAAATCACTGGTGAAAATCACATCCTCAAAAGTCTGTCCCAACGCCTTGCTCTCGTATGAGGGCATGGCAATCTCTTCTTTAAAACGCATCCACGCCCCCACAGGCAAGGCACTGCGCGGCGTTACCACCCAGTAGTTGCGCTCCCCATTTTGAATGCCATAATAGGTATAGCTTCCCGCGTGCACCACCTCTTTTACCTGTGCTTCGTGGATTTTTACCTCCGAAGCAAAGGCCAAACAGGCACCAAACACCAAGCACAGGAGACTTTTTTTAAACATATTATTCATGTTGTTCCTTTTTTACATAAGATTGATTTTTATACGCCACTCCTGCCAATACGGCCACGGCACCCAAAAGAACAAAGACCCACACAGAAAGGGGCACAGGGTCGCCTGAGGCATAGGAATGCAGCCCTGCGAGGTAAAAATTCACCCCAAAATAGGTCATCAAAATCGACCCAAAGGAGAGCAAAGAGAGAAGGGAAAAGCTAAACACACTGTAACACTTTGGCAAAAACCGCCAATGCACCACAAGGGCGTAGAGCAAAATCGACACAAAAGTCCACGTCTCTTTGGGGTCCCACCCCCAATACCGTCCCCACGATTCATTGGCCCAAATGCCGCCAAGAAAATTTCCGATGACCAAAAGCGTGAGGCCAATAATGAGCGCGATTTCATTCACCCATGCCAAATATGCCACGTTTTCACGCCTTACATGTAAGGATTTTGCCAAGGCCATCAACAGCAAATTCATCGCACCCAAAAGAGCGCCCACACCCAAAAATCCGTAGCTTGCTGTGATGATAGACACATGCACGCTAAGCCAAAAAGAGTGCAGCACAGGCACCAAAGGTGTGATTTGCGGGTCACTGTTTCCCAAATGCGCCACCAACATAAAAATGCCTGCGAGCAACAACGCCGCACTTAATCCAAAAAACGAACGGCGAAACAGCACAAGCCCCGCCAGTGCGCACGACCACGCGATGTAGACAATGGACTCATAGGTATTGCTCATGGGAATAAACCCGCCCACGTACCACCGCAACACAATCCCGCCAGTGTGCACCACAAACAGCGCCGCTAGCGTGCCAAAGAGCACACGGTGCAGCCATGCTTTTGGGCGCTCTTTGCCAAGGTGGGTAAAGGCGAGAAGCAAACACAACGCCCCAAGCCCTACATACCACCCCATCAAGCGGGGGAAAATCCCCAAACGGTTAAGCCAAAGTTCCCCCTGAAGGCGCGTAGGGCTCAGTAAGTAAGGCTCCCCAAATGTTTTGGTGTAGGTTGCAATTTCATCCAAAGGCACCATCGCACCCGCATAATCGCGGGCAAACACGCGGTCCATAAAACGCTGCGTCGCACGGTGCATGCCGTGGGCTTTTTGCGCCCACATGGCATCCATGCTTAACCACGGCGCGTGCACATCACTGGGGTCTGGAAAAAACCGAAACAACGCGCCATAAAAGCTCATCACCGCCACATTTAACCGCTCATCCACGCGAATCAACTCTTTTTCAAAGGTGCCTCGGTTGGCTGGTCTGGTTTGGTGGGCTTGATGGGCTAAGACTTCTAGCTTGTACACAGAGCCTCGAAAAAAATCTTCAAAGGTTGCCAAAGAAGCCTCTTTGGGCAAGCCGATGAGCTCTTTAATCTTAGGGTCTTTTACTTTAATGAGAGGTAGGCGCTTCCAAAGACGTTGGTGGGTGAGCATCCCTAACACCACTTGGTTGGCGTTCATGCCAAAGTAAGTCTCTTTTCCCGTAAGCTTACGCAAAATCTCGCGGTTGAGGGTATCCATGGGCTTCATGCGCCCCGCGCGCGTTTGCACCACTAGCTCCCCAAACGCTTGAGCTAAAGCCACAGAGCCTTTTTTATGCTCCTCCAAATAGAGCTCTTCGTAGGTTTGGGCTTGCAAGGGCGCACTAAGGGCACACAAGAGCAACACACCAAGGGCGGCTTCGTGGGCACGCACTTTAGCCATGAGCGTACGCACCCGTGAGCGCGGGTCTAAAAGGTTCCAAATCAACCCCAAAAACAAGAGCCCATACCCTGCGTATGTGGGCCATTTGCCGGGGTCTTTATTGACCCACAAAATGCTCCCGTGTGCATCATAAGAGCTTTGGTAAAAGGCGTACCCCTCAAGGCGCAAAGGGGCGTTCATGCCGATGGGATAGCTTTGGTCTCCGATGCGCACGTGACTACCGTACGTCGCGGGCGAAGTGCCTCCGGGGTAATAGACAATCTCAAACTCCTCTAGCGTCACTGCAAAAGGAAGGGGCATGTAAGTGGCGCCATAAGAGAGGGCCACGTGCACATCACCCAGGGTAAAAATCACCGGTTCGGCCAGCCTGAGGTTTTGCTCTTCAAGGCGCACGCGGTGCGTGATGTCTTTATAAAACAGTTCCATTTCAAGGGTCGCTTTAGTCGCCAAACCTTTTTTTTCAATCTCCACACGCTTTACATGTAAGCGCACGTTTTGGCCTTCAAAGGCAACGCTTTTGCTAAAAGTATTGTTCCACGCGTTTGCCGTGTAAGCAAAGGTATACGCTTGGGTTTTTCCCTCTTTATTTAAGGTCAAAGCAATGCTGTTTTGCGCACTTAAAAAGCCTTGAACCCTCTCGTCTTGGGGCAAGTTTAGCACCCCTTCTACGCCAAAATACCGCGTCAACGCCGCGCCTAGTATGATGAGCACAAAGGCCCCGTGAAAGAGAAACCGTGGTAAATGGCGCACCATGCGTGTTTTGAGCATCACGGCAACCATGTTGAGGCACAACAGCACCAAAAGGAGTTCAAACCACCACGCCTCATACACCGCAACGCGCGCCGTGGACGTGCCATAGTCATTTTCCACAAAGGTCGCCACACCCGCACTTAACCCAAGAGTCAAGAGCAACACTAGCATCAACCAAAAAGAACCCACTATGCGTTTTACCATTTGCTCACTTTCCTCTTTAGCACTTTTTAGCCTTACATGTAAAGCTAAAAACTACACTATCCCCAAGGGAAACCCTTGGGGATAAAAAACAACTATTTCTTCTTAAAGTACGAAGACTCTAAATCTACATCTTTACGGTTTGCCTCGTCTAACAACCCTTTAGCTTTGGCTTGGGCGTGCCACTCTTTTTCAAGGGTTTCTTTAAACTTGAGTTTTGCCGCAATCTCTTTTTCAAGATTTACACCCGCAAGGGCTTGGCCTTTTTCTTTGGTGTCAAAATCAGGTGCCATGTACTGGGCATCCCCGTATTTTGCCAAAAGGCGCACAAGGGAAATACGCGCTTGTTGGGCTTTTTCATTGGCATCCGCGAGTAACCGCAAGGTCTCTTCGGGTGCGTGGAAAAATGACCCGTGGCTTGCGATGGAATAATCCCAACGCCATTGTCCATGGCGAAGCAAGGTACGAATCGCTTGAAGCTCTTCGTCTGTGGCACCTAGTTCTATGGCGCGACCCGCTTCGAGGTGGGCTTTGGCTAGGTTATCCATGGAAATTTCCATCAAAAACTCTTTGCGCTCAAATTTTGTATGGACGATGTTGCGTAGCTTCTCTTCGCTTTCACGGTGGCAGGTCATACAACTGCGGTCCATGTTATCTAACGGGTTTCCGATTTTGTGGTCAGAATATTTCACTGAACCTTCTTGGGTGTAAGGCATGTGGCAATCCGCGCATGAGACACCTTTTTGGTAGTGAATACCCGTCGAAGCAATCTCATAGTCAGGATGTTGGGCTTTGAGCATCGGGGTTTTAGAGATGCCATGCGTCCAGTCGCTAAAGTCGATACTGTCGTAGTAACGCTCCATTCCCTCAGCACTCAAGCCTTCATGCCATGGTAAAGTGACAACCATGGCCACTTGGTCTTTGCCTGCTTTGTCGGTGTACTCGGTTTTTTTGAAGTAATATTCGGAGTGGCACTGGGCGCACACTAAGGAGCGTTTTTCTTGGTGCGTAGCGTCTTCAAAACGGGGAAGTCCTGCTACTTCAAGACCACGGTTGAGGTATTCTCTCCCCATGGCAAGCTCGGCGGTTTTTGGGTTGTGGCAATCTAAACATCCGATACTATTGACCACTTCACTACCATAGCGTGCCCATTTTCCTGTGAAGTACTCAAGCTCGCCATCTTCTTCCATTAAGCGCACCACATCGGTGGATTTACACGTCCAACACGCCGTAGGAAAAGGGCCCGTGTTGTCATCCACCGGGGCACCTGTGCGCAACGAGTTGACGTTATCTTGCACCGCGTAGTAGTGTCCGCGCGGCGAATTGTAATCAATCGCAAAGCGGTACCCGGCCCAAATGACGGGAAGTTGAGGCTTTTTCTTGAGCAAATCCTCCATCTCATCGCCCTCTTTGGTGCGTTTCCAAGAGTCATACTGGCGGGGATAATACTTCGCCCATTCTGAGCTCACCGAAGCATTCGCAGGAATCCCTTGCACTTGATTTAAGGCGACACGTTCTGCTTCTCTTGCATTAATATTGCTTGTTAAAAACGCCATTGCAACAATCGCTAGCAATGAAGCCACAAGTAACAGTTTAAACTTCTTCATCAACACTCCCTTTTATAGTACTTCTTTAACGCCCAAATTGTTTGGCGTTGTGGTTAACCCTCGCACCTTCCCGTGAGGCACGCCCTTATGGCACTCCCAGCATCGTCTTCCCGTGTCCACACTCGCATCATCAAAGGTGTGGTAGTGGTCTGCATTGCTCACTAGCGTCGAGGTAAGGCTTGCGTGGCAGGAAATACAGTTTTCTTGCACACGTCTGGCGCCATCATCGCTGATTTTGATGCTGTGGTCAAAACTCTGTAGCGTAAAGGCAACCGAGTGATTCCAGCCATCGACCGCTTTAGCGATGTATTTGTCCACGAAATCTCCGCGCGGCAAATGGCAATCTACACAGGTTGCGTTTCCAAAATGCGCACTGTGTTGCCATGTGGCGTATTGCGTGTTCATGACGTGACAATTGATGCACGCTTTGGGATCGCTAGAGAGGTAGGAGAGTGCTTTTGAGGCGTGTACGGTGTAGGCAAACATCCCTACAGCAAACACAAATGCACCCAGTGCACTAAATATAAGGAATTTATTTGGTTTCAACATTCCCTCCTTGATTTGGATTGGTTGCGCGCTGCAACACCGCTTTTTCTACCCCTAGGTTTCACGCCTCCTTTTTGCAAACCTTATGTGTTTTTTTGGTAATCGCTCTTACCAATACGTCAGAAGATTGTACTGAAGTGACGAACCATAAAGCATTGACTTAGGTCAACAAGGCTTCTTTTTTTCATCTCTTTTATTTAAGATTTATTTAATAGTCATCTTGCGGTATTGCTTTACATGTAAGGCTTTTTAGGGGGTTAAACGCGTATCTTTAGGAGGGGTTAGTTTAAGAAGTGTTGCCTTTTTATTGAAAAAGGCAACCGTGAGGCTTTCTTGTTAAATGGCGAAAAAATAGGATTAAAAATTATTCGTACAGTTGGCGCAGTTTTGCTTCGTCGTAGTTTGTAATGTTGAGCGATTCGTCCATGCTGATGAGAGAAACTTGCTTAAATTTCGTCAAGGTGCGCGACAAAGTTTCGGGGGTGAGGTTGAGCAGTGCGGCAATCTTGGTGTGTTTTAAATCCCCAAAAAGCTCCGTGTGTTCGATGATAAACTTTGCCACCTTGGCCTCGGAGGTGAGGATAATCTCCTTATGCACCACCTCAGACATGATTTTGAGCTTTGCGGAGAGGGATTGGATGATGTTAAAAGAGAGCTGGGGGTTGTTTAGCAGTTCGGCCTTAAAGGTCTCATACTCAATCTTGAGCACTTGACCATCCACCATAAATTCCGCCGTAGCAGGGTAAGGGATGGCTTCAAAATTGGCAAGTTCGGCTACAAAAGAGATAGGGTAAAACTGGTGCAAAAAAATCTGCGTGCCTTTAAAATTGGTCTTGTACAGTTTCAGCACCCCATCAAGCAGTACATGTAAATAGGTCGGGGCATCCCCCTCGTAAAATAAAATCTCTCCCTTTTGGTAAGACTTTACCGTACTAATGCGCTCTAACAGCGCTAGGTCTTCCTTACCCAACTTTGAAAAAAGCGTGATGGTTTGTAAATCTAACATAAAAACTCCTTAAAAACATGCCCACACCTTACAAAGCCAACCCTTAAAAAGAGTTAATCTGTCTTAAACCCCTAAGACAATGAGCCCGCGCACCCCGTCGATAAACATTTGCACCGCCAACATCAAGAGCAACATCCCCATCAAACGCTCTAGTGCCATCAACCCTTTAGCTTTAAGCATTTGCAACAAAAAAGGAGAAAGCATCATCACAACCGCCGAAAATACCCACGCCGCTATCAATGCTCCAAACAACACACCAAAGGCATCCGAATGGGCGCTTGAGAGTACCAACAAGGTCGCCAATGCCGAAGGGCCGGCCACCAAAGGCATCGCAATGGGCACCACAAAGGGTTCTCCTTCTTTGCCATACAAGCTCGCACTCCCCGCCTCTCCTGGAAAAATCATCTTCACCCCAATGACAAAAAAGATGACCGCCCCTGCGATGCGCACCGCTTCGGTTTCAAGGTGCATCATGGCTAAAAAACTTTCACCAAAAAACAAAAAGAGGGCCAAAATCACTAGACCAATAACCATCTCTCTGGCAATAATACGCCGTTGTCTTTCCTTTGGGATTCCCTTTAAGATGCTCAAAATCACTGGCACGTTTCCAAAAGGGTCCAACACAAATACCAGTAAAATTGTTGTCGATAAAAGGGAAAATTCACCCACAAAATCTCCTTAGTTAATTCTTTATTTACCGTCCGTTTAGACGCTGTTTAATTGAGGGGATTATACTTCACTTGTCCAAACAAAGCAACACCCTTTTTGTAATCAAGAGCCCCACCCGCCAATCGGGGCTCTTGTCTTTTTCCCCTCTTTTATCTTTCCTTCTTAACCTTTCCCTTACGCAAATCCGTTATAATGACAAACATTTAATTCCAAAGGATACTTATGCCTATTTATGTCGTTGGCCACACCAACCCTGATTCAGACTCCATCTGTGGCGCCATCTCCCTTGCGTACCTTAAAACCCAACTCGGACAACCCTGTGTGCCTGCACGCCAAGGAGAACTCAGCCCTGAAACGCGCTTTATTTTAGAAAAATTTGGCGTAGAAACCCCTGTGCTTAAAACCGAATACGCAGGTGAAGAGGTCTACATCGTGGACCACTCCGACCTCGCCCAAAGCCCCAAAGACATCAAACAAGCGACCATTCTTGGCATCGTCGACCACCATAAACTGGGTGACCTCACGACCGACACCCCTCTTGAGTGCTGGATTCGCCCCGTGGGATGTTCTAACACCATCATCAAACAAATGTACGATTACCATGATGTGGAAATCCCAAAAGAAATTGCAGGTATTATGCTCTGCGCCATTTTAAGCGACACGGTTATTTTCAAATCCCCCACCTGCACCCGCGAAGACACCAAAGCCGTCAAAGAGCTCGCTAAAATCGTCGGACTTGAAGACCCGCGCGCCCTGGGCATGGAGATGTTCATGGTCAAGTCCGCGGTTAAGGGCACCAGTCCAAGAGACCTCATCATGCGCGATTTTAAAGACTTTAACATGAGCGGTTCCATGGTAGGCATCGGGCAACTCGAAGTGGTAGATTTGAGTGTATTTGATGCAATGAAAGAGGCACTCTTTGCCGAACTTAGTGTCATGAAAAACGAAACAAACCGCCACAGTATCATGCTCCTCTTAACCGACATCATCACCGAAGGCTCCCAACTTTTATGTCTCAGCGACGCCCCTGAAAAAGTCGAACAAGCATTTAAAACCTCCCTCAAAGACCACCAAGCTTGGCTTCCCAAAGTCCTTAGCCGCAAAAAACAAGTGGTGCCTTTTTTAGAAAAGGTTTTTGCCTCTTAACACCTAAAAGCTGGGCAAACCCCAGCTTTTTTCTTTGCCCTCCCTTGCTAAAAAATAAAACTGTTTCACCTTTAGAACTTCGTAAGACATATCCGACTAAAATGGTTGACTATATTCCCAGTAGCGAGGTTCCCATGCAGCGACGCACGTTTCACAAAGTGTTAGGCTCAGGTTTGTTGGTGGCGGCATCTGCGTCACTTATTCGAGGGTATTTGTTCGCCAATGACGGCGCACTCTTTGCTAGTTATGAGCGGGTGTTACTCGTAGACAGCAAAGGCGAACCGGTGCGCTTAAGTGCACTCTCCACCGAAGTGCCTTATGTGTTTCATTATCCCCATATCGCTACCCCCTGTTTTCTCATCAAACTTCCCAACCCTGCCAAACAAGAGGTTGTTCTAAAATCTGCCTCTGGAGAAACCTACCTCTGGAAAGGCGGCATAGGTAAAGAAAGCAATGTGGTTGCGTTTAGCGCCATTTGCTCCCATGCCCTCACCCATCCCAACCCCGAGGACAGTTTCATTACCTATGTCCCAAAAGAGGGAAAAACCTTGGCCTATGAAACAGGCGGGGTCGTGGTATGTTCTTCCCATCTTTCCGCCTTTGATCCAACACAAGGGGCAAAAAGCATTGCAGGAGAAGCCAAAGAACCGCTCGCTTCTATTGTCTTAGAATACGACGAAGCCAACGACAAGGTCTATGCTTCAGGTGTTCTTGGTGTGGAAATGTTTCACCAATATTTTCGCATTTTCCGCCCGCAGTTAGCCGACAGGTTCCAAAATGCGCGCAAGGCAAGGCAATTGGTTAAGGTCTCCACCGCCACGGTTACGCTGAGCGAATTTTCCAAAGAAATCATTCAATATTAAAGGGGTTGAATCATGAAAGCATTGATAGCATTGGCACTCGCCATGGTGCTTGGCACCGCACTAAATGCCACCCAATACACCAAAAAAGAGCGCCTAGAAGACATGCGCGCCATGACAAACGCGCTAAGCCATATGCAAAAAACCCTTGTAGGGCAGTGCAAAACCTGTCTTTACAAAGGAGCAGAAGAGTTGGTGTTAGCCCTTCGCGCCCTTGATTCGGTGGATGCGGAGGATTACTTGCCTAAAGAGCAAGCCAGTGCGCACAAATTTGCCACTAAAACAGCCAAAAGCATTAAGGTTTACACCAACGCTATGCTTAAAGCCTACGATGAAAAAGATTATTTTGAAGCCATTGACATGTACGGGCTCATCCTCAACCAATGTGCCTCATGCCACATGCGGGTAAGGGACTGGGAAAAGTAACCCGTCCCTTTGTTTGGGGTTTTACACCCCAAACATATCACTCATAATTCCCCGATACCACTCCCTTGTCGCTCTACCAAGTTGGGTGGTTCTAAATTTTCCACTCGCGACGTCTTTGGGCACAAACCCCTTTCCCACAAGCATCCCATTTTCATACACAAACTCATGGGTAACCATGACGGCCTCTTCGGGGTCTGCTCCCACCATGGAGTAGCACATGTTGGCATTTTTATAAGGAATCTCCGCCATCTCATCCACCGCCTTTCCTGCAAAACGCAAAGCGATGTGTTTGCCCGCACGTTTACCTGCCCAATTGGCCGCTTGGCCGCTTGCAGGAACCCCATGTCCCACACAATCTCCCACAACATACACGTTAGGGTCACTCACAGAAACAAATCCCGCGCCCTTAAGCTTCGCACCACCCCAAGCATTGGTCTCAATGCCCGCCATCGCAATGACAGGATTGGCCTTGTTTTGAGGGATGAGGTTCAATACCCCATAGGGCAATACCTGCTCTTTTGTGTTAAAATTTTCATCTTCTGTTGTGTAGATAATCTCTTTTGCCTCCACATCAACGTCTTTGATTTTCACCTCACCCACAAAGACAATGCGCTCTTTAAAAAGGTCATTAAACGCCTCTTTAAAAGCACCCGCCTTAGCCTGAGGCTCTTTGGCGGCATCCAGGATGATTACCTTGCCTTCAATGCCTTCTGTATCCATATAATGGGCAATCATGCACGCACGCTCATAGGGTGCGGGCGGGCAACGGTATTTGCCAAAGGGAACCGTAATAACCACGTCTCCATCGTCCATTTGCTCCAACTGGCGCTTGAGCGCTAAGTGTTCATTGCCTGCAATTAAGGCCGCAGGCGCTTCTTGGGCCACGCGGGCAATCTTAGCAGCATCCCACTGGGGGAATTGCTGGTCATAGGCGTAGGCAATGCCTGGAGAAAGGACCAAAACATCGTAGCCAATGTCACCAAGGCTGGTACTCACGGTTTTTTTAGCACGCTCAATTCCCACCACTTCACACTGGATAAACCGATACCCAAACTCTTTAGCCGGGCCATAATAATCCCGCGTCAACACACCCAAATCCACCCCATCCATCTCTGCAAGGTAGGTGTTGGAAAAGGGGCAAGAAAAAAACAAGTCGCGGCGTTCTAGCACCACCACTTCACTCTCAGGGCTGTTTTGGCGCACCGATTTTGCCAACGCAAGGCCGCCAAAGCCTCCGCCAATCACCACCACACGGTTTCCTTTTGGTTTGTCCATAAGCCATATTTGCGTTTTTTGGCTCTGCGCGGGAGCATCAGGTTGCGTCAAAGCACCACATCCTCCCACCGCAGCAGCTACTACACCCAAGCCACCGACTTTTAACACGTCTCTACGATTTAATCCCATGTCTCACTCCTTGCGATTTTTTGGATAAATTCGTCACTATCATAATCCTTTCATTTGAAAGAAGCGTTAAAGAATCACAACAATATCACTCAACAAAGGAAGGCTTTATAAAACGGGGTGGCGCCATAGGCCATTAAGAATCTCCTGCTATAATACCCACCCATTCTTACATGTAAAACCCTTACATGTAAATCCCATGTAAACAGGATAAGTATGTACCGATTTACCCCCTCCCCCACGGAAGATATGCACCTAGGCGACCTTCGGGTTGCGCTGCTTAATTATCTTTGCGCGAAAAAAGACGGGGCGCGTTTTTATGTGCGCATCAACAACACACACAAGGCCCATAAAGACCAAGAGGTTTTAGACGTGCTTGCCGCCTTTGGCATCACCTATGATGGGTTGCATTACCAAAGCGAAACCCTTAAATTCCACCACCAATGCGCCGCTTCCTTGCTCTTAAATGGCAAAGCCTTTTCGTGTTTTTGCACCCCCAAAACCCTTGAAGCCAAAGAAGAGACGGCCAGAAACAACGGCGAAGTTTACTTGTATGATGGCACGTGTGAAACCTTGAGCAACGAAGAAGTTCTTAACAACGAAGGACCCTTTACAGTGCGCATCAAAGCCTCGTCCCAAAGCCCTGAACGCTTTGTCTTGCTCCACCACGACAAAAGCCCTTCGGAGGATTTTGCTTGCGCGGTGGACGATATGCTTCAAGGCATTAGCGTGCTACTCGACGATGAAGAACGCGTGGCCCAAGCACCCAAACACGAACACATCCACCGTAGCCTTGGGTTTAATGAACCCTTGCGTATCATCGCATTGCCCGCCCTTTTAAATACTAAGGGCGAAAAAATGGGCGCGCAAGATGAGGGGTGGCGGGTGGCTTGGTTGCTAGAAGAAGGGTTTTTACCCCAAGCTATCAGCAACTACCTCCTTTTGCTTAGCATGGAAACCCCGTGCGAAATCTTCACCCCAGAAGAAGCCCTAGTCTGGCTTGATGCAAGCAAGGGGTTTAGCTCTAGCGCACCCTTTGACATGGAAACCTTGCGCCACCTCAACCGCGCACACCTCTTGCGCATGGAAGATGCTAAACTGGCCGCGTTATTGGATTTTTCGGGCGCAGATTTTGGAAAATTGGCCAAATTTTACACCCAAGAAGCCGCCACCTTGCAAGAGCTTAAGCCCAAACTTCACGCCATTTTTTCCCCAAAAGTTGCGCCAAAGGGCGCTGAAACGGCGTTTGAAACCCTGCAAAATGCCCTGCTTCACGCGCCGCATTTTGAAACCTTTGAAGCACTAATCGCCCACCTTAGCCTTACATGTAAGCTTGAGGGCGAACACCTCTTGACCCCTTTGCGTGCCTTACTCACAGGCTCACACCACAGCCCCGACCTTGGGGAGCTTTACCCTCTTATTACCCCCTATTTAAAGGAGATTGTACGTTCATGATTCTCTCAACACTTATCGAAGCCATCGCCCAATTGTTACACATGGTGATTACCATTTACATTTGGGTTATCATCATCGCCGCGTTGATTACTTGGGTGCGCCCTGACCCTTATAATCCCATCGTCCAAACGCTTATGCGCCTCACGCAACCTGTGTACGCCTTCATTCGCCGCTATATCCCGACCGTCATTGGTGGGATTGACCTAGCGCCTATCATCGTCATTCTTGTGTTGCAGTTTTTGGACCTTTTTGTTGTCAAAATTCTTTTTGGGATAGCCCATGGCCTTTAAGCGTTTTGCGCTTTTTTGCTTTACATGTAGCACACTTTTGGGTGGCGCTTTGGACTTTAAAACCCTTGAGCTCTACCCCAGAAGCCTTGCAAAAGACTATTACATTTACCGCTACCTTACAGAGCATTCTCCCACGCCTCACGAAGCATGGGAACTCCTAGGCCAAGCCCACCGCATGAGCAATACGCTTTTGTACGCCTTTGGCGACACCATCCAAGAGCCCGGTTTCAAAGAAGCTATCGCGTGCTTGCGCCTGGATAAAAAAGCATTTTTGAGTGCCAAGACAGACTGCCAAGCCATTCGCATGAGCCCTTCTTTTTTTCTAAGCCTCTCCAAAGCTGAGCAAGACCATGCCCTCAAAAAGGTACACGCGGCTTACCCTGAAACCTTTGCATGGATGGTTCTCCTAAGCGCCGAAGACCCCCATGCTGCCATGCTGGAAAATGGGGCACCCCATTTTCTTTACCTGTTCACAAACACAAGCGAAGCGTTTCGCAAACAAGCACTCAACCGACCACTCCCTAAAGAAACCCTGCTTTTTTTTAGCACCCACCCCTTGTTTCAAACCTTTGTCACCCAAGTCTTGTTTGAACGCACACACACGGAACTTAGCACTTCGCTGCTCACCCTCTCTCCCCAAGAGAGTCGCCCCAGTGCGCAAAGTGCTTTTTTTCTTGGGCTTATGGCCTTGCAACAAAACCTTTTACCCTTAGCCGATGCATGGTTTGCCGCGAGTTTTGAGGGTGCTTCGTTACGCTTTGATAAAGACAAGGCCTTGTTTTGGCGCTACCTTGTTACCCAAGAAGCAGGGTATCTTGAAGCATTGGCGGAGAGTTTTGATGTGAACATGTACACGCTAGCAGCCCGGGAAAAACTTGGCAAGCCTTTGCCTGAGCTTCCCCATCTTTCTCCCCAAGAAGAGGTGCTTTTGGGCTACTCCATCACCGACCCTTTTACGTGGCGCTTTACCCTAGAGCACCTGCGTGGCATGGAAGCAGATGCACTTGAAGCGTTTGCAAAGCGTTTCAACACCCAAGCAACCCTACCCCAATATGCTTTTATGCAAGAGCGCCTTAGCCGTTACCAAACACCCTATTTCATCATGCCCTATGAGGCACTTTTAGAAGGGGTTGAGACTAAACGCAAGGCACTTATTTTTGCTATTGCTAGGCAAGAGAGTCGGTTTATTCCTGCGGCTATCTCCACTTCATACGCCCTTGGCATGATGCAGTTTATGCCTTTTTTAGCCCGCGACATTGCACGCAAAGAAGGGATGGAGGGTTTTGATATTGACCACATGTTTCAACCCCACATCGCGTACCGTTTTGCCACTATTCACCTAGATTACCTTGAAACATGGCTCTACCATCCCGTACTTGTGGCTTACGCTTACAATGGGGGTATTGGCTTTACAAGGCGCCTGTTACAACGGGGAGATTTATTTAACAAAGGCCCGTATGAACCTTTTTTAAGCATGGAGCTTGTGCCTTACGCGGAGAGTCGGGAGTATGGGAAAAAAGTCCTTGCAAACTACGTTATCTACCGCCATTTGCAAGGAGAAGCCGTCTCTATTTGGGATCTTTTTGAAAAGTTAAGCGAACCTGACGAGACGGATCGATTTCGATCTCCAAAATAAGCGTATCGGGGTAACTTAGCGGAGCGCGAATGTGATAATAATGGCTCCAATTATTGGACATAGGAAGCAAGGCTAAAAGCGGGCTTTCGCGTTCCAAATATTCCCACGACGCATTCACATCATTCATCCGCACCCCTTGAATGGGTGCCTTGTAGGGGTTTTCTCCTCCTTCATACAAGGCGATGATAAAATGCTCTTCCGTGTCCAGTGGCGCGTTGGCATGTGCGATGTCATTTAGATAGGTACCTATCACTAAAAAACGCTTTTCTTCTTCGATAATCTCAGCTTTTTGGGTTTTAGTGATGGCTTGATTTTTTAAAGGCGTCACTAATGTCTCTTTTTGTGCACATCCTGCTAAAAAAAGTGCCACAACACATATGATTGCATACCGCATGTTATACCCTGAATTTTTAAGTGGGGGTATTGTAGCTTGTTTGATTTAAGGAAAGGATTAAATAAGCCTCTTACAAAAACGCTAGGGCTAGACAGAAGGGGGTTTAAACCTTTTTTTGTTATAATCCCCCAATTTTAAGCACAAAGAGAGTGGTATGAATGCACGCGCCGTCGCCTTTTCGGGGCCTTCTAACAGTGGTAAAACAACCGCCATTGTCAAAGTTGCCCACATCCTAAGCCAAACCTACAAACTCGCCATCATCAAGCATGACCCCAGCGACAAAGCCGTCTTTGACAAAGAGGGCAAAGACAGTTGGAAATTTAGCCAAACGGGCGCAGAAGTTGTGGTCGCCTCCCCCAGTCGCACCACCTATTTTTCCAAACAACCCCGCGACATCGAGGGCATTATTAGCATGCTTGGCGCGTTTGACATTTTGCTTGTCGAAGGCCTCAAAACCCTTCCCTTGCCACGTATTTCTGTCTTTCGTGACCGTTTAGACCCCGCGTATTTTGACGTCAGCGACGCCTTGGCGGTGGATGAGAGCGTGGATTTAAAGGCTTATGATATCCCCGCACACTTAGACATCCTTGACCTAAACGACCCTGAGGCGTTGTGTACGTGGATTTTGGCCCATGCTAAAGAGGTAAGGAGGGAAAATGACTGAGATTTTTGACGCCATCAAACACGCCGCCATTGGCATTAGCCGTGCCATCGTAAACGCCGACACGGGCGCCACAAGCCACACCAACGCCACGGGCGATACCCAACTTAAACTTGATGTCTTAAGCGACCACATCATCGAAGAAGCCTTTGCCTCGGTTACGAGCGTACAGGCTATTATCAGTGAAGAAAAAGAGGCTCAAACCCCTTTACATGTAACGGGACGCTACATCGTCGGATACGACCCATTGGATGGGTCAAGTTTGGTGGATGTGAACCTGAGCGTGGGTTCCATTTTTGGGATTTACGAAGGGGGCATTAGCGGGGCAAACCTCAAAGCCGCCGTGTACGTGGTGTACGGCCCTAGGGTCGAGCTGGTCATCGCCCATGAAGACGTGCGCCTTTACCGCCTCACACCTGAGGGCAACTTCGCCTTTGTGCGCACCTTAACCCTAAACCCCAAAGGCAAACTCAACGCCCCTGGCGGCACCCAACAGCACTGGCCTGCCCACCACAAAGCGATGATTGATGGCTTCTTTGCCCAAGGGTACCGCTTGCGCTACTCCGGGGGCATGGTGCCAGACTTGCACCAAATCCTCCTCAAAGGAGGCGGGTTGTTTTCCTACCCTGCCACTTCTGATGTGCCCAAGGGAAAACTGCGCATGGTCTTTGAAGTGTTTCCCTTTGCCTTTGTTTACACCCTAGCAGGCGGCGAAGCCATTGATGGCAAAGTGCCTTTACTGGGCCTCACGCCCAGCCATGCCCACGACACCACGCCATGCTTTTTTGGTTCCCGTGAAGAAATCGCCACGGTGAGGGCAACCTATGCAAGCTACTGAAGCTTTGGATGCCTTTGAACAACGCCTTGAAGAGGTCAAGGTGCGGTTGCAAGCGTGTCAAAAGGAAAAAACCCATGAGAGTTGCACTCAGTGCGATGCCCTCTTTACATGTACCCTTCGCAAAGAGTACGTTGCCGCCGTGTATGATAGTATGGCCAAGGGCCAAGGCGGCGGATTTGAATTTTAACCCACAGGAAATAGAATGAAATCTTACGTGACCACCCCCATTTACTATGTCAACGACGTGCCGCACATCGGCCACGCGTATACCACCATCATTGCCGACACCATGGCGCGCTATTATCGCCTCAAAGGGAGTGACACCTTTTTGCTTACAGGCACCGACGAGCACGGCCAAAAAATCGAACAAGCCGCCAAGGCCAGAGGCTTTACGCCAAAGGTGTATGCTGATGAAATCAGCGGCAAATTTAAAGCCTTGTGGGATGATTTTGACATTAGCTACAACCATTTCATCCGCACCACCGACGAAGAGCATAAACGTGGGGTGCAAAAAGCCTTTGAAGTCATGCTTGCCAAAGGTGACATTTACAAGGGCGAATACGAAGGCTTTTACTGCGTAAGCTGTGAAACCTTCTTTACCGAAACCCAGCTCTTAGACGATGGCGGGTGCCCAGATTGCGGTAAACCCACCAACCTTGTCAAAGAAGAAAGCTACTTTTTCCGCCTTTCCAACTACCAAGATAAGCTTTTAGAGTGGTACCAAAAAGAGGAAAAATGCGTGGTGCCAAAGGGTAAAAAAAACGAAGTGATTAGCTTTGTCAAGCAAGGCCTCAAAGACCTCTCCATCACCCGCACCAGTTTTGATTGGGGGGTAAAACTACCCGAGTCCATGAACGACCCCAGACACGTGATGTACGTGTGGCTTGACGCCCTTTTAAACTACATCACCGCCCTAGGATACGGCAAAGACGATGCCAAAATGGACTACTGGCCCGCCTCCATGCAGCTTGTGGGTAAGGACATTTTGCGCTTTCATGCCATCTACTGGCCTGCGTTTTTGATGAGCCTTGATTTGCCTCTTCCCAAACACGTCGCCGCACACGGTTGGTGGACGCGCAACGGTGAAAAGATGAGCAAATCCAAGGGCAACGTGGTCAACCCTAAAGAAGTCGCGGATGCGTACGGGCTAGAAAATTTCCGCTTTTTCTTGCTCCGCGAAGTCCCTTTTGGGCAAGATGGAGACTTTAGCCAAAAAGCCCTCATCGACCGTATCAACTCCGACCTTGGCAATGAATTTGGCAACCTTTTAAACCGCATCATTGGCATGAGCGGCAAGTACAGCAACCACGTCATCGACTCTGGACGCGTGAAAGAGTTTTACGCCAAAGAGTTAGAAGAGGGGCATGCCATTTTGCGCCACGTAGAAAGCTATATTCAAGAAGTCCAAACCAACCGCTACTTGGAAGAGCTTTGGAAGGTACTCACCCTTGCCAACCAATCCATCACCGTGCATGAACCGTGGGCAAAAATCAAAGAAGGCAAAACCGAAGAAGCCCTAGCCCTTGTGGCGCTCGTGGCCAACCTTTTGGCTAAAGTGGCCCTCTTACTCTCTCCTATCATGCCTCAAACCTGCCAAAAAATCGCCAAAGGAATGCACTTTTCCCTAGACAAAGAGGGGTATGACGCGCTCATCACCCAAGAAGCACTTCTTGCACCTTTTACCATCGAAAAAATTCCTCCTTTGTTTCCACGCATCGAAGAAGAGCGCATGGACTCACCCGAGCCCACGCCTCCGCCCAAAGAGACACCCAAAGTGACTGCGCCTAAAGTGACAGAAGGATTGGTGGATGTGAAAGAATTTTTCAAAAGCCAACTCAAAATCGCCACCATCGTCGAAGCCGAAGAGGTGCCCAAAAGCGCCAAACTCTTAAAGCTCCAAGTGGACGTGGGCGAGGGTGAAACCCGCCAAATCATCGCGGGCATCAAAGAACACTACAGCGCCCAAAGCCTTGTGGGAACCCAAGTGTGCATCGTCGCCAACCTAAAGCCCGCTAAAATCATGGGACTTGAGAGTTATGGCATGCTCTTGGCCGCAAAAGACGGCACGGGCTTGTGCCTCATGCGTCCTGAAAACCCTAGGGAAAACGGCGCTTCGGTGGGATGAGACTTGATAATTTACTTCGGCTTACCGAAGGGGTACTGCTCACGAACCCCTCGGTGAGCGCGGCTGAGGGGTTTGCCCTTGAGCCTTCTTCTGTGCAACGCGGGGTTGCCTACTTTGCCCAAGATAGGCTTGTTGCGTCCATAGAAGAGGCGGTAAAAAAAGGGGCGTATGCCATCTTTACCGACAAAGATGTGCCCATCAGTGACCCTGAGATTGCTTGGATTCGGGTTGAGAGCATTGAGATGGCACTCATCCGCCTCATGCGCTTTGAAATTGCCAGCCACCACCATCGCTTTGTGCACCTTTCTCCCCTCCAATACGCCCTTATGCGCGCCCTTTCCTTGCCAAAATCTTTGTGTTTTTTAACCGACTCCCTTGCCCACTCTTTTACCACTTTGATGCAAACCCACGCGCCTTTGTCTTTTTTCTCCACCAACCGTTCCTTGCTTGAAAAAATCGCCCCCCAATTTAGCGTGCTTCCTCCCTTGCTTCACCCTCCGTGCTTACTAGAGCGAAGCACCTTGTTTCAAAGCACCTTTACCCACAAGGAACGCTACTACAGCCAGTTGCCCCTATCTTCCATCTTCATCACGTCTTTTGCACAAGTGGTAGAATTTTTGGACACACTCGCGCTTGAATACACCCCATGGCACCTCAAGCCCATCGCCCATTTTGAGCCCCTTTTTGTGGACAAACGGTTGCGCATCCACCCTTTTGGCACCACACGCCAAGCCTTGATTATTGAGTCTGACCCGGTCTTGTTTGAACAAGAAATTGCCTACATTCAGACCCATTTTCCTACGCTTTCCCTCTTTACATGTAAACCTTTGGGCGAAGCCTTACATGTAAAGACCACCCAAACGTACGCAAACGTCGACGCGTTGCTTTCCCTCGACCCACACACCTTTCGTTATGGGCTGATTTTGGGCAACAAAGAAGAGATAGAAACAACGCTTTCCCACCAACCTAGCTCAACCCAATTGAGCCTTTTTTAAGGAACCCCTGTGATTACGCTTGAAAATGAAACAAACAGCACCTTCTCCCTTGCGCCCCTAGAAGCCATCGCCGCTGCTTTGTCTGAACTTGAAATAGAACTGCTCATCCTCCACGCGCCCCAAATGCAAGAGCTCAACAAGGCACACCGTGGCATCGACGCGCCCACAGACGTGCTCAGTTTCCCCATCGACCCCTTTCCCCACGCGCCTTTGGGCACTATCATCATCAACATCGACGCCGTCGATGAAGTCTCAAAGGCGCTAGGACACAGCCTAGAAGAGGAGCTTAGCTTGCTTTTTATCCACGGTGTGTTGCACTTGCTTGGGTTTGACCACGAAACAGACGCAGGGGAAATGCGTGAAAAAGAGGCACAGTTGGTACACCACTTTGGCCTTCCCCCCAGCCTCATCGTGCGAACAGAGGCGTAATGGAATACCTCGTTTTTGCCCTCTCCATGGCCGTGCTCATTTACGGTGCCAACCACATCATTTTCCAAAGTGAGCGCATTGCCTTGCATTTTGGCATCTCCCATTACGTCATTGGGGCAACACTGATTGCCTTAGGAACTAGTCTGCCTGAAATGGCCACAAGCATTTCTGCTAGCATGGCAGGCAAGGGAGAGATGGCTGTGGGCAATGTCATCGGAAGTACGATTTTTAACATCACCCTTGTACTGGGCCTTGTGTTTCTTTTGGCCAAAACCATCACCCCTAAACGCGACATGTTTAGGCACGACAGCGCTTGGGCACTGTTTCCCTTGGTCCTTTTTCTTCTCATGGCCTACGATGGGGTTATTGGGATGCTCGATGGGGTAGTTTTTTTAATGATGATGGGGGCTTACTTACTTTTTTTAAACAAAGAAGATGCGGAAATTGGGAACGAAGAGGTGGAGCTTGATGCAAAAACCTTTGCGTGGGGAAAGAGTGCTTTGTGGCTCTTTTTGGGGTTTGCCTGCGTGCTTAGCGGGGCACATTTTACCATCGAAAGTGGCGCGTTGATTGCGCGAGGGCTGGGGGTAAGTGAGTGGCTCATCGCCCTTTTGCTCATCGCCCTAGGGACAAGCTTGCCCGAACTTGCCGTGAGTGTGGTTGCCGCACGCAAAGGAAATGGGGATATGATTATTGGCAACATCATCGGCTCAAATGTTGCTAATTTCACCGTTGTTTTAGGGGCCGCGGCGCTATTTAACCCTCTTCCTGTGGATTTTGCCGCCAATGGCTTTGACATCGCATGCGCAGGGGCAGCAAGCATCATGCTTGTGTTTCTCACTGCCAACCGCTTGTATAACCCTTCGGCGGGACTAGGATTACTCGCCATCCTAGTCCTTATGTTAAGCAATAGTTTTGGGCGCTTTTTTTAGCCTAGCTGCACCACTTCGATAGAGGGCGCATCTTCCCAAGACTGGGGTAAAATCCTCTTCATTAGGGTATTGTACGCTTCATTCACGTCACTCTCACACCCTACAAACCGATGGGTGATGCCAAGGGCGGGGGCGATGTGACGTTTAAAAATCTTCACATCCAACTCCGCATGCAAAGCATTAATATGCTCTTGGTCTTTGATGAAATACGTGGGAAACGTCGCCTTTGAAATCAAGTATTCAGAATTTTCATGCACCGTAATGTTGGGAAATTCTGCCACAGCAAGCCCTAGTGCTTCCGTGCGTTCACTCGAATGTGAACCGTCTTCGCACACACTAAAAATATGCAACCAATCGCACTGCTTGGACGCTTGAGCGATGAGGGCTATCTCTTTTTCTTGCAAGGGAGAATCGCACAATAAGGCACTGCCTATCACCTCTCCTTCAACGCGCTTTTGGCGTAAGCGCGCCTTGTAGTGCGTCAAATTGTCACTGTTTTCCATCAATAACACTTCATTCCCACTTGATTCAATGAGTTTAAACCCGTGGGATTCAAAGTACGCTTGGTTCTTAGGCGCACTAAACAAAAACAACTCTTCTTGCCCGCGCTTTTTTGCTGCGGCAAGCAGTTCGTCGATGACCTTTAGCACAAACCGTTGCCCACGAAGGCGCGGTGTTACGGCAACGCATTTGAGGATTTTTCCACTAATGCCCCCGCACGCTACCATCTCGCCCTCTTCGCTGGCGGTCACAAACAACTCCACGTCGTCGCTTAACGCCAACTCGTTTTTGTCCAAAAAGTCCTTGACTTTTGCAACACGCCGTTCGTTGGTCGCATCAAATTCGCTAAAGCGCACCCATTGCCCCATAGTTTCTCCTTCATTTGCCTAATTTTGTACCAAAAGTGCCTAGCTTTTAGTACAATACCGAAACTGTCAGAGGATTATAACAGCGAAAGCTTGCATTAGGCTTTTCTTTTTCTTAACTATTTTTTCTAATTATTTACCTTCTGACTTATTTTAAAACAGCATTAAGGTTGGCTATGGAGACGTTCGGTATTATCGCGGTGGTAGGCATATTGGCTGGTTTTTCGTGGCTCTTACTCAAGCCCACTTTGCACCCCAAGAGTAAAGAAGAAAAGCAAGCGCAAATCAAAGCCTCTTACCTGCTTTTTCTCGACCAAAAACTCTCTCCCTTTAAAGAAGACAGGGAAAGGTTCAAAGAAGAAAAAGCGAAGCTGTTGAAGCGTTTTGCCAAAGAATTGCGCCATAACCTCTTTTTCGACGAAGACGAAGTGCGAACCTTGCTTAGGGAGTTGGCTTATTTTGAACCCAATTAACCCTTACATGTAAGGGTTAATCGTCCTCAATGTAGCCTAGTTCGTGGAGTTTGTTGTAAATCTTGGTGACAATTGGCCCTGCCGCTTGGCCGCCGTGGCCGCCGTGTTCCACCAGTACAGTCACCACGTAGCGGGGATTTTTATAAGGGCCGTAGGAAGTCAACCATGCATGAGAGCGGTGGAAATACTCCATCTCTTCTTCTTTGATACGTTTTTTGACATCCTGACCAATCCCTACCACCTGCGCTGTTCCTGTTTTGGCCGCGACTTTCACCTTGGAATTAAGCAACCGGTAATACGCCGTTCCGCTAGGGTGATTAGCAACCTCGTACATGCCCCGTTGGATGTGGGGCAATTCGGCTTTTTCAATCTCCGTGAGCACGTTTTCGTCCACCGGATAATCCACCTCTTCGCCGTTAATACGCTTCACAAAATGGGGGGTTACTTTTTTCCCTGTGGCCACAATCCCCGTGTGCAAGGCAACCTGTAGGGGTGTGGATAAAAAATACCCTTGTCCAATGGAGGTAATCAGCGTTTCTCCTTGGTACCACGGCTTTTGGTAGCGTTGCATCTTCCAGTATCTCCCTGGAACGGTTCCGATAAATTCGTTAGGCAAATCCACCCCCGTGCGCTCCCCAAAACCAAGACGCTCTAGTACAGGCGTGAGTGCGTCAATGCCGACTTTGAGGCTGGCTTTGTAAAAATAATCATCGCAACTCTCCCTAATGGCCTTGTTTAAATCCGTCTGCCCGTGGCCACCAGTGCGCCAACACCGAAAATTTCTTCCTCCAAGTTCAAAGGTTGCCGTGCAATAATAAGAGGTTTGGCGGGTGATTTTTTGCGTTCCTAAAAGCGCCAAACCCACGCCCATTTTTACAACCGAACCAGGAGGATAAAGGCCGTTGACAAGCTTGTTGGTAAAAGGATTATCCAAGTTTCCCATGAGTTCTTCCCATGCCTCATGGGAGATGCCTGTCACGAATTGGTTCAGGTCGTATTCGGGGTAACTTCCTGCGGCAAGGAGTTTTCCATCTTTCACGTCCATCACCACCACGGCCCCTGCATCTTCTCCAAAAATTTCAGAAATGTACCGTTGAAGCTCAAGGTCAATGGTAAGCTCAAGGTCTGTACTGCTAGGAAGGGTTTTAGAAATCTCTTCAATCTCTTGATTAAACGCGGTGACCTTGGTACGCCGCTCCCCTTCTTTTCCTTGTAAGACCGCATTGTAGTAATGCTCAATGCCCGTGCGCCCCACGTGGTTGGTCAGGCGCGAGATAGGGTCTTCGTTGTAATCATCCAAATTAGCGCGCCCAACATACCCAATGATGTGGGAGGCGAGTTTTCCATAAGGGTAGTGGCGCTTGGAGCTGGGGACTATTTGGAGGTTATCTCGCAAGCTAATCCGTGAGAAATGCTCAATAAGGGCATCATGGGAGATAAAATCAATAACCGTTACAAACCCTTGAAAATAGGGCGAATCTTTACGCAAATAGCGTTTTTTTAACTCATCGGGGTCTTGCTTGAGCAAGGTACTTAAAAAGGCGATTTCTTCATCTAAGACCGCTTGCTTTGCCCGCGCGCTTAAGTGGGGAGCAATCCCTATGGAAAAACCCAAACGGTTCACGGCCATAGGGCGCCCTTGCATGTCCATGATAGACCCGCGCAATGGCGCAAGACGCTCTACTTTGATGGCATTTTGATTGGCAATTTCTTCGTAATAGGTGTTGGATTTAATACTGATGTAATAGATGCGTACTAGCAAAATAATCCACACCAATACAATGGCGCTAAACACAATGCGCATGCGCATCATAGGCGGTCTCGGAAAACAATAATGGCTACAAACGCGTCAAAAACAATGTAGATAAAATACTCCCAGCCCAGCATAAAAAAGGCTTCATTTAAAATATAGGCAAACAAGTTATTGATAGCCAAAACCCCCAAATACCCCGAGGCCGTAAAGGCGACCAAGATGCAAGGGCGGCATTTAAAGGCGCTTTTCATCCAATCCACCACCAAGGTGTAAAAGAGAAAAAAGAAAATCAGGGTCGAAAAAAGGTAAAACCCTTTGTTGAGTTCTGTGAAAATCATGTACCCAAAGATTGCATTGCGCTCCCAAAAATACTCTTTCATGCTCTTTTCTTCTTCTTCTTTGAGCAACAAGGCATAGCAAAAAAAGAATCCCATCAAAGGGCTTAAGAGCGGGTATAAGGAAGTGGCGATTTGGTAGAGCACCAATGCGCCGACTAAGACTCCGTTTTTTACAGAGAGTAAATCAGCGCGATTTCTTCGCATACTGGAAAATACTTGCATTTAATACAATCGGCCCAAATTTTATGGGCAGGAAGGTCTTCTTTGGGGATTTCACGAAAATCCAAACGCTCGAAAAAGGCTTTTTGGTAGGTTAAGGTAAACACTTGTTTGACCCCATACATCCTCGCTTCTTCCAACAATCCTTTGACGATACTCGCCCCAATCCCCTGCCCACGCAACCGGTCAGAAACAATCAAACTGCGCACTTCTGCTAAGGTAGGGGCATGAAAATGCAACGCCCCAAAGCCCACGAGTTCTGTTCCTTCAAAGGCAAGTAAGTAGGAGCGAATATTTGTGGCCATCTCATCACTGCTGCGGTACAAGATGATTCCCTTGTCCACCTCAGGTTTAACAAGGGCTTGCATGGCGATGATATCTTCCAAGCTTGCTTTTTTATACACAATCATGCTTCGACCCCTTGAAACAATTGGTTAAAAATAATCTCCGTCATCTTAGCGATACCGCGCTGTTTGAGCACCGACGCAAAGACGCTATTGGGGTACGTTTTGCGAATTGCAGCAAGTTCGTTTTGTTTGAGCTTATCGCTTTTGGTAAAAACCCTTAGCATTTGCTGATCGGGGCGTAAATTTTCTTGTACATGTAAGGAAACTTGCTTGTCAATCTCCAAATCAGGGTGCCTCGCGTCCACCAACACCACAAACAACCGAATAGAGGCGCGCATGGCGATAAATTCTGTGAGGTTTTTTTGCCACGCGTACTGTTCCGCCTTGGACACCTTTGCATACCCAAAGCCAGGCAAGTCCACAAAACGGGCGTGAAATTTTTCGCCTTCTTGGTCAAACACCACCTCAAAAAAATTAATCAACCGTGTTTTGCCCGGCGTCGAGGATTTTTTTGCCAAATTTTTACGGTTAGTGAGGGCGTTGATAAGGGAGCTTTTTCCCACATTGGAACGCCCCAAAAAGACCACTTCCATGCACCCTTCTGGCATGCATTCTCGCAAGGAAGGAGCGGAGGTGACAAAGGCGGCTTCGGTAATGCGAATCACTGGGTGGCCTCTTTTTGATTGTTCATCTGAAAGATAAATTTCACAGGCTCGTTTGGCTTGCTATCAACCGCATAACTTCCCGTGGTCTGATCAACCGTAATAAGCTCTCCGTACACCTTGCGGTCTGTTTCAATCTCATGCAAAAACCCCTCCCCTTGGACGGTATACACAAGCGCGACGGGGTCATAGGTGAGCACTTTCCCTTTGGCAAAATAACGGGTTTCATTCATCGTAATATTTCCTTTTGCATTGCCCGTAGCCTCGTACTTCAAGGGTTCTTTTTGCGCGTTAAAGTAGATTGTCAACACATTGGAGGTGAGTACATCGCTCCCTTTGGTGACTTTAACATTGCCTGTAAAAACTGCTTTTTGTGCCGCTTCACTGGCATTAAATTTGTCCGCTACGACTTCTACTTGTTCTGCTAGCAGCACGCTTAAGCCCAGTAGTAATCCCCCTATAATTCTCATCGTTGCTCCGTTTCTAAAAGTGCATCCACGTGGGTTGCTTCAAGTGTTTTATCGTTCATATTGTACACAAAGCTTTTGCCTTTGCTTTGGTGCGGACCGTACATGGCCACAAAAGGAAGGTTTCCTTCAAGCACCTTTGCTTCTCGGTGGTACGTTGCCTCTTCGCTTTCAAAACTTATCTCGTCGCTTCTGGCAAAATAGACATCGCCCAGCAAATAAACCGTTTCATCTGTAATAGTCGCCTTATTTGCACGCAGCAAACTAACATACGACTCGCCTCGCATGAGCGTTTCGACCTCCTGCAATTCATCATAATGGTTAAAACGCTTCAGGATTTTAGCGTTGGTAATGCTTTCCACGCCAAGGTTGGAAATCTCATAATTTTGCACCCCATGCATGACCATGTGCGCCACCTTGGGGTCTTGGGGTTTAAAGTGAAAAGAGTACTGTTCTTGGGTCATCAAAAAAAGCGCAATGCTAATCATCGTACCCAAAAAGCCATAGAGTGTTTTTAGAGCCAAAGTGCTTCAAGCTCCTTTTCCCGTCCTTCTTTTTCCAAAATGCATTCAATCATTTCCCGCGCCGCGCCGCGCCCACCCTTACATGTAAGGACTGTTTGCACAAGAGCACGAATCTGTTTCGCCCCATCTTTTGGCGTAAAAGACCATCCTGCGCGCATCAACATGCCTCGGTCATTCAAATCATCTCCCAAGGCCGCCACGTTTTCCCACGTGAGGTTTTCTTCTTTTAAAATCTCTTCCACGACAGCGACTTTATTTTTTACACCCTGATGCAAGTGGGAAACACCAAGCTCCTTGGCACGGCGTTCTACCGGTACAGAAGTGCGCCCTGTAATGATGGCGATTTTCCCACCCAAACGCCCCCACGACTCCATGGCCAAGCCGTCTTTAACATGGAACGCTTTAATCTCCTCGCCCCCACTGGTGTACGTGATGCGTCCATCACTCAAACATCCGTCCACATCCAACACCAAGAGTCGAATCATAGCACACCTTTAGTACTGGGAATGCTTCCGCGTGCACTGGGTGCCACCGCCCTTCGTAAGGCAACGGCAAAGGCTTTAAAAGCGGCTTCGGTGATGTGGTGGCGGTTCTTGCCCCGCTCTTGCACAAGGTGAACACTAAGCCCCGCATTGGTCACCAAGGCGCGGAAAAACTCTTCCACCAACTCCCCATCAAAAGCACCAATCTTTCCCTCTACATCCAACGTACAGACTAAAAAAGGGCGGTTACTCACATCCAGCGCGCAGGTCACAGCTGCTTCGTCCATAACCACCGTCGCGTTGCCGTAGCGTTCGATGGCGCCCACGGGAAAGAGTGCTTCTTTAAGGGCTTGGCCCAAGACAATGCCCACATCTTCTACCGTGTGGTGAAAATCCACATGGGTGTCCCCTTTACATGCAAGGGAAAGGTTCATCCACCCGTGTTTACACAAGGCTTCAAGCATGTGGTCAAAAAACCCCACTCCCGTACTAATCTCACTTTTTCCCTCACCATACACCTCTAACTCCAGTGTAATGTGTGTCTCTTTGGTTATGCGTTCTTGTGTTATCATTTTGAATCCCTTATGACAAATGACCCTTGGTAGCGTCCAAGGCCGATGAAATCGCGCGCCTCATCTTCGCTTCTAAACCCACCCAGATACACGCGGTAAATGGGACTTCCCTCTAGCACATCTTCTTGCACACTCGCAGGGTACCTGCCCTCTTCCATTTGGTGGTCTCGTGCAAAAGTGCGCGCCCCCTCAAGCCGTCTAAAGGCACCAATTTGTACCAAAAATTCTCCGCCTTCTACTTGCTTGCTAGCTGCTATTGTTCCCCCAACCGTTCCACCAAAGCCAATCACATCCACCCGCACGGGCGCGGTGCCTGATTGAATCATGTCGATGCGTTGGGCACCTGTATAAGAAAGGTCGATGATACGGCTTGCCACAAAAGGGCCGCGGTCATTGATGCGCACCACAATACTTTTGCCATTTTGCAAGTGGGTCACCCGCACCATGGTGTTCATGGGTAAGGTTTTATGCGCAGCAGTCATGGCGTACATATTGTAAATCTCGCCATTAGAGGTTTTTTTACCGTGAAAATCTTTCCCATACCAACTGGCAATCCCGCTAAAAGAATCTCCATGGCTCACCGTTGTGGGGTGGTACGTTTTGCCATTGATGGTGTAAGAGCGCATGGTAGCGCGGTGCATTTGGGGCGTGTCAATGATGCCACCAGAAGTTGTTGCTGGCGTCGAAGATGAAGGTGCTCGGTATACGCGCTGCTTGGAAGAACAGCCCCCCAAGAGCAACACAAGTGCTACCACAGCACTGATTCTAAGGAACAACAATCCTACCTCCTGGATGAATCACTGTCGAGGTGAGGTTGTTAAGGCGCATCAGCTCGTTCAAGCCGATGTTAAATTTTTGGGAAATAGACCCTAGGGTATCACCTTGACGCACCACATAATGCTTGGTTGTAGGCTTTGTGACAGGGACGATGAGCTTTTGGCTAATGCGTAAGGTATTGGAGGAGAGGTTGTTGAAGTCTTTGATGACCTTGTAAGAGATTCCGTACCGTTTGCCAATATCATAGAGCGAATCTCCCTTTTTCACCACATGCACATAAAAGGCTTCCGAACCGTCCGAGGGCTTAAAATTTTGTACGAACAGGGCTTTTTTATCGTAAGGAATGTACACCACATACTCTTTAACATTAGGTGGAGTAAAAAAATAATTAAGGTGCACGTTGTACTCTTTGACCACCTTCACAGGCAAGCCGATGCTTTTAGCGATGTCACTGAGCGTCGTGCCTCCTGGCACCATCACGGGCGCAAAGGTAAAACTACTGCCTTGGTTCATCAAATGGTCCCCATCATGGCCGATGATAAAATCTGTACTGCTAGAAAGATGGGCCATGGTTAAGATTTTTCGGATGTAGTTGCGGGTTTCTAGGGGAACGTATTTTTTATTGGGGTCAAGCAAGACGCTTAGTTCGTCGGTTCCCGCTTCGATGATTGCACGACGCACGCGGCCTTCACCGCAGTTGTACGCCATGGCGGCAAGGTACCATTTGCCAAAATCATCGTGCAGGTATTGCAAAAATTTAATGGCCGCTTCGGTGGACTTGATGGGGTCACGGCGTTCGTCCACGTACTCATCAATCGCCAAGCCAAATTTTCTTCCTGTATAGGGCATAAATTGCCACAAGCCCACGGCCCGTGCACTCGAATACGCCCGTGCAGAAAAATTAGACTCGGTCATTGCTAAGTACAAAAATGCATCAGGAATCCCCGCATCCCCAATCATCTGACGCACAATAGGCACAAACTGATACCCGCGCTCCAAGATATTTAAAAAGTGGCGCGTGCGGTACAAGTCGAGGTCGTCACGCATGGAGAGCAAAATGGGGTCGTTCAAAAAGGAGGTGTCAATGTCAAGGCTTTTTAAAACCCGCTGCTGTTGGGTGTAATTGTTTTCGGTAACAAAATAGGCAAAGAGTGTATTTGCGCAGAAAAAAAGGGCTAGCATGAAGCGCCAGAGCATGAGAATCCTTTAGGGTTAAATCAGGGAGGGAAAAGCTATTTTAAAGCATTTATCGTACCTTAATCTAACTTTCCAAATGCTTTAAAGAGTACTTTGGCATTTTGAGTGGTGAGGGCAGCTAGTGCCTCCTCGTCCATTGCAAGCACCTGCGCCAAATGGCTCGCCACGTAGGCGGTGTAGGCGGGCTCGTTGCGCTCTCCTCGCTTGGGATGAGGGGTAAGATAGGGCGCATCGGTTTCAAGTACCAGTTTGTCTTTAGGGATGCGTGTTACGATTTCACCTAGTTTTTTCTCATTTTTAAAGGTCAACACCCCGCCAATGCCAAAATAAAAATTGGCCTTAGCCAAAGGTAAAAGAACTTCACTGGCGTTATAACAGTGCAAGACACCTGAGGGCACCTTGCCTGCAGCAAAGGTGTTAAGCATTTCAAAACTGTCCGCACTGGATTCTCTCACGTGAACAATAAGAGGTTTTTGGTGCTTGGCGGCCAAGGCAATGTGAGCGCGAAAGACCTCTTTTTGGGCGGCTTTTTCCTCCGCTTTGGCCTCTTCGTCTTTAGGAAGACGAAAATAATCCAACCCGCACTCCCCTATGGCAATGCATTTTTCATCTTCTAAGTAGTGTTCCAACACGGCCTCATCGTACTGACCATGGTGGTACGGATGCACACCCGCCGCGTAAAACACGTGGGGGTAGCGGTGGGCGATTTCTTTGGCTTTTGGCAAATCTTCAATATCGGCCCCAGGCAGCATGATGCCCTTGACGCCCGCTTCCAAAGCGCGCGCAATCACGGCATCCAAATCGTCGTTGTAGCGGAGGTCGTCTAAGTGGCAATGGGTGTCGATTATCATGCCTCTTCCTCGTAAATCTCAACGCGGTTGCGGCCTTGCTCTTTGGCTTTACACAAGGCTTCATCGGCGTGTTCTAGCAGGGTTTCCACGTGTGCTTCCCCCTCAAAGGCAAGACCCATGGAGACGGTGATGCGCACCTCTTTTCCCTTTACATGTAAGGGGTGGCTGGCCAAATGGGCGCGCATTTTGACAAACCAACGCAAGGCATCTTCCTTGGCTGTGCGTTTTAACAGCACCCCAAACTCCGCCCCGCCAAACCTACCCACAATGTCTAGTCCTTTTGCCTCACCACGCAAGGTTTTTCCCACATGCACGAGCACATGATCGCCTGTTTCGTAGCCGTAGGTTTCGTTGATGGATTTGAGTTGGTCAATGTCCACAATCCCAAAAGCATAAGCCTCTTTTTTTTCTTTGGCCTCGCCCATGTGCGCTTCCATTTGGCGTAAAAAATAGCGGCGCTCTAGGGCGCCCGTGAGCGCGTCGGTCATGCCAAGCATGGCGATAGTTTCGATGTTTTCTTGCGCTTCAATGGTGTTGTTTACTCTACATGTAAGCTCTTCTTTGCCAAAGGGCTTGATGATAAAATCATTGGCACCGTGTTTTAAAAACTTGGCCGCCATGCTTTCCTCTTCACTAGAAGAGATGGCGATGATGCCTAGCTCGTGTTTGCTTTTTGTTTTGCGCAGCTCCAACACCAATTCCATGCCATTAATCACAGGCATGTGGTAGTCTGTCACCACTAAACTAATGTCATCATGGTCTTCAAAATAGCGCAAGGCTTCCTCCCCGTGCGCCGCTACGAGGACTTTAAATTGTTGGCTTTGTAAAATCATCTTGGTGCGGTTGCGCGACGTGATGGCACTGTCGACTATAAGCACCTTATGTTGGGTATTTTTACGCAACCGCTCCACCATACTAAAGATATAATTCACATCGTCCATGTTGCCCTTAAAGACATAATCTACGATGGGTTTTTCTTCAAAAAGGGCTTTGGTTTTTTTGTCGATATTGCCCGTTAACACAATGACAAGCATCCCTAGTTCTAACACATAATCCACAATCTCCCCATCAGGAGCATCGGGCAAGTTTAAATCCAACAGGGCAATAAAATAGTCATTGGCGTGCTTTAAAAATACCTTCGCTTCTTCCATGGAATGGGCCACATCCACTTGCATTCCCAAGGAACTTTCCGTTTTTTTGGCCAAGAGTTTGGCGAGGGCTTTGTTATCTTCTACCAGTAAAATCTTTTCTCGCATAAGCTTACGTTTCCTTGTATTTAGGGTTCTAATAAAGAGAGGGCCAGCTCCCTTGCTTCAGAAGTGATGGCCTCGCCGCTCACCATGCGCGCCACTTCTTCAATGCGCTCTTTAGGGTTCAAAAGGCGCACCTTGCTCTCTCCGTTTATTTTTTCTACCACAAAGTGTTGGTCGGCTTTGGAGGAGAGTTGGGGTTGGTGTGAAATGGCAAAAATCTGATACGAGCGCGAGAGGGTTTTTAAGACATTGGCCACGCTCATGGACTCTTTGCCGCTTAAGTTTGCGTCCACCTCATCCAAGATAAGCACCCCACTTCCGCTGTTGAGCACCTCTTGGGCTGTGGCGATAAAGGCAAGGCGCAAGCGGTTAAATTCCCCCGAACTGATGGAGCGCACTTCAACGCCTTCAAGCACGACTTCAAGGGCATCTGCGCCTGTTTGGCTCACTTCACAAGGGGCCATCACCACGCGCGCATCGTGCAGGTAAAGGGCCTTTAAAAACCCGTTGATGCGTTTTTCCAAAGGGGAAATGGCTTTGGCGCGCTCTTGGCTTAAAAAAGCGGCTTTGGTGTTGACTTCCTTCCAAAGGGCTTCGTGGCGCGCGTGCAACTCTTTTTTCTCAAAAGCGATGTTTTCGTAGCGGCTTAGTTCTTCCTTGCGTTTTTGCAGGTGCGCCAAAATCTCTTCGATGGTGCCATAACGGTTTTTAAGGGCGCTGATTTTTTCGATGCGGTCTAACAATGCTTCTACGTCCGCTTCTTCTAAATTACCCAAACGCTCACTGGCTTGCTCAAAATGCATCCGCAATTCATTCATGCACGCCTCAAAAAAATCACTGGGAATCTCACTGTGGCCCAACGCCTCGTACACCGCGCTTTCAAACTCAAAAATCCCCTCGGCTTTAACTAGGGCGGCTTCGAGTTTTTCTTTTTTCGAGAGCATTTTTTTAACGCGCATGAGCTCTTCGTCTTCGCCCATTTTTGGGCTAATTTCTTCGATTTTTTGAATTTCAAAGCGAGCAAACTCGCGCAACTCTTCCACGCGCCGCTCTTCGTCTTCCACTTTTTGCAAGGCGGCTTTGGCGGCTTTATATTCTCTAAAAAGTTCCCCAAAGGCCGCTTTTTCTTGGGCAAAGTTAGGGGTCTGAATGCTCCCATCCAACAGCGCTAACAAGGCTTCGGGGCTAAATTCACTGCTCTCTTTGACCGACAGGTAACGCACCGCGTCTTTGCACACGTGGGTCATGTTTTTGCGGGAGAGCATTTGGCCGTTGACAAAGTAGCGCACGCTTTTTTGCTTCACACAACGCAACACATTAGGCTCTGCGGCTTCTATGCCCACCTCTTCAAGACCAAGGGGCGCATCAATCGCCGCTTCAATCAGCGACGCATCGCTTTCTTGAAACCCAAACAAGGCTAAAAAAGAGCGCATGAGCACCGACTTTCCCGCCCCGCTAGGGCCTGTGAAAGCCACAAGGCCAGGAGCAAAGGTCAGGTCAACCTCTTTAAAACTTAAATGGTCTTTGACCAACAACCGTTCAATCATTCGTCCCCCCAACGGAGTTTATCTTTGAGTACATCAAAATAGTTGCGCTCTTTTTTGTGCATCAAATAAGCACTTTGGGGCGCAATCCCAAGCTCTATGCTTTCAAATTCGCTCATGGCGTAGGTGTCTTGGCCATCCACCACCACCACTGTCTCATCCAAGCTTTTAAGTGTGATGCGAAACTCCACGGGCAACACCATGGGGCGCTGGGTCAAGGAGTGCGGGCAAATGGGCGTTAAAATGAGCGCTTGGGTCAAAGGAAACACGATAGGCCCACCCGCGGAGAGATTGTACGCAGTAGAACCCGTGGGGGTGCAGACGATAACCCCATCGCCGTGGTAGGAGTTGAACAATTCTCCGTTGATAAACGCGTCGATTTTAGCCATGGCAGAGATGGAGGCGCGGGAAAACACCACGTCGTTAAAGGCTACTTTGCGCACTTCATGGTCCCCTTTTTTAAGCACCACTTCAAGCATCATGCGCGTATCGATGCGGTACTCACCCACCACCAAAGAGGCCACAAAAGACTCAATCTCCTCCAATCGCACATCGGTCAAAAACCCCAATTGCCCCGCGTGAATCCCAAGCACAGGAATGCCGTACTTGTAACTTTGCCGACACACAGAAATGAGCGTACCATCACCCCCAAGGGAGACGAGCATGTCGCATTTTTCGCACAACGCATCAAGCGCAAGCCCCGCTGGAAGTCCCAACATGCGCGCGCTTTTTTCTTCTACATGTAAAGCGATGCCATGCGTTTGTAACGCCTTTTCTAAACGCGCTACATGTAAGCGCAAATCACTATTAGGACGCGCCACAAGACCAACATGCGCTAAGGATGCTAAGGGATGGGTGGGTTTGATGATTTTCATAAGGGGGATTTTACCATATTCTCAGAAGATGGCGCGCGCGGTGTGTTGGCGGGGTTTGAAACCATTATATTGTCATGCTTCATATTCACGTTATGATGCAACGAATGCAACTCTCTAGGGTTTACACACAATGGTAAAACAGGCGCCAAAATGTTCTTTATTTTCAAAGTGAAAATGCCTGTTTTCAACACTGAGCTTTCCGCCAATATGCTCATGAATAATCTGCTTTGCAATGTAAAGCCCAATGCCAGCTCCCTCTTTTTTGGTGCTAAAATGCGGGTTGAAGATGTGATGGATGATTTTTTCAGGCACCCCACCGCCGTTGTCTTGGACTGTAATGGTAAAAGTTTTGTCTATTTTAGCGGTTGTGATAAGAATAATTTTTTCCTCATCTTCATGCTCCATCAGAACATCTTTAGCGTTCATAAGAATATTAAGAATGACGTGCTCAAACTCTCCTTGATAACTCTGTAGTACGCAAGTCGTATCCAGGCGCACAATGATGAGAATATCATCCATTTCCAACGTCTTTTCCATGAGTTTAACAATGTTTCTAACGGATGTGCCCACATCAAAGGCGTCTGTATTATGTTTGGCATTAAAAAAGTTCTTGAAAATATCGATAGTCTCTGCCATTTTTGATATTAAGGTGCGAGCGGCCTTGGTCTCTTTTTCTAAAAGCGCTTGCGTAAGAAGATTTTTATGGTAGGCAAACTCAAATTTTTGCAGCACCAAGCCGAGTTCATTGAGGGGTTGTTTCCACTGATGGGCGATGGTGGCTATCATCTCTCCCATAACCGCATGTTTTGAAAGGTTAATAGCAGGGGTGAGAATATTTTTAAACAAAAAAAAGCTATACACGGCAAAAAGACACAAAAGAGCTAAAGCCAAAAGCGATGCAAAATACTTAATTTCCTTTGAGGAAGCGTCAAATTCTTCAAGATAGGCAGACGATGCCACGTACCATTCTAATTCAGGAATTTGCTCTATCCAAGCAATCTTATCGTATCGATAATTTTGCGGGTCTTCGGGTCGATTCCATTTGTACATTAACTCTTTTGTGGTGCTTGCCTTTTCAATCAACTCATCCAAGATAAATCTTCCTGTCGTAGGGTTTTTGATGGTTTTAAAATTTCCTCCCTCAAGCGTTGTATTTGGATTGATGAGCATCGTGCCATCTTTGTCAAAAAGGAAAAGATAGCCTGTTTTCCCAATACGTGTGGTTTGAATAATGTGAGCTAACTGCTCCATAAGCTGAGCTTTTCGCTTATCAATCTCTTGTTTAATGTCATCAATATAAGCACCCGACATGACCACCATTTCCCAAGGAGGAAAGGCTTTTATAAAAGATATTTTTTCATGTCCAACCGTATCTTCAGCATTTTTTTTCCAAAAATACCTGTAAAAACCTTCACCTTTTTCGCTAATGAGCTCTCGAATTTCAGGGATGATTGCTCTGCCTCTCATGTCATCCATATTAGTCATATCCATTTTATGCATGTAAGGATGTGAAATCAAGACATTATCATAAGAGCTGATGTAGAAATAGCCATCGCCACCATAGCGTAGTTTTGAAATAAGACGCAGCACTTCCTCTTGGTTTTTTTTGATAGTTTTAGCTTGTTGCTCTTGCGAGAGGTTTTGAGCGGAAGATTCTTCATATTTCTCCTGCAAAAGAGAGATGACCATATTAACCGCATTTGTCAATTTATCTTTATGTTGTTCTAAGGCTAGTTCTTCATAGCTTTTTAAATCTTTATAAGTGTTTTGCGCTAAAAGTGTGACTTTTGACAGGGCTTCATGGGCATTTTTTTCTTCCAAGTGTTGCGTAATATGCTGGATTTTTGGCAAGATAAAGATATAAATCGCCAAGGTATAAATCACAATAATGCTCGAAACAACCAACATTGCTTTTAGAAAGAGGTTGGACTTAAACATCGATACCAATTTTATACCCAACGCCAGAGAGGTTTTGAATAATACTTTTTGTGGTTTTCTTTCGTATAGATTTGACAATGGTACGTACCAAATCTAAAGAGGGATTGTATGCCGACATGTGATGCATGAGCGTGACGTAAGGGACAACTTCATATTTATGGGTAATGAGGTACTCAATCAGTTTGATTTCTTGATGACTCAAGAGAATGGGGTGCTCTAATGCAGTGATGCGTTTGGTACAAAAATCGTAGCGGAAGGTATCGCAAAGTTGGACACTTTTGCGGTTACATGTAAGCTCCTCCAACGCTTGATCAAAGGCCTTGGAAAAGGTGGTCATGTCGAGGGATTTTAGCGCCGACATTTTATCGTGCAACACCCCAAGGCAGTGGTGTTCACAAATCGCCTCATGCGCCAAATGCAATTTTTCAAATAAAAGCGCGACATCCACGGGCTTAACCACATAACTCACCACTCCAAGTTCTATCGCTTCGAGCAAATATTCTTGGTCATTGTAAGCCGTGGTGAGCAAACACGCCACTTTAGGGTTAATGTGTTTGATTTTTCGGATCATCTCTAACCCATCCATCTTTGGCATGTGAATATCGCTGATGACCAAATCAATCGTAGGCTCCTCTTGAAAAAGTGCCAATCCTTCTGCGCCCGTGGTGGCTACCCAAACCTTTTTGAAGCTGTTTTCAAGGTAATAAAGCAGGTGATTCCTTGTCCCCTCTTCATCTTCAACATACAAAATAGAGATGTTTTCAAAATTTTTCATAGGGTGATTGTAACATAGGTTAATAGAATAAAATTAAATTTTATTCTGTAGATACCTTTCATTTTTTCTTCATTTTTTTGCATTATGATTTTTTCGATAATAAAATTCATGTATGCAGGAAAACCCATGCGAAATGCTTACCTACAAAGGCGCGATTATCGCTCACGCTTTAGAATTCTTAAAGGTGGAAAAATATCCCTTGTTGTTTCTGCACTACTTGCTAGCACAACCTTTCTGTATTCAGCGCCTAGTGGCGGCGTCGTTACTAGCGGGAGTGCAAGCATCACAGGAAGTGGCACAACCACAACTATCACCCAGTCCACCAACAAAGCTTCCATTAACTGGAACAGTTTTTCTATCGGCGCCAACGAAACCGTTAACTTTAAACAACCTGATGTTTCTTCTGTTACATTAAACAGGGTTGTTGGCAATGAAAAAAGCATTATCGCTGGAGCATTAAACGCCAATGGGCAAGTTTTTATTTTAAATTCAAACGGTGTTTTGTTTAGCAAAAACGCTTCGATTAACACTGCGGGGCTTGTGGCAACTACTATGAATGTAAGTGATGAGGACTTTCAAGCAGGGGTGTATACCTTTCAAGGCAACGCCACCGCCTCGGTCATCAACCAAGGTATCATAAATATCTCCAATAAAGGCTACGCCACACTCTTTGGAAAAGAGGTTATCAATGAAGGTGTTATCAGGGCAACCCTTGGGAGAGTAGCATTGGTTGGAGCCAAGGAAGTCACGTTAAATCTTAATGGCAACTCTCTTGTCAACCTCAAAGTCAACAAAGGCGTCCTTGATGCGCTCATAGAAAATAGAGGCGCCATTTATGCTGATGGCGGAGACATCTACCTTACCATCAACGCAGTAGACGAGCTTCTAAAAGGCGTAATCAATAACACAGGTGTTCTTGAGGCCAACGCTCTAGAAGATGTTACAGGAGAGATTATCCTTTATGCCCACGGGGGAACAACCACTGTTTCAGGCACCCTAGAAGCCAAAGAAGGGTTTATCGAAACCAGCGGAGAAACCTTACATGTAAAGAGTGGTGTGCACATCAAAGCCAAAAAATGGCTCTTAGACCCGACCGATATTACTATCACCGATGGAGGAGGAAGCGACATCGCTGGCGCAACCATGGACGCCGATACTATCACTTCCGTTTTAAACGGTGGCACCGATGTCACGCTACAAGCGGACAATGACATCACTATAGATGAAGCCATCACATGGACAGCCGCAACCCAACTTGAACTAACCGCTGATAATAATATCTATGTCAATGCTCTTATACAAAACACCAATACCACAACAGGCGGTGTCTATTTCAGCGCAGCCAACACAAGCGATGCCGTTATCTTTGGTGCCAACGGCAAAGTCATCATTTACAACCCCTACCAACTCCAGTGGGTCACGACAGCGTTAAACGGGAAGTATGAATTAGGGGGCAACATCAATGCTTCAGGAACATCCTCATGGAATGGCGGCGAAGGCTTTGTGCCTATCGGAACAGAGGCAAACCGCTTTAGTGGAAGCTTGGACGGGAAAGGTTATGTGATAGACGGTTTGAGTATTAACCGCCCAAGTACAGACTATGTAGGACTCTTTGGGGTGATGGTGGGGGTAGATAGCACGGTAAGCAACCTTGGGCTGAGCAATGCAACTATCATAGGACATAACTATGTTGGTGGAGTTGTGGGGTACAATGGTGGTGCTATCACTAATGCCTATGCCACAGGAAGTGTGAACGGAACTAACTCTGTCGGTGGAATAGTGGGGAGCAATAATGGCACCATCACCAATGCCTATGCAACAAGCAGTGTAAGTGGAAGTGACTCTGTCGGTGGTTTTGTGGGAGGGAATGTTGGTACCATCACCAATGCCTACACTATAGGAAGTGTGAATGGAACTAATTCTGTCGGTGGGCTTATGGGATGGAATACTGGAACCATCACCAATAGCTACTGGGATATAGATACAACAGGACAAGCAAATGGAGTGGGTAATGGAGATGCCTCTGGAGCCACAGGGCTTACCACTTCGCAGTTTGCCAACGCTTCAAACTTTAGCGGATGGAACACTGCTGTATGGTCGTTTGGTGGAGGAAGTTTGGTGGAGGGGTATGAAGTATCCTTGCGACCGTATCTTGTTTCTGTTACCGCAGAAGCAGATAAACCAACACGGACGATTCTTTTTAACAGCGGTTTTGGGACAGATGTTTCTCCTTATACCATCACCAACTGGAGACACCTGCAAAACATCAACAACAACAATATTTTAACGCACAACTACTATTTTGATTTAGCAAACGACATAGGGAGTGCAACAGCAGGATATACAGACTTAGCAAGTGCGACTGCAAATACAAATACAGGTTGGATACCTATCGGAAATGCAACCCACCACTTTGTAGGTCATTTTGATGGACAAGGGTATACCATTGATGGCTTACATGTAAGCACTACACGGAGCATGGTAGGATTGTTTGGCGTAGCTGGTACTGGTTCAACCATTCAAAACATCGGTCTTACCAATGTAGATATTGTATCGACCACGTCTTATGTCGGTGGACTTGTGGGGTATAATCTTGGAAGTATCTTCAATGCGTATGTAGCAGGAACGTTGGTTCAAGGCAATAATCATGTCGGTGGACTGGTAGGTTATAACGACAACGCAGGGACTATCTCCAACGCATATGCCACAGTGTCTGTACATGGCACCAATAATATCGGTGGGCTGGTAGGTTCTAGCGCGTCCACTAGTGCTACAATCTCCAATACGTACGCCTCAGGTTCGGTAACTGGAAGTACCAATGTTGGTGGACTGATTGGATTGCGCGAGTATGGAAGTATCTCTCATAGTTTTTGGAACACAGATGTCATCGCAAGTGGCGTGGGAAGTGGCTCATCTAGTGGGCTCACAGGGAAAACAACCACGGAACTCCAACGCTTTAGTACCTTTGATAGTGCGGGTTGGGATGTCGGTGTAGGCACAAGTGCAACCCCCTCTTTAAGTATGGGCGGTGCATATATCTGGATGATGGCACCTGAGACAGTGCATTACACCCTTTCTGATACAAGCACTACCTACAAAGGAGATGCTTATACCCTTGGCGATTTATGGAGTGCAACAACTCTTTTTGGTGCCAATTTTAGTACATGGGTGTTGGGCACGGATTATACATTTTTAGATACCAATAATGCTGTTGTAACAAACTACACCAACGCAGGAACCTATAGCAATCTTCACGTCAATATCTTACGAAATGGCTATGCGCAAGCAGGTGTTGGTAATACCGCAGGTACCCTTGCCATCACCAAAGCCCCCTTAACCGTCACGGCAAACGCCGCTTCTAAAACCTACAATGGGTTAGCCTACAGCGGGGGGAATGGGGTGAGTTACAGTGGCTTTGTTGGCAGTGAAGATGCTAGCGTTTTGGGTGGAGGTCTTAACTATGGGGGAACAAGCCAAGGCGCTATCGATGCGGGAAACTACGCCATCACTCCAAGCGGACTAAGCAGTGATAATTATGCATTAAGCTATGCCGAGGGAAGCCTTACTGTCAACAAAGCCAATGCCATTATAACCGTTGACGCTATCGATACTACATACAACGGCACTACTCAAAATATCAGTGGCAACTACACCCTCAGCGGACTTGTCAATGGAGAGAATGCTTCCGTCTTAGACAGTGTTTCCCTTAGCGGAAGTGGAACCAATGCAGGAACGTATGCTATAAACGGAACAGCAAGCGATAACAACTATAACCTCAGTATTGTCGGCGGAGTTTTTACCATTCACAAAGCCAATATTACCATCAGTTCAACAGATGTCACGAAGACTTACGACGGGACAACCAATGCAGCAGGCTTGGCAAGCATCACAGCTGGAACCTTGTACGATTCAATCTCGGGCGGCACCTTTGCCTTTACCAACAAAGACGCAGGAACAGGAAAAACTGTAACCGTGTCGGGTGCGACAATCAATGATGGCAACAATGGAAACAATTACAATGTTACGTATGCCGACAACACCACCAGTACCATTACCCAAGCCCCGCTAACCGTCACGGCAAACGGCGCTTCAAAAACCTACGATGGTTCACCCTATAGCGAAGGAAATGGGGTGAGCTACAGCGGATTTGTCAATGGCGAAACTGCTTCTGTTTTAAGTGGGGTACTAACGTATGGGGGAGATAGCCAAGGCGCTATTGATGCGGGTACCTACACCATTACTCCAAGCGGACTCGCTAGTGGTAATTATCTGTTTAGCTATGCCAATGGTGTGTTAACCATTCAAGCAATCTCCCTTCCTCCTGCAGATGAGAGCATCAATCCTGCGCTACCCAATACCGCCCATATTGAAAACGGCACAGCTGTTCGCGCCCCTTTCTCTCGTGCTTTTGCAGATATAACCAGAAAACAATCAGGTGGCATCCCCGTAGAATTAGCCAAAATACACCTTCTTAACGGTGGCATCAAGCTTCCTGATGGACTAGAAGCAGACATCTTAACAGCACAAAGGTAGAGGAAACTGCATGAACCAAAAAATACTTCAAATAATTATCACATTTTCTCTCGCGATGGCAAGCGCCCTTCTTGCCGCACCACCAAGCAGTGGCGATATGGAAAAACAAGTCAAACCTCCTCGTGAAGTACAAGAGATGAAAGAGGCTATTCCCCCTCTTCCCGTGGAACCTTTTAAAGAACCGATGGCAGAAGAAGGCGGAACTATCATTGAAGTGAAACATTTTAAACTCACAGGCGCGTTACATGTAAAGCCCGAAATCCTGCAAACACTACTAAACCCCTATGAGGGTAAAAGCCATAGTTTCGCACAACTTCAAAAGATAGCCTCGTTGATTACGCGGCACTACCGCGAACAAGGCTACTTCGTCGCACGTGCCTACATTCCCAAGCAACATATGCGTGAGGGCATCTTAGAAATAGCCGTGATAGAAGGAATGTACGGTGCATTTCACCTAAACAATACCTCCCTCGTCTCACACAAACGCATACAAGGCGTACTAGATGCCGCCAAAAAAGAGGGTGTTATTAGCACTGCTTCGCTAGAGCGTGCCATGCTCATCCTTAACGATACCCCAGGGGTGAAGCTCACGGGCATTGATGTTAAACCTGGAAAAACAGTAGGCACAGCGGATTTTGATATAAAAACAGAAGCGACCACTCCTTACAGTGCGTATATCGTAGGCGATAACTACGGCTCAAAATACACAGGACGCTACAGAATAAATCTCGGTCTTAGTGCGAACTCTCCTTTAGGGTATGGGGATAAACTGAGTCTCAATGGTGTACTCTCAACCACAGGAGATTTGAAAAATGGAAAAATAGCCTATGGTTTTCCCCTAATGAGCAATGGTCTTCGAGGTGAAATCAGTGCCTCTCACACAACGTACTCTTTGGCGCAAGAGTACGCGAGCTTGGATGCCACGGGAGAAGCTACTACCCTAGAAGCCTCACTCTCTTACCCACTGATTCGCACCCGCCAAGAGAATTTAAACCTCTTTTTAACTTATGCCCACAAAAAGATGGAAGATGAAGTAAAAAGCACTGCAACCCTTGTAAAAAAAGATGCAAACGTAGCAACCTTAGAGATGGTCTACTCAAAAAACTGTCTGCTCTTTGATATGGAAAGTAGCACCACCCTCGCCCTTGCTCTCACACACGGAAAGGTGCGCTTTGGCGATGATGCCTCAAAAGCGATAGACCATGCAGGTGCGCAAACCAATGGAGATTACACCAAGGTAAGCGGAACGATTGAAAAAGCGATTGCCTTTAACCCGCGATATTCCCTTACCACAAGCCTAAGATTTCAAAAAGCCCTAGGAGGTAAAAACCTTGATGGCTCGGAAGATTTCTCCTTGGGTGGAGCCTACGGTGTCAGAGCTTTTCCTGATGGCGAACATAGCGCAGAAAACGGTTATATCCTTGGCGCAGAACTTTTTTACAGTTTACCTAGTACGGGGAGTCTAAACCATACAGTAAGCCTTTTTGGAGACACAGGTTATGCAAAAATGGAAAACCTCATCAGTGATAGCAAAGGAAGGCACCTTAGCGACATTGGGCTAGGTTATCACGCCGCTTACAAAAAGTTCTTTGCCAAAGCCCAGATAGCTAGAGTTATTGGCGGGGAGAAGGTAGAAAGCGAAGACCAACATTCCACGCGTTTACTTTTACAAGCGGGGTACGTTTACTAGACGTTACATGTAAGGATTTTTTCTTTACATGTAACGGAAAAATCCTTACATGTAAAGCGTATTGGCACCAGACGTGTCTAGAGCTAATGAGAAAGGGGCTGTGTGTAGGGTATAGTCATGGTAAAACACATTCCGTTGCCGGTATTTGCTGCACTAATTTTTCCTTCCAATTTTTTTTCCACCAGCGTCTTAACGATGGAGAGACCTAGCCCGAAGTTGTCTTTTTTGGTTGTGTAATTCGATGAAAAGAGCTGTTGAATGTGCGTTGTATCTACCTTGCCTGCATTGTCTTGAACCACGATAGCAAGTTTGGAAGGTTCAGGCTTTTTAAAAGAGATATCAATGTATTTTTCCAACGGGTCGTTGTACACAAGGGCATCTATGGCATTTTCACATAAAATCATTAAACAATTCGTCAGTGCACTTTTATGGGTGTAGAGGGTATCAATTTCTGAAGTGACACGCATCTCTATCATATTGAGCATCAACTTGACTTCAAGTATTTTTTCGATTGTTTTGAGTTCTCGAATGGGATTAAACTCTGTTTTGTCGTTGGAGTGTTTAAAGAAGTCGCTAAAAAGATCAATGTTCTCTTGAATGTATTCGATGCTGTTGACGATTTGGGGTATTTTTTTCTCAAACTCCTTTAAAAGCACCTCTCTTTTATGTATAAAGGTAGCGTGCAAAAACATAAACTGTGAAGCAAGTTGAGAAACAGGCGTTTTACATTGATGGGTGATATTACCAACAGTTTGTCCTAGCGCGATAAAACGTGATTGGGCAATGAGAAGATCCTCGCTTTCACGCTGTTGTTGGTGCAAACGTTTGATTTTCTCACCATGCGCTAAAGATAAAAACAAAAGGTCTATCACGATGCCAAAAGGAAGTACAAGCCACGAGTATGTTTGCAGTTGGACATAGCCTCCAACAACCAAAGTATCGTATATCATGCAGAGTGTAAACACGATTTTAGCGATGGCAAAGTAAAGGCTTCCGAGCCGTTTTTGGATGACACTTAGCACACAAAACGCAATCAGATAAAGAGCAAAAAGGTATCCAAATAACACCGTATTGTGCGAATAGTAAAGAATATCCATATTAAAAACAGCACACGAAAAAAAGAGTGCAAATCCCATGATGACACTAGCACAACCAAGGAAAACTTTGCCATACCACTCGTTTTGCAACTGAAAGAAAAAATACGGCATCAACAGCAAAAAAAACAGAAATAAACGAATCGACACCCATGTTGCGATGGTCAATAAATCGAAATGTTCAAAAGAAAAAAATTGATACGCAAACCCTTGATAGAGAAAGTGAAACAGTAATAAACTGATCATATATCCTGCATAAATCATATAAAATAGCTCTTTCAATGACACATAAAGCACGATATTATAGAGAATGAGCGCGATGAGTATGCCCCCTGTGAGGCCCCAAATCATCGTTTTAAATGACGTGTTTTGGGTAAAGTAATTTAAACTCTCAACCTGCCACCACAGCTCATAAGGACCATACGATTGCAAACGGGTTACGACCGTGTAAAGCGCATTGGGTTCGAGTGTGAGACTTTCAACGCTACTAAAATGCTTTATGGAACGGTTCTCTTTTAGTCGCATGTCGCCTAGTTCGCTTCGTTGATGCAACACATCACCTTTGTATACATACACATCGATAAAATCAAGTCCTGCACGAGGATGTTCAAGCATAATTTTTTGAGGCTCTAATGTGGTGTTTTTAAGGCAAAATTTTATCCAGTACACATCCCGCGTTGAAGGAGTATGGGTCAATGCTATGTCAGTAGGTTCGGCTTGTTTTATTACCTCAGCATTCAAAGCATCGAACCCTGATGTGCTTTTGTAGATTATCTGATAGGCACTGCTTTTTTCGACTGAAAAATGTGCATTAATCTCTACGCATGCATCTTGTGCAAAGCCATAAACCGATGCAAGCATGAAACACACAAAAAAGCGTTTCATTTGATGATATACCCTGTGTTTTTGATGGTGTTGATAATGTCAAGAGAAATTTTTTTGCGCAAGCGATAGAGCAGATTTTTGAGTAAATTGTCTTCGATGTCCCACGTGCCATAAAGATTTTCTTTAAGCATCTCTTTCGAAAGAACCTTGCCTTTGTGTTCAAGTAAAAGCTCTATCAAGTCTGACTCTTGCTTTGAGAGCGTAAACTTCTCTTCTTCGATGAAAAGCGTTTTTGAGAGCTTTGAGTACGTCACATAAGGCTCCAGACAAATAGTCTCATTGGCGTTTGAATGCCTAAGTGCTGTACCTATTTTATGCACTGCTTGTGAGAGCTTGTTGTAGTCCAAAGGCTTCACGATATAATCGCTAATTCCTAGAGGAATGCATTTAAGAAGTTTGTCTTGGTCGGTATAACTGCTGGTGACAAAAACGATGAGTTTGGGGTACAGCTTGCGGGCTTCTATGATAAGGGTATACCCGTTCATGTAAGGCATCACATAGTCGGTGATTAGCACATGTGGTTCAAATGTTTGAAGCATATTAAGCGCTTCTTTGCCATTTTGAGCAAGGGTGATGTTTTTGAAAAAATAGCCCAGTGTATCAGTAGTATTGTCACGCACGATAGCGTCATCTTCAACATACAGCACTTTGAGTTCAAAAATCTTTTTGTTCACCACCTGTCCTCATGAACGAAATTTATTGTCTAAAAAGTATTATAACGTTTCAAAGTCATTTCAAAGTCATCCCAAAAGAGACAAAAAAAGTCTTTGGGATGACCTAAATACCTAAAATTACATGCTAATTTTTTTAATTAAGCTAAATGTTAGGTATTTTTATGCGTTTTTTTTTAATTTCATCTTTTTCTAAGCAAAAAAAGCCTCCGAACAATCCTATACTGAAATAACTCGGGCTCCTTTCATCTCCTTTTGCCGCAATGCACAAGAAGAGCGATGCACGAAGTCGATACGTAAAATTCAACGATAAGGCTCTATCATGCGCACATTCTATCTGCAAAATTGCAACTATAGCTCACGGTTTCGCATTCTCAAAGGCGGGAAAATAAGCCTCGTGGTTTCAGCTTTCCTTGCCGGTGCAGTGCTACTTCACGCCGCCCCAAGTGGCGGTGTTGTCACAGCAGGAAGTGCAAGCATCGCCCAAAGTGGAAGTGTGACGAACATCACCCAAACCACCAACAAAGCCGCCATCAACTGGCAAAACTTCTCCATCGGAAAATCCGAAACAGTTAACTTTAACCAACCCAATGTAAATGCTGTGACGCTAAACAGAGTTGTCGGAAATGAAAAAAGTGTCATCAATGGCGCCTTAAATGCCAATGGGCAAGTTTTTATCTTAAACTCCAACGGTGTGCTATTTTCCAAAACCGCGAGCATCAACACCGCAGGACTTGTTGCAACGACGATGAACCTAAGCGATGCAGACTTTATGGATGGCAATTATGCTTTTAAAGGCGGCAGCCAAGCTTCGGTTATCAATCAAGGAACGATAAATATAAGCGATAAAGGCTATACCGCTTTATTTGGCAAAGAAGTCAAAAATGAGGGCTTCATCAAAGCAACCCTTGGCAAAGTCGAACTCGTCGGCGCCAAAGAGCTCACGTTAAATCTCAATGGCAATTCACTGGTCAATCTCAAAGTGGATAAAGGCGTTTTAGATGCGCTTGTTGAAAACAAAGGGGCTCTTTACGCAGATGGGGGCGAAGTCTACCTAACCACCAATGCGGTGGGTGAACTGCTTAAAGGTGTGGTCAACAACACAGGCATCATCGAAGCCAACTCACTAGAAGACATCACGGGGAAGATTGTATTGTTTGCCCATGGGGGAACGGGGAAGTTTGGTGGAAGCTTAAGTACGGGGAAAGGTGAAGGGTTTATCGAGACTTCAGGAAAAGAGTTTGTCAATGATGCTTCTTTACATGTAGAAACAGGAGAGTGGCTTATAGACCCTGTCAATATCACTATAGACCCTGCCCTTGCAGGAACTATCTCTAGTGCTCTTGGAAGTGGTGGCGTAACTGTCACCACAGATGGTGCATGTACAGGAGTTACATGTAGTGGCACAGGAACAGACGGTGACATCTTCGTAAACGCTGATATCACCTGGTCAAGTGGCTATGCCCTCACACTTCGTGCGGATAGAAATATCCTCATCAATGCAGTGATAAATGCGAGTGGTGGAAGCGGTGGAAGTCTAGTTTTACAATACGGACAAGGCGCGCTTGCCTTAGCCAATACCGCTTACTATTTGATAAACGCCCCTATTTCATTGCAAGCCAGCGGTGCGACTAATGGAAACAATGGTACAACCTCGACCAATTTTAGCACGAAGCTTGGCTCGAATGGGACTGTAGTAAATTACACCACCATCACCAACAACACTGGTACGGCGTTAAACACACAACTAAGTAGCTACCTCGGTGGCAACTTCGCACTTTCTACTGATGTTGCACTCAGTGGAACAAATAACTGGACACCCGTAGGGACTTTCATAGGTCGTTTTGAAGGGCTGGGACATACGATAGATGGCTTAAATATTAACCCCCCATCAACAGACTATGTTGGACTCTTTGGGAAGATTGGCACAGGCGGCACGGTAAGCAACCTCGGAGTTACCAACGCAACAGTTGAAGGGAATGAATATGTCGGTATTTTAGCTGGCGATGCGAAACCAGGTTCTTTAATCGTCAATGTGTCATCAAGCGGGAATGTCGTGGGTGTTGATGAGGGAGTGAATCTATCTTCTCATGTTGGCGGTCTAGTAGGCAATAATAATGGTGGCAAAATCACTTTTAGTCATTCTAGTGCAAAGGTTAGCTTGAAAGATGGCAACAACGGCGGAAATAGTTTTGGTGGGTTGGTGGGGTTCAATAATAGTGGAATAGTTGAAAGAAGCTATGCAACGGGAGAAGTATCGGGCAACGGGCTCGTCGGTGGGTTGGTTGGGGGTAACAATGGAGGAACAATCTCCAGCGCTTATGCTACTGGCAAGGTCACGGGAGCCAATTATGCCGGTGGGTTGGTTGGTTACCATTATAATGGTGGAACAATCTCTAACACCTATGCTACAGGAGAAGTCGCGGGCAATAATAATGTCGGTGGACTGGTGGGAAAGACTGATAATTCTGCAAGCATTACAAATAGTTATGCCACGGGGCGTGTTACGGGCACTGATGATGTCGGTGGACTTGTGGGAGAGACTGCTAATTCTTCAATCATCACAAACAGCTATGCTACTGGGAGTGTTACGGGTGTTTATTATATCGGTGGACTGGTGGGAAGCAATAGTTCCTCAACCATCACAAACAGCTATGCCACAGGAAGTGTTACGGGCCAGCAATATGTCGGTGGACTGGTGGGATTCGATGATAGTGGAACCATTACCAATAGCTTCTGGGATACTGAGACTAGCGGACAAACAACTTCAGCAGGAGGAACAGGCAAAAGCACTGCGCAGATGATGGACGCATTGACTTATACTGGTTGGAGCACAACTATCTGGTCATTTGTTGATGGCGCAACAGTAGCAGGCTATGCCCTAGGTGGTTTACCGTATCTCAAAAATGTAACAAGAGCCCAAGACATCGTCACAAGTTCTGAAACACTTTTTGCGGGTGGTTTTGGAACCGCTCTAAACCCCTACACGCTCACCAATTGGACACAACTGCAAAACATCAACTACAACACCGCTACACTTAGCAAATATTTCATTCTCTCAAACAACCTAGATAGCGCAACAACAGGTTACACTGCTCTAGCAAGCTCTACGGCAAACAGCGGTGCAGGCTGGATGCCGATTGGAAATTATACTAGCAAGTTTACAGGAACCTTCAACGGAGGTGGAAATACCATCGCAGATTTGTTTATTCATCGACCAACTACAGATCATGTTGGATTATTTGGCTACACGGATGGCGCTACGGTACAAAACGTTGGCGTTATTAGCACCATAACAGGTCAAAGTAATGTTGGCGGACTGGTGGGAACAGCTTATAATTCTTCAAGTATCACAAACAGCTATGCCATGGGGAGCGTTACGGGCACTAGTCGTGTCGGTGGACTTGTGGGGCACGCTGCTTCCTCAAGCATTACCAATAGCTACGCCACTGGGAGTGTAAGCGGTACTAGCCTTTTGGGCGGACTGGTGGGCTTCGATGATGGTGGAACCATTACCAATAGCTTCTGGGATACTGAGACTAGTGGACAGGCAACTTCCGCAGGAGGAGAAGGTAAAACCACTGCACAAATGCAAACATTGTCCACATTTGCGGGTTGGGATATAGCAGGCACCGACGGAGGCTATCCAACACTCAGCTTGGGTGGGGCAACCATTTGGACAATGTCCCTCTCTCCAATAGGTCTTTCCTATACCCTAAGCACCCAAAACCAAGTTTATAAGGGCAGCAACTACACTCTTGCAGATTTTTGGAGTGCCTCATCCATCTTTGGCGCAAGTTACGCTTCATGGGTACTAGGAACCGACTACATCTTTATCTATGATGGCAGTAGCACGACAGGATTTAAAAATGCAGGAACCTACAGCAACATCACTATCGATATTCTTAAAGGCGGATACACCGAAGCAAGCAGTGGCAATACCGCAGGAGCGCTTACTATCGCGCAAAAAGCACTCACTATCTCAGGAATAACAGCAAGCAATAAAACCTACGATGGCACAACAAGTGTCACTATCTCCAACTGGGGAAGTTTATCTGGCTTGGTGGGAACGGAAACCCTTACGCTACATCACGGTACGGCCAGTTTTGACACGGCTACTGTGGGCAATGGTAAAACCGTCACCGCTATAGACTACACCCTAAGTGATGGAGACAATGGAGGAGTTGTGGGTAATTATCTGCTAGCAGCCACCACAGCTACTACGACAGCAAATATTATTAGTACGACACCGACACCACCTGCCCCGACGCCACCTGCTCCAATACCGCCAACCCAAAACTTAACTCCCATCATCACCCAGATCATCAATGGCACCGCCATAACACCGCCGGTGCTACCAAATTTCACACCACGCCTACCTCTAGCTCAAGCACCACAGCAATTTACTTTCGCGGGGGCTCAAGTGCAACTAACTTCAACCCCAAGCGGAGATGTGCCAAGCCAACGCATAGGAATGCAAGAAGCAAGAGCCATGATACAAGGTGGAGGAACGGGTGATATCCGTATACCGTTGGGACAAAACTCACTCATCCAACTCATAAATGGCGGCATTCATCTTCCAAATGGTTTAGAACAAGAATTTTTCATGACACAACGATAAGGGAAACAGATGAAAACAAAAAACATACTCATACTATCACTAGCAACAGCATCTTTTCTATTGGCAGCGCCACCTAGCAGTGGAGACATTGAAAAACAAGTCCAAGTCCCTAGAGAAGTTGAAAAAGGAATGGACAATGTCATCCCCTCACTTCCTGTGCCTGAGCCAAAGCCACTCATGAGCGACATGGGAGGAAAAAGCATTGAAATCAAAGGATTTAAACTCAGTGGGGCTTTACATATAAGCGAAGATAAGCTTTTATCTCGGATCAATTCTTACGCAGGAAAAAGCTATACCCTAGGAGAACTAGAAAAAATAGCTTCGCTAATCACTAAAGCCTACCGAGAAGAAGGCTACTTTGTAGCCCGTGCTTATATTCCTAAGCAAAGTATGAGTGAAGGAATTCTAGAAATTGCCATTATAGAAGGAAACTACGGAGCCTTTAAACTTACCAACAGTTCTTTGGTTAATGATGAAAGAGTGCAAGGAATATTAGATAATGCAAAAGGCGATACTATCGTCTCTGCGCATACCCTAGAGCGCGCTATGCTTCTCATCAATGATACTCCCGGTGCTAAAGTCACAGGTGCGGATGTTATGCCTGGAACGAAAGTAGGAACCTCAGACTTTGCCATTACCACAGAAGCCACCACTCCTTACAGTGCGTATATCGTAGGCGATAACTACGGCTCTAAATACACAGGAAGATACCGCGTTAACCTAGGACTAAGTGCGCTCTCTCCACTAGGATACGGTGATCAGCTCAGTCTTAATGGCGTGATGTCAACGACTGGTGATTTGAAAAATGGAAAAGTCTCTTATGGCTTTCCATTGATGGATAATGGCTTAAGAGGTGAACTGAGCGCCTCTCATACGACGTATTCCTTAGCAGAAGACTATGCGGCCCTTGATGCCCTTGGGACGTCAACAACCCTAGAAGCCTCACTCTCTTATCCACTGATTCGCACCCGCGAAGAGACGCTCAAGCTTTCCGTAAAATTTGCCCACAAGAACATGAAAGATGAGGTCCAAAGTGCCGCCATTAACACTAAAAAAGAGGCTGATTTAGTCACCGTTGGCGCAAGCTATAGCAAAAATTCTCTTTTTTTTGGGTGGGAGAGCAGTACGACGGCAACACTTGACATTACCCATGGCAATCTAAGCTTCAACGATGCCATTTCACGAGCTATTGATAATGCAGGTGCGCAAACCAATGGAGACTACACCAAGGTCAGTGGCAGTATTGAAAAAGCGATTGCCTTTAACCCGCAATATTCCCTTACCACAAGCCTAAGATTTCAAAAAGCCCTAGGAGGTAAAAACCTTGATGGTTCAGAAGACTTCTCCTTGGGTGGAGCCTACGGTGTCAGAGCTTTTCCTGATGGCGAACATAGTGCAGAAAACGGTTATATCCTTGGCGCAGAACTTTTTTACAGTTTACCTAGTACGGGGAGTCTAAACCATACAGTAAGCCTTTTTGGAGACACGGGTTATGCAAAAATGGAAAACCTCATCAGTGGCAGTGAAGGAAGGCATCTTAGCGACATGGGTCTAGGTTATCACGCCTCTTACAAAAAGTTCTTTGCCAAAGCCCAGATAGCTAGAGTTATTGGTGGAGAGAAAGTCGAAAGCGAAGACCAACATTCCACGCGTTTACTTTTACAAGCGGGGTACGTTTACTAGACGTTACATGTAAGGATTTTTTCTTTACATGTAACGGAAAAAGACCGCGGCACCAAAGGCCGTTTTGCACGCGCTAAGTCATTTCCTCTAAAGACTCAGACTCACGTGTGTCAAAACGGCATTCATACGCCACCAACAACTTCAACAAAACCCTCAATTACCCAAACACGCATCCACGACATTCCTTCTTGCATTTATTAAAATACCTTTTTCATAGACCCCTTACATGTAAGGATTTATGGGGCTTTTTAACGCCGAGTCGTCATGTTGACGGGAAAAGAGTATACTGAATCTGAAAGGCTTTTACATGAACACCCAGCAGCTTCTCCCCCTTTTTACAGGGGTTATTATGGTGTGCATGGTCATTATTGCCGCCGCTATTGTTTTTCTAACAATCAAGCACATTGCTGCCATGCACAAAGCAAACGCGTTTATTGCTCTTAGCCAACAAGAAGTGAGTGTGCTTTGCCACAAAGCCACTTTTGCGCTAGAGGATGTCAGCGACCTTATTGCTACAGTGGAAGAGAAAAGTCACTTTCTAGCACAAAAGGCATCTGTAGGTATCGCTCAGCTTACCCATGTCTCGACGCTCGTTGGAGCATTTTCCCAACTGTTTCGCAAAAAAACACCCAAAAAAGAGGATACTATGAACCAAAATCACTTACTCGGTTTCGCACTTGGCGCGACTGTTACAGGAATCAGCGCTTACTATGTTTACAAAAATAAAGATGAAATCGTCGAAAAATTTAACGACCTTGAAGAGACATTGGCCGAAGACTATGAAATCTTGGCTGGAAAAGTAAAAGAAAAATTCGATGCCCTGAGCGAAACATTTCAAGAAACAACCCAAAAAGCCCTAAACGGTGACGCTAAAGGCACTCTAAAAGGAAGCAACCTTAAGCACTTGATGAGAAAACTTGAAAAGCTTCAAAAAGAGGTGCAAACCCTGAGCAAAAGTTAACTTTTCGCCACGCAAGACCATGAGATGAGCGTTTGGTCTTGCAAACGGTTCCAGTGCTAAAAACAGCGCCCCCTTGTCGCCATGTAACGGGAGTTTTTCTGCTTATTAAAAGGAAAAAGCCTATGCCTCACTATAAACACACGCTTCATGAAAAGTCGTCAATTTTCTATCAATGATGTGTGTAGATAATGGGGTTACATGTAAAAGCTAACGCTTAGCCTTTTCCTCTTTTGTTCAATTGAGCTAAATATGTACCGCAACGTGAGGGTTTTAGCCCTTTTTCAAGGGCTAAATCTCCTTACATGTAAAGCTGTCCACCACTCTTTTGAAAGGCTTCGGCTTGTTCTTCTAGCCCTTTTTCCAAGGCAACATTCACATCATCGGTACCGATTTTCTCCGCGTAGTCGCGAATGTCTTGGGAGATTTTCATGGAGCAAAATTTCGGGCCGCACATGGAGCAAAAGTGGGCGACTTTGGCACTTTGGGCAGGCAAGGTTTTGTCGTGGTACTCGCGGGCGCGGTCAGGGTCAAAGCCGATGTTAAACTGGTCCACCCAGCGAAACTCAAAACGGGCCTTGCTCATGGCGTTGTCGCGAATTTGCGCACCGGGGAACCCTTTGGCTAGGTCGGCGGCGTGAGCGGCGATTTTGTAGGTAATGATGCCCTCTTTGACGTCTTCGCGGTTAGGCAATCCCAAGTGTTCTTTAGGTGTCACATAGCACAACATCGCCGTGCCATACCACCCAATCTGCGCCGCCCCGATGGCCGAAGTGATGTGGTCGTATCCCGGTGCAATGTCCGTCACCAACGGCCCAAGGGTGTAAAAGGGCGCTTCAAAACAGTCCTCCAGCTCCTTGGTCATGTTCTCTTTAATCATCTGCATCGGCACGTGTCCAGGGCCTTCAATCATCACTTGCACGTCGTGTTTCCACGCGATTTTAGTCAGCTCTCCCAAGGTTTCAAGTTCGGCAAATTGGGCCGCATCATTAGCATCATACAACGACCCTGGACGCAAGCCATCCCCTAGTGAAAACGCCACGTCATAAGCCTTCATAATCTCACAGATGTCTTCAAAATGGGTGTACAAAAAGCTCTCTTTGTGGTGGTGCAAACACCATTTTGCCATGATGCTTCCCCCGCGCGAAACGATGCCTGTGAGGCGCGTAGCCGTCATGGGCACATACGCCAACCGCACGCCCGCATGGATGGTAAAATAATCCACCCCCTGTTCGGCTTGCTCGATGAGCGTGTCGCGGTACACTTCCCACGTGAGGTCTTCGGCGATGCCATTGACCTTTTCGAGGGCTTGGTAGATAGGCACCGTCCCAATGGGCACCGCGGAATTGCGTAAAATCCACTCTCTGGTTTCGTGAATGTTTTTGCCCGTGGAGAGGTCCATGACCGTGTCGCCACCCCAGCGCGTGGACCACAGCATCTTTTCGACTTCTTCTTCGATGGACGAGGTGGTCGCGGAGTTACCGATGTTGGCGTTGATTTTGACCATGAAATTGCGCCCGATAATCATAGGCTCCGCTTCGGGGTGATTTACGTTGAGTGGCATCACCGCGCGTCCTGCGGCGATTTCTTGGCGCACAAATTCAGGGGTGTACACTTCGGGCAAATTGGCTCCAAAGCTCTCGCCCTTGTGCTGTTTGCCTAGGAGTTTGTGTTGGCGCGCTACTTCGAGATTGCAGTTTTCGCGGATAGCCACGTACTCCATCTCAGGGGTGATGATGCCCTGACGCGCGTAGTGCAACTGGGTGATGTTTTTGCCCTTTTTGGCCCGACGCGGGGCTTTGAGGTTGGGAAAACGCAAGGCTTTAAGTTCAGGGTCGTCGTGGCGTTCGTGAAAATACGCCGAACTAAAATCCTCCAACACCTCGCTGTCCCCGCGCTCTTCAATCCATGCCTTGCGGATGGGCTTTAAGCCTTGGTGCAAGTCGATGGTCACGGAAGGGTCGGTGTAAACGCCCGAAGTGTCGTATACATGTAAAGGCGGATTTTCCTCGATGGTACCATCACTTTTTGTGGTTGGTGTGAGGGTGATTTCACGCATGGGCACTTGAATGTCAGGGCGTGAGCCTTGGAGGTAAATTTTTCTGGAACTTGGGAAGTTTTCGATGTATGAAGCGTCAATTTTTTCGAGGTTGTCAAGTACTTTACTCATAGCGGTTATCTCCTTATTTCCTACGCTGGCATTACCCAGATCAGGTTCATGAAGCCACATTAATGACTTCTTGGGGTATTATCTCAGCCTTTTACAGCACCCCCACAGACAATGATAAAAAGTGCATTATACAAACCCTGTGTAAAAACTCACTTAATATGGCGGTGCATCAAAAATCTTAAGTATAGACTAAACAGGCTTTTTCGCTCAAAAGCCTGTTTAGTCTGTGCTTTTTAAGATAAGCCATGCACAAGCAAGGTTTTGGTACACTTTAGCCTTTTAAAATTTCCAAAGCTCCCACAAGGAAGACAGATTGCGAAGTCATTATTGCACTGATTTAAACACGACCCACATCGGCCAAGAGGTCGAATTGTGCGGATGGACCAACAGCTACCGCGACCACGGCGGGATTATTTTTATTGACTTACGAGACAAAACCGGACTCATTCAGCTGGTTTGCGACCCAGAAGATAGCCAAGAAGCCCACGATGTGGCCTCAAAAGTACGCGACGAATTTGTCTTGCGCGCCTACGGAAAAGTACGCGCGCGCGGCGAGGGACTAGAAAACCCCAAGCTTGCCACGGGCGCCATCGAAGTCATCCTTAGCCGCCTTGTGGTGGAAAACCCAAGCGCCGCCCTTCCCTTTGTCATCAACGACAAAGACGTGGGCGAAGAAGTACGCTTAAAGTACCGCTACCTCGACCTTCGCACCCCTAAAGCTTACGAAACCTTCCGTCTGCGCAGTAAAGCCGCCATGGCCGTGCGCAACACGCTGGATGCCAAAGGCTTTTTGGAAGTTGAAACCCCTATTTTAACCAAAGCAACGCCCGAGGGTGCGCGGGATTACCTTGTGCCAAGCCGTGTGCACAACGGTGAATTTTACGCCCTTCCCCAATCCCCACAGCTCTTTAAACAACTCCTCATGTGTTCAGGGTTTGACCGCTATTTTCAGATTGCTAAATGTTTCCGTGACGAAGACTTGCGGGCTGACCGCCAACCTGAATTTACCCAAATCGACATCGAAATGAGCTTTTGCGAGCAAGATGACATCATCGCCGTGACCGAGGACTTACTCAAAGCCGTCTTCAAAGAAGCGGGCCATGAGATTCACGCACCCTTTAACCGCATCACCTACAAAGAAGCGATGGAACGTTACGGTTCGGACAAGCCCGATTTACGCTACGACCTTTCCATGGTGGACGTGATGGACATTTTTGAAACCTGCGACAATGAAATCTTTAGCTCCATCGCCAAAGATGCCAAGAAAAACCGCATCAAAGCCCTCAAAGTCCCCCAAGGCGACACCATCTTTTCCAAACGCCAAATGAAAGGCTTTGAAGATTACGTGCGCAAGTTTGGCGCTTCGGGTCTTGGGTATTTTCAAATGAAAGAAGACGGTCTCAAAGGCCCCTTGACCAAGTTTTTTACCGAAGCGGCCCTTGAACAGATTGTGGCGCGTTGTGAGCTTGTGGCAGGAGACGTGGTCTTTTTTGGCGCAGGCCCTAAAAAACTCGTGCTTGATTACATGGGACGTTTTCGCATCTTTTTGGCTGAACAAATGGACATCATCCCTAAAGACCGTTTTGAGTTTTTGTGGGTAGTGGATTTTGAAATGTTTGAAGTGGAAGAAGGCAAGCTCAAAGCCTTGCACCACCCCTTCACCATGCCAAAAGACATCAACGCACCGCTGGATGAGATGGAATCCATCGCCTACGACGTGGTGCTTAATGGCGTTGAACTTGGCGGGGGAAGTATTCGTATCCACAAAGCGGACATCCAAGCCAAAGTCTTTTCACTCCTTGGCATCAGTGACGAAGAAGCGGCAGAAAAGTTTGGCTTTTTGCTAAATGCTCTTAAATTTGGTGCACCACCACACGGTGGTATCGCACTTGGACTGGACAGACTCATGATGCTACTTACTGGCTCTTCTAGCATCCGTGATGTCATCGCTTTCCCTAAAACCCAACGGGCCCAATGCCAACTCACCGGTGCTCCAAGCCCCGTTGAGCCTGCGCAAATGCGTGAACTTGGTATTCGACTTCGCGAAAAAACATCCCATTAAGGACTCTTATGAAAAAACTTTTTCTCATCATTGGCGCACCTGGTAGCGGCAAAACCACCGATGCGAGCTTGATTGCTCAACACAACGCTGAGACGATCGCCCACTACTCTACGGGCGAGTTGTTGCGGGACGAAGTGGCACGCGGAAGCGCGCTTGGCAAAACCATCGACAGCTTTGTGAGTGCGGGCAACCTTGTACCCCTCAACATCGTCATCGACACCATTGTTGGCGCTATTAAACAGAGTGAGAAAAATGTCATCCTCATCGACGGGTTCCCCCGAAGCGTAGAACAAATGGAAGCCCTAGACGCCATCTTGGCCAAGGAAACCACCATTGTGCTTGAAAGCGTTATCGAGGTAGAGGTAAGCGAAGAAGTGGCGTGTGACCGTGTTTTAGGACGCGGACGCGGGGCGGATGATAACGCCGAAGTGTTTAAAAACCGCATGAACGTCTACACGTCGCCACTGGGCATGATTCAGGCATTTTACACCTCAAAACGCTTGTTACACAAGATTAACGGCGAACGCACCATCGAAGCCATCGTGGAAGAGATGGAAAGATTTGTAAAGTCCAAGCTCTAGGAAACTTAAGCGCAAAGCCCTTTTGTTTCAAAGCAAAACACTCTTTTTAAACACCCTTTCTAAAAAGGGATTGCTACCGTACTTTTAGACAGGTGAGTGCTTTTTTGCACTATAATGTTGGCATACTTGTTTCAAAAGGGATTAGTGTGCAAAACCTAGACATTCTTTATATTGAGCGTGAACCTTCACTGGCGCAACAGGTTATGGGGCTTCTTCACCCCAAGCCGTTGCACCATGTTACAACCACCCATGAAGCACTACGCGCCTTCAAGACCACCCCTTATCCTTTTGTCATCCTTTGTGCCTCCTTGCCTGAGGGAGAAAGCATTGATTTGTGCAGAACCCTTAAAGCCCTTAACCCTCAAACAAAAATCCTTTTACATGTAGAGCCGGCCCAATGCCCTCAACTCCTTGAAGCTATTCAGATTGGCGTGGATGCTTTTGCCCTAAAACCTCTTGAAAAATCCGCCTTTTTAACAGCCTTTACTGCCATGGTGGATGCTTCTTTTGCCTCAAAAAAAAGCGAAGAAGCCCTCCACCTTGCACAGCAACTCTCTAGCGCCTTTGAGGCAAGTGCTATTGTCTCCAAAACAAACCCCAGTGGTATCATCACTTACGCCAACAAAGCCTTTGAAAAGATTTCAGGTTACACCCAAGAAGAGCTCCTTGGAAAACCGCACAACATCGTCCGTCACCCCGACATGGACAAATCAATCTTCAAAGAAATGTGGAACGTTATTGGCAACGGACAGATTTGGCGGGGTGTTGTCAAAAACCGCCATAAAAGCGGGAGTTTTTACGTGGTGGAGGCAACCATCATCCCGATTCTTGATGTGGAGGGCAAGGTTATTGAATACATGAGTGTGCGCCACGACATCTCCCAACTCGAAACACGCAATTCCTACCTCCAAGACGTGGCCGCACGCAACGAAGAGATAGCTAAAACAAAATCCAACGAACTCTTGGAAAAACTTTACAAAGACGAAATCACCAACCTTCCAAACTCCCTAGCGCTCCAACGGGACATCGTACGCTTTGAGGGCGGGACACTCTTTCTTTTGGACATCAATAATTTCAATATTTTCAACAAACTCTACGGCTTTGCCTTTGGTGATTTCTTGCTTCAAGAAGTGACCAAAAACCTGATGTTTCTTTCATTCAAGGGAGAAACCCTCTATAAACTGAGTGCGGACAGGTACGCATTGCTTAGCCGCACCCACAACGAAGCGCACATAGAAAACACCTGTAATCAAATTTTTGCCTACTTTGACACCACGGAAATTGTGATTGAAACCATTGAAAATTTTATTAGTTTTAGTATCGGGGTAGCCAAAATCGAAGACGGAAGAGATGCTATCGTCGATGCAGAATTTGCCCTTGATATCTCCAAAAAACACGGCAAGCGCTTTAAAGTCGTGTACGATGGGGGCTCTTCTCAGATTCGCGAAGAGCTTGAGAGCATCAGTTGGCTCAATAAAACCCGAGAGTTCATCCACAAAGATATGATTGTGCCTTATTTTCAACCCATCGTCGATGTGCACACGCGGGAGATTTTCAAATACGAGTGCTTGGCGCGGGTTATTGATGGGGATTTGGTTATTCCGCCAATGATGTTTATCAGCGCGGCCACCAAACTAGGACTCCTGACCTCAGTCACCAAAAGCATGATTAACAAGTCGTTTCAATACTTTGCAGGTAAAAACATCCGCTTTTCGATTAACATCACTGAGCGGGACATTATGGATGGGTATTTACTGGAATTTATCAAATTTAAAGCCCAGCGCTACAACATCAACCCGCGCCATGTTACCTTTGAAATTCTCGAAAATATCACCCTCTCCAAAGAATCTGACCTTATCACCGGGACTATTGGGCTTGTGAAAGACTACGGGTGCGATATTGCTATTGATGATTTTGGAAGTGAAAACTCTAACTTTAGCCGTTTGCTCTCCTTGCAATCAGACTACATCAAAATCGACGGCTCCTTTGTGCACAATTGCGACAAAGACCTTGAAAAACAAAAAATCATCGATGCTATCGTGCAACTTGCCAAGCGCCTTGGCATCAAATCTATCGCCGAATTTGTCTCCACGGAGGCAATTTTTGACACCATCAAAGCCCTAGGGGTAGATTACGCGCAAGGGTACCTTTTTGGCAAACCTGAGCCCAAAACCCTTTAAGCGCACCTAGATAACAATAACAGCTTGGTTTTTACCCCTTGCTTTTGCCTCATACAGTGCCTTATCTGCGCGCAGCATCATTTTTGACACCCCTTCACCCTTGCGGCATAACGTGCCGCCCACGCTAATCGTCTGAGGCTCAGCGCCTCCAAAGGGCGCCTTGGCAATGCATTGCACTATTTTCCACGCAAACTCTTCTAGCGTTTGGGCATCCGCCTCAGGGCAAATCACAATAAATTCCTCTCCACCCCAGCGCCCAACCGTATCACTGTGGCGGCTGTTTTTCCGTAGCAAAGCAGCTATCTCCACCAAAACACGGTCTCCTATGTGATGCCCAAAGGTATCATTGGTGATTTTAAAATCATCAACATCAAGCAACAAAACACCAAAAGAGCGACCATAACGCTCAAGGCGTTCTTTTTCCTCTTCAAGCACGGCATCTGTTTTGTGGCGGTTAAACACTTTTGTCAATTTATCAATCTCGGAGGCGCTTTTTAGGGCATGGACATGTTCGCGTATTTGCACTCTGGCGAGTTCAAAACTTTGCCCAAGCAGGCTGATTTCATCTTTGCCTTTCCACTCAAAGGGCTCATCTAGCTTTCCATTTTGTAGCTTAAGTGCTTGGTGCGTCAACTTTTCCAATGGCCGAAGAACTTTCAAGTACAACAAAGGGACAAGAACGGCAAGAAGCATCAAAAAGGTGACGCCAAAGATGCGCAAAAAAAAGCTTTTTTGCTCTTTAAGGTGTTTTATGAGCATGCTATCGTTATACGTAATAGCAACATAACCTATGGGTTTTGCCTGCATATAAATCATTTCAGTATTCAAAAAAAGCTCGCCCACTTCTCTTTTAGGGACATGTATCTCTAAAAATTCCATGTCGTTGTAAGTGTCATAAACAACAATCTTAACAACCCTCGGGTCGTGTTTTAAAACTTCAAGTACCAAACCGCCGCTGTTGGGATGAAAAAAATAGACAGGTTTGCTCAGTGCGTCGGCAATATTGCGTGTTGTTTTATAGCGAAAATCTTTAAAATCCGCGTACAACCTCTCTTGCACATCCGTAGAGGTGTACCACAGGGCAAAAATAATAGGTAGCAATAACGAAAAAAATATGCCGATTGTCAGCGTCGTATTGATGGAAAAAAATCTCTGTTTCAAAAAAGTTCTTTTCCATTAAACAAGCATGTGCCTGTTTGTGCATAATCGGGCAAAGTAATTCTGCCCAGGATAATTTCCGAACGAATGTGGTCAAGCTCTTTTTTTAACCTCTTGGGAATAAGCGGTTCATTGTGGTGATCATAGGCCAAATCAACCCCTTTTTCTTGTAAACCCATCACCCGAACCTGATTTTGCCAATTCCCTCGCCTTGCCGCAGTGAGTGCTATGTAGGCCGCATTGTCTACCCGCACCACCACTGAAGTTAACACACTTCCAGGGAAAAGGTAGTTTTGATTGCTATCTACCCCAATACCAAGCTTTTTTTGCTCGTGTGCTGCTTGAAGAATCCCCACAGAACTCCCCCCTGCTGGGCCAAAGATAACATCTGCCCCTTGGCTTATTTGCTCAAGGGCTATAGCGTGTCCCCTTGGTGCGTTATTCCACGCGTTAAAGTCATCCCCGATAAAATCGTGCAACACTTCCATGGCAGGATTGGCGTACTTTGCGCCTTGCATATACCCGCACAAAAAGTCTTGGATAATAGGCACCTTCATGCCTCCCACAAAACCAATCTTCCCTGTTTTGCTTGTTTTGGTGGCAAGATAGCCCGCTAGAAAAGCTGCTTCACGGTAGGCAAAGATAAAAAAATCTGCGTTGGGAATATCAAAAGAGCCGTTAAAGATAATGAAGCGTTTTTTAGGATAAGCTAACACGATTTCTTTAATCGCTTTTTGTTTAATACTGTCTACGTTATTGACCATAATAGGGTCATAGCCCTCCTCGGCCAGCGCCTTTACTTGCGCGTTAAACTTACTAATATCAAGAATCATCACTTCCTTAACTTCCACCCCAAAACGCTGCGAAAAACGCTCGATTCCTTGGTGAATCATCGCATTCCACGATTTGTCATCCAAAATTTCTGAGTCGTAAATCATGACAGGTTTTAAAGTGGTGGCAAAAAGGTGGGCGGTAAAAAGCACCAAAAAAAGAAGATTTTTCATCACGGTTCCTTTGAAATGGCTCTTTTCTCAAAACAAGACAATTTTATCAGAAAAGATTCCATTTCTCGCAGGTTGCCTCTTAAAAAGTCTTACATGTAAGCAAAAGGGTGGGGAGTTAATTTTTCATGGATTATTGGTATTATTGTGGGTTAAATGCTCCCACGCTCATCTCTCGTTTTTTGCCAAAACCTGGGATTTTTCGCACGTTAAACCCTAAGGCTTCCAACCCTTTACGCACCTTTGAAGCGGCAGTAAAGGTCGCAAAAGTCGCACCTTCGTTACTGTGCGTAGCCAGATGTTTTAAAAGGCCCTCTTCCCACATTTCTTCATTTTTACTCGGTGCAAATCCGTCTAAAAACCATGCATCCACCCCTTTAGGAAAAAGCGAAAGTGCCTTGGGAGCCTCTTCAAAAATAAGCCTTACATGTAAAGACCCAAAAGACAACGCATGCACCCCTTGCACCAAAGGCGGATAGGCTTCTTGCAAAGACGCGGCATAAGGAGCCAAAGAGGGCCACATGCCATGGGCGCGCACCACATCTTCTTTGGCAAGAGGAAAGCCTTCAAAAGAGACAAAGAGTAGCTCTTTGGGCGGGAATGCACAGGTATGAAAAAGTTCCCACACCGCCAAAAGGTTTAAGCCCGTGCCAAACCCCCACTCGCCGATGACAAACCGTTCTTTGTTTGCCCACCGCTGCTCAAGGCGGTTTCCTTCAAGAAACACATAACGGCTCTCATCCAACCCACCGTGCTTGGAAAAATAATAATCCCCAAAGGCCGGGCAAAAGGGTTGACCTGCCGCGTCCCACACAAGGGTTGCTGGGGTTAAAGGGCGCGCCATAGCGGGTTAATTGTTTTTATGAAAATACGCATCCACCCCATCGGTCACCCCTTGTGCTAGCAATTCTTGATAGGAGGCATCAAAGATGCGTTTGACTTCTTCAGGATGGGTAATGTAACCCACTTCCAGTAAAATCGCAGGCATCTGGGCTCCCACCAAGACCCAAAAAGGTGCTTCGCGCACCCCACCATCGCGCACGGTGAAACGTTTTTTAAGAGAGTCTAACATGCCTTGTTGTACATCAAGGGCAAACTTATTAGACGCGACGATTTTCTCTCGGTTTAAAAAATTCAAATAGGTTTGCTTGGAAAAATGGTTCATCTCTTCAATGTCCGATTGGTTTTCTAAGGCCGCCACGTTTTTAGAGCGCTCTGAGCGCGCCGGAGAGAGAAAGAAAGTTTCCACCCCATGCATACTCTCGTGTTTGTCCTTAGAGGGCGCCGCATTGGCGTGCACCGAGATAAACACGTCGGCATTTTTATCATTGGCAATGCGCGTACGGTTGCGCAATTGGATGTGCGTGTCTTTGGCGCGCGTATAGTGGACTTTATAGCCACGTTTTTGAAGTTCTTTGCCCAGTTTTAAACTAATGGCAAGCACCGCCACTTTTTCCACGTATTTGCCATTGACCGCGCCACCATCCCGCCCGCCATGGCCTGGGTCAATCACAACGGTTTTTGTAGCAGGGTCAAAACGGCGCACAGGGGGTGTGGGCGTTGCTTGGGTGTAGGGTTTTGCTGCAGCGCTTTGGGTGCCAGATTTTTGGGAAAGGCCGATAAAGACGTGCTCATCTTGGGTACGAAAATGCAAGTTGAGCGGTTGGGAGTGGCTAAAGACAACGCGAATCGTGTTTTTATCGTACTGGGCCACCCGAATTTGGTCCACACTTTTGCCCTCATAAGTACGAGAACTTCCCATCAGCGCCCCAGGAAGGTCAAACACATACCGGTGGGTCTTGCTGGCTTTTAGCAAAAAAGATTTAATCTCTTTTTCACCAACGGGACGGTTAAAACGCAGGGTTACATCCCCTTCATCAAAACGCACAGAAAGGGCCGCTAAGGATGTAGAAGAAGAAACTGGTGATGGCGTACTCACCTTTGGCGTGGTGGGACGTGGAGGGATAACAGGCGCAACAGGAGGCACCTTGGCCAGTTCTGAGGGCTTTGTCAAAGAAGAGACACCAAGGGTTTGCAACTCCCGCTCATAAGGCGAGGCATCCAAGCGTAAGGAAGAAGAGCTTTTGACAAGGCGCTTTAATACGTCTACCTTTAGCGCTGTATCGTTTTGAATAATGGACTGGATGTAGACATTTTTAAGCATGTGATGGAGCTTTAAAAGCTCCTCACTGTTGGCACGCGTGAATTCTTTGTCAAAGTGCTCAATCTGTTTTTGATAAAGGCCACTAGCGCAAAGCGTCGCGACTAACGTAAGCCATACCCAAAAAAGTTTAACTGTCTTCCCCATTAACAAGTTTATCCATAAGTTCTTTGACGGAAATAATTTCGTTGAGTTTGTAGCCATTAGCCCCCGTAAAAAAGAGCCCGGTCTCGACCTTTCCAAGGTGGGCATCCGCAAGCCTATCGGCGATACAATACCCCACCTCGCGCGCTTCTTTTCCCCGTTGGCAGGGACTAACACAGTTGCTAATGCATTTAATCGCGGGGCCTTCACGCTTGTCTACGAGGTTAATAAGTGCCGTACGCACCCCTCTTGCAGGATACCCAACAGGGGATTTGAGCAGTTCAATGTCGCTCTCTTTGGCATTGATGATGACTTTTTTAAAATTTTCATGCGCGTCACATTCGTGGGTACCAATAAAGCGCGTTCCCATCTGTACGCCATTGGCACCAAGGCCAATCACTTTTTCGATGTCGCTATGGTCCCACACGCCACCCGCGGCAAAAATAGGAAAATCGCCCCATTTGGCTGCTTCTTCTTTGACAGGCCCAATAAGGTTTTCAAGCTGAAACTCTTCCATGATGCATTGCTCATAGGTAAAACCTTGGTGCCCGCCACTCTTTGGTCCCTCCACCACCACAGCATCAGGGAGCCTGTCGTAGCGTTGCTTCCAACGTTTACAGATGATTTTTAAGGCTTTGGCGGAAGAGACGATGGGCACAAGGGCCACATCAGGAAACCCTTCGGTAAATTCGGGCATGTTTGTTGGAAGTCCCGCCCCCGTAATGATGATATTTGCCCCCGCTTCACAGGCATCGCGCACCATGCGTGGGTAATCGTTGCTCGCATACAAAGCATTGACTGCCAAAGGGGCATCGCCGCAAATCTTGCGGGCATTTTTTACAATGGCATGCAACCCTTCTTTGGAGTAAAAACTTTCTGCTTCATATGGGCGCGCACCAATGCTACGTTTTACATGGGCTTGGGCTTCATAATACCCCGTTCCTACCGCACTAATGACCCCAAGGCCACCTTCCTTACTCACTGTTCCTGCGAGTTTATCCCAGCTAATTCCAACCCCCATGCCCCCTTGGATAATGGGGTATTTGAGTGTGTGCTTGCCGATTGTTACGCTTGAGAGTTTCATTAGACCACCTTTAGCTTCATAAACTTGCGTTTGCCAACTTGCAATACAACCTCACCCGCCTCAAGTTGCAACTGCTCATCGTCTACTTTTTCTTGGTTTAACTTCACCGCCCCTTGCGCAATATCACGCCTTGCTTGTTTGGTTGAAGGTTCCAAGCCCGCGTCCACTAAGGCCTTTGCAATCCACACAGGCCCCTTACATGTAAAGGTTTCCATGTCACTTGGTAGCTCATGTTGTCCGTGTACTTTATCAAACTCTTCTTTAGCATCCCTAGCAGCTTCTTCGCTATGGTACTTGGCTGTAATCTCAAGCGCCAACATCTCTTTGGCATGTTTAGGGTGCAGTGTGCCTGCTTCCACTTGCTCTTTAAGCACTGCAATCTCTTTGAGGGATTTGGTACTCAAAAGCTCATAATAACGCCACATGAGGGTATCAGAAATGCTCAAAAGTTTTCCAAACATCTCGCTTGGCGCGTCGGTTACACCGATGTAATTTCCCAAACTCTTGCTCATTTTTTGCACGCCATCTAACCCTTCGAGCAAAGGCATCATCACCACGGCTTGTTCTTTGCCGACGTTATACACACGCTGAAGCTGGCGTCCCATAAGCAAGTTGAACTTTTGGTCTGTGCCCCCCATTTCAATGTCGCACTTCATGGCGACACTGTCGTACCCTTGCAACAAGGGGTATAAAAATTCACTGATAGAGATGGGGGTTTGAGATTTGTAGCGTTTTTCAAAATCTTCTCGCTCAAGCATGCGCGCCACACTAAAGGTCGTAGCAAGTTCAATCATACCCGCCGCGCCAAGGCCTTCAAGCCACGCGGAGTTAAACATCACTTCTGTTTTTTGGGGGTCTAAAATCTTAAACACTTGCTCTTTGTAGGTTTGGGCGTTTTTAAGCACCGTTTCACGGTCAAGTTTTTTGCGGGTTTCATTTTTACCGCTAGGATCACCAATCATCCCCGTAAAATCCCCAATCAAAAACTGCACCGTTGCGCCATAGCGCTGAAGTTGCGCCATTTTTTGAATCAAGACCGTGTGTCCAAGGTGCAAATCAGGGGCCGTGGGGTCAAAACCCGCCTTAACATAATAGGTTTCACCTGTTTCAAAATAGCGTTTCACAAGGGTTTGAATACGTTCAAAATCGATAATTTCTGCAACGCCTCGCTGAATTTCCTTCAGTGCTTCTTGAACCATTTTTTCTCTCTTTACATGTAAGGTTATTTTTTATACGCGTCGTTGAGTGAAATAAACTCAATGAGCTTGTAGCGCATTTTTATGCTTTCTCTGATGTGGTTTGAATCTGCCCCTTCGGGAAGCTCAATCACCAATTCAAAGTAGTCCACGTGCCCATCTTCAGACTTTCCAAGTTCGATGGTAACGAGGTTGATTTGCATTTTAGCCAAATAAAATAAAAACGAGGCTAAAGATCCGCGCTTGTTTTCGATGCTCACAATCAGCTTATAACGGTGCGGAGCATTGCGGGTCCATTTCACAAAAATCATCTCGTCTTTGTGTTCCATCAGCTTGCTTGCTTTTTCGCATAGCTTGTGGTGGACAATCACATCGCTCCCTTTGCGAAAGCCGATAATATCATCGCCGCGCTTAGGGTGGCAGCAGTAGTCAAACTCCACATTCTCCACTTTATGATTCGAATAAATCACAATATTTTCAAACTTTAGCTTTTTGATTTTATAGCGGTCAATCTTAAGAAGCGGGAACAACAACCCATCGCTTCGGGGGTATTTTTTAAGGGCGTTGACCACATCTTGCAAGTAGATAGAATCGGTCGCGGCTTTGAAGATTTTTTTGGTAAGGTTTTCGCTGGCTAACCATGCCAACAGTTTATTTTCACGCACGTTAAAGATGGCGACTAAAATATCGATGGCCACGCGTTGATTAATCTCTTTAATCTTTTGGCGGCAATTTTGCTTAATGGCACTGCGCGCCTTTCCTGTGGTAACACTGTTGGCCCAACTGCACCGAAAATGTGCCTCTTTGCTGGTGACAATACGCACAATATCGCCATTTTTTAGCTCCGTGAGCAAGGGAACTTTTTGCTTATTAACGTAGGCTTCTTTGGTGTGCATCCCCACTTCCGTGTGGACTTCGTAAGCAAAATCAAGCACCGTCGCGCCTCGGGGCAAGGTAAAGATGTCACCCTTTGGCGAAAACACAGCAATGTCTTCGCTAAAAAGGCTGTCTTTGGCGTATTGGTAAAATTCTTCAATATTTTCAGAATCTTCATCTTGCAAGGTCAAGTCGCTCAACCACCCTAATTTTGGGTTCAAACCGCCTGTTTTGTACTTCCAGTGTGCCGCCACGCCATACTCTGCCGTACGGTGCATGTCATGGGTGCGCACTTGGGCTTCGATGATGGATTTATCATCAAAAACTGTGGTGTGGATGGTTTGGTAGCCGTTTTCCTTAGAAAGGGCAATATAATCTTTAAAGCGCGAAATGAGGGGATTAAAGTGTTGGTGAATCACCCCAAGGGCGCGGTAGCAATCGTTGGGTTTGTTGACCACAATACGAATGGCAAGCAAGTCCAACACTTCCTCAATCGACACCCCCTTGCGTTGCATTTTGAGGTAGATGGAATAGTAGTGTTTAATACGCTTATAGATGGCAAAATCGCCCTCGTTAAAGCCATTGCGTAGCATTAAGGTGGTGACTTTATCGATAAAGTGGTTAAGTTTAAGTTGGAGTTGTTGTTTTTGTTCTTGAAGGTACGCATCAATCTTTTTGTACTCATCGGGCAAAATGTACATGAAACTTAAATCTTCTAGGGTATTTTTAATGGATGAAATCCCTAAACGGTGGGCAATAGGAACATACACCACCAATGTTTCTTCGCTAATGCGTTGTTGTTTTGCGTCGCGCAAGGCCCCAAGGGTGAGCATATTGTGCAGCCTGTCACACAGCTTGATCACCAACACGCGCACGTCTTTGATGGAAGCAAGCAACATCTTGCGAAAGGTCAAAGCCGAAGAGACAAGTTTTTCACTAGAGGTTGAGGGAACCAACTGGTCCTCTCGAATCTCCATAATCTTTGTCAACCCTTCCACCAAAATAGCCACTTCTGGGCTAAAATCGCGGCGCACATCTTCGATGGAACAGCACGTATCTTCCACCACATCGTGCAACAACGCGGCGATTACCATCACCTCATCGCCCCCAAAATGCGCCACAAAAGAAGAGACTAAGATAGGGTGAATGGAATAGGGTTCACCGCTTTTGCGAAGCTGTCCTCCGTGTTTTTCAACCGTAAAAGCAACTGCTTCGTTAATCTCTTTGGTCATCTCCATCTGAGAGCCCAAAATAGCAACAGCAGTGGTGATGTCCGTGCAAGATTGAACTTTTTTTAGCAGTTCTTCCAAGGGGGTGTCCTACTCTTCGCAGCGTAAAAGCGTCTCGATACTCAGTTTTCCCTCAGCCACTTCCATGAGTGCAATGTCTGTAAACTTGACTTTGTTTTTATCGACATTAATCAAAGGCATGGCACCAGAAGCGAGTTCTTCGGCACGTTTTGCGACAACAAGCACAAGCTTGTAACGGTCGCCGTCCATGTATTCCATGGCTTTTGCGGTAATTTTTTCAATTCTCATAGGATGCTCCTTGGTTATTTGACGACAGAACAGAGGGTATAGTCGCCGTTAATGATATTGAGGATGTTGCCTTTTTTAAACATATTGCACACGACAATAGGAAGTCCATTGTCCTTAGCAAGTGCTATCGAGGTATCGTCCATAACTTTAATACTATCTTGCATTGCTTGGTCATAACTCAGTTCACGCAACAACGTGGCGTCTAAAAATTTCTTAGGATCTTTGTCGTACACGCCATCCACCTTGGTGGCTTTGATAATCATATCCGCACCGATTTCAATGGCACGCAAGGTTGCCGCGGTATCGGTGGTAAAAAAAGGATTGCCTGTGCCTGCAGCAAAAATGACGATACGCCCTTTTTCCAAGTGACGCTGCGCACGACGCACGATAAAGGTTTCACAGATGGCTTCCATTTTGATGGCACTTTGCACCCGCACATCCGTACCCACGTATTCGAGTGCTTCTTGCATGGCGATGCTGTTAATCACCGTAGAGAGCATGCCCATATAATCGCCGCTAGTGCGTTTAATGATGCCATCTCTTGCTGCGCTCACGCCACGGATGATATTGCCTCCGCCAATCACAATACCCACTTCCACGCCCGCTTCAACCATCGACTTAATCTCAGAAGCGATAAACCGCAAGATAGAGGTGTCGATTCCAAACCCATTTTCCCCTGCCAACGCTTCGCCCGAAAACTTTACTAATACCCGTTTTTTGGTCTTCTCCATGCCTTTTGCCCCTTTACATGTAAGGATAAATCCGCGTATTCTACTTAAAAGAACCTTATAAATCGTTTTACCACGCGCGTTAACCCTTTCACGGGCCTTGTTTTGTAGCCTAACGCCACAATGCTAGCGCACTGTAATGAGCTCAAGGGGATTGATGTGGTAATTTTGCTGGGTGACCTCAAAGGTTAAGTCATGGTTCACTCGACCAATCACGTAGCCTTGTTTGATGCGCGAGCCTACTTTTATCGTGGGGGCAATCTGCGTCATTTGGGCGTAAATGGTGTGGATACCATCATTGTTTTCCACAATCACAACATGGTTAAGCATGTTGGTAACACCCGCGTACACTACCTTCCCTCCTAGCACATTTTTCACCTGCGCCAAGGCGGTTTTCGAACGCAACACCACAGACTCGTTGAAAATCTTGATGTTGTAAATAGGGTCAACATAATTGCCAAATTCTTGTTTCACTTCAAAAGCGTCCAAGGGCGCGATGGTCTTTTGTCCCGTGTAACGCTTCACGCGACTGTTTTGATAAGAAGAGCCAATCTGCCGCACCGTCACTTGCTGGGCATCCGAGGGCGTTTGAGCGGCCGCAGCAGCACGCGCGGCGGCCTCGGCTTGGGCTTGGGCTTTTTTCTCTTCTTCGGCACGCTGAACAATCTTTAAGCGCTCAAGGGTATCTTGGAGCTCTTTTTTCTGCGCGTAGATTTGATTTAGCCTTGCACGGTAGAGGGCATTTTGCTCATCGAGTGTTGCAATACTCTTACGCTGTTTTTCACGAAGTGCTAGCAATGTGCTCTCTTTTGCGCGCAATCCTCGCAAGGATTCGTTGAGCCTTGCGATGCTACGATTGCGCTTGCGAATCTCTTCGGTGGTATGGGTATATTCTGCATTAAGAGCTTTAAAATCTTTTTGGATAATCGCATCCATCTTCTCAAGCACCGCATCGGCCATGATACTCTCAATACTCTCTTGGTACCCTTGGTCGGTCACCATATGAAAGGAAAATTGCTCGGCAATAATGCGAATCATGCGGTGTTCCAACTCTTGCTTTGTTTTCTCTAGCGTTGCATTTTGCTGGGTGAGCTCTTCTAGTTCTGCGGAAGCTTCTTTGGTCTCTTCTTGCAATGTTTTAATCTGGGTTTGGAGTTGTGAAATTTCCCTGGCAAGGGCGTCTAGCGCCTTTTTTTCATCGGCAATTTCTTTGGCAATAGCTTCAAGTTTTTGGCCAATCTGCCGTTCTTGCTTTGCGGTTGCGGCTAGGGAAGCACTGCTCGAAGAAATCTTATCCTTTGTCGTAGCCCCACTTGTAAGCATGCCAACAAAGAACACGCCCACCAACAAACGCATCATGGGGTTTCTCTTTTGACCTTCACCATCACCATGCTCACCGACACGAGGGCAAAAAAGAGGGAAATCCCTAGCAGTATGCCCCCTTCATAAAAAGGGCGAATGGCCGGAATCACCACGTCGATTTCACGGGCAATGGCCACCACTTCAGGAATCTGAGGAATCCCGTAAAAGAGTGCCACCACCACAAAGGTAGCAATCAAAGAATCCACCACCACCAAGCGGTACAACACAGCACTTTTCATCCAAAAAGGGGCACCAAAAAGGGTCATGATGTCCATGCGTTCTTTATGCTCAAGGACCCAAATACGCATTTGTTTGAGCATCAATAGCAACGAGACGATGACAATAAGGGTCGTAAATACATACGCCATGCTCTTAGCAATCGTCAAGATGCGGTAGATTTTGTCGTAGGTTTTTGCAAAGGTTTCCACCTTGCTCACGGATTCGATGCGTTCTAAGTCATTTTTAATCTTACTAAGCTGTGTATTGGAGGGAAAAGAGGCAAGTTTAAGGTTGTAAAACTTAGGAAGAGCAAGGTGAAGTAAAGAGAGATTTTGGGTTGAAATATCCCCCTTAAGGCGGTCTAAAATCACCTTTGGACTCACCTCTTCCATGTTTTTCAATGAGGGCACACTGCGTGCAAGGTCTGCTTCTTCAAGGGCTTTGGATGAAACGACAATGATGCTGTATTCGTTGATAATACGGCTCTCATACTCCGCCACAATCACTTCTAGCCCACGGGTAAATTGAAAGGAAAACAACAACACTACTAAGGGGAAAATGACGGAAAAATGGTTCTTAAGAGACTTCATATAAGACACCGCTTTCAAGGAAAAAATGTTTGTAGTTTGACCCCATGGTGGTAGGGATGCGGTGGGTTACCACCACGACGGTTGTTCCTAAATGTTCTCTGGCACTTTTTAAAAGCGACCAAATGACATCACTAGAGTACTCGTCCAAATTTCCCGTTGGCTCATCGGCCAAGAGTAACACAGGATTGTGCGCTAGGGCTCTTGCCATGGCGACACGCTGTTGTTCGCCCCCACTTAGCTCCAAAGGATACCTTCCCGCTTTATGCAAAAGCTTAACGTGCTTAAGCAATTTTTGTGCCTGTTGCACACACACGCTTTTTGAAAACCCCCCAATAAGCAAGGGGAGCATCACGTTTTTTTCCACGGTCCATTCGTTAATCAAGCGGTAGTCTTGAAACACAATCCCAATATACCGCCGCAACGCGTTTAGTTTCTCTCCCGCAGTCCCCTTCATGGAAACCCCACACACGGAAAGTTCCCCTGAACGCAGGGCAATCTCCCCATAAAGTGACTTTAAAATAGTAGACTTTCCACTCCCGCTTTTGCCTGTGATAAAGGCAAAATCATGGGAGTCTATCCGCATGTCACCGTCGGTAATAACAGGCTCATCGTTGCGGTACCCTAGGGAAATTTTTGAGGCTTCAATGACATGGTTCATGGGTTCATCCATTGCGTTAAGGCTTCATGGGCAAGGGTGTTTGCTTTGGTTGAAAACACCGCTTCAGGAAAATAATACGCCTTTTCCCCTTCTACTATCACGTACCGATGCTCAGGCCGATCGTACGCCCCAAAGGCGACTTTGAGCATCCCTTGGGTTGGACTAATCTCATACCACCCTTCGACATGCACAAACCATGTCTCCCCCCGCAAGGTTGCATTTGTCTCTTTGTGTCTTAGCGCGACGACATCAGCAGGGGCTTCAAACACCAAGGCAACCGGCGGTGGCGTGGGTGCGTGTTCGTGTTGGTTTACTAAGGTAAGGTCATAGATGTTTTTCTCCATACGCTTCCAACGGTCTTCGTACTTGCTACTCACGGCCAAATCGATGTTTTTTTGAATCTGCACCTTTGCCTTTGAGAGGGACATAAATACCTCCAATGCGTAGGCATAATACGCATCGCTGTCCGTGCGAAGTTCTAGGGTGCCACCCACGCTTAGCACCCGCAAGGCTTCTTCCACAAAACCCTCGGAGATGACACGTCTGTGAGGTTTTTTATCCCACGGAATGGGAAAATGCACAAAGAGCCTCCCCACGCTATTTGCTGGCAAAAACTCCATCAAAATGCGCGCGTCGTAATCCACCACTAGCACATTTTCAAGGCCTTCATGCTCAATCCGTTTTAACACTTGTTCCACCGAAGGTTTGTGGATTTCTATCCCTACATGTAAGACTTCAGGATGGGACGCTGCTTGATGGAGCAAATGCCGCCCACTCCCAAAACCTACCTCCACCCAAATCTCCCGCGCTTGGCCAAATTCTTGGGCAAAAAAAGCAGGAGTTTTGAGGTGCGCAGAAGGGTTTTCATGGTGGTTTTTGCTGCTGTGGATGTTACTAAAACGCACCGCCGCTTGGGATGCGCGCTCGTAAGCAATCAATCCTTTTTGCAACACTTTAACCTGCGAAGGGCGGGTAATTTTCTCCCCCTTGACAAGCACACCTTCGGGTCGACGTATCTGCTTGATAAAAAACTGATGGTTTTCCAATTGCGTTAGGACAAGGGATTCGTTGGCGGAAGTTGCCTCCCACACAAACAGCACTTCCCCCTCTTGGTGCGGGGTGGCAAGAGGGGTTAGGGATGAGGCATGAAAATTTGGCATGGGTTCCTTACTCGTTTGGTATTTGGACGCGAACGCTTTGGGACGCTTTGGAGGCAAGACCGTAAGGGTCAATTGCCACCACTTCGTATGTGTAACTCACGCCCTTAATAATATCATGGTCCAAAAACTGCCCTGAAGTAATCCCTTGAATCACCTGCGTGTCCCCTCGGGCTTTTTTAATCACTTCAAATTTTTCTGCCCGTTGGTCCACTTGGCTCCACGTCAGCAACACGCCCGATGCATCTTGTCTTACTCCCGTGATAGCAGGAGGAAGAGGCACATCAAGGGTTGTTCCCATGATGGGATTGGGTTGCCTTAAGGATTCCAACCCGTCCACATCCACCGCGGTGATTTTATAGTAGCGGTCTGCCCCGTTGGTGTTGATCAAGTCTTCAAACTTTGGCTCATTGGTTTTAGCCAAAAAGGTGTAAAAGAGCACCGAAGTGGGCGCGCGGTACACGCGGTAGTGGGAGATGTCTTGCTCAGAAGAAGGGCTCCACGTGATAACGATTTTTTTAGGCAAGGTGCGGGTGGCTTGGATGCCCTCAATCATCTTGGGCAAAGGCTTGGTTTTGGCTTCGATGATTTCGCTTGGTTTAGAAACAATCCCATCAAATGTGCGCACCATGACGCGGTAGCGGTACACGTGGTTGTCTTTTAATCCCACATCGATATACTCAGCATTTAGCCTTCCTTTAACTTGCGCGACACGCGACCAAGCCGCCGAATTTAGCTCATTACGCTCAATAATATACGATTCAACGCGCTCATAAGGATGCGGACGCCACAGCAGTTTTACACGGCTTGGAAGCCCAACAATAGCCTTCACAAACGGTACCGAATCCAACAAAGGACGCGTCTGGGCACTCACGAGAGCGCTAGGGGTGGACTCTTGTTTAGACGCACTAAAGGTTGACATGCGGTAGTGGTACAAGGTTTCAGGAGCAAGTCCCGAATCCACATAATGAGAGGTGTAGCGGTCGTTGATAGTCGCTATGCGCGTCAATGGCCCCTCTCCCATTCCTCGGTAAAGGTAGTACCCTTCAACACCTTCGTCGTATTGGGGTGTCCACTCAAAGCCCATGTCGGTCATGTCTGCAATGGTTTTGATGTTTTCAACAACAGGAAGGTTGGGGTCAATCGCAGGCACGTCGGGTGGGAGAGGTCCCCTTTGACACCCACTCATCAATGCCATCGAAACGGTGAGTAAAATCAGTAAATAAAAGCGCTTCATCTATTTCCTCCTGGGTAAAATACTGGTGCAGTTGTGTTTCAAAATCTTCATACAAAGGCGCACACCATTGCATGGGTTTTTTTGTGATAGGATGGTCTAAGTAAAGGGCGTAGGCGTGAAGCATAACCCTTGGGATTGTAGCTTTTTGGCTCTTAAAGCCGTATAAAGTATCACCTAAAATATGACGGGAGAGGCTTTCAAGGTGCACGCGTATTTGGTGGGTGCGGCCTGAAAAAAGTTTCGCGCCCACCAATTCTGTGGTGCCATTGTTTCCTAGGGCAAGTTTACAAAAGGCACTCTTGGCCTCTCGCCCGCCCTCAACGATTCCCATTTTTAAGCGGTTTTTAGGGTTGCGTGCGATGGGCTTATCTACAACACAGGCTGTTTTTAAGGGTAAATCAATAAGGGCCACATAATACCGCCCCATGCTTTTATCCTCAAGTTGCAACGCCAAGGCACGGTGGGCTTCGTTGGTTTTAGCAATCACCAAAGCACCTGAGGTTTCTTTATCTAGGCGGTGCACGATACCATGGCGCTCTTCGCCGCTAAGGGTTGAGAGGGAGACCCCACGCGCGCGCAACCAATCTACTACCGTGGCTTCTTTGACGCTGGGTGCTGGATGGACGGTGAGCAAAGGAGGTTTGTTGAGCACTATCAGGTGGTCATCTTCATACAAAATAGGGATTTCAAAATCCACCCTCACTGCCTCAGGTATTGGCGCTTCCACTTCGTGCACTTCTACCACGTCGCTCTCTTGAAGTTTGAGGCCCGTTTTATGGACTTTTGTACCATTTACAAGGACGCCGTGGGTTTTGATGAGGTGGGCAACTTGATTGCGCGAGGTGGACAAAGCTGCTGCTAAAAAAAGGTCAAGGCGCCAAGGCGCGTTACATGTAAACGAGTTTACCAAGGATTATCCCTTATCTGTTATAATGCCAAAAAATTTTCAAGGTGGCGGAGTGCTTCAACTAGACAAAAGGATTCTAACACATTTTGACTTTTTGATTCCCATTCTCGTCTTGCCCATCATTGGTGTTTCTTACTTTCTTGTCTCTGAAGCCAGTCCTATGTTAGGCAATAAACAAATCGTCTATTTTGCGGTGGGATTTTGCGCGTTTTTCTTTTTCTTTTTCTTTCCTATCCGTAAACTCGAATGGCTCATTCCTTCGTTTTATTGGGCGAGTATCACCTTGCTTGTTAGCGTGGAGTTTTTCGGGGTGAGCCGTTTGGGCGCGAAACGTTGGCTGGAGATTCCCTTTGTGCATTTTACCATCCAACCTTCCGAGATTATGAAACCCGCCTTTATTCTCATGCTCGCTTACCTCATCAAACACACGCCTCCTGAAGAAGAAGGTTATGGGCTAAAAATGTTTTTGAAACTCAGTTTTTTTATTTTTTTACCCTTTGCGCTCATCGCCAAAGAGCCTGACCTTGGTACGGCACTGGTGATGCTCATTGTGGGGTATGGCATCTTGTTTATTGCCGGGGTAAATAAAAAGATTTGGATATCCTTGCTCGTGCTCGTCTCCCTTGGGGCGCCTTTTTTATACAACAGCTTACACGGCTACCAAAAACAGCGCATTCATGATTTTATTAGCGAAAAGCCCAGCTACCATGTGCGCCAATCCCTCATTGCCATCGGCTCAGGAGGCTTACTGGGTAAAGACAAAGACGAGGCCACGCAAACCCATTTTAAGTTTCTTCCCATCGCCACGAGTGATTTTATTTTTGCTTACCACATTGAACGGTTTGGGTTTTTGGGCGCTCTGGGACTTGTGGTGCTGTACGCCTTTCTCATCCTTCACCTGCTCACCCTCAACCTCATGCTTAAAAGCGACCACTTCACGCGGGTGGTCACCTCAGGCCTTGCTTTGCTCATTTTTGTGTACATGAGTGTCAACATCTCCATGACCATCGGATTTGCCCCCGTCGTTGGCGTACCGTTGCCCTTTTTTAGCTATGGGGGAAGCAGTTTTATTACTTTTATGATTTTCTTTGGGATAGTCCAAAACCTTTTAGCCTTTCGCTTTGACCCAACCTACCGCTTCGTGAAGCTTAAGTTTTAGAACCTCGTAAGCAAAAACACTCTATAATCACACTCTTCATTTTTTGGGTCTATAGCTCAGTTGGTTAGAGCATCCCGCTCATAACGGGACGGCCGTAGGTTCAAGTCCTACTGGACCCACCACCTTGACACCGTTTGTATCCTTAGTATGCAAGCACAGAAAGGGGTTTCGTGTTAAAATACATCCTTCTTGGTTTTGCACTCACACTAGGACTTTTTGCCTGTACAAGCGACTGTACTTCGTGCCACCCAAGCCTTGATATACGCACCGATATTCGCCACCAACCTCTTGCCACCTGTGTTGGCTGTCATCCCCCAGAAAGCTTCAAAGACACCACCATGGCCACAGGGTGTGGGACCGATTGTTTTGTTTGCCATGCGGTGGAAAAAGTGGTAGCTGCCACGCCTGAACACGAGGTTATCAATGCGTGTATCGAATGCCACGAAGGGTTAAAACCTGCGCAAATTTTTTACAAAATGCCCGCCACCTTGCCCAAAGGGTTTGAACTGATTAAGGGATTTTAAGCGTCGTCGCCTCGCGGTAGTGGATGATGCTAAGGGGATACAGGGTTCCCTCTGGCACTTCCTCTTCTTGCAAAGTTTTTGGCGGTACGATTTGTGCCAACCTCAGCCTATCATCCAACGCTTTTGTAATGGCAAAAAATTGCAAAAAATGTTTCAAACTCATCTCCCAATTTACCCTTACATGTAAGGCTTTTTTTAAGTGGGTAGTGAGTTGGTATTCGTACAAAAAGCGCATAATCTCTTGGTGCATCTCATGCCCTTCTTTGTTGCGCGCAAAGGGAGTGATGCGCTCGTACACCTCGCGCATTTTTCCCTCCAAAATCTGTTTTTTTAGCACCACAAGAAAGCGCTCTTTGGCTTTTTTATAGTGCTGGATTTGCACGTACGCTTCGTTCCACACCCCAAGGTCTGAAACCACTTCACACGCTTCAAGCATACGTCCAGAACCAAGCAAGGTATCCAAGGAGAGAACTTGCTTAATGTGGTTGATTTTTTGGGTTGCATAGGAAGCAGAAGGGGTAAATTCTTGGAGTGCTTTGGCTAGCGTGGTGGCTTCTTCAAAACGCTGCTCCACAAGGGCGCGTTGGAGTTTTTGCTTGAGCTCTTCTTGCAGCCAACCCACTTTTTCATACAAGGCCGTCTCTTTTAAAAACGCGTATGTTTCAGTAAGGGCAAAATAGGCTTTAAAGTCTTGGGCGCGAATGCACTCTTGGGCTTTTACAAAGGAGGAGAGGTGTTTAAACATTAAGGCGATTTCGTGGTTTTTTTCAGGCACTTTTAAAAACAAGGTGAGCATTTCAAGCACAGCGGCTTTATTAAGTACTGGGTCACGGCTCAATAACCGCTGCGCCTTCCCATAAAGAGTGCGCCACATTTGCTCAAGTTTTTTGTAGTGTTCGCTTTGCTTCAAAAAAGGCGTTTTTTCACACATGTCGTACGCCCTTGGAAAATCACGGGATTTGATGCACCGCAACAGCGCGGCAAGCTCCCCTTGTTGGCCTTCGAGTATTTCCATTTCCAAACGGCACTTGGGGTGAAACATAAAAGGCCTTGCTTCTTGTTGGGCTTTTTCAAGGGCGCCTTCACTTAAAAGGACGGTGATGCTTTTTTTGGCTTCTAGCCACTGCTCGTACATATTCCACGTGCTCTCATGGGTCATCAAAAAGGCATTTTTATCAAAAAAAGCGTTCGCTTCGTCCATGTTTCCTGCGGCAACGTTGTGGGAAAATTCTTTTTCGTATTCGCGGTAATTGAGCACCGCAAGCTCACCGCTGGTAAACCCCACAAAGAAAAATGCTTCAGATTGGGCCAGCACGCTCACCCCGCCGCACCCAAAATCAAAGACGAACATTTGCTCCAAAGAGGTGATGTGAAAGGCTACCACATTGGACTGGCGCGTCCCAACGAAACAAAACTTTTTATGAGGGGCGATAAACAACATGCTAGGCCACACCCCTAAGGGAAGTTTGGTTTCTTTAAGGATTTTTCCTAGGCGCACGTCTAGTTTAAGAACACGTCCATCGCGCAAAACGGCCAAAGCGGTTGTCCCTTCAAGGTATTCCATCGCTTCGACCACACTGCCTAATTTCATGTGGCTAACATGCTCCATGAGAAGAATATTTTGCGTCACAATGCTCCCATCAAACCCCGCCACGCTCACAAGGGCATCGTCTTGTGAAAAGCACAAGGCGCTCACCGTGTCAGGCAAAACAGGCAAACGGTGTTCAATGGCACCGCTAATGAGGTTGACCACATAACTGCGCCCTTTTTCATCGCCACTCACAAGCTTGCGTTTTGAATGGGAAAGGGCAACCTTGCTCAGCGCGCCATGGTGGTGCGTGAAGCGAAACACAAAGGAGATAACCCTACCCACATTGATAAGATACCCGTAGTCTGCATCCCTTGGCCAAAAAAAGAGCTGGTCGCGCTCTAGTAAACACATGGAGCGTTGGTAGTAATCAAAAGGGGCTTGGGCGGGCTTGGAAAAGTTGGTCACCTTAACAAGGTTTAGCGTCGTCAAATCCACCAAAGTGTGGCGCCTCGCGCGGTCAGTAATGGCTAATTGTTGGCTCTCTTCATCAACGTACACGCCTGTCACTGCAACATCGAGGGAAAACCACCGCCTAGAGGGCATCATCCCTAGCTCCTTGAAAACACAACAATGCGAGGTAGTTTTTAGCGCCTTTATCTAAAGGCTTAAGGTGCACGCGCACGCTTACCTCTTCCAAAACCGTCTCGTACACCCCCTGCACTTCAAAGCCTTTGGGTTTTTTGTCCCACAAGGAGGGGAGGCGCAAAAAGGGGTCTTCTGTTTGAATCATCTCTTCAAGGTGCAAGGTCCCCTCTTTTAAGCGGCACATAATCCCTTCTTTTAGCCCCTCTTCCACCACTTGGATAAACTCAAAATTGTGCAAGGTGATGCACCCTTGGGCATCTATCATCGCAGCAGGGAGGGGAAGCGCGTCTAGCACATGCTTACATGTATACATCACCAAGCAACTCTCAGCCGCCTCTTCTTCGTCCTTTAAGTGGGTTTGGTCTTGTATCACAAGCAAAAATTCCACCGCCTCATCTGCCAAAAACACCGGTGTGTTTTCAAGGTGTACATGTAAGGGTTTCATGGTCTTGGTTTGGCACACCACTTCCCCTTCCCATGGGGTTTTTTTAGTCATACTTGCTAAGAAATCCTCACGCACACGCAAGGGGGTTTGCCCATGAAGAAACAAGACGCAGGGCTTGCCTTCTAGTTCTTGAACCCCAAAACCCAAAAGCTTAGCCGCATGGGGAGCCGCTTTGAGGATTTCCCCACGGGCATTGAGCAACAAAAAACTTCCTGATTGGTAAAAGGCCTGTTGGTACGCGTAGGCTTTAGCACAACTCTCTTTTAAATCCTTGCTTTGGCGCGCCACCTCTTCTTGCAAAGAGGCGTTGAGTTGGCTCAGCTCTTCTTGGTAACGTGCGCGTTCTTTAGCCTCAAAAATATGTCCGACACTTTTAGAGAGGGTTTCAAGGATGCGGTCACTTGAGAGCGGTTTGGTGATAAAATTATCCACACCTAGGTGGATGAGCTTGAGCAAATACTCCGCTTCATCATGGGCGGAAGTGACGATGATGGGTTGGGATAAATCACGCGCTTTAATGGCCTCAATCAGTGCAATACCGTCCATTTTTGGCATGCGAATGTCGGTAATCACCAAATCAAAAGTCTCTTTTTCAAAGGCTAAAAGCCCCTCTTCACCGTTACTTGCAAGCACAATGGTCTCAAAAATATCCGAGAGCAACATGGTGAGCTCTTCCCGCAACGCCTCATCGTCTTCCACATACAAAATGCGCATTGTCTTGCCCATTTCTAGTAATTTTTCCAACTGTCCCATTCCCGCTCCTTTGGATGTTTTATCTTACGCCCTCTCAGTTGCATCTGTGTTGCATTTTGGTATAGTTTTTTAAACACACCACAGGAACCACCATGCTCTCGTTGCTTTTAGTAGAAGATGACACGACACTAGGGACCGAGCTTCGCCTTTTCTTGTTGGATTTTTTTCATGAAGTCACCCTTTTTACCAACGCGCACGACGCCCTTGCTTGGCTTAAAGACAACACCGTAGATGTGGTCATGAGCGACATTTGCCTGCCCCAGGTCAACGGCCTTGACTTTCTCAAACGCGTGCGCAAAGAACGCCCCCAACAACTCCTCATCGTCATCTCAGGCCATCCCCAAACGGATTATTTGCTTGAGAGCATTACCTTGGGAATTTACCGTTTTTTAATCAAACCCTTTGACACCCAAAAACTCATCGACGAGATGCACACGCTCACGCAAACCCTGCGCCAACAAAAGCTCAAACAGGCCACGCCCACGCTTTTTATCGGGGATGCGGTGTGTTATAACCTTGAATCAAAAACCCTCACTATCAACAACATCCAAGAACACTTAACCAAAAAAGAGAGTCAACTGCTCCATCTTTTAGCACTAAACCGCCACCAATTTTTAACCGAAGAAGCCATGGGGCAGGCGATTTGGGGAGACGAACTCATCGCTCCTTCCACGGTACGTGCCCTCATTCGTCGGCTAAGAGAAAAGTTAAGGCTTCCCAGTTCCATCGTCAATTACCGTGGCTTTGGGTACCAACTCAAGACCCATCAGGCAACGCCGCAAGAGGCTGACTAAAGTAAAACCCTTGTGCGTAAGGCACACCCAAACGGGCAAGGGCTTCTTTTTCTTCACGGGTTGCCACGTGTTCTGCGATGACTTCTAATCCCATGCCTTGTGCTATTTTGACGATGTTTTTAACAATACTTGCTTTTTGAGGCAAGGCGTCGATATTGCGCACAAATTGGCCGTCGATTTTTAAAATATCGCACGGGATTTTTTCAAGCCGACTGTAATTTGACCGCTCCGCCCCAAAATCGTCGATGGCAATCTTAAAGCCCACAGCACGCAACCGCGCAAGGGCTTCCTTGGCATACACTGCCCGCTCATCAATCACCACATCTTCAAGGATTTCTAAAATCACCCGCGAAGGGTCCATGTGTGAAAGTTCGGTACGTTTGATGAGAAAATTAACAAATTCATGGTCCATGATGTCTTCATGGGAAAGGTTGATGCTAAAAGGAAGTGTGTTGTCTTTAAACGCTTCGTAGCACTTTTTCACCAACATACGCGTCAGGTTTCCCATAAGCCCACTTAAACGCAACGGCTCAATAAAATACAAGGGCATCAAAATGGACCCGTCCACTTCCCGCAGTCGCGCCAAGCATTCGTACTTGACATGCGCCCCTGAGTGTATCTCCACAATAGGCTGAAAAAAAGGCACCACGCGGTCTTCTTCTAATGCTTTGCGTGCCTTGTGAATCCACAAAGCGTTGTGTTTTTGCGTCAACGAAAACACAGAATCTTTCACATACACCTGGTACTTCCCCGCCAAGCCTGCTTCTTTGAGTTCATGCAAGGCCGTGCGCGCTTTAAGCAACGCCGTTCTTGCGGGCGCTTTGACGCAAATCCCGATAGAAAACGAAACATACACGTCCGCTTCTTCTTTGTGGGTGATGGGTGTTTCTTTGAAAAAACTGATGGCTTGCTGGGCGATTTCCTCAGGGATGTACTTGGTGCTTTCTTGCAACAAGACGACAAATTCATCGGAGGTTTCACGGTACAACAGCGCATCTTCGGGCAGTACATACCGCAACATTGTTCCTATTTTAAACAGCAAGGCATCCGCGGCTTCGTAGCCTAAAAAATCGTTAAACCCACTAAAATGGTCCACATCAAACACCATCACCGAAAGGTCTGTGTTGCGCCCCATGCAATACAACTCTTCGTGCAAAGAGGCTTGGTTGGGCAAGGACGTCACCAAATCCCTTGTTAGGGCATGTTGGAGTTTTTGGTAGTTTTCTTCTAACTCTTCGGTCTTTTTTTCAATCGACTTTTCCAAGTGTTGTTTGTAAGCAACGTTTTCTTTCATGGCGCAAATCACGCGGGCCGTTTTACCCAAGGTGTCAAGAAATTGCGCGTACTGCAACGGTTTGAGCATGTACGCGTTCACGCCCGTTTGAATACTGTCCAAAAAAAGCTCCGTTTCATTGTGGGCAGAAATGATAATCACGGGAAAATTTTCATCTTTTTCTTTAATGGCACGTATCAATTCAATCCCGTTCATGCGGGGCATGTTGATGTCGGTAATGAGCAAATCTAGCGTCCCTTGGTGGGCGTTAAACACCTCCAACCCCTCTTCGCCATCGCTCGCGTAGAGCACTTGGGCAAAAAACTCTTCCAACAAAGCGCCCGTTTCAGCGCGCAATGGGGCATCGTCTTCCACATACAACACCCGCAAGGATTCTGTCAATTGTGACACGGCTATTTCGTCCATGCACCCTCCTCCTCTTTAGCAACAAACACTATCGTAAAGCACGCACCATGGGCGGTATTAGCCGCATGGATGCGCCCTTTGGCATGGTCTTCGATAATCGTCTTTGACATGTATAACCCAAGGCCCGTGCCGTTTTTTTCTTCTTTGGTGGAAAAATACGGCTCAAAGATTTTTTCCATAATGAGGGGCTCAATCCCCCCAGCACTGTCTTCGATTTCCAAAACCGAGGTTTGGGGCGTGTCATAGGTGCGCAACCAGACCGTTTTTTGGCTAGGAGTACGCTCTTTTATCGCATCTTCGGCGTTTTTGAGCAAATTTAAAATCACTTGCATCACTTCGTTGGTGTGCAACACTAACGTGCGTAAAGAGCGCTCTTCGCGCACGAGGGTGATGCCATTGACCTCCAACGCTTTGCCAATCACCCCTAGCGTGCGCTCTATAAGCTCGTGCAAGGTTGTGCTGTCGCGCCGTTTGTCGGGTTTGAAAAAATTACGAAAATCATCAATCGTGGTTGTAAGAAACTTCACATAATGTTCTATCTTTTCCACCGATTCTAGCAAATATGCCCTCAATGCCTCTTGGCCCTCTTGTGTTTCGAGGTTAAATTTATTCAAAGCCAGTTTCACCTTCACCGATGCTGCCACGGTAGAGATAGACCCTAAAGGTTGGCGCCATTGGTGGGCAATCATGCTAATCATTTCCCCCATTTGCGCCAAACGGGATTGCTGTAAGATGTGCTTGTCTTTTTCCCGATTTTGTTCCACTTCAAAGCGCACTTTTTCTTCTAGGGTGGCATTAAGCTTCACAAGGGCTTCGTGGTTGTTGCATGCGCAAATGGCATTGTCAAGTTTTGCATGCAAGGAGCGCAAAATCGCCTCGATGGCGGCAAGCTCTTCTTCTCCGAGGTAAAACATGAAGCTCATCACCCCTTCACCCACGTACATGTAAAGCACTTGTTCGCCATTGCGCCTTACATGTAAGTCCCACGAATGGTTGTGAATCTCAGGGGCAATCACGCTGTAAAGGCTGCGTTTTCCCTGCCCGCATACCAAGTCAAACCCCTCGCCATTGGTGCGCCAAAACCCGCTGACAATCGCACCGCTTTTGCGCGCAAAAACACGCAAAAACGTTCGCAACATCTCCCCTAAGTCCAACGAAGTCCCAATGGCATTGACACACTCGTACGTCACTAACAACTGTTGGTTAAATTGCATCAGTACGCCCCCACAACGCATGTATTATTGTACAGTTCCACATAACTTTTTGAACTGTTGGCAATCTCCCCTAAGGAAAGTACTCCCACCAACGTTCCCTCGCCCGCGTACGCGCGTACCCCGTCGATTTCTTCGCTAAACCTTTGCGCTAGCACGCTTTGCCTCCCCACGCAATCAAACACAAACATCGGCCCCTTTGTTTCACGGCGCTGTTTTGTCACAGCATGAGCGCACGAAGCTGAGGCTTCAAGAAGCTTGGCTTTGGTGGCAAACCCTAGAGAAACAACCGTGTCCTCTAGGGCATCGCCTGCGAGTTTTAACATGCGCCCGTCTGTTTCCTTGGGGATGCGAATGGCTTTTTCCCCAAAAGCACGCTCAAACATCAACGGGTACAAAAGCCCTACTTCAAAAAGATTTTGCGGGGTGACTTCTGCCCCAAAGCGCTCTTGCACTAAACGCTTGTAGGCGCCAAAGGCTTCTTTAAAATCAATGGCTTCAATCACATTGTGTACCGCTTTTGAAATCATCGAAAAATCGCCCACGCACGCATACCCGTGCCGTGCTTCGGCGACAAATTTCTTGGCACTGCCCAGTAAAATCATCCCCTCGTTGGTGTACCCTTGACCGTTGTACATGTAAAGGCGCGTTTGACTCTCCAAACACCCCGAACCGCCCCCAAACACCACTGCCCTTGCGGAGGTATTCTCAAACAGTGCTTCAAGTTTTTCCCCTACCCTAGCATCATTTCCATCCACAATCGTCAAAAAACTCTGGCACCCTGTTAGCGTCTTTTCTTCCACATTCCACCCTAAGGTTGTCTTTGGGGCAAGCTCGCACACAAAGGCTCCTGTTTTTGTAAGGCTATTTTTACTAAAAAGTGCAGGAAAGACCGCGCCTAGCCAAGGGGCGTGTACCACTGCGCTAAGGTTTTCAAAAGGAAAGGCTTCCCCAGCTAAGACGAGGTACCGCTGCTGGGGGTCAATGTGCCCTGCCACTTCATCGATACTTTCCACTTCTTCAATACGTGCAAACATTTCATACCACCCCAACCACACAGGTTTTGTTATAAAATTCAATATTGCCATCGTGTTTATTGGCAATCTCTCCAAGGCTTAAAACGCCCCAAAAAGGCACCAACACGCCCGCGCTAATGGCCTCTAATTCGCGCGCAAAATCCTCTTCCAAAAACAGCACCCGCGACACGCAATCCACCACAATCGCCCCCGTGGGTGCGCGTCCAAGTGCCATGACCGCATCTTGGGCGGCTGCGTTGGCGGCCCGAATGAGTGCGTCTGTTTCCCCTTTTAAAATCGAAACGATAGAATTCTCCTCCATTTCCCCCACAAGCACCAAGGCCACGCCATCGGTGGCAATGGGGTCACGCACGACCATTTCTGAACCGTAGTTGCGAATGCCAAAAGGGTACGATTTGGCAAGGGAGAAAAAGTTTTCAGGGGTTAGCTTTTCCCCGCTATCGCGCTCAACAATCCGCTTGTACACTTCAAAGGCGTCTTTGTAATTTAACTCCAAAAGGAGATTTTTAGCGGTTTTTGTGGCCATGAGCGGCCCCATCAGTTCGTCCCAACCGTGCCCAACTCCAAGACCAAGGGAAGCCCCACAAGAGAGAATCAACGCGGCATCTTGGTAGGTTTGTTTGCCATCAAAGAGCAAGGGTTCTTGCTTTAGGGTAAGCTTTCCACACCCGCCGCCCAAAAGAGACGTAGCAGGGGCTGTTGCTTCAAACAAAGTTTCCAAAAAAGCAACAATGTGCGCAGAAAGCCCGTCCACAAGCACAAACAACATCCCGCTAAACCCCTCGCCCTCTTGGTCAAATTGCGCGTGTGCCAAGGAAGGAACCAGTGTGATGCGCGTCTCCTTAGAGAGCCGTACGGCTAAAATACCCTTATCATAATAGGCATTTTCCGCCACCACATAGGGGAAAACTGCTCCCACACACGTGAGATCTTGCGGCAAGGTTTCATTACAAAAAGGGGTATGCTCGGCGACAAGAAGCAAATACCGCTCTTCCTTTATGGCCTCGCGCTGCCATGCTTCTTGCGATGCGTAAAACGATGCAGATACAAACATGGTGACTCCTTTTCCTTATGATAACATGAGAATGTTGTATTGGTGTTACACTGTGCCTGAGGAAGAAAAAAGAGGGGAAAATTGGGCATTTTTGGAAAATTTTAGCGCATAGAAGGGATTTAAAAAAGCCTTACATGTAAGGGAAATATTCAGCACAATAGTGCTGAATATTCACAGGTTGTTCACAGGGGAAAAAGTGCCTTAATGGGCTTTACATGTACCTTCGCCCGCGCTTTTTTGAAGGCTGTTTGCCAAAAAGGCTTGAACGCTTTCTTCTACGGTTTTAGAGTGCTTGTCAAAATACAAGGGCAAGCCTGCTTTGGAAAACCCTTCCGCAGGACGTCCGCCAATGCCTGTCACCACAAGGGCATCAGGGGAAAGGCTCATGATGTTAAGCACTGCGTTGCCACATCCGCCCTCTTGGTGTCCAGGGTTTTCTACCGTAGAGACTTCGACAATCTGCCCCTCGCCAAGGGTGACAATGGTGTAAAACTTTGCCTTGCCAAAATGGCCATCCATCGGGGAAAGTTTCCCCATATTTTTGTTGGTTGGAAATACTAATCGCATCTTTTTTCCTTTTTACTTTTGATAACGCTTCTAGAGCAAAGCTCTAAAAGCTACGCTAACGCTGAGTTCCCTTCGGCAGGGAGCCCGCGCACCAAGGTCTTCTTTTGATAACGCTTCTAGAGCAAAGCTCTAAAAGCTACGCTAACGCTGAGTTCCCTTCGGCAGGGAGCCCGCGCACCAAGGTGCTTAGAGTTGTTGGGGCAATGCCCCTTGTTTGTACGCTTCGTACGCCTCTTGCACACACATCTCGCCCGCCCCAATGAACAACTTCACAGGAGAGCCTTGTAGTACTTTGATGGCTTTTTCGCCCGCGCCGTTGCCCGTGATAATCACGTCCACACCTGCTTTGAGCGCGCTTGCGGCCATTTTTAAGCCTGCCCCTTGGGCGTCGTCTTTGCCACTGTTGCTTAGCACCTTCACGCTATTGGTCTCCTCATCATACACCAGTGCCATCTGCGTGCGTCCAAAACGGGGGTCCATCGCTGAACTCCAGTTTTCACCTTGGGTTGTAAAGAGTAGTTTCATGGTTTCTCCTTGGTTACATGTAAGCGCAAATGTTTTGCCAAAGGCTTTGCACTTGCGGGGCTAATCGGGGGTGTTCGTATAAGGTTTTACCCTCTTTAAGCACCTCCCAAAACGCTTTTTGGTAGCGAAATTTTCCCACTTGCGGAATCTCCTCTTGGGCCAAGTACGCTTCCACCGCATGGGTTGCTTCGGGGCTTAAGTCCCACTTATTAATCACCGCTACACAAGGGATGCTAAACTGGCGCGCCAAGCGCACTACCCGCTTGGCGTCGTGCAATCCTGAGGTGCTTGATTCGATGACCACCAGCGCCAAAGACGCCCCACTGAGCGAAGAGACCACAGGGCATCCAATCCCTGGACTCGCGTCGCTAATGAGGTAATGCGCACCCACCTCTTTGGCTTTTTTTCGGGCGCGCTCTTTGACATGGGCGACGAGTTTTCCCGAGTTTTCCCCGCCAATACCCAAGGTTGCATGGACCAGATGGCCCCCAAAGCGCGTGGAAGAACAAAAACTCTCCCCTGCGATGCGTGGCACCATAGTGATGGCTTTAGGACGGCATACCACAGAACAATAATGGCACCCCTCACACGCCAAAGGGTCCACCACAAAGACGCGCCCTTCTCCTTGGACAATCGCCTCAAAACGGCACGCATCGACGCACCGCCCACACCCTTTGCACAACGCCGCGTCAATCACCGCTTCATGGCCGCTCTCAAAGGCATGTGCTTCTTTAAAATCTGCCCCTAGCACCACATGCAAGTTTGCCGCGTCCACATCACAATCACACGCTAGGGCTTCTTGGGATTGCAGTGCTGCCAAGGCGGCGCTGATGGAAGTTTTCCCTGCACCACCCTTGCCTGAAATCACTACGATTTCTTTCATACTAACTCCTCAATATGGCGTGCAAGCACTTCTAGGGAAGCTTGAAAATGGGGCACTTCTTGGGCAGCCAATGCGCCAAGGGCGTAACGGCGCGCTACCCCTTTGTCGTGCAAAAAGCGCGCGATGACCACGATGCCCTCACGTTCACAATACGCCTCAACCGCATTATCTCCCATGCCCACGCGGTTAACGACCACGCCAAAGGGTTTTCCAAGAGCGCGCACCGTCTCAACCGCAAGCGTTAAATCGTTTAACCCAAAGGCGGTTGGTTCACTCACGAGCAGCACATAATCACTCTGGCGCGCCGTCTCCACAAACGAACACGAGGTACCAGGAGGCGCGTCGCAGATGAGCATCTCTTTAGCATGGCACTTGGCCTCGCGAAGAGTTTGGTGGATAAGCGGGGTTGCCATCTCTTGCCCCACGTCCAACCGCCCTTCCACGACCACTAAGCCTTCGCATTCACCCCATTGAATCTCGCCCATGCGCTCTTGCACCATAGGAAGGGCACCTGCTTTGCACAGCTCACTGCACGCAAAACAGCTGTGGCACAACTGGGGAAAGACAAGAATCTCATAAGGAAGAGCAAGGAGTGCATTAAAATGGCAGTGGCTCACACATGCGCCACACATCACACACGCAGCTTGGTCCCACGAAGGCCTCTCTTTAGTTGCAACCTTTACATGTAAAGCATTAGGACGCAAAAAAAGAAAGATGTTTGGCTCTTCCACGTCCGCATCGGCTAGCACCACTTCATGGCCACGGGTTGCAAGTAAATGGGCGAGGTTGGTGCTGATAGTGGTCTTTCCTGTCCCGCCTTTTCCGCTAGCGATGGCAATGGTTTTGGGGTGCATTTTCATCCTTTTTTTAACATATGGAAAATAGTACTCTTTATTTTTACATATGTCAATAAAAAATGTCACATCTTTTCATTATTTTTTTGTATACTTCTCTTTTTCAACAGTGCGAGAGGATTTTCCGTGAAACGTATGCTAAAGCCCATTACCCTTCCTGTGCTCATCTTTTTCATCGGCTTTAGCTTCTCACTGCTTGTGTCTTACAAAACCCAAGAGTGGATACACCTCACCGAAATGTCCCGCTTTGAAACAGCCATCACCCACACAACACTCCTCGTGCAAAAACGCCTTGAGTCCAACGTGCAACTGGTGGAAAGTTTAAGTGGGTTGTTTGCTGGTTCTGATGAGGTCACGCGGGAAGATTTTAAAAAATTCCTCAGTACACACAATCTTCCTCAACGGTTTCCAGGCATCCAAGCCGTAGGCTTTGGCCCCTTTGTGGAACCCCACCAAAAACGCGCCTTTGAACGCGCTTCGGACGTGGAAAACTTTTTTATCCATCCCGCGACAACAAAAACCGCCGTGCCCGTATATTACCTTGAACCCTTTACCCCACACAACCAACGCGCCCTTGGGTTTGACATGGCCTCCGAAGCCACCCGCAACACGGCCATGCTACGTGCCCTCGCCCACAAAGATGTGGCCCTTTCTTCACGCATCGAGCTTTTACAAGATGAGGAGCATAAAGAGGGGTTTTTGATTTACAAAGCAGCCTTTGATGGCGCCAACGTACACCAAGGCTACGTCTACGCCGCCATCAACGCCAAACGCATTTTTGATGGCATCATGCAAGACCGCTACATTCCTGTTGATTTTACCCTTTACGATGGGACCCAAGCACAAGAGAGCGCCTTGCTGTATGATTCTAATCCTAAGCTAACCCAAACACGCCTCTCTCGCTGTGTCTCCTTACCTACTTATGGGCACACGTGGGTGATGTGTTTTAAAACAAACCGCGTGCTTGACTTTGGCGTCAGCCAGTACTTGCCATGGATTCAACTCCTTTTTGGCTCCCTCTTGGCCTTTGCTATTAGCGCGTGGATTTACGTGCTCTTGCATACCCAACGCCGCGCCCTTACTATGGCTAAAAAAATGACCTACACTATCCAAGACCAACTGCGCATCATCGATAAAAACGTCATCATCTCCTCCACAGACACCCGGGGCGTCATCACCGAAGTGAGCCAAGCGTTTTGTGATGTTTCAGGCTACACCAAAGAAGAACTCATCGGCAAAGACCACCTCATCGTCCGACACCCCGACACGCCCAGTAGCACCTACGAAGCCCTTTGGGAAGCTATCTTGCAGGGCAAAATCTGGGAAGGAGAGCTTAAAAACCGTAGCAAAGACGGCTCTGCTTATTGGGTGCACGCCATCATTACCCCCAAAATCAACAGCAAAGGGGAAATCTTAGGCTACACCTCCATCCGCCAAAATATCACCGACAAAAAACGCGTTGAAGAGCTTTCCATCACCGACCCACTCACAGGACTTTACAACCGCCTCAAACTTGATGAAATGTTTAAAGCCTCTGTACATGTAAGCCAACGCCACCACGGCGCTTTTTCCATCCTGCTTTTGGACATTGACCGTTTTAAAAGTGTCAACGACACCCACGGGCACCAAGTGGGCGACACGGTGTTGCAAGAATTTGCAACCATTCTTCGAGACAATGTTCGTACCGAAGACGTGGTAGGTCGCTGGGGTGGGGAAGAATTTATGATTTTAGCCCCAGGAAGCGACCTAGCCGCCGCCTTATCTCTTGCAGAAAAATTGCGCACTAAGATAGAAGATTTTTCTTTTTCGGTGATTGGCCACAAGACGTGCAGTTTCGGACTTAGCACCTACCACGCAGGGGATGATGAAAAAAGCATGGTCTCCCGCGCCGATGATGCCCTTTACCGCGCCAAAAAAGGCGGGCGAAATCGCGTGGAAGTCGAAATCGCCCAAGGGGCTTCCACGAGCCTAGCGCCTCACTAACCGCCACCCACCCCCTACGAATCTTAAAGGGTTTTGTTTATAATGCTCCTAAAAAAGGAGTGCCATGAAAGTCATGCTCAGCATTGCAGGAAGTGATTCAAGTGGCGGGGCAGGCATCCAAGCCGACATCAAAACCGCCGAAGCCTTTGGGGTCTTTTGCGCCACCGCCCTCACGGTTCTCACCGCCCAAAACACCACCGGAGTGCGTAGCATCTCTCCCGTGACGCCTCAGTTTTTAGACGAACAACTGGCTATGGTGATGGAAGACTTGCCCGTCAAAGCCGTGAAGATTGGGATGCTTTACAGCACCGAACTCATCCACGTGGTGGAGCGTTTTGTCAAAAGCCTTTCCATCCCTGTGGTACTTGACCCCGTGTTTCTCTCCAAAGCGGGTTCACCTTTATTACAACCCGAAGCGGTGGAAGCCATGCGCGCACTTTTTCCTTACGCCACCGTCCTTACGCCTAACCAACACGAAGCCAAAGCCCTCTTTGGAGAACCCTACCATGTAAAGGCTCCTTGCCCTGTCCTTGTGAAGCATTTTACCACCCAAGAGGAGAGCCACGACACGCTGTTTTACCCCGATGGCACCAAGCGCACCTTTGCCTCACCCAAGCTTGAAACCAAAAACTTGCACGGGTCTGGGTGTTCCTTTTCCTCAGCAATCGCGGCCAATCTTGCCCTTGGTAAATCCTTAGAAGAAGCCATCATGCGCTCCAAAGCCTTCATCTACCACGCCATCTTTCACGCCCCCGCTCTTGGACACGGACCTGGCCCATTAGGCCACAAACAAGGAGGCTTACATGTACGCTAATACCCTTTATGTTTTAACCGATGACATCCTCACGCCCCGCGAGAGCATCATGGCCCAAACCAAGGAGCTTTTAGACGCAGGCGTGCGCACTCTTCAACTGCGCGACAAGACCCATTCAGACGCGGATTTGCTCCCTTTGGCTAAAGCCATGGTCGCTTTGTGCAACGTCTATGGCGCAACCCTTATCATCAACGACCGCGTCAACCTTGCCCTTAATGCCAACGCCCACGGTGTACACATTGGGTTGGAAGATGGCTCCCTTGAAGAAGCCCGTTCCCTTTTGCCAGATGCGCTCATTGGCGTGTCGTGTTATGGGGATTTGGAGCGGGCCAAACGGGCCCAAGAAGGAGGAGCAAGCTACGTGGCTTTTGGGTCGTTTTTTCCCTCGCCCACCAAACCCCACGCTAAAACTGTCCCTTTGGACATCATCGCTAAGGCAAAAAGGGAACTTTCCATCCCCGTGTGCGTCATCGGAGGCATTAACGCAAGCAACATCCACCTAGTCAAAGATGCGGATATGATTAGTATCGTCAGTGCGGCTTATGGGCCTGATACTATCGCTCAAAATATCGCAACACTCACCAAAGGGCTTACGTGAATATCGCGGTCTCTTCGTGCCTTTTAGGCAATGAAGTCCGCTTTGATGGCGGCCACAAACGGGAGCGCTTCATCACCGATTTACTCTCCAAATACGCCACCTTTATCCCTTTTTGCCCTGAGGATTTGGCCTTTGGCACACCGCGTCCTTCTATTCGCCTCGTCAAACACGATGAAGGATTGCGCATCCTTTCCAACAAAACGGGCGAAGACCTTACATGTACACTTGACGCACAAAACCACCACGAATGCTCCCGCCTCCAGCACATCCCACTCTCAGGCATCATCTTTAAAGCCAAAAGCCCAAGCTGTGGGTTTGGGAGTGCCAAAGTCTACTTGCCAAACGGGCATGGCGAGGGTAAAACCGACGGGCTTTTTGTCCTTACATGTAAAGCCGCGTTTCCCCATCTACCCATGGAAGAAGAAGCCAGACTGCTTGACCCGTGGCTTCGGGAAAACTTCATCATGCACCTTTTTGCCACCGCGCGCTTTGAGGAATTTTGCGCCCAAAACCCTAGTATGGGCGGCTTGGTGCAGTTTCACACGGTCAATAAATTCCTCCTTCAATCCAAAAGCGAAGCCCTCTACCGCGCCCTTGGAAACGTGGTGGCCAACCACGAAAAACGCCCTTTTTTGGAGGTGCTAGCGGCGTATGGCGTGCTTTATAAAGAAGCGCTTGCGTGTAAAAGCAGTGTGAGCAAAACCCGCAACGTCCTTGAACACATGGTGGGATTTTTCAAAAAAACCCTTGAAAGGGGCGAAAAAGAGTTGTTGCACCTCATGCTTGAGGATTACACCCAAAAAATCATCCCCCTCATTGCGCCCATCTCCGCCATCGCCCTTTTGGCCCAGCGCCACAAGGTGGAGTATTTGCTAGCCCAAACCTTCCTCTCCCCTTACCCTAAAGAGCTCGCCTTGCGCTCACACGTGGACGCGGGCAAGTGAGGCGCATCCTCTGGTTTCGGCGAGATTTGCGCGTGGATGATAACCCGCTTTTAAGTTTCGAGGGCGAAGTCCTGCCCATTTTTATCTTCGATCCCAGCATTTTAGGGGAACTAAATAAAGACGACAAGCGCATGGGTTTCATCATGCACCATGTGCAAAAACTCAAACAAGATTTGCAAGGACTCGGACTAGACTTGGCTATTTTTCACGACACCCCTAGGCGCGTCTTTGAAACCCTTACACCGTTGGGGTTTGATGAAGTGGTGGCCTCGGGAGATTTTGATACCTACGCCACCGCGCGCGATAGGGAAATCTCCCACCTGCTTCCTTTCAGGCTTGTCAAAGACACCTACGTGTTTGAGCCCGAGGAACTGCTCAAAAAGGATGGTTCGCCCTATTTGGTTTTTACCCCCTTTTACAACGCTCTTAAAGCACGGTTTACTCCCTTACATGTAAAGGAATGTGTGCCCGCCAAACAGACCCTTTTTCCTTACATGTACACCGCTTTTGACATGAACACCTTAGGGTTTAGTGCGCCCACGCCAGTTGAACTTGACCCCCGCAACACCCTTGCGCGTTTTGCGCTAGAGCACTACGACGCAACGCGGGATTGGATGGCGCAAGAGGGCACGTCGCGCCTTGGGGTGCATTTGCGTTTTGGCACGCTAGGCATTCGTGCGCTTTTGCGCCTCCTTGCTAAGCGGAAAAAAGAAGGGGTGGATACAGAACCCTTTTTTCGCCAACTCATGTTTCGGGAGTTTTATGCCCATATGCTCCACCATTTTCCCCATCTTGAAACCCAAAACTTCCGCTATGCTTTTGAGGGCATCCCCAACGCCACCCTCCACCGTGCATTTTGCGAGGCAAAAACAGGCGTGCCTATCGTGGATGCAGGGGTGCGCGAACTGGTGCAAACAGGCTTCATGCACAACCGCGTGCGGATGATTTGCGCCTCCTTTTACACCAAACATTTGCTCTTGCCCTGGCAATGGGGTGAGCGGTTTTTTGCTGCGCATTTACTCGACTACGACCGTGCCAGCAACGCCCTTTCATGGCAGTGGAGTGCGGGTACGGGCGTTGACCCACAGCCTTATTTTCGCATCTTTAACCCCTATGCCCAAAGTGCTAAGTTTGACAAAAACGCTATCTACATCACACGTTTTTTGCCCGAGCTTCATGCCATTCCTGCCAAAACCTTGCACGATGAAACAGCTCTGCTTGAGGGCAACCATGCAAACTACCCCAAACCCATCGTGGCACACAAAGAAGCTAGAGAGAAAGCCTTAGCGCATTTTAAAAAGTGAAGGTAAATATTAATTTTCTAATTTAATCATTTTTTCCATTTTTAGTTAAAGTTTTTTGCCTTATTTGCACTCAACTTGGCTATTTTTTGTTATACTTTGAAACACAAAATGCCCAAGGAGTTTCCCATGGCTTTTTCTTTTGCACGTTTTTTCACCCTGCTTGCTTCGGTTTTTGTCTTCTTTTCTTCGCCACTTTTTGCCCAAGAAGCGCCTCACACTTACGTTTTTAAAGGTGGGCCAGAAGGGGGGACCGTGCACCATCTTGCCAGTGGTCTTTCTACGGTTTTGGGTCAAAACATGCGCGAGGTCTCCTTTTTCTACGAACCTTCCAAGGGTGCTTCTGTGGGTTCTAAAGCCAACGTCAAGCACATCGCCCTCAAAGAGGCAGATTTTGGCATTGCCTATTCGGGAGATTTGTACCTAGCCATCCAAAACGACAAAAGCATCCCCGCCAAAAACGTGCACGCCCTTGCTTACCTTTTTGGCTCACCCGTTCATGTGGTGGTACGCGCGGATTCTAACATCAAAAGCGTGTTTGACTTAGCGGGCAAAAAAGTGGGCGTGGGGCCAACGGGTGGCGGGCCTTCCATCGTGGCAGAACGTTTTTTCAAAAGCATCGGTTTGTGGGATAAAATCACCCCCATTGGGTGCAACTACCAACGCATGGCACAGGTCATAGCCAGCGGGGAACTCGACGCGGTGTGGGTGTTTGCAGGCTACCCGCACCCCTCTGTCATGGAAACAGCCAAGACCGTTCCTATTCGCATCTTGTCTTTGGATGAGGCCGCCAAAAAGGGGGATTTGGCTTACGAACACCCTTATTACATCCCTGTTACCATTCCCGCAAACACCTATCCTGGGGTTTCTTACGCGGTTAACACCTTCCAAGACTCAGCCTTATGGATTGCAGGAGCGCACGTAAATGAAGCGGTGGTTTACGAGGCTTTGCGTCAAGTCTTTGCCCCTACCAACCTTGCCTTTTTACACTCCCTCACCCCTGCGGCCAAAAGCGTCTCAGACACCGCGCCACTCACGGGCATCATCACCACCATCCACAAAGGCGCCCAGCGGTACTGGGGTGAAAAAGGCTTAGATACCAACTTCGCCAATGGCCATTTTACGGGCTCTTTTTAAGATTTAATTTCTTTACATGTAAGCCCCTTACATGTAAAGAAACTCACCCAAAAACTCTCTCATTCCCCAATTTTTTCCCAATTTTTTTTCGTCATCATACGGTATCACACGACCAAAAGGAGGTAAGAATGAGGGCTGTTATTGCCTTAGCAATAGTGTTGCAAAGCATTGTTTTTGCGAATGCAGATGCACTGTATAAACCCTGTGCGGGGTGCCACGGACTTGAGGGCGAAAAGGTAGTCAATGGAGTGAGTAAAATCATCAACCAGATGAACAAGGAAGACTTCATTGCAGCCATGGAAGGGTATAAAAACGGCACCTATGGGGGCAACCTTAAAGCATTGATGCGCGGGCAAGTGATGCGCCTTAGTAAAGAAGATATCGACGCGCTTGCGACCAAAATCACCCAATAAGGCATAGCCATGACCCCTTCACGACTTGCGGATGCCAAAGCCCTAAGAGACATCTTTAACAGCACCGACACCGCGTCTTTGTGGGCAGCTTTTAGTGCCATCACTCCAAAAACATCTTCATCTCCGATGCTTTTGGAGGCAGAATTTAACCGTTTTTTTGTTGGGCCAGATGCGCCCCTCGCACCACCGTATGCTTCGATTTATCTGGAAAAATCAGGGCTTCTCATGAGTAAAACCACCCAAGAAGTAAGAGAACTCTACACCCTTTTTGGGCTCAAAAACCCCAAAGATGGCCAACAGCCCGATGATTTCTTGGGGTTTGAGCTTGATGCGTACTATCAGTTGCTTTACATCGAACTGCACAGTAACATCCTCTACCTCAAATCGCTCCGGTGCTATTTCCTACAAGAACACATGGCGCGGTGGATATTTCCTTTCATCGAAGCAGCCGCGCAACACGCGCCATCGGCTGATTTGACGCGGGTTTTAGACCTGCTTCACCGTTTTATCACCACAGAACTTTCCATCCAAGGAGAAAACTATGCGTACTCACCTATCCCCTGTTGATACCCTGCTTCGCGAGGGCATCAGTCGCCGTAACTTCCTCAAAGGGTTACTCGCCAGTGGCGCCGTGGCATCATTTCCCGGTGGCGCATTGGCCGCAGAACCTTACGTGGACACCAAAATCCCTTTTACAGGCAAGCAAAGTTACACCACCTTTCGCAACGCCTGTCCTCGCAACTGCTACGACACCTGTAGCATCAAAACCTTCGTCAAAGACGGGGTCATCCAATTCCTCGAAGGCGCCAAAGAGTCCACCTTTACTAACGGTGGCATGTGCGTCAAAGGCAATTCCTACGTCAGGCGCGTTTATTCACCCGACCGCATCAAATACCCCATGATGCAAGTGGGCGGCAAGGGTTCTGGCACATGGAAACGCATCAGTTGGGATGAAGCCATGGAGACCATCGCTAAAAAATTGCTTGCCATGAAAAAAGAAGACGGCCACCTTTTAGGCGCCGCACTGACAAAATACTCTGGCAACTTTGGTATCACCCATTATGGCATCGAGGGGATGTTTAGCTCCCTTGGCTACACCACACGCTTTGCAGGAACGCCCTGTTGGCCTGCGGGCATCGATGCCCAAAACCTCGACATGGGCGCCATGTGGACCAATGACCCCGAAGAGATGAAAGACAGCAAGTACATCATCTTGTGGGGCGCAAATCCCGCGGCCAACTCCGTACACTCCATGAAGTACATTTTTGAAGCCAAGAAAAAAGGAGCGAAGGTTGTTGTCATCGACCCCGTTTTCACCGAAGCGGCTTCTAAAGCAAGTGAGTGGATTCAAGTCAAAGTAGGCTCTGATGGCCTTTTAGCCCTTGGTATGGCCAAGATTATCATCGATGCGAACCTGCACGACAAACAGTGGCTTGCCAAAAACACCAAAGGCTACAAAGAGTTCAAAGCCTACCTTGACACCATTAAGCTTGCCGATGTCGCTGAAACTTCGGGGCTTTCACTAGAACTCATTCGCCAAATCGCCCTAGAATTTGCCAAAGCAGACCCCGCCACCATCTGGTCAGGCTACGGTTTGCAGCGCCACACCAATGGCGGCTCTATGATACGCGCTATCGACGCCCTTGTGGCCATCACCGGCAACATCGGCAAATACGCCGGCGGCTCACGCTACGGACACCTCGACACGTGGGGTTTTAACTACCACGCCATGAGCATGGAAAAACCCGCAGGAAGCGTGGGGTATGTGGGCGGCAAACGCATGGGAGAGTTTGGCCATGGCGCGGCAGGCGAAGAGAAGCCTGATTACGATGACCGCTACCTCAACATCAACAAAACCGCGCGTGAAATCTTAAATGCTGACCCTAAAGTACGGCTTTTGTGGGTAGCGTGTAAAAATACCTTTGCCCAAGATTTTGACCGTAACCTTCTCATTGAGGCGTTTAAGTCCCTAGAAATGGTAGTCGTCGTAGACCAATTTTTCAACGAAACCACCAAGTGGGCCGACATCGTCTTGCCTGTCACCACACAATTTGAAGAGTACGATGTGAACGTCTCTTACTGGCACTACTGGCTCTCCCTTAACGAACAAGCCATCAAGCCCCTTCATGAAGCCAAAAACGACTTGCACATTGCCGCGCTACTTTCTCAAAAAATGAACGCACTGGAAAAAGGCTCATGCACCTTCCCTGAATACGTCGACACCAAGCAGTGGACGGCCAAAGAGTTCAACGCGGGCATTTACGAGAAATTTGGCATCCGTTCTTGGGAAGAGCTCAAAAATGGCCCCGTGAAAGCAAAAGCGGTTATTCCCTACGCCGATGGCAAGTTTTTTACCCCTAGCGGAAAGTATGAGTTTTATTCGGAAACCTCAGCCAAACACGGTTGGAAAGCGCTTCCTGAGTACATTGAAGTGCGAAAGCCTTACGACAAGTTCCGTCTAACCACACCACACAGCCGCTTTAGCCTCCACTCTCAGTTTCAAAACCTAGACTGGATGGAAGAGTTTAATGCGGAGCCTTTTGTCTACATCAACCCCAAAGATGCGACCGACAAACGCGTCAAAACGGGCGATACCGTTGCCCTCTTTAGCAAGGTAGGCTTGTTACGCGTTAAAGCAAAAGTCACCGACAATGTCCCCTCTGGCACCGTGATGATGTACGAGCAGTGGTTCAACAACAACATTTACAATGTCAACGAACTGGTGGATGACACCTCTTCAGACATGGGCGCGTTTAAAACGGGCGCACCGGGCGTTGCCTTGCACGATGCCTATGTTAACTTTAGAAAAATTTAAAAGGATTACGCATGCAAAAAGCATTTTTAGTCGACAGCAGCATCTGCTTAGGCTGCAACACCTGTGCGATGGCCTGTAAAAACCAATACCACCAAGACAATGGCATTGCGTGGAGAAAGGTGCGTGAAATCGGTGGCGAGACATACCGCGAAGACCAAAACAACATTCTCCCCACGGTCACATGGTACGCCAAGGCGCCACAAGCCCAGATGCCCCAAGAGCGGTACTATTTCTCCCTCGCGTGCAACCACTGCGAAAACCCGGCGTGCGTGGAAGTGTGCCCTGCAAATGCCCAAACCAAAGACCCCATTACAGGGATTGTCAAGCACGACCAAGCCTTGTGCATTGGGTGCAAAGGGTGTGTGGTGGCCTGTCCTTTTGGAGCTTCCAAATACAACGAGCACTTGGGTAAATCAGAAAAATGTAGCATGTGCTGGGAACGGCAAGATGAGGGGTTGCTCCCCGCTTGTGTTCAATCGTGCCCAACAGGCGCCATTGCGCTCATCGACATCCATGACCCAGCCTACGCTAACGTTGGCACTACCGACCCTCTTGGCATTGATTATGCCATCGGCGCGTCCACAATGCCTTCCACGCGCTTTGTACATCCTAGCTTGCCGGCTAAGATGCACAGGCTCTAAGAAGCCTCCCATGAAACTATGGATTTTCATCCTGCTCGTGGGGTTCTTGCCGCTCTGGGGAGAAGAAGCCTCCCCAGAGGCTTGTCCGCTCATTAACATCAAAGAATTTAACGATTATGCCAACCAAAAGGCAACGATTTCCGTGCCCGAAAAAGCGAAGCTTGGAGAAAACATCATCACTTTTACCCTCGAAAAAAGCGCCCTTCCTTCGGGGTATATGGTTGCGGGTTACGCGGATATTCATGCTTTTTCTAGCCAAACACCTCCTAGCATCGTCGATGGTTTTCCCCGCACGACCATCACCTTGCACGAAGCGGGCACCTACGAGTTTAGGCTAAAGCTAAACCTGATTTACAAAGGCAGTTGAGGCGGGATCAAATTTGCCAGTTTGGCAAAACAATCTTTGGTCTTGAAAGTTGAGGACAAATAACCTATAATCATTTCTCTAAAGGACGGCGATGGACAAAGCACTCAAACTTCAGCTTAAAACCCTTCGCATTTTGTATGCGGAAGACGAACCCAACATCCGTAAACCCATCAGCGATACCTTGCGCTTTTACGTGCACAGCGTCATCGAAGCCCAAGATGGCCAAGAGGCCTATGAACTTTACCAGCTCCACAAACCCGACATCATCCTCTCCGACATTCTCATGCCCAAACTTAGCGGCATCGAATTTGTCCAAAACGTGCGGGCCAAAGACCGCACCACACCCATCGTGCTCATCACCGCCCACACAGAAAAAGAGTACTTGCTTAGCGCGGTAAAGCTTCACCTAGAACAGTACCTCATCAAGCCCGTCACGCTTCCTGATTTGCTAGGGGCGCTTGAAACCTGTCTCGCCCAAATCGCGCAGACCCATCCACTGACCCACGGCTTGCCAAACGATTACCATTATGACATCGACCACAAGCTTTTAACCCACAAGGGAAAAGAGATTCGCCTGAGCAAAAAACAGATTGATTTTTTAGAAATGCTCATCCAAAACCGCCACCGCGTGGTCACCTACGACGAACTTCAATACGAAGTGTGGAAAGACGATGTCATGACCGACAACGCCATCCGTTCTTTAGTGCTAAGCTTGCGTAAAAAACTCCCCAAAGACCTCATCGTCAACCTCTCAGGCATCGGATACAAGCTTGAAACGTAGTATAACGCTTCTTTTTTGCCTTTTTAGCACCTTGGTAGCCTCGGGGTATCGGTTGGATGATAGCGCTTCTTTGGCCCTTCAAACCCGCCATCCCAACTCGCACATCAAGGTTTTTTTACCCACCATGCCCTACCTCTACCTCTCCAAACTCGTCAACGGTACCTTGGTGCGCTCCAGTGACTCTTCCCAGGGGTGGGAGTACATGATGGCCCATTCCCACCGCCAACTCTCCCCTACGGTGTATGACTTTTTTTTGGTCAAAGGCGCGGTGTTTCAAGATGGCTCGCCCTTTGATGCGGACGCGGTGTTAGAGAATTTTGAAGCCATGCGTCAAAGCCCTTTTCGGTATTCTGATTTGTTTTCGCGCTTGGACCGTGTTGAGAAGATCTCCCCTTTACATGTAAGGTTTACCCTCACCCAGCCTTACGAACTGTTTATGTTTGATTTAACCATGGTCAACCTCTACACCAGTGCCTACTTAAAGCAGTACGGTTGGGGGTTTAAAGGCGCTTCGACGTCCAACAGCATGAAACACCCCGGCCCCCACGGACTTGGGCCTTACATCCTCAAAGAAGGCTTTGCCACAGGCGGAGAGCAAACTCCTGTTATCGAACTAGAAGCCAACCCGCACTACTACAACCCGCGCTTGCCTTACATCCAAAAAATCACTATCTACACGGAACTTAGTACCCAAGCAGTGCTAGAAGCGGCCCTAGGAAGAGAGGGCAACCTTGACATCGCGCCCATTCCTTTTAACCGCAAAACCGAAGCCGTCCTTTCCCCTTACGCCAAGCTCATTACGCACCCTTCGACGCACAATATTTCGGTTTACTTTAACATGCTCAAACCCCACGGTGTACTCAAAGACAAAGCCGTACGCATCGCGCTCAATGAAGCCATCAACCAAGAAAATCTTTTAAAGTTTGTCTACAAAAACGAAGGGCGCATCGCCCCCACTGCCGCCACGCGCAACTACGCCTCCGTGGAAATAGCCACCCAAGACTTGCCTACCCACTTTGAGCGCGCCGCGGCGGCACCTGATGCAAAAGAGCGCACCAAAAAACGGCGGGAGATTTTAGAAGGGCTAACCCTAAAAGTGTACACCCTTGAGCGCTTTATGTTTTTATGGAAAGGCATCGAATACCAACTGGGCCAATACGGCGTACATCTTGAGTACGAAACCACCACCAGCGAAAAAGAGCTTTACGACCAACTGCTCACTAACCGTGAAAGCCCAAAAAACTGGGATATTTTAGCGTGGGGCAATGATGACTGGTGCAGTAACCACCCGTGGACGGTCTTTTTTAATTACCGCACTGATGATGTGTGGTCAACCATCGACGAAGACGCGCCACTGCAGGGGTTACTGCAAGAGTTTTTCACCCTGCCCTACAATTCCCCTGCCTTTATCCAAAGCGTGGGGCGCATCACCAAACGGGCCTACGAAGAAGCTTACATGCTCTTTGTACCCTCCCCCAACATCGTCCTAGCCCTCAACAAAGAAGTCAGCTACACCCCTTCCGCGGTGTTACTCATGCCCTTATGGGAGGCAAAAATCACCCCTTATCACTGGTCAATTCGTCAAGGCGAATACCCAAGTGCCAGACAGGTGCCCATTCGCCCTAACACACACCTTTTTGAAGAAAGGCCCTAAGTGTCGCACCTTCGCATTCGCACCAAATTTATCCTCATTGGCGCCATCGGGTTTTTGACCCTCTTATCCTTGGTGGGCTTGGCCTTTAATATCGGAAGGCTTGGCATCGACAGCCTTGACCATGTGTTTCAAGACTCCAAAAACGTTCAAACCCTTCAGCAAGAATTCATCGCCCCTTTGTTTTACCTTAGAGAGCTTTCTCTCTCCCTTGTGGTCGCACCCAATGAAGATTTTCGCCAAGAAATCGAAAGGGCGCTAGAGCCCCTGCTTGGCACCTTGGATGCAAAAATGAGCGCCCAAGAAGAGGTCATCGCCAAAGAGTGGCGCGCCTACAAAACCCAGCTCAACCAAACCCGCGCGTTTATCCACGAAGGCTTTGAAGAGGGGGCATTTATCAACGCAAACACGGGAGAGCGCGAGCAGTTTTACGTGCTTGCCGCGGCCTTGCAAAAAGCCCAAGCAAAGCAGCTTGACACCTCTTCTAACACCTACTTAAACGCTAAAGAAAAGATTGATAACACCCGCTGGACCATTGTCATCATTTCCGTCCTCTTAAGCCTTTTGAGCCTTACTCTTGGGTGGCTGGTGATTCGCAAGATTGCCCTGAGTATTGAGCGGGTAAAGTCGGGATTGTTAGAGTTTTTTGAGTTTTTTAAACACAAGACCATGACCAAAAAACCCATCGCCATCGCCCTTGACTCCCACGATGAGTTGGGAGAGATGGCACGGGCCATCAACGTGGAAATCGACGCGGCCAAAGACGCACTCAAACAAGACATGGAGTTCATCGAATCTGCTACCCAAATGCTCCAAGCCCTCAAAGGCGGGGATTTGCAAAAACGCCTTGGCGCGCAAGCCAAAACCCATGAACTCAACGCGCTTAAAGAAGTCATCAACCACATGGTGGATGATTTGGAGCACAAAATCCAGCAAGAAATCAGCCGCCGCACCGACCAAGAAAAACTCCTCATCCAACAATCAAAACTCGCCTCCATGGGAAATATGATTGGCAATATCGCCCACCAATGGCGCCAACCCCTTGGGGAACTCAACGCCATCTTGATGAACCTAGAAACCCGCTACAAGTTCAACCAATTTGACGGGGCATTTTTGGAGCATTGCGTGAAAGAGTGCAACACCATCACCGCCTACATGTCCCGCACCATCACAGACTTCCAAAACTTTTTTAAACCCTCAAAAACCAAAGAGTTTTTCAACGTGGTCACCGCGTGCAAGAGCGCGGGAGGCATCCTTGCTTCTTCCCTAAAGCACCACAACATCGCCCTAGAATGGGAGATTGCTAAAGAATACGAAGTGCTTGGCTACCCCAATGAATTTTCCCAAGCCTTTTTAAACATCCTCTCAAACGCCAAAGACGCGCTCATCTCACGCCTCATTGTGCGACCAAAAATCCGCATCAGCATCAGTGAAGGCGCCCAGTGCGTGCTCATTAGAGTGGAAGACAATGCCGGAGGCATCCAAGAGGAACATTTGGAGCGGGTCTTTGAGCCCTACTTCACCACCAAACACGCCAAACAGGGCACGGGTATCGGGCTGTACATGTGTAAAACCATCATCGAAAACAACATGGACGGTTACCTCAACGTCGCCAACACTCCCGAGGGCGCGTGCTTTACCATTAAACTCAACAAATAGCCATTTTTTCCCTACGAACCGCGCCAAAAAGGCGGTACACTCTTTTAAAAAAGGAGGTGCCATGCGCGCCATGCTTGCTCTGTTTTTAGGTCTTTTTCTAGGCGGTTGCGCCTCCAGGCACCCCGAACTTCCCACGGTCTTACATGTAAACTTAGAACGCTACGCGGGCACATGGTACGAGATAGCCCGCTACGAAAACCGTTTTGAAAAAGGATGCGTGGGGGCCACGGCCACCTACACCCAAGAAGGAAAGCGCTTGCGTGTGGTGAACCGCTGTTTTGATGCACAGGGCACGCAAATTGGCGAAGCCAAAGGCGTGGCGAAGCTGGCCTCACCCTTTGACACCTCCAAACTCAAAGTAAGCTTTTTTCGCCCCTTTTATGGGGACTATTGGGTGCTTAAGCTAGCAGATGACTACCGCTACGCAGTCATTGGCGAACCCTCGCGAAAATACTTCTGGATACTCGCCCGCGAAAAAGCCTTACATGTAAAGGACAAAGAAGAGATTTTAGCCCACATGAAAACCCTAGGCTACGACCCTGAAAAGCTCTTTTGGACGCGGTATCCGTAGCCTTACATGTAAAGAATTTTAGCGAAGGCTAATCTAGTGCCCCTAGAGAGTTTATTGTTATGGAGTTTTGAACAGGAGAGAAATTGGATTGCGGAGCGGTTTTACTCGATGACTCTTATTACTTTTGAGCGACCTTTACCAATATCAGACAAGGCTTGCTTAATGTTTTTTTGCAACAATTCAGCCTCTTCTTTTCTTTTGCTTTTTACAGCTTTTTTAGGGAGCATATCTAACAATCTCGCCTCTTTGACAACAAGAAGTCTTTTAGGCACTACCCACTCCGCTCATCGCCATGCCAACCCTTCGGTTGGACTCATGTGTTATATGGATTGACATGCAAATTTCGCTTGCTTTAATTTTAACCGTCGAACCATGACATAAAATCATCTTCATCGCAACAGTGTGTATTTTTAATTTTTAATGGTAGAAAATACTGGAATAAACTCAAACAAAGACTAAAAGAAGAAGGAAATGAAACGGTGATAAATTGTCACCAGTTGAAACTAAGAGCAGAAGATGGGAAACAACTTTTGCGCCTGATTCAGTCCATCCCCTCACCCAAACCGCCATTTTTTCCCTACCAACGGTGCGCGCCTTGCGTTACACTTTCCCAAAAAGAGGTTTCATGGTGCACAATATGTACGACGTAGTGGTTGTGGGCGGGGGGATTGGTGGCACGTGCGCGGCGGCGATGCTCTCTTCCAAAGGCAAAAAGGTTTTGTTGTTGGAAAAAGAGCCTGACCTTGGAGGGTGTAGCGGCACCTTTTCCCACCAAGGGTTCCGTTACAACACGGGGGCCACGACCTTTGCGGGGTTTGAAGAGGGGATGCCTGTGCATGCCTTTTTTAAAGCCTTACATGTAACGCTTCCCACTTCTCCTTTTTCGTGCGCTTTTGTACAAATTCAAAAGGGCAAAACTCTACCGCGTTTTGAAGCCTTGGAGCCTTTTTTAGAAGCCCTTGAACGCGTCCACCCGCACCCTCAAAACCGCGCGTTTTGGGAAGAAATCTGGCGCATTAACCGTGCTTTTTATACCCACCAAAGCTATGTGTTTTCCAAGCGCTCGTGGGGGGATTTCATGCGCTCTTTGGTAAGTTTCTTGCCCATCGCACGGGCGTTTTTTCCACTACTGTTGCGCCGAGGCGACGCGTATGTGTGTGCCAAGCTTCCTGAAATTTCGCCCGCCTACAAAGCCGCCCTTGATGCGTCCTTGCGCATCGTCACCCAAACCACCACCCGCGAAGCCAGTGCGCTTTCCACCGTTTTGGCGCTTGGGTATCCTTTTTTGCGCAACGTTTACGTGCAAGGGGGCATGGGCACGTTGTTTAATGCGTTGGAGCCTTGCATTACACACGTACGCAAGAAAACGCCCGTTACGCGCATCTTCCCACGCGCTTATGGCTTTGAAATTCACGCACATCACGAGGTGTTTCACGCGCGCACCCTCGTGCTCAACACCCCTGTGTTTGAAAGTGCCAAGTTTTTTGAACCCGGGCCCATCCAAAAGTATTTCACCCGCTTTGCACCGCTTGATAACGACCAAAGTGCGTTCATGGTCTACGCCACGCTTAGCACCGATGCACCCTTGGAACACCACTATCAGCTCCTCTTAGACGCACCTTTTCCCCACACCACGTCTGACGCACTTTTTGTCTCTTTTTCTAGCGCCAACGACACCCGCTTAGCACCGCCAAGACACCGCTCCATGACCCTTTCGGTGCACACTAAAAGCAGTTGGTGGAAGGGATTGCCACCTGCGCTTTACAAAACACAAAAAGCCGCCCTTGTTTCACAGATTCTTGACCAAGTCTGTGCTACACTTGGGCTCGAAAAATCGTGTATCGTGCACCATTTTGGTGCCACACCCAAAACCTTTGCACGCTACCTTGGACGCGCGCAACTTGGAGGAATCCCCATGTCTTACACCCGCCCGTTTTTCCTCAATCCTGCCAACGACACCCCATTTCGCGGGCTTTACATGGTAGGTGACACCACCTTTGCCGCCCAAGGATGGCCAGGCGTCATTGCGGGAGTCAACAACCTCCAAAAGCTTCTTGATGCTTGAACTGCACATCCGTTTTAAAGACTGGCTTGGCGTACTGGGGCTTGGGGTCTTTTTTGCGGGACTTTTGGCGGGGTTTTTGTACCTTTTGCTTGCCCTGCCTTTTGTGCATGGATTGGGGTTTGGGGCCTTGCTTGGCGGGTGGATTGGTCTTGGTTCATGGGGACTTTTTAGCCTCGCAAACCGCTTCATCATGCCCAAAATCTCCCCCACATGGTGGGTGCCCTTAAGTGCGTTCATCGCATTTTTGGCGGGGTTTTTAGGTACCTTGCTTGCAGTGCGTTTTCCTTTTGGCTTGACGCTACCTGCAACGCTACCTCACATGGAGAGCGCGCTCATTTTAGGCGTATTGACGTACCTTTTGGGTGCCTTGTTGTACCACCTCGTGCGCTTGCGCAACATCAACACACACCTTGACACCCTCTTGCTCCAAAGCCGCCTCAAATCCCTCGAAACCCAGCTCAATCCCCATTTTTTGTTCAACGCCCTTAACTCTTTGGCGGAGCTTTACCATACTAGCCCACAAAAAGCCGAAGCCATGGTGGTTAAACTCTCCACATTTTTGCGTAACACCATGCAAGAAAACGCCCTGTTAAGCCTCGCCCAAGAACTGGAAAACACGCGAGCGTATGTGGAAATCGAAGCGGTGCGCTTTGAGGGGAAAATCACCCTGCATGAAGAGGTTGCACAAGTGTTTGGTGCACACCTTGTGCCAAAATTTTCCATCCAACTTTTGGTGGAAAACGCCATCAAGCACGGCTTTAAAGGCACCCCTTTTGAGATTCGCATCACCGCTTCGCGCCACCAAAAAGCCTTACATGTAAAGGTGGAAAACACCGGCCCTATCCCCAAAAACCCAAGCTATGGCATCGGTCTTTCCAACCTGGGCGAACGCTTAGAATTCCTTTGCCACGGACGTTTGGTGCATTCATCCTCTCAAATGGCTAGCTTTACCCTCATTTTAGGAGAACCTCATGCACATTTTAATCGTCGATGACGAACCTTTAGCCCTCTCGCGCCTTGCCCGCTTACTGGGTCAACTGGGTCACCAAAACATCCTCCAAGCAACTAGCGGCGCCCAGGCACTCGAACTGCTTCAAACCCAGCCCGTCTCTTTGCTCATCACCGACATCGCCATGCCCGACCTCTCAGGCATCGCCCTAGCCTACCAAGTGCGTCTACGCGCACCCATGCTTCCCATCATCTTTCAAACGGCCCACGAAAAACACGCCCTTGAGGCCTTTGACATCGGGGCGGTGGATTATTTGCTCAAGCCCTACACCGCGGAACAACTCCACCGCGCCCTTTCGCGCGCCAAGCCCGAAGCCTTACGCTTACTGACAAAAAACGGGGAACTGTTTTTCTTGCTAAAGCCCGAAGAGATTTTTTACATCAAGGCAGATTTGGCCGAAGTCATGGTGCGCGCACGCGAGGGGTTTTCCTACTACGCGGCCAAAATCTCCCGTATGGAAACACTCTTAGAAGCCCACGATTTTGTGCGCATCCACCGCTCCTTTCTTCTCAACCTTGCCCATGTTTCGCACTTTGAGAGCCTAGACCAAAGCCGATTGGCGTTTTTTTTCAAGGGCATCGATGAGCGTATCGAAAGTAGCAAGGAAGGTGCTAAGCTCTTTCGTGAACGGTTTAAAAAGCAAGCCTGAGAGCGCCAAAGATTGACCCACTAGCATACAAACCTACGTACTTGCGGGAGTTTTGTGGGCAAAGGATGAAGCTTGTGTGCTTTGCCCACATCGGCATTTTAAAAATTGTATTTCATGCTAAGCATAAAACTTTGTGGTACACCATAGAGCAAATTATTTTCATCAGAAAGTCCTTCATAATATTTTTTATCAAAAATATTATTGATATTGAGTTGAAAATCTAGGTTTTTGCTTGCTTTGTATCCTGCCATTAAATCAGCCGTTGCAAAAGCATCTTGGGTGATTTTACCCGCGCCCGTTTCTGAGTAAAACTTACTTTTGTAGTTCACACCTGCGCCAAATCTGTACTTGGCAATCGCATATTTGGCCCATACATTTGCCGTTGTTCGCGAGTTTGTCGTCCTGTATTTATCGCCATTTGCATCTTTGGCTTCAAAGTTTGCTAGTCCAAAGTCTACGCTAAATTGGTCTGTAATCCTCCCCGATGCGCCCACTTCAAACCCTTTGCTTACCACCCCTTTTTTGGCGACTGAAATATAATGACCATTAGAATTTATGACGCCTGTGCTTTCGCCCACACCATCTTGCTCTATTCTAAATACAGATAAAACCGTATTTAAATTTCCATCAAAATACTCCCCTTTGATTCCCGCTTCATAGCTTTTCCCATCGATGGGGTCTAAAAAGTTATCATTGGCATCCCATGCATATTGGGGTTGAAAGATACTGGTGTAACTGACATACACTGAGTGATATTTATCTATGTCATAAACCAAACCAGCATATGGTACGAGTTCATTGTCAAATTTTCTATTAAAATTATTCATATCACTTTTCCACGATGTAACTCTAAACCCAGCAATTAACTTTAAATCTTCCATTAGAGAGAATCTCCCTGCTAAATAGTAGGCTTTTTGTGTTGTTTCGCCGTTGGGCTCAGTATCTACGTCTATATGTGGATTGACTAAACTAATATGGTTAAAGTTGATTGTAGGAGTGATAATACTTGATGCAATATCAGTAGTTACGAACCCATATCCTTTATTCTTGTATTTATTGTAGGAAACACCCGTGATTATCTCATGGTCAAGTTTTCCCAGCTCAAAGGGAATAGAAGCATAGACATCTAAATTATTCTCTTCATCTTTCAACTTCCAAGCACCAATGGTAGTGCCCCCCTCTCCTATGCCTGTTGCTTTATCAACAGTTCCCCCAAAGTATGCACCCATCATATCCATATTAATCTGCCTATTTGAATAAGCCACATTTAAAGCGATATCCTTATAAAGATATTGTTTGAAGTCCGCAAAATAGGTTGTTGTTGTATCATCCCAATAGGTCCAATCAGCTGCGACATTTTTAGAACGGCTAAAATTTGTTTTTGAACCGTCCGTGTAAAAAGCAGGTAGTCCACCCCAGCGTGTCCCATCTCTTTGAGCCTTTTCATAACTTGCCCCCAAGGAGAGGTAGGTAGTATCGGTTAAGTCCATATCCACCACGCCATAGAAAACATCATTTGTTTTTTCATAAAAATCTAAAAAGGATTTGCTCTCTTGATGTTTGGCTACAAAGCGTGCGCGTATGGTTCCTTCATCATTAAGTGGTGATTGCACGTCTAAAGAGGCGCTATAGTTATCCCAAGAACCCACACTGGCATCAACACTGCCTGTTAGCTCTTTTGCGTTGGCGTGTTTTCGTATGAAGTTCATCCCCATAGCAGGATTTCCCGCACCCGTCATCAACCCATTGGCACCTTTGACAATTTCAACCCTATCATACACAATCAAATCAGGGTCTTTTGAATCAAATACAGTGGTTGGAATTCCATCGTATAAGTAGTAATCAACTTCAAATCCTCTGGCTGATATATTTAATCTTTCGTCCCATCTGGTTAGTGAAACCCCTGGAATTTTTGATACCAGTTCTTGCGTTGATGTGATATGTTGGTCATCAAGTTTTTGTCGTGTGTAAACGACTACCGTTTGTGGGGTATCTCGAAGAGATAAGTCCAGTTTGGTTGCCGTGCTTGTGCTTTTTGTTGTGTAAGAGGCAGTACCTTCTGTGGTAGCGCTTTGCTTGGCGCTAATCGAGATGACATCTAGCACAGAAACCTCTTTTATCTCTCTAACGATAATCGTGCCATTGTCGATTACCGCCTCAAGCCCGCTTCCTGAGAAAATCTCATCTAAGGCATTTTTTACGCCTTCGACATTTTCTATCTTTGGAGCCATTTTGCCCCTAAGCAGTTTGCCATCCGCAATGTAAGGCATCTGCGATTGTGCGGCGATTTGCTTGACCGCCTCTTCCAAACTCTGCCCCTCCACGCTAAAACTTTGCGCATACAAACTTGAAGCTAGCACCAAACATAGGGCAATTTTAGAGTATCGAACACCCATCATCTCTTCTCCTCTTTGTGTTTATTATTTTGAGAATGGTTCTCTGAATAATGAGACGTACGAGCTTGTAAAAAGTGGATATAGGCTGTGAAATTTTTACAATTTTTTACGAATGTAAAGTGCATCACCCTTTTGGTCGACCCTGAGGGCGTAAATTTTCGTCAGGGCGTACAAAAATTTGTCGACTTCGTTAAGGGCGAATGCTCCTGAGATAGAGAGATGTTCCACCTCTTTTTGGGTAAAGATGGTGATGTTTTGATAATGCCCAAATTCATCTAGGGCATTTTTCAAGCTCTCCTCTTGAAAAATGAGGAGGCCTTTTTGCCACGAAGCAATGGAATCAAGGGAAATCTTCTTAAGCGTAACAGTTTGACGCTCTTTGTCAAAGGAGAGTTTTCTGCCCTTAGTGAGTGTCGTCGGACTCTTTTTTTCATCGATTTGGACACTAACAACGCCCTCTAGCACGCTTACATCCACGCGGTTAGCATAGTTTTTCACCTCAAAACGCGTGCCTAAAACTTCTATCTTTACCTTTCCGGCATTAACAACAAAAACTTTCTCAGGAGCCTTAGTCACGTCAAACAACGCTTTCCCTCCTTGCAAAACGACTTCGCGCTTGTTGTGCGCGTAACGAATCTTTGCCTTCGTTTTGACATCCAGCAAGACTGTCGAAGCATCGGGCAAGGTGATGGCTTGTGTGGTGCTTTTGGTTTCATAATAATGGGGCACAAAAAAAGCAAGGTAACGCTCAACCACCCCCACACAAAGCACCAAAAGAAGCGACGCGGCGAGGGCGAGGGTCCTGCTTTTTCTAAAAACGCCCTCTCGCTTAATCTCTTGGCGCACGTTTTGCGTGATTTCGTCTTTGACATTAGTGGGAAGCGATGCGTACAGCCGCTTCAAGCGTTTGCGTGCCTCAAAGGCTTTTTGATGCTCTTCTTTTTCACTCATCCACTCATCAAATGCCTCTTGTTGTTCGGGTGTAAAACCGTCTATCATACAGGTAAAAAAATAACTTGCTTGGTCTTGTACGGTTGGGTTCATGCTTCGTTCCATTCTATGCGTTGGACATATTCGGTGAGTTTAGTGGTGGCTTGAACAACGTATTTTTGCACGCTGTTGAGGTTAAGGTTCATCATGGAGGCAATCTCTTTTTTACTACAGCCTTCCATGACATGTAAAACAAACACTTGCTTTAAATGTTTAGGCAAAGCATCGAGGGCTTTTAAAAGTACCTCGTCTTTGACACTTTCAAGAGCGATTTCATCGGGTTGTTCGTGCGTAGCGCAGCAGTGGTTTTCTTCTTCGTAGGCAATAAAGGTTTTGTTTTTATCTTTGCGTGACTGATCGATGACGATATTACGTGCGACTTTGTAGAGAAAAGCCCTCTCATTGTCAATGACCGTCTCTTTGGACTTTTCGATGGTTTTGGCATAGGTCTCTTGCGTAATGTCCATGGCAAGCTCTCGATCACCCACCATTTTTTGCACAAAATAGACCAACTCTTTGTAGTATTTTTGCATTGCTCATTTCGTTTTTGATAAATAGTATCATAATTAATTTAAGTCTTGCCTGAGGCTTTGCAAAAGACAAAGAAGGCGATAAAATTATTTGCGATTGGCTTTCTTCTCAAAATACTCTCAAGCGCCCAAGCATTTGAAAACGCTTAGGTTAAAAACAGCCACAACCTTACCCTTTCCCAAGGATTGACGTGGTATTATTCGCCCATGCTAACCCGACTTTTAAGCGCGTTGTGCCTTACTGGCACCTTGTACGCTACTCCCATTACCACGTTACATGTAACAGGCGACATTGACCCACTTTTTGGGCCTTTTACTAAAGACACCTTACTAAAAGCGTGCAATATTACCTTGCCAAGCGTGTATAAATTTTGGCAAAACGCCCCTGCTTTTTCTCCCGAACAAATCCCACAATGCGCCCAAACCCTTACGCAATACGCCCACAGTTACGGGTTTTACAATGCGGAAGTGACACATACCATCAACGAGGACTCCGCTACCTTACATGTAAAGAAAAATGCGCCCATTCGCGTGGCGTCTTTGGAGGCGGACGAGGCATTGCGCCCTTTGATTGACTTTGGCCCAGGCGATGTTTTCACCACCCTTGCTTTTTCTAACGCCAAGCGGGACATTAAAAACCATTTTGCAAATCTGGGTTACCCCAAGGCTGAGCTTGACACCAAGGCCTTTGTGGATTTGGACGCGTATAAAGTGGACGTGCATTTTCGCGTCACCCCAAGAGACCTGCACACCTTTGGGCCCATTTCTCTTTCCAATAATGCCAACGTGGACGAAGCCCTCATCACCAATGCCATACAGTTTAAAGAAGGCGAGCGTTACGACGCACGTTTGCTTGAAGAGACATACGAAACGCTGTACGAATTTGGCGTTTACAAATACATCGCGCTCAACCAAGACCTCGACCGCTCCGACGCCACTGTGCCTATTGAGATTATCCTCCTCCAAGGCGACCACCGTGAAATCCAATACGGCTTTGGTTACGACACGGACTCGGGCGGGCGCATCAAGGCTTTGTACAAAAACGATAACTTTCGCGGCAATCTCAAGAAATTTTCCCTTGGGGGCACCCTCAATGAAAACGGTGTGAGTGTGTACAACTCCCTCTTTCTCCCCCGCCTTTTTTGGAATGACAGCCTCCTTGAGGGCGTCACCTTGACCAATGACATCACCTTTGAAAACACCGACTACGACAGTTACCGCCAACGTAAATTTGACGAAAAAATCACCTTTTCAAAAACCTTTTGGGGGCTTAAACACAGCGTGGGGGCTTCCAGTGAGATTAGCCGCATTACCTCCAACTTGGCCGAATACGAAAGTGGCAGTTACTGGATTAACGCGTTGTTTTACCAAGTCTTGCTTGATAGACGCGATAACGCGCTAAACCCCAAAAACGGGTATTATCTCTCTTTTACTTTGGAAAACGGCACCAAACTCCTTGCTAGCGAAGAAGAGTACATCAAAACCCTCACCGAATTTCGCGCCATGAAAACCTTTGACCGCCTTACTTTTTCCCTTAAAACCAAAGTGGGCACCCTTGACCAAAACCTTCCTATCTTCAAGCGCTTTTTTGCGGGAGGCGACTACAGCAACCGTGGCTACCAATACCGAAAAGTCGGCAAAAAAGACCACGAAGACAACCCCTACGGTGGGCTTACCCTCATCGACAATAGCCTTGAACTCGAATACGCTTTTACAAAAACACTCGGGGTCACCACCTTTTTAGACTCCACCATGTTGCGCGAAAAACCCAACGATTTTGCCAACGATTTTTACCATTCCCTAGGCGTAGGGATGCGCTACTACACACCCATTGGGCCATTGCGCCTTGATATTGGCACCCCTTTAAAAGAAGGGGGCGTTGTGTTTCACCTTGGAATAGGACAAGTCTTTTGAAACGTTTTGTACGCCTTTTAACCCTCTTTGTCGGTCTTTTTGTCTCTCTTGGTATTGCGTTTTGGTGGGCACTCACTTCGCCTTTTGCCGCCCAAGTGATCCTAGAAAAACTCGCCAACGCCAACGAGGCTTCTTATAAAAAAGGCGAAGGCACTCTGTGGGATGGCGTGCGCCTTGAGGGGCTTTCGCATCCTTTTGGAAGCATTGACACCTTGCATCTCTCCCTTGATTTACCTGCACTTTTGTGGGGCGAGCTTCGCATTGGAACCCTAGAACTCTCGGGCGTTTCCTTGGAAAACGAATTTAGCGAGTCGCTTTTTTCAAAAGAAGAAACGGGAGAGGGGTGGTTTCCTTTTCAGTCGGTTTTTATTAACACGTTGCGGGTGCGTTTGGATGCTTTTTCCTACCAAGATTACCACATCTCCTACCTAAACCTTCAAGGCAAGGGCCTCGCCTATGCGCCCAAGGAGCCTCCTAAAGGCACGCTTTCTTTGACTGTCGGTGCATCACTAGGCGAATTACACGCGTTTGCAACACTGGATGAAGAGGTGGAAGCAAGAGGTACCTTTGTGCCCACGGTTTTGCCTTATGATTTTTTCCTTGCACCCAAAGATGCCCTTACCTTTAGTGCCAAAGGCAAAGCGCAAGAGGTGAAGTTTACCCTTGAAACCCAAAGCGTGGATTACCGTGGGTTCCCTTTGCCTGTTTCTTTTCAAACTCCATCCTTTCAAGGAACCTACAACCTCCTCACCCATGCGCTAAACGCAACCCTTGCCTCGCGCGTGCATTACGGCTCCCTAGACATTGACGCGCACGCTTTGGTGGAGATGCAAGGGTGGAAAACGCCCACCTTCACCCTTGAAGCGTCCACCCAAGCGGGTCCAAGTACCGCCGAAGAACTCCGAGCATTATTGCCTTTTTCGCACCCACGCTTAGAAACGCTTTTGCTTCAAGGAGAAGCGCGCCTAAAGGCCAATGGCACCCAAGAAACCCTGCACTATGAAGCTTTTTTGGCGCAAGCGCGTGCGCCAGAAGCTAGCCTTGAAGAGACCTTTGTTGCAGGCACCTTGACAACCACCACCCTCACCGGAGCGTTCACGTCGCAGCTTACTACCGCCATAAGCCAAAGCGGCCTTGAAGGCGCCTTCTTAGTCCCCCTTAAAAACCCGGAAGAGTTGCGCTTTGATGTCAAGGGCGACACCTTTGTTTCCCTCTCACCCACTTTGCAAAGCACCCTGCACACTACCGCCAAAGGTTCACTTGACGCGGTTGCGTTTCACACTACTGTTGCGCCCGCCTCTCTTGTTTTTGGCGAACACCACGCCCAAATAAAAACCCTGAGTGTCCAAGGAGAGGCCACGGCCAAAGAGACGGTTTTTGACCTTACGGGGACCTTTTCCCACCAAGGGCGCAACGTGGACGTGGAGACAAAAAACGCAATACTCGCTTATAGTACCTCACGCGTTAGCCTTGATTTTTCCCCATTTATCGCGGTGGAAGGGATTGACCTTGATGAGATTCTCAAAGACGCCCACATTTCTCTTTGGCATACGTCAAATGAAATGCAGGGCACCTTTACCTCTTCTTTGCTCGAAGCTTCGCTCTTTCAAAAACCCAACCAACCCCTCAAAGGTACTTTACATGTAAAGCCTTTTGACCCAGCACTTTTAGGGGAACTTCCCGCGTTTATGGCCATCACCAAGGCAGAAGGAAAAGCAAGCTTTACCTACAAAAACACCTTGCGCGCCAAGGGTGCTTTTACCCTTGAGGGCGTCACGTTTGAGGGAGACTTCACGGGTACGGCGGAGGCTTTTAAAGCGCACCTTTCTCACGAAACCTTTGCCTTAGAATTTTCGCGTCAAGGGGCTAGTACCAACGCCACCTTTGATGTGCCCTCTTTAAGCGCCCTTGGCCAAAGCTTGTCGCTCCTTACCACTTTCTCGCCCCTACGCCTTGAGGGCGCAGTGCACGCCTTTGCTTCTCACGATGGCGCGCAAACTCGGTTTAACATTACTTCACCCCACCTTTCCCTAGAAGGATACGGGGTCGATGGGATTGCCTTAACAAGCGTGCTTCAAGAAGAACACTTGCGCATCGAGCAGTTTGATTTTACCCTCGGAGGTGCCTTTGGAGAGCCCCGTGTGTACAGCCTCACCAAAGCAGGAAGTATTGACCTTGCGACGCGCCAAGGAAGCCTTGAGTTTGAAGGCCTTTCCTTAAACGCAAGTTTTTTGCCCCAGTGGTTCCTAGACCTTCACGTCAACGATTTTTTCCTCGCCCATCCTGATTTTGGCGCAGGACGCATAACGGGGGACTTACATGTAAGCGCCCAAGAAGAGGTGCTTCGCTTTGAGGGGGAATTGCATGCCAAAGATGTGCTTGTCCATTACAAAGCCCCTGCCCTTAGCATCCACACCGACCAAGACATTGTTATTCTTACAAGAAATGGGCAAAGCACCAAAGAGGATTACTTTAAAGCGCGCGTCGCCCTTGAGCTTGCCCTTTTTGTGGATGGCTTGACCTATGCCCACAACGGCGTCAACCTCAAAAGCGACGGGGTGTTTTACTTCAAAAAAGCAGCCAAAGAACCCTTGCAACTCTACGGTTCGTTGCATGACATCGCAGGAACGTACACAGAACTGGGCAAAACCTACACGCTAGAGCGCTCTAACCTCTATTTTCGGGGTCTTGAGCCCATCGACCCCGTGCTAGACATCCACGCGCGCTACGCCCACAACGAAGTGGATATCACTATCCGCATCAGCGGCACCCAAAGCAACCCGCGCATCTACCTTAGCTCCAACCCCATCATGCCCCAACAAGACATCCTTTCCTTGCTCATCTTTGGCACCCGCTTGGGAGGCGAAGGCTCCTCCTTGAGCGAAGAACACCGCGCTAGCCAAGTGTCCCTATTTTTGGTCAACGAACTCTCTAAAGATTACGCCAAAGAGCTGGGACTGGATGTGTTGTATTTTGAATACGACCCTAGCAACGAATACGTCGAAACCGTGGTAGGAAAAAACCTCTCCACCAACACCGTCGTGCTCATTAAAAACAAATTTGAAGGGGGTGAAGCCGTGCTTCAACGCCAACTCACCGACAAATGGAACGCGGAACTGGGCGCTAGAGAAAACGCAGGAAGCCTTGATTTTGTGTATAAAAAGCGGTATTAAGGGGTTTTGTTTGCAGGGGTGATGTGCCTTACATGTAAAGCATTTAAAAGCACAGTCCCCGCCAAAAAGCACTTCTAATAAATATTAGGCATTGTTGATAGCATTTTACAATAACACACGAGTCCCACCGCCATAACCTGACGGTGGGTGGTTTTTCTAGGCGCGTGAGGCGAAGGTCATGTCTTTGATGAGCCCTTCACTGCGGCCGATTCTGACGATATTTGCGGCTGTTCCTTTGTAAAAAGGAATCTTCGTATCAGGGTCTACGTAATCCGTGCACAAGTCGTTGATGATGGAGTTTTGGAAGCCAAAAGCCCCAAAGACCTCGCCAGGACGCACCGCATCGGTGACGATGGTGATGGCGCGTGTGGAGCCGTAGTCGTTGTACAGTTGCACAATATCTCCATCCACTACGCCTAACTCTTTAGCGTCTTTTGGGTGCACTTCCAAAGGTGCCATCGGCCAACGTTTGGCGGTAAAAGCGAGCCTTCCGGTGTGGTAATTGGACTGCCACACTTCGTTGATGCGGCCTGTATTGACCCAGTATTTGTAGCGGCGTTGTTGCTTGGCTACTTGTTCGGGCATGGCAGGTTGTGGGGTGGGCAAGAAGGTCGCGCGGCCCGTTTTGGTGCCAAACTTTCCATCGGTGTAGAGCATACGCGTGCCTAAAAGCTTGTCGCCCTCTTTTTTAGTGATAGGCAATTGCACACCGTCGTTTCCTGCCTTCTCAAGGAGCTTGTAAGTGGCGAGTTTGCCTGTAGCGCCGCCTTGGCTGGCCATGTCTGCACCTTGCCCTGCGAAGCCGTCTCTAAAGGCGTCTTCTTCACTTTTCCACTCAAAGCCCTCAAAGCGTTTTGCCATGGCCGCGTTGCCAACTTTGAGGTATTCTGCCTTCATGGCGTTGGCAATAGCTGCGGCGATGAGACAATCAGGTTTAGCGGTGCCTGGTGCGTCGATGGCTTTTTGGGAAAGGCGCAAACGTCGCTCGCCGCTCATGGATGTGAGGTTCATCTCCATGGTGGTAGCTGCGGGCAAGACCACGTGGGCCCGTTCGCTTGATTGGGTAGGGTAAATGTCCACGTCCACCACAAACAAGCCGCCAGATTTACACGCGCGGTAAATGATTTCGGCCAATTGGTCTAGGTCGTTTCCATGGTAGCCGTTGATGGCGTCTTTGACGATTTGCGCGCGCTTGGTGACCACGTTGCGCAAGCGTTCTGTGGCGATAGATTGCCCAAAAGGGTTGGTCGCCCAAATAGAATAGGCGAGGTATTTGCCTTGGATGATGTCCGTGTCGATGACCGCGAGGTTTTGACGGCTTGGGCCGTGGTAGTGAGGTCTGGTGTACCCTTCTTGGTGTCCACCCGCGCGGCACACGCCTGTTCCTGCGCGCCCAACACTGTGGGTAAGAATCGCCAAATTGACGATGGAGGCGATGTTTTCATAGTTTTTAATCCCCCAAATCACCCCTTTTTCGTAGTAGATTGAGGTGCGTGGGCGGTGGCCACTGGCTTTGGGTGCGGCGATCCACTGGGCCGCTTTTTTCATGTCACTTACTTTAAGTTCGGTGATTTTCGCTGCTTCTTCGAGGGAGATTTTATTGGCCTTGTACATCGCGCCAAAGTTTTCTGCATGGTTTTTGATGAAATCTTCATCCGCCCATCCTTGCTCGAAAATATAGCTCACAAGGGCGTTCATAAGGGTAATATCAGTGCCGGGTTTAAGTTGGAGATGCAGGACATTTTCCGCTCCTGCGGCGTCGATGGAATTGGTGATGGACGCCATGCGTCTGGGGTCTACATAAATGACCTTAGCCGCCGCCGCGCTCTCGCCTTTGTCAAACTCTTTTTGCTTGTCACTGATGGTAGCACCTTGCATGTTAGGAAGCATGTGCACATTAAAAAGGTTCGTTTGGCACTCGTACGGGTTACAGCCGATGATGAGCAACGTGTCGGCAATGCTCGCGTCATAATAACTGCTGTTTAGCTCGCCTATGCCCATCTCACGGCTTGCGTGTACTTCAGAGTTGTACGCAGGACGGTTGTGGATGGAAGCGGACTTGGTGTCGATGGCCGTGTGGAACAACTTACCTGTGGCCCATGTGTTTTCAAAACCGCCGCCGCCGCCGCCGTGGTCGAAGGTTTTGTGGGAGATTTCATCGGCTCCATCGCGGTCGATGATTTTTTTGTACACTTTAGCCACTAAGCCTATGGCCTCATCCCAAGAGGTTTCCATCTGCATGCCACCACGGTAAATCATGGGTTCTTTCAGGCGGTCTTTGGTGGGGCTTGAGGCATTAAAGGTGGAGACGCCCATCATGCCACCTCTAACGGAGTTTTGGCCTTTGTTGACGACGCACTCTTGGTCGGGAATGACCATGAAGTTGTACTGTTTGCCATCGCGGTCGGTGACGGTGTTAAACATGCGTTCGCTACACCAAATGCCATCGACAAATTGTTGCTGGGAAAGGTCGACGCCAAAGGCGTTGTTTTTAAGCGTGCCTTCCGTCCCTGCGGGCCATTTGTAAGATTTGTAGCCACAACCCACGATACAAAACTCACAGGTGATATTTTTGACTTCTGCTTGTGCATGGGGGATGGGTAAGCGGTCTGTTAATGTGATTGCCATGGGGTGCTCCTTAACCGATTGTGTTGGCGATACGCCCAAAGATAAGCCCGTCTACGCCAGTAGCATAGAGCGCATCACCTTCAATCTCAAGCCGAACTTGTGGCAACCCGCCTGTGGCATGTCCGATAATCATTTGCCCGTTTTTCTTCGCGTCGTACTTGGTGTAGTGGCACCCACAGGTAAATACGGCCGTGCTTTGGTCGTACATGGTCGGGCACCCTTTGTGGGTACAGATGACGCTAAATGCCTTGGCTTGGCCATCTACATAAACGGCCTTGCATAGGGAGTTTGCATCGGGGTAAAAAAAGTCTAATTCGCCGTTGGTTTGTAACGCTTTGAGTGAGCCAATGTTGGCTTTGGGGTATCCGCCAAAGAGTACCTTTTGTGTACTCACCTCGCTTGCACTTAGCGCTGGTGCTAGGGTTGCTGCCCCAAAGCCCAGAGCCGAAACCCGTAAAAAGTCTCGACGACTGCTTGCTAATTCCGCCATTGTATACCTCCTCATAAGATAAAGGGGTGCCGTGAAATCATAATAATTTTTCGTCACATCGCCCTTTTTAGGAAGTCTACTCCCCATGTCCTTAAAGTGACTTTTTAAAAAATTTATAACAATACTATTTTTGATGGGTTTATTGTTGTGAAAATTGTAGAGGTTTTTTTATCTTAGCACACAATCACAAACACCGTAATACCCGCGTCTTTAGCCACAAGTTCTAGTCGCTTAAGGTAGCGCGCGTCCTTTTCACCCACGATGAGCACGACGTCAGGTACTTTGCCTGTCATGTTGGCGCAGTACAAGACTTGGCTGACACCCTTGACCCATTTTTTCGCCCAGTCGCTTTCGTTGTTTGCGTGGAAATGCTTACATGTAAAGAATGTTTAGAGAAAAAACACTCATCACCCCTTGGGCGTTATGTATAAAAATACTCCCAAAAACTTACTACTTTTATACCATCGATTGTCTCTTTTTGATTGTAGGTGATGATGTATTTCTCCTGCACATCAAAGGGGAGTTTTTTGATTCCGTTTATCTCTCTGGTTTTGTTTTGGTCATTTAGCGCATAGCACACTTGTATAGCGATGGTTTTCTCTTCTTTTTTGACGATAAAATCACATTCGCTCTCTTTGTTGTAAAAATATATCTCAAGCCCATGTTTTTGGAGTTCGCTAAAGACCAAATTTTCAAGAAGTTTTCCGTAGTTTGCACTAAAACTGTATCCTAGATTCATAAAGCCGTTATCGCATAAGTAGAGTTTCTTTTTGTTGTTCATCTGCTCTTTTAAAGAGTAGGAAAAAAGTTTTAGCTCACTAAACAAATAGCAATCTTCCAGCGCTTGAATATACTCTTTGACCGATTTATCGTTCAACGTTACCGCTTTGGCTAAAGATGCGTAAGAGTAGAGGGAAGTGAGGTTGCTTAGGGCATAAAAACTCAACTCTTTAAACCCTTTGATGTCTCTGATTTGATTATTCGCTACGCAATCTTTTAGGAGGATAGTCTCATAGTAACTGCTAAGCACTTCCCTTTTTAAGTCATCTTGCAGCCCATATACCTCTACAAATGCGCCATAAAGCATCATGTCATCTACAAGTTTTAAAACTTTTGGGCGGTGTTTGTTGAGCTCTAAAAAACTCGTAATGCCATTGATATGTAAAATCTCATGAAAACTTAGGGGGTAGACCTTTGTGGAGATATAGCGCCCCGTAAGTAGCGTTGCAAACGCACCGTTTAGAAGCGAAGAGTTAGAGCCTGTGATAAATATCTTTTCAAACTCGTCGCTATCATAGACACTTTTAACATACTTTTCCCAACCCACTATGGCTTGAACTTCATCTAAAAAAAGATACTTTATCTCTTTTTGGGTAAGTTTTTTGGCTGCTTGGAGGATTTCATAAAAACTTGTAGGGTCGTTGGAATATTTGGTAAAAAAGGGGTCATCCAAATTGATATAGAGTATCTCATGGGGGTCTATGGTTTGGGAGAGATGATTGATGAGGAGCTTAAAAAGTGATGACTTTCCGCTTCTTCTTATCCCTTGCAAAACTTGGATATGTTTGGTTTGTAGATTTGTAAGGAGTTTTTGGAACACATCTCTGTCGTAGAGGTTTTTATACCCATGTTCCCAATGTTTGTTTTGAGATATTATGACATTATTCATAGTATAATCCTTATAATCTATAAATATCTCGTATTATATTACGATATATCTCACCAGTCAAGTTGTTTGGTGGTAATGTTTCTTGCTTTTCAATAAGGGCAGGCTGGATGATGTTCTGTAAAGATGTTTGAGGAAATGGTAAATGCTTGGGATTGTTTGGCACATCTAAACCTAGACCCCATTACCCGCCAAAAAAACCCTTACATGTAAAGCATTTAGGCGTAAAATGGGATTTAAAGTAGCCTCGTTTTATCCGACGCGCTCGCATGAGAGAATCATTTGCTCAACAATACTTTTAGCAAGCTCTCTATCCAACGCGCACCCCTTCTTCAAGAATGCGTTTTTTCAAAAGAGGATTCATGCGTTCTCTTAATTGCACTATGTCAACTTTTCGGCGTAGTTTTTCTCTGGCTTCCTTGAGGATGTGCACCAACAAAAGCGCATCTGTTTTTTCAAGGCGCACGGCAATGTCCACATCGCTTTGGTCATTTTCTTGGTGTTTAGCAAAGGAGCCAAAAAGGTAGAGTTCGGGGATGTTATATTTCGTTTTGATTTGCGCCAGCGTGGTTAAAAGTTCTTGATACCCCATTGGTTTTCCTTGTTTTTTCTTTGGTGCATTATGGCATAGCCAAAAAATGGCAAAAATGAGAACGGGGCTAATTTTTTCCGCTTTAGCCCATCCCCCATCTTCATCAAATGGTATAAAATGTTTTTTACAATACTCTTTCACTTCTGAATCATTTTTAAAATATTCATCACAAAAACTACTTAGCTCATTTTTAACCGATTGATAGCTCCTTTAACGGTTGACTTCAGTGACGCTATGCGTTCACTGCTAGGTTTTGTTAGATGATTTTTTCTGTATATTTACAGTTTGGAAAATTGCAACATCCATAAAAGCCTCCAAATTTACCTTTTATTTCCTTTAGTTTACTTTCACATAGAGGACATTTCTTATTCTCTTTATCTGCGGTTTCTATATAAATATCTTCACTCTTCTCTTTTAATAAGTTGTTAATTTTAATATCCAATAGAAATGTTTTATTATTTAAGATAATTTCATTATTAATTAACAAATTCACTAAATCATTTTTATTAATGTCACAGTTTGTTGTTTTGTTTGATTTCCATATTATAAAATTACAACCAGTTACTTTTTTTGTTTTATAATCCCATTTATAATTTTTACATTTGAAAGCTTTTTCATCTTCATTAATGCAATCATTACATATTGGACATTTTATTTCACACTCGCAATTTGTATCAATATAATCTACCAATTTTTTTGTGTATTCACCACAATTTTTTAAGCCTTGTTTACTTCCAAATACCCAAAAAGCACTTTTCGCTCTTGAGACTGCTACATTCATCATGTTTCCATTATCATGATTGCTAAAATGTACTCCATTATAATTTTTGTCAACTGTTGGTGAAAATATAATAATTTCTCTTTCACTACCTTGAAAGGCATGTACAGTTCCTATAAGAATTTTATCTAAGTTGTATTTTTCTACTTTTTTTAATTCACGAATAATCATCTTTTTTTGATTATTAAATGGTGTAACAATTCCTATATGCTTATAAAATTCTTCATAAGATATGTTTTTTTCATTATGTTTATTGTACATATCAGTTAAATTACAAATATTCTCCAGTAGAAATTTAACTATTTCTTTTGTCTCTAGATAGCTACTGTTATTTTTAACAGTTGAATCAATGTTAAATAATTTCATGGATGGGTAAAAATCTTTCGCATCATCAAGGTATAATTTATTTGTATAAAATCTTACTTTTGGAATTAAAATCCCTTTGTAAATTATTTCATTGCAATATTCAATTATTTCATCTTTACATCTAAAGTGTTCTTTTAACCACAATGCATTTTTTTCATGCTCTTTCATTTCAAAACTATCGAAGTAAGTTGATCTATTAGCAATTGTTAAAAAGTTTGAAAAAATTGCAGAATGATCTTTTTTAAACTTACTATAATCAATATCCGATGAAATATTATCAACAATTGATTTATCAACAATTTCATCAAATGGATATACTGGCTCTATTTGTTTTTCATCACCAACAATAATCATTTTTTTAGCAATATATAGTGCAGGAAGTCCGATAGGAGCTAAAATCATTCCAGATTCATCAGATAAAACTAGGTCAAAAAACTCTCTAATAAGTATATGCTCATCATTCTCTTTATGCTTAAATGCACCAAAAAGGGAATGCATAGTTACTGTTATCATTGGAAATAATGGTGTTATTAAATATATATTATTAATGTTGTTAGATAAATCTGAACCAGATTCATCTTTTGAAACAATTTTATAACCACCATCGTAATATTTAATTCCATAAAATTTATCATTTTGCTCTAAGTTATTATCTAATAGAGCTTTTAAATCTTCAACTTTTGTAATACTAATGTCATTAAATTGGCCTTCTTTATAAATTTTGAACTCACAAGATTTACATTGAAAAACATAATCATTACTTTCAATAGAATCACTACAAATAGGGCATTTCCCGTTAGAAGATTTTTTATTTAATCTTTTTAAATTTAAAATAAAAAAAGCTTCTAATAAATGTAGACTAATAAAAAATGTATCAAACCTCTCATTTTTATCTAATTTTTCATATGTTTTGAATAACTCGTTGTCTGGAGAATTATCAATTTTTGTATTTATTTCATTTGAAAGTCTATTAATGTTTGAAAAAAGAAATTTTATAGCATCGTCTAGGTCTTCAATATTCCTTTTTGATATTAAGTTAATCTTATTTAAGTATTCAATTTCAGCAAGGTCAACATCTAAAGAAGAGATATAGTCAAAAATTTTATTTATACTTGTAAATAAAACCTTGTTTTCATATTTATTTTCACTATTTCTAATTTGAGGAACAACACAATCTTCTTCTATTAAATCAACTTCTATATCAGCTTCAAAAAATTTTAACTGTAACCATCTTTTATATAAAACTTTTTTACTCTTTTTAGCATCATCAAATCCACCTGATATACCTTCAATAATATTATTAATAGCCTGTCTAACACTAGATGTTCCTAAAATAGGTTTTCCAGTATCTATAAAAGTATAAGGATCATTTTTAACATTGTCATAACTATTTTTTGCTCTTATTGCAGTTTTAACAATATAATCTGCAAAAATAGCCCTTAGTAAAGCGGTCTTTCCAGTTCCAGGAGGTCCATTGACTGGAACAATATCCATGGGAGATAAATAACTACTTAGTGCTAATCTTTGAGATAAGGTAATTGCAAACTCTGAATTAAATGAACCTAAATGATTTTTTTGTAAAGCTTTAAGAGTATCTTCGTTAATTTTAAGTGTATTTTTTTGACTTTGTTGAATGCAAATATCATTTAAATATTGAGATGGGTGATAGTATAATATTCTATTTAGCTTATCGTCAGTATTAATTCCTTCAAAAAAAGGAATTAATGAACTTTTATAAGAATTTAGTAATCCTTTTACAATATTATCTTGCTCAACTAGTTTTTCAATATTTACAAGCCCGATTAATGAACTTGTACTATTTTCAACTATTGTATTAAGAGTAGACTTGTTGTTAATTTTATTTGTGATATTTTCATTAAAGTTATCTAAGATTTCAATAAAGTCTTCTTTTATTTGTTGATTTAAATTTGATGCTTCTATATATTTATTTAAAATACTAATGTAATAGTCAAAATTTTTATTAGGATAACTTTTTTCTATTTCTTTATCTTCCAATTCTTTTTTTAAATCTTCTAAAACAGAATGATTAATTACATATAGCTTATTTGAAGCATAGTAGTTATTAAAAACAATTTGTGCATTTTTAAAGATTGATTTTAGATATTTTTCTTTATGGTATATAGATAAATTTTTTAATTCGATAAAAGTTTTTTTAAAACTTTTATTAATGCTAAATATAAAGTATATAGGAGTTGAACATACTTTGTCTTCTCTATTTTTCGATACTTCTATAAACTCATTAACAAATGGAAAATAAATAATTTTATATTTTTCTATTTCTTCATCTTGAAGCGAATTAATATGTTTAATCAAATAGCAAAGATTGTCTTTATATACTTTTTTATTATTCTCTTTATGTTTTAATAGAAAATAGTTCATATCTTGTAATTCATTTTTATTAATATTTCCATCTTTCTTTGGAAAAACTAGACTAGTCAATGAAGACTGGACAATAAAGTCATAGAAGTATTTGATTATTGTACTATTCTTTAGTTCACTCAATTAACTTCCTTTGTCATCTAACGTTTAAAATGAGCTAGTAAATTGCCCGCAGGGTAATTTACTAGCTCCAGTCGCCACCTTAAAAAATCATTAATTTCTTACTGAATAGCAACAGTTTCTAATTGAATTTATATTTTAAGCAACAGACTCTTCAATTTGGCTTTTGCGCTGAATATTGCCGCAAGCTCTCCGATAGATTTTCGGATTATAGGAGAGCTTGTTTTTATAAAGCGAATGAGCGATGACGATGAGCTAACGCATTACTGCGATCTGTGCTGCGGTCGAATGTTTGCCGTTTTCCTTGAGCCGGTTGTACAGGTCCTTCATCTCGTCATTGAATTTGATGGCGACCATCGTTGCCATAAACAGGTTTCCTCGGTAGAGCTTGGAGCCTGCTTTTGATATCTTGGCCCGAGATCGTACCGATGTCCCGGATTCTTTGACGACAGGGTCCAAACCAGTCAGCGATACGATCTGCCTTTGATTGGCCTGGGGATATTTGATGAACAGGTGCAGCAGGACAATCCCGGCGATATCGCCGATGCCGGGAATGAATTTGATATTGGAAAAAGCGGTTGCAAACCTTCCATCGCTTTCGATAAGTGCTTTGATCTTCGCCAATATCTCGGCTTCTTTCTCCTTGAACTCTTTGATCCTTTTAGTTAGGTCTTTGAGTGTATAGGCGTTGCCCTCTTTATGCCTGAGCGCTTCGTGATGGTTGGTCATCGCGACACGCTGTTTGACGGTAAAGCGATAGTAGCTCATCAGTTCCTTGATCGTCTCGACCGTGTTGTCTACGATCGGAACTCTAGTCTCATCCTCACGGGCGACGGCGATAGCTTTTGAGAGCATCTGCGCGTCGATCCTGTCGCTTTTGTTGCGATGCCCTAGGGCCCTGGCAAAATTGGCGGACTGCTTGGGATTGATAACAAAAGCTTTGATGCCGTGTTGAGCGCAAAACTTTGTCAGCAAAGCGGAGTAACTACCGGTTGGCTCATAGACGAAGACAATACTGTCCAGCTCTTTTTGATAGAGCTTTTTCAACTTGGAGTAGAAGGATTTGATTGCCTTGGAGGTGTTCTCGATCTCGAGATCGAGAACATTGAGCGGGACGTGGACACTGATCGTTGACTTGCCGATATCGAATCCGATAGAATGCATAGCGTAGAACCTCATTATTTTGATATTGAGAGTTCGTTAGGGCAGGACAGAAGCTGTGCCTGCCTGATCAAAATAACCGCGTTACACCTAATCTTCACTCGTGCATTATTCGATCTGACTCATAGTCGATCCGGTCGCCACTCAAATTTACAGTGTAACTATCTGGCTGGAGACCAAACTGACCTTTTAATCGCTTAAGCGAACCGGCCGTTTCCTGATTTGTCCGATATGTTACTTTTACGTACTCTCTGTAGAAATCATAACTGATTTGCTACTTTCGTATAATACGACTGATTTGTTATAAAACCTTTTTATTTCTTGCTGTTTTTATTGACATTAAAATATTTTCTTGTACTTCTTTTGGGATATTATTTTTCATGTTTTCTTTAAATTGGTTCTTGATATATGATTCTATAGTAGTGATAATATATTCCAATGTAGCAAGTTTTTTTGATGCATTTTCTTTATTAAATTTCTGAGTTTCTCTTCCATGTAAAACAGGATTTCTCTCATTATAAAGTTCTTCACAAAAATATTTAATAAATGTATCATCAAATATCGAATTTAACGATGTTTGATTAATCATATCACCTATTGTTGGATTTTTCAATATATTACCATTTAAGGTTTTTATTGATGAATAAGTTGTGTCATTATAAATAGATTTTTTTGTTTCTTGTAAATAGATTGTAAAATCCCAAGTGATTCCTTCAATAAGAGTAAAACAGAGACAAATACAAGCACTATACATACTATTTTTATAGCAATTTATTATTTCTAGTATGCTTTCTTTTCTTGAACATAATATATGTGAAGTTGGAGGAGATAAATAATTGCTTTTTAATAATCTATTTAGCTCTTCAAAATCATTCTCTCTATACTTATCAGTTAAATATGATGATATATCTATACCTTGATTATAATAATATAGTAATGATTTACCAAGAGTAATAGGTTGATTCAATATATACCACTTTAAAGGAAAATTATCCCAATTATCATCTAAATCAAAATAACAAAATAATTGATGTACTGGTTTTAATATTAAAAATGTAATATAACTAAAAATATCATCATTTTTAATATTCAGTTTTAATGTATTTTCATTTAATTTCAAGACTAATGGAGAATACTCAAAATTTTCCAACTCTTTACTTATCAAATAATATTTTTTAACTAATTTTTGATTGGTTTTTGAAAGTTTTTTATCTAATATCATTTTAGCTTTTTCAGGTAAGTTATCTTTAATTTTAAAATAGTTTTTATATTGTTTCTCTAAAATGGTTTTCTCAAGTTCAATTTTTTTATTTAATAATAACTTTTTTGTCAAGTTTTTATTATGTTCATATATTTCTATTAATTTATTATCTATTTTTCCAATTTCTTTAGATTGAATAAGTAAAGTATATACTTCTGTATATTGTTTAGTAGTCTTTAGTTCTTCTAACTCGGGTGGACATATATTGGATATACAAGAAATTGATTGACCAATAATGTCAAAATCATCTTTGGGTAGTTCTTTTAAAAATTCTTCTTTTGTAATATCATTTACGAAATCTAATAGTAGTTCATTAATATTTTGGTGATGTTCTTTAGGAATATTTAAATTATTCAAAATATCATCAAATTTCTTTTGTTTATTCATTATATTCCTTAGGTTTTATAACGTTTGAAGTGAGCCAATAAATAGCCCGCAGGGTAATTTATTGGCTCCCCTGATTTGTTATGGATTGGTTGTTGACGAAAATAATTCTTTAATTTCTTTAGCTTGATATTCCATGTCTGGAAAAAGAGTTGCCTCTCTAATTCCAGAATAAGCAAGCTCGCGCAATAAATTTTCTTTATCATTTTTCAAAATTTTTATTTTTATTAAGGAGTTTCCAGTATACATTTCATCTTCCATATTCCCAACAGGTATAAATTCTTCTCCATCAATATACATTCCACCGTGGAAAGTAAAAAATCCATGCTGTTGACGAATTCTTGGATTAAGATGTGGGGCTTTGAACGGAATGATATTAGAGAAGGCTCGTTTAATATCTTGATACACATGAGGAATGACATTACCATCCATATCTACAGTGTTTGGTAAGTTTGCTTTTATAGACAAGCTTTCAAAATTCTCATTACTACCTGCAGACAATCCCGTAAATTTGGCACGCTTGTATAGGTTGCTTCTTAGTTCACTTAAGGCGATGCCATTAAGTAAACTATCTTCATCCAATATGCCATCCAGTTTGTAAATAATTCTATGGTAGAAATCACTTCTAGATTTTTCTTGAATTTGCATTTCTAGAAGTTCATTAAATCGATAATTTCTTTCCATGTTTGTTGGATCAAAAACATATAATGCACCATCTTTTTCTATGTCATTAATACAGCAAAAATACAAACCCACAAGAAGGTTACTCGACCAATCTAATAATCTTGTTGGTAAGCCATAATGTTGCATAAGTGTTAACCATTCATACGAGCTTTTATGGCTATTAGATTGATCAGGATAACGTCGTTTAAATTCATCGAACATTCGTTGTTCATCAAAAGCTATACCAAACTTTATACCTTGTCTAAAAATACTAGGAATAAGATTGTGTTCATAATTTGGTTGACCGCGGAACCATACAGCATGAAAGCTATCAGTGAATTCATTTAAACAAGTTGTAATAGCACTTAAATTTCCGTCTACTTCAATTTCTTTCATATCTTTAATCCATAACTATTTATTCAATGAACATTATATATAAAACAGCCCAATATGCTCAAATAAATGAACATAAAAAATGTTTGTTTATTTAACAATAATATTTCAAAATGCAATATTTTGACTAGTTTTTTGCTAAATTTATTAAAATATTTTAAATTTCAATAGCCATTTAAAAATGTTTTTTGGCGTTATTTGAACATTTTGTCGTTTAAACAACTGAAAAAAGTGTTAAATGCTCATTGTGTAGTTTAATTGTTAGGAGCTTATGATGAAGAAAAAACTACTCGATGTGGTTCGTGATAAGATACGATTTAAGCACTACAGTATTTCAACAGAAAAAACTTATATTTTTTGGATAAAGCACTATATTTTCTTTCATCAGAAGCGACATCCATTGGATTTGGGCAAAAAAGAGATGGAAAATTTTTTGACTTTTTTATCTGTAACAAAAAAAGTTTCTTCAACTACGCAAAATCAAGCTTTTAGTGCTTTATTATTTCTATATAGGGAAGTTTTAGGTGTTGATATCAGCACTTGGAACATTCAAGCTTTAAGAGCGCAAGAAAGAAAGCATATCCCCGTCGTTCTTACGATAGATGAAGTGAAGAAGGTCATTTTAAACATGAAAGGCATCTGCCAGCTTATGGTCAAGCTTATGTATGGATGTGGTCTGAGGATGAGCGAGGTGCAAAATATCCGCATCAAAGACATTGATTTTGGGTTTGATAAGATTTATATCTGGGATAGCAAATCGTTAAAAGATAGAACATTACCGCTACCTCATAAAATAAAAGATGAGCTTAAAATTCAGATTGAAAAAGTAAAAGAACTGCATCAAAAAGATTTGCAAGATGGATATGGCAGTGTTTATATCCCTTATGCGCTAGAGCGAAAGTTTCCAAAAGCCAAATTTGAGACCAAATGGCAGTATGTTTTTCCCATGGATAGTATCTCAACAGACCCAAGAAGCGGCGAGAAAAGAAGACATCATATGCTAGATACAACGCTAAGTAGAAACATAAAAAATGCCGTTATGAAATCACATATAGACAAGAGGGTAACATCACATATCTTTAGACACTCGTACGCTACGCATCTTTTACAAAATGGTGTAGATATACGCTCCATACAAGAACTTTTAGGGCACAAATCTGTTGAAACGACGATGATATACACACACGTTATCAAAGAACTCAATAAGAACGAGATAAAAAGTCCACTGGATTTTGGGTGATTCTATTTTAAAAATAGCCAAACATGGGTCAATGACCATAGCTTACATGTAAAGTGTGATTCTTAATACTGCGCATAAAAGCGACACTACCGTGCAATCACGAACACCGAAATGCCCGCGTCTTTAGCCACAAGTTCTAGTCGCTTAAGGTAGCGCGCGTCTTTTTCGCCCACGATGAGCGCGACACCAGGTGCTCTGCCTGTCATCTTGGCGTAGTACAAGGCTTGGCCGATGCCCTCGGCCCATTTTTCTGCCCAGTCGATTTCGATAGCGTGGGTAGCGGTGAGGCAGTCCACCCGCGTTTTATCGGGCAAGACGTATTCCATTTGGCCTTTTAAGCTTGGACAAAAAGCCTTTTGATAGTCCCGTTCGGTGCGTTTTTCTTGGGGTGTTTCTGGGGGCGTTTCCAAAAACGTATCGCCCATCCACCACAACAGTAAACCTACGATAACCCCAAGAAGCGAAACCCCACTACCACGCATAAAATCCCTTACATGTAAGGCCTCTAGCCATCCATCTCTCCGCGCCCTCTTGGCTTTTCTTTGGTGATGACAATCTGCTTTTGGCGCTCTTTTTTGCCCATCTCTTTTTCCACAAAGATGGGCTTACGCGTGAGGTAGTGCCGTCCTGAGTAATACATGAGCGTCGAGTAGGTCGAGGGCGTGGGGATGAAAATCTGCGCTTGTTCGGGGTTCATCTTGAGCACTGTGGAGGCGAACTCTTTGAGGCTATGCATGTGCCGCTCTTCGCATCCTGGATGCGCGGCGATGAGGTAGTAGGTGAGAAATTGTTTTTTGGGATTGAGCTTGTCAAAGAGGGCTTTAAAGCTCACGAGTGAGGCTTTGCCGGGTTTTCCCATGAGAGAAAGCACTTCATCGTCGATGTGTTCGGGCGCTACTTTCATCTGCCCGCTGATGTGGTGTTCTAAAATCTCTTTGAGGTAGGCTTCGCCGTGGGCTTTGTCCTCGGCGATGAGGTCGTAACGAATCCCTGAGGCGATGAACGCTTTGCGCACCTTTGGCAACGCCCGAAGCTTGCGCAACAGTCCAATCTGCCGCGCGTGGTTCACGGGCATGGCCTTACATGTAAAGGGAAAAAGACAGGTTTTGTCCTCACACGTGCCTTTTTTGAACTTTTTGGCACACTCGTAGCCGTACATGTTGGCCGTCGGACCGCCCACGTCGTGGATGATGCCCTTAAATTTGGGATGTTGTGTGAGCTGTGTGGCTTCTTCCACAATGGACGCTTCACTGCGGCTACGCACCGTGCGCCCCTGATGGACGCTAATAGCACAAAAATTGCACTCCCCATAACACCCTTGATGGGTTGAGAGGGAAAAACGGATGGTCTCTAGCGCGCGGATTTCCCCTTGGGCCGCGTCTTTGGGGTGGGCTTCACGGGTAAACGCAAGGGCTGAAACCGCGTCCATCTCCTCAGGTGTCAAGTACGGCGCGGGCGGGTTTTGTACCACATAACGGCCGTCCACCTCTTGGCACAATCCTTTAGCACTTAAGGGGTCGTTGTTGTGGTAAAAGAGGTCAAACATGTCCATGAACACCAACGGGTCTTTGGTGCACGCGCTAAAAGAAGGAAGGGAAAGGTACTCTTCTTTAGGAGCTTTAGCCACGTAGCACAGCCCCCGCACCGCTTCTACGCCCTCGCCTTTTTCCAAGGCCCTCGCAAACTCCACCACGCTGTTATCTGCCATGCCATAAAGCAAATAATCCGCCTTCGCATCCAAAATGAGCGGACGGCGCAGTTTGTTTGACCAAAAATCATAGTGCGTTGTGCGCCTCAAACTCGCCTCAATGCCCCCAAGCATGATGGGCACCGTGGGCTTAAACACACGGCGAATGAGGTTAGTGTACACCATGCTCGCGCGATCAGGCCGTTTGGTGTTTTTGCCTCCAGGCGTGTAGTCATCGTCGTTTCTAAATTTTTTACTCGCGGTGTAGTTAGAAACCATGGAGTCCACACTGCCTCCACTCACGCCCCAAAACAAGCGCGGCTCCCCAAGGCGTGCGATGTCTTCTTCGTTCATGGGTTGAGCAATCACCCCGACGTTAAACCCCGCCCGTTCTAGCACGCGCCCTACCACCGCCACGCCCATAAAGGGACTGTCGATGTACGCGTCGCCTGAGACGAGGATGATGTCACACTGCGCCCACCCAAGGGCTTCCATCTCCTCCTTGGTGGCGGGTAAAAACGCGTTACGCTTGGATGCCAATGTAAATACTTACCTCATCTTCGCCCGTGTAGACTTCAAAATCTGTCCCAAAGGTGCGTGCGTACTCGGTGCTTTTCTCAAAAAAGCGCCAAATCTTTGCCCATAAATCTACGGTCGCCGTAGGCATCTCGCCCTTAGCATCAAAACGCAAATACACGCCGCCCTCAAGCGCAATGGATACGTAGTCACTCCCAAGCCCTTTGGTGCTTGACACTTCTGCCCCCACAAGCACGTCGTACTTTGCCCGCACCCCATCTTCGTAGTTAAAATAAACCCCATAAGGCGGTGTGTCGGGCACTTCGTTAGGGATGGGGTCTAGGATGCTACTTTGAAAATACGCCCGCCACAAGGAGGGAATCTTTGCGCCTTCGTACTCTTGTTCTTCAAGGTTTGAGGTGCGCTCTTTCACGCCCGCGATAGTTTTAGGGGCAATGGTCACTTGTTCATAGGTCATTTTTTCTCTCCTCGTAATGTCCGCGCGCACGTATCAAGCGCGTCAAGCAAGATATCTACTTCGTCTTTGGTGTGGGTAAAGTGGATGCTGATGCGCAGCCATCCTGGTTTTTGACTAAAGGGCTGGCCGTCGGTGAGTTCAAGCAAATCATGCCCATACGGCCCTGCGCAACTGCACCCTGAGCGGGTTTGGATGCCATAACGCTCACTGAGCATCTTGGCCATGTCGTCTTGATGCGCCCCTTCCATGTTGAGGGAAAAAATGGGCAATTTACGCTGGCCGTAGTGGCAGTAGAGTTTAGCCCCCTTAAGCTCTCGCACCCGCGTTCCAAAGTAGACTTTAAGCTCTTCTTTGACATCGTTAATGCGCTCAAGCCCGATGGCATTGCGTAGTTTGTACGCTTCTGCCGCGCGGATAAACTGCAAGATGCCCGGCGTGCCCGCGTCTTCTAGGGCTTCTACGTCTTTGAGGTACTCTTGCGACGTGCGCGACACGTACGCTACCGTCCCGCCACCTGAAAAGGTGGGTTTACACCCCTTACACAGTTCTTTTTTGATGACCAAAAGCCCACAAGAACCTGGGCCTCCTAGAAGCTTGTGCGGAGAGAGAAACAGCGCGTCGTAAAAGGCACAGTCGATGTTCATGTACGGCGAAGCGGCCGCGGCGTCAAGGCACAAGATGCCCCCATGGGCGTGGATGCGCTCATACAAGGCTTTATAGTCAGTGAGTACACCCGTGACATTAGAAGCCACGCTAAAGCTTCCGATGATTTCGCGCCCTTTATTGGCTTCGAGAACCTTTTCCAGTGCGCCCAAATCTAACACATCTTGCCCATTAAGAGGGATGCGCACCACCTCGCACAGCGCTTCACGAAAACTCACCTCGTTAGAGTGGTGCTCATAGGGCCCCACCAACACCAAAGGCAGGTTTTTGGGCGCAATGGCAAAACGCTCGCGCGTTGCAGGCGGGCAATACAGCCCTAAAAGTTCTTGAAATTTCTTAATCGCGCCTGTGGCCCCCGTGCCTGTTGGCATGATGTAAAACCGCTCATCCACTTCCAAACTTTGGCGCAAACTTTTTCTAGCCTTAGCGTAGTGGGCTTGGGTTTTTAGGGCATTGGAAGAGACTTCCGAGTGGGTGTTGGCATAGGTTTTTAAAAGCCTGCGAATCTTTCGCTCGATGGGTGCGTACGCTAGTCCTGAAGCGGTATAGTCAAAATACAACACATGCGGATCGCAGATAATTCCCCTGCGTATGGTTTCCATTAAAAACAACCTCTTTTTTGGGCGCATTATACCTTACATGTAAAGGGTTAACGTTGAAAAATATCAATAAAAAAACAAGGTTTTCCTTACATGTAAGGGATTTTTGGATGCCATTGCTTTAAAAACGTTGGAACTTCATGCGCTGGCATGGGTTTGGCGATGTAATACCCTTGCCCGTAGCCACAGCCAAGGGCTTTTAGAAACATGAGCTGTTCCTTAGTTTCGATGCCCTCCGCCAAGGCGTCCATTTTCATGTTTTGGGCCAAGCCCACGATGGCTTTGGCCATCACACACGCATCGGGGTCTTGGGGCAGGTCAAACACGAAAGATTGGTCGATTTTGAGCACATCCAAGGGCATTTGGCGCAAGTGTGACAACGAAGAATACCCTGTCCCAAAATCATCCATCGCCAGTTTTACGCCCAATTTGTCGAGCTTTTCAAATTCTGCGCGCCATGCGTGGGGGTTGTTCATGAGGGAGGATTCGGTGATTTCAAGTTCAAGGCTCTCGCTCCCAAGCCCGCTTGTCTCCAAAGCATGGGCTACCGTTTGGGTAAACCGCCCCTCATCAAGCTGCACGCCTGAGACATTAACCGCTACAGTTCCTTTGAAAACTCCCGTTTTGTGCCATTTTTTGAGTTGGGCACACGCTGTTTCAAGCACCCATTTTCCCAAGGGGATAATCAGCCCATTCTCTTCTGCTAAGGGAATAAATTCTGCTGGGCTCACAAAGCCAAGGGCAGGATGCTCCCACCGCAACAATGCCTCGAACCCCACGACATGCATGCTCTCAAGGTCGATTTGCGGTTGGTAATAAAGGATGAAACTGTTGGCCTCAAGAGCCTTTTTAAAGTGCGCCATGATGCGCATGCGTTGGCTCATTTGGTCGCTCAAAATTTGAGAGTAAAAGGCGTATTTGTTGCGCCCCAAATGCTTGGCTTGGTGCATCGCCACATCGGCAAATTTAATCAAATCTTCGGCTTCGTTGGCATCGGTGGGGCTAAGACTAATGCCCACACTCGCCGTCATCGTATAATCACGCCCATCAATATTAAAAGGCGCTTTGAGGACGTGCAAAAAGGCATCAAGCTTCGCAATCACATGGGCAGGACTTGTGATCTCCTCCACAATCACCACAAACTCATCGGCCCCAAAACGCGCCAAGGTGTAGCTGTGGTTGGCGACTTCTTGAAGGCGGTGTGCGACCTCTTGCAAGATGCGGTCACCCGTTTCGTGAGAATACAAGTCGTTGATGTACTTAAAATCGTCTAAGTCAATGAAACAGACCGCCACAAGCGTGTGGGTTTTGCGTGCGCGTTTTAGAGCGTAGCCAAGTTCGCGCTTTAGCAAGAGTTGGTTGGGCAGTTTTGTCAGGGGGTCATGCAAGGAAAGGTACTCGATTTGCTCCATCAACGCACGCTCATCAGTCACATCGCGCACCGTGCCGATGGAGCGCAGGGGCTTGCCTGTTGGGTCATGAAGCGTTTCACATTGCTCATGCACAAACCGCACCTCATCTCCCACTATGATGCGGTGCACGATGTCATGGTAAGGGCGAGTCGGGTCTTTCGTAGACGCCCAATACGCCGACACTGTCGCCTCTTTGTCCTCTGGGTGAATCGCGCTCATGGAGTCTTCGATAGTGAGCGGTTTAGCAGGATCCATTCCAAAAATACGGTACGTCTCCTCTGACCACACCAAAGTTTGCCCCTCCAAATCAAGCTCCCAACTCCCCACTTTGGCTATCCGCTGAGACGCACGCAGCATGGCTTCTTTTTTGGTTAGCGTCGCCTCTTTTTCCAAGCGCTCGCTGATGTTAATCGCAAAGGCGATGTTATAGTCTTTGCCTTGATAAACAAAAATAGAGGCAAACACTTCCACAGGAAAAATGCTCCCATCTTTACGCCGGTGCAAGGTTTCAAAGTGCGAGGCGCGGATGCGGTTGAGGTTTTTAGCGTGGGCATCCCACGTGGCTTGGTCAAAATTGGGGTCGATATCAATAACGCCAAGTTGAGTCAACTCCTCTTTGGTATACCCAAGGCTCTCACAGGCAGCTTCATTAACATAAAACATACCCCCCGAAACCGCATCAATCCAAAAAATAGGCACCACCGCCTTGTCAACCGAAAACTGTGTCAGTTGCAAATGCTCTTCTAAAAGTTTGCGGTGAGTCACATCGTGCGCGATACCAAGAACGCCGATAAACGCTCCCTCTTCTGTACGCAACGGCGCCTTAGTGGTCTCAAACAAGGCTTCGCGCCCATCGGGAAAACGCAACCACTCCTCGTTTACTTGCACCACGCCAAGTTCCAAGACTTTCGCATCTTGTGCACGGATGGCTTGGGCAATCTCAGGGGTAAAAAAATCCGCGTCCTTCTTCCCAAGGGCTTCCCCAGGCGCCACACCCAGCAAGGCTTCGCATTGGGCATTGCACACCAAAAACCGCCCTTTCATGTCTTTGGCAAAGACCACATCAGGAAGGTTGTGCAGCACATTTTTCAACAAATCTTTTTGCAAAGAAAGGGCTTGACCGGCAAGAACTAAAGCTGTTTGATCGACCACAGAAAATAAAAACGCAATACTCTTGTGGGAAGTTTTCACCAAAGGGGTTAACGTCGTAAGCAGCGTACGCACCTCTCCTTTAGAAGTGGTGATGCGCACCGTGCTTTCTCTGGGAGTCTTTAGCGCGCCAAGATGCTCTTTGGGGTAATCTTGAAACAATTTAAACACATCACACGAAGGGTACTCGTAAATGCTCTGGCCTGGATTGCAAACGGCACACCCATCGCACCCAAGCAACGTGTTTGAGCGAAACACCACCCGCCCCGCATCGTCTAAAAAGATAATCATACGATCAGGCAAAGCGATTTGCATCACCTCCAAGATATCTTCTTGCACAAAAGTGGGGGAAACGGTAGGCATTTTTTACTCCACAAATCTGTTTTTTTGCATTGTAGCACACTTGTGTTTTTTGCAGATATAAGGTTTACATGTAACCTTTTTTTCTGAGAAATAAAATGCTCACTCTGAACTTTTTGACACAACCGCGTGCTTTTCAGAAGGGAAAAATTTATCTAATAACTATTCTCATTACTAAGTTCTATTTAACTTCCGTTAACTATAATTCCACATGCAACTCAGTTGCAAAAATGTAAAAAGGTGTGTGTATGAAAAAATCTCTCCAACTGTGTCTAAGCACGTTCCCTTTGCTCCTTCCGACTTTTTTGGTGGCTCAACCTAGCATCCTTTTAGAGGAAGTGGAGGTCGTCCAGCAACAAGAAAGAAAGACCAATACCATGGAAATAGACCTTGCTGTTGCAGAACAACAGCAGGCCAATACATTTTTTGACCTCTTTAAACAAAGTGCCTCAACCGACGTTGGCGGGGGTGCAGCCAATGCCCAAAGGGTTTACCTTAGAGGTCTTGAAAGCAGCACTGCCAATATCTCTCTTGATGGGGCAAAACTGGGTAAAAACATCTTCCAGCACCGCGGGAATGAACTGGGCATTAATCCTGATTTGCTCAAAGCACTAGAAGTTAAAACCGCACCCGATGCTTCAAAGGGCGCGGCACTAGGTGGGGCGATTGAAATGACCACCAAAGACGCGCAAGACTTCACCACCCCAAACAAAAACAGTGGAGGCATCTTAAAATCAGGTTACAACACCAATGCAAAGGCAAAACACGCCAGCGCCATTGGCTACCATGTCACGGATTATTTTGGGGCGTATGTGGCCCTCTCTGGCCTCAACGCGCAAAACTACAAAAACGGTAAAAACGATACCGTTTACGCCACAGCGCACAAAGACAGGGATTATTTTTTCAAATTTAGCGCCCTTGGCCTCCAAGACCACGACTTGCGCGTCAGCTTAGGGCAAAACGAAAACAGCGGCAATTTTCAATGGGGAAGAGCAGGAAGCGACACGGGCGTCCACGACCCAAGCGGCCCAAATCCTCTTGAAAAAATCCTCTCAACAACAACGACCTACAGCGTGCAACACACGTACAACCCAAGCGCACTCGTAAACCTTGAGACAAAACTAAACTTTTCCACGGTTGAGCTTGAGCGAAAAGACAACGCCTTGACGTACAAAAATGAAACACTGGGCGCAAGCGTCCAAAACCATTTTGATTTTGCAACACCCCTAGCCAACCACCGAATCACCGCGGGTGCCCAGTGGCAAGACGAAAAAACAAAAGGACCTTACGCGCCCCACGCGCTAGATGCAGCCATCACCAAATACGCGCCGACAACCTCGCAAGAGCGCGCCTTGTTTGTCCAGGGCAAAACAACCCACGAGGCCCTTACACTTCACTATGGGCTTCGGTTTGATGATTACACCTTTGAAACGGGGTTAGGCAAAGCGACCAACCACCGTTTTTCGCCCAATGTGGGCGTTGATTATGCGCTTAGCGAAAATGCTTCCCTTTACGCCAACTACGGAGAGAGCAGCAGAATGTCAGGTACCATTCCTTTTACGTGGCTCACCACCATCAAAAAGGACACGACCTACTCCTCAAAACTCAAACCTGAAACTTCCACAAGGTACGAAGCGGGCTACAAATACTCCGCTCAAAGCATGTTTTCAACAGGCGACAAAGTGCGTTTTGATGCGACTATTTTTCAAACTAAAATCAAAGATTTGATTGTCTCCAAGGACGTAAACTGCAACGCCATCACAGGAAAATGTGGAAGCGGCGAAGGAGGAAGAACCTTGCAAGATGTTTACAACAGCGCCAAGGTTTTTGAGTCTCAGGGGTTTGAACTCAAGGTTTTTTACGCCTATGATACTTATTTTGCTAGCGCCTCTTATGCGCAAATCAACACCAACGCTGGCAACGACGACACGGGCGGCAACCCAGATGTAAACGAACAATCCAGCATCCGAAGGGTCGGTGCGTACGACAGTGAAAAGCTCACGCTCAATGGAGGAGTGGAGCTTGCCAAAACACTGTTGCTAGACTACACACTCACTGTTGTAAGCGGTTTGGACGAGGCATCAATCAAAAGAGGCGGCTACACAACCCACGACATCAGCGCCCAATGGAAGCCTTCCCTCACCTCAGCATGGACGTTTTTTGCCGCAGTTAACAACCTCACCAACAAAGCCTACGGCAAACACACCACCATCGCCAACAACAACCTCTACCGCCTAGAGCCTGGACGAGAGGTAAAACTTAGTTTTAAATACGAATTTTAACGCCCCGTGTGCCTTACATGTAAAGCTTTACATGTAAGGCACACACCTAAAAAAGAAGTGTAAAAATAACGCCGTCTTTGGTGTTTTTAACGCGCAACACCGCGTTGTGTTTTTGCATAATCATTTGACTCATGTACAACCCCAAACCTGTGCCAAGTTCCTTAGTGGTCACGTTGGCGTCAAAAATGGTGTCGATTAACCCATCACTAATGCGCCCCCCGTTATTTTCTAGCGTTATGCGAGGGGCTCCATTTTTAAGCAAAGCCTTAATCTCAATGAGAGGATGGGGTGTTTCTTGGACCAAAAATGCCTCTTTGGCATTGTTGAGGATATTAATGAGCACTTGCACGATTTCATTAGGGTAACCCACAACCGTAAAATCGTCTTTGATATCAATGCGCACATCGATGGCGTATTTTTCCAGCGAAACACGCAACAGGTTTTTCGCTCGGTGAATCGCCTCGTACACGGTAAATTCGGTTTTTGTTTTATTTGGAAGAAAGAAGTGTTGAAAATCATCAATAGTGTGGGACATAAAAGAGAGTTGAGTGGCGGCTTCTTTTATTTTTCGCACCAAACGCTCTTTGTTTAATTTACCTTTTTCGCTGTACAACTCAAGGTTAATCAAAATAGCGCTCACTTGGGCCAAGGGTTGCCGCCATTGGTGTGAGATATTGCCAATCATCTCCCCCATGGAGGCAAGCCTGTTTTGGCTCACCATCAAGATGTCGTTTTTCTCCTGCAACCACATTTCGCTTTTATGCATCCTGTGAAGCAAAAGGATAAAAAGCACAAACACAACAAACATGACCACGCCACCCACGATGAATTCTTCCGCATGGTAGGTCAAGATGCTAAAAATGGGGATTTTAAAGGTAATCATCGCAATCACGTCCCCTTCTTTGCCCATAAATTCGGGAATCATGCCGTATTCTTCCACCATGCGTTTGGGCGCGCTGTTGGCCGAATGGCACTGCACGCAAGAGGGGTGAGAGTTGCGAATGGGAAGGCCTACAAAAAAATAGGGCTTGCTGTCTTCTTGGATGATGCGCGCGTATTCGTCGTATTTTCCCTCTTTAAAATCGTCCAAAATCTCATGCTCAAAATCATTGCCAAGGTGTTCAGGGTTGAGCGGGTTATACGCTACGAGTTGGTAGTCATAGTCCATTCTTCCTTCCCCTTGCTGCAAACTGTGAACCGCGCTTGTGATGAAGGTAGAAGAGAGCAATCTGGGGTCAAAAAAATCTTCTGCAAGTAGTTTTTTCTCTTTGAGCTCCTCAATCAAGGGCCGCTGAACGATAGAGACATAATCACGGATGGCATTCATGGCGCCCAAGATAAGCAAGGCTTCATGTTTGGCATCTTTTAAAGCAAGCCCACGGTAAAAATTGAAAAAAAGAAGCGTAACGATGACGTATAGCCCGCAAAAAAGAAGGATGATGACCTTAAAATTATACTTCACACACGTACCCGACACCGTAAAGGTTTTTGATACATCCACTGCCGATTTTTCGGCGCAACTCTTTAACGATGGACTTTAGCGCCTCTTTGCTTGGCTGTTCAAATTCCCACATGTATTCAAACAGTTGCTCGTACGTCACGGTTTGGTTGGGACGCCCAAGAAAGTACTCTAAAAGTTGGCTTTCGCTTTTGGAAAGATGGGTGGTCGTACCCAACGAAGTAAGTGTTTTGCGGCAAACATCATAAGAACACGTAGGCGTCACGGGAACATTTAGACGGTGGTCTACTAGTTCAAGGGCAACCTCTTCAAGGGCGCCAATGAGGCTCTCTTTGTCGTAAGGCTTAATTAAATAGCGCGTAATTTTAAGCTCAACAGCGCGCCAAAGGTACTCTTGTTCGGCGTGTGCGCTCAAAATGACGATGGGGATTTTTTTGTTAAACTGGCGGATTTTTTTGATGACCGCAAGACCATCAATATGGGGAAGTGAAATATCAAACATCAGCACGTCATACACGCCTCGCGTGGCTTCTTCAAGGGCTTCGTTTCCATCTCGAACCCCCACAACTTTGCCAAAGAAAAGCTCCAAAGATTCGACGATATTGGTCAAGATAATCTCTTCATCTTCCACGCAAAGCACTTTTTTGGTTGATAAAATTTCTAAGATGTCATGGTTGTTTTTCATTACTAACTTTCATCGAAGTAGAGTCTTATTGCGTCATCATTATAACACGTTTTCAAAGCAGTGATAGTACTCTTACAACCCTTATATTTCGCCAAATCCTTAGTTTTCTTCACACGCCTTCATCACCTCTTTCCATGCCTTATCAAGACGTTCGCGCACAAACGCTTTGCTGTGAGGTACCACGCACTCCGAACAATCCAAATGCTCTACGCCCTCATGACAAAAGGCCTTAGCAAAACGCGAATGTACCGCGCAACGGCTTTTGACCACGACGCCATTTTCCCTTACATGTAAGCCTTCATCCTTAAAGCGAAAATGGGGACAGGCACATAAAAAACAGTTCAAATACGCCCTGTCGTGACACTTTTTACCGCTAGCGTACAGCAGGCAAAAATCAGGCTCACATTTAACCATGTTTTCAAAGACAAAATACGCCACCAAGGCTTCACCCTCAATGCCTTGTGTTTTTAACTTCGCTACCAAGGCTTCGTGTTTGTGCGCATGGGCCTCAAACCAGCTTTTGTATCCCATTTTTATCCTTACATGTACGCTTACGCGCGCGCTTTGCTTTGCAGGTACAAGGCCTCCACTTTAGCCCTTGCCCACGGGGTTTTGCGTAAAAATTTCAGCGATGAAGCCACGGAGGGGTCGTGGGTAAAACAGCGGATGCGGATGCGGCGGGCTAGCTCCTCAAAGCCGTATTTGGCTTCAAGTTCGGTGAGGATTCTCTCCAGCGTCACGCCGTGGAGGGGGTTGTTGGGTTGCACGTCCATGGTGTTCCTTTTTGGGGCCGATTATACCGCCAAACCCCTTACATGTAAAGCTTTTTTTGTACCTTTTTAAGGCACCGCTTGCTAGAATAGAGCAAGATACATAAAGCACCAAAGGTGCGCGAGCCCTGCGCTGAAGAGAACTCAGCGTTAGCGTAGCTTTTGGAGCTTTGCTTTAAAAGCGTTACTATAAGGAGAAGACATCGCTTCAAAAGCCCACGCCTTTTACCGCTCCCTTCCTCATCTGCCCCCGCAGGATTTTGTGGAGTATTTTTCCGTTTTTGAGGGCTTTTCCCCACCCTTAAAAGATGTCAATCTTCCCATTCGCGAGGCCATCGACACCTTTATCTTTAGCAACCTTGCGCTCCTGCGTGCACGCATGGAAGGCGGTCTTTCCCCCAAAGCCAAAGCTGTTCTCATGCGTCTGGCAAAAGGCGACCGAAAAATCCACTCCATCTACAAAAAAGAGTCCATTTCCCAACTCCAAGGGCGCTCCATCTACAAACAACTCTTTGACGCTGGCTTCATCCAAAAGGAAAAAACCCGCGAACTCCCCCTTAAAACCCACCCCAAGCAGCGCCTCAAAAAATCTTTGCGCCACTACCAAGTGGAAGACAAGGTGCATTTTTGCCACCAATTTGCACGCTTTTGGTTTACCTTTATTGCGCCCCACGACGAGGTGGCAAGCATGCAAAAGCATTTGGATTTCGGGTTTGAGTCTTACGTAAGTCTGGCTTTTGAGCTACTTTCCCAAGCCTTACTGCTCCGCGACCTTGCCCCTTTGGGCGTGATGCATCAGGGCAGTTATTGGGACAAACGCCATGAAATCGACTTGCTCTTAGAGCTTGAAGATGGGCGTGTGATTGCAGGAGAGTCTAAGTGGAAAAATCGTAGAGTGTGCAAAAATATCTTCACCTCCTTGCAACACAAATGCGAACGGGCGCACTTACGCGTAACCCATTTTGTGCTTTTTTCCAAAAGCGGGTTCAGTAAAGAACTCGAACGCATGCAAGACGAACGGGTGTGGCTGTATGACCTAAACGCCTTTGAAAGGTTACGCGATGATTGACGAGCAGTTTTTACAATCCCTTAGTGCTCCTGAAAAAGAGAGTTTCAAACAAGGCCTTGAAGCCCTCATCAACCAAACCTACGTCATCGAAGAGGAGTACAAAACCCTCAACGAATCCTACCTTTCCTTGCAAGCCTTCCTGCGCCAAGTGGTCGAAACCTTGCCCAACGCCTTGTGGGTCTTGGACGAATCAAAAGCGCTTTTTTTGCAAAACAGTGAAGCGGAACGCACCCAAGGACTTTTAGAACTCATCGACACCACGCAAAGCCACCACGAAGTGGAATTTAACGACGCCACCTACCTCATCAAAATCGTCCAAAAAGGCGACAAAACCATCATCTCCGCCACCGACATCACGGGCGAAAAACGTAAAGAACGCCTAGCCTCCATGGGCCAAGTGGCAGCGCATCTTTCGCACGAAATCCGCAATCCCATCGGCTCCATCTCCTTACTCACTTCCACTTTATTTAAAAAAGTAGACACCGCCACCAAGCCCATTGTCTTGGAGATGAAAAAAGCCATCTGGCGGGTAGAGCGCATCATCAAAGCTACCTTGCTCTTTTCCAAAGGCATCCAACCCTCCATGGGCTCTTTTTTTCTGGATGAACTTGGCAGTGAGTGCGAGGAAGCCATGTCGCACTACACTTACACCAAAGACATCACCCTCGCCCTCACCCTCCCACACCTTCCCTACCAAGGAGACAAGGATTTGCTCTCTTTGGTGTTTCAAAACCTTTTGTTTAACGCCATCGACGCCATCGAAGAAGATGAAAACGACGCAGGCACCATTACCCTTTCGTACACCAAAACAAACGGCTTTCACTGCCTTGACATGCAAGATTCAGGCAAACCCATCGAAAACCCCAATATTTTATTTGAACCCTTTAAAACCACCAAAACAAAGGGCAACGGTCTAGGGCTCGCCCTCTCCTTGCAAATCATCCAAGCCCACGGAGGTGTTATCACTCTTCAAGATGCACCCAAGGCCTTTCGCATCGCTCTTCCCTAGCGGAGTCAGGGAACTATTACGCTTTTTTTATTACAATTGTTTTACCTCAACCTAAAGGCTTACCATGAGATTTGTAGCATTGGTCGTCGTCGCCTCTAGCGAATACGAAGACAGATTAAGGGCCGTCGCCAAAGACGCAGGAGCCAGTGGCGTGACCATTCTTCAAGCCCGCGGCAGTGGGCATGAAGAGAAAAAAAGTTTTTTCGCCCTCACCTTTGAGGGAAACCATGCTTTTTTACTTTATATTCTCGAAGAAAATGTCTCCAAGCTTGTCTTAAAAGCCCTCAAGCATGAACTGGAAAACACGCCCACCAAGGGCATTGCCTTTACCCTGCCCATCGGCAACATCGTCGGGCTCAATGAGAAAATCATCAAAACCTTTGAAGAAAAAATCATAGAAGAAGGAGTCCTCTAATGCGCGCCCCTGTTTTAGTCGAAGAGATCATGAAAAAAAACGTCACCACCATCAACCCCAGCGCTAGCCTCAAAGAGGCCTTGCAAGTCATGAAAGCCAAGCGTCTGCATTGCCTAATCGTCGATAAAACGTACGAGAGCGACGCTTATGGCATCATCACCAACACCCAGATTTTGAAAAAAATCCTCGCTGAAGATGGAGACATCGAACTTTTAAACGTTTATGACATTTACAAAAAACCCGCCTTTGCCGTCTCCGCCAAGGTAGACGTCAAGCACGCCGCACGCCTCATGCTCTCCCATGGCGTCAAGCGGGTGGTCGTCACCGACAACAACGAACTCCAAGGAGTACTCTCCAGCACCGACCTCACCGCGTACTTGCTCTCCTTGGTGGATTAATGCACCCGCTCTTGAAGCAATTTGTGGCGACCTTGAAAGAATCCTTTCACAACCTAGTGCCCATCTTGCTCATCATCGTCGGCTTTCAAGCCCTTGTGTTTCAGACCCTTCCCCCTGATGCACTCACCATTGCAATAGGCTTTGGCATTGTCATCTTTGGTGTGGCTTTTTTCCTCATGGGTCTTGAAGTGGGTGTCTTCCCCCTTGGCAACAGCCTCTCAAGCGAATTTTTAGAACGCCGTTCCCTGGTGCTTTTTGCCTTGTTTGGGTTTGCCCTTGGGTTTTCCGCCTCCATCGCCGAACCTGCCATCATCGCCGTAGCTACCCAAGCGGAAGAGATTACCCACGGTGCCCTAAATGCCCTCACCCTTCGGCTTATCATCGCTTTTTCTGTGGGAGGCATCACGGCGTTTGGCATTATCCGCTCCCTTATGGGTTGGCCCATTGCCAAGATTATCATCGCAGGGTACGTGATTGTCTTGCTCATCACCTACTTTGCTCCCAAAGAAATCATTGGCCTTGCTTACGATTCGGGTGGGGTTGCCACCAACGTAGCCACCGTGCCACTCATCGTCGCCCTTGGTATTGGCATCGCTTCGGCATTGCAAGGACGAAATGTCCTTAAAGACGGATTTGGATTTGTGGCTCTTGCGGCGATCACGCCGATGATTAGCATCCAACTCTACGCCATTTTAGTCCTCGGCGATGATTTTACAGCCCCAACCCAAGCCTTTGTCCAAGGAATACCCAAGGTCAAAGAAACTTTTTCTGTGCTCAAAGTATTGGCAGATTTGTTTGAAACTTTTACCAATATTTTACCAATCCTTGGCACCATTATTGTATTTCAGTACCTTGTCCTTAGAAAACACCTCCCCAACCTTGGACGCGTTGCCATTGGTTTTGGGATGCTTGTGGTGGGGCTTTACGGGTTTATTGTAGGCATCAAGCTGGGGCTTTTTCCCATGGGGGAATCCATCGCACACTCTTTAGTTGAAAAAGACAATGTTTACTTCATCTACCTTTTTGCCTTTCTCATTGGCTTTGGCACCACCATGGCTGAACCTGCTCTTGTGGCCGTTATTAAACAAGCCGACCGCTACGCCAATGTACGTCTTAATGTGCTCATCATTCGTCTCTTGGTCGCCCTAGGTGTTGGGTGTGGAATTTTACTAGGAACCTATAAAATCGTCCACGGGCATGACATTTGGTTGCTCATCACCTTGCTTTATGGCATCGTGGTCGTGTGTACGCTTTTTGCACCACCCCAGATAGCCGCCTTTGCTTTTGACCTTGGCGGTGTTACCACTTCGGAAATTACCGTTCCTATCGTCACTGCATTTGGGCTTTACCTTGCCACCAGTATAGAAGGCCGCGATGCCCTCATGGACGGCTTTGGGCTCATTGCTTTTGCCTCAGTATTTCCCATGATTACGGTCCTTAGCTACAGCATTGTTTCAGCATTTATTGCTAAAATGGTACGACCGACACCCTAGGAGGTTTCCCATGCCAAACAGAGAAAAATGTGTTCTTGTTGCCACCGATTTTTCGCCGCGTAGTTTTGAAGTTATCACCAAAGCACACGCTTTTGCCACGGCCTCTAAAATGCCCTTACATGTAGTGCACGCTATTGAGGAAACTTTCTTTAACAAAATCCCTGACCTTGAAAAAGCCAAGCAAAACGCCTTTGACAAATTGCACGCGCATTTTCCTTTTATCACGCGAGATTTCTTTCACTGCGACAAAGGAAAAGTAGAAGAGGTTATTGGCGCGTACACCAACGCTTTTAGCACGAGTGTTGTGTTTTTGGGAAGTGGCGGTGAAAAAGGGGGCTTGCGAGATTTATTTGTAGGCTCTTCCACCAAAGCCATCGTACGCACCTTAAGCGCGCCCGTCCTTGTGGTCAAAACGCACAAAAATGTTGAGGCTAAAAAGATTCTCATCCCAACAGACCTTAGCGAGTCTTCTAGGTGGCACATCCACGCCGTTCAAACCCTCTTCCCACACGCTTCACTGCTGTTGTTACATGTATACACCGTGCCTTTTGGCAATCGTTTAAGCATGTACGGAGTCAAAAAGGGCGAGGTAAGCCTATTGGCTGAAAACCTAAAGATAGCTGCCCAAAACGAAGCGATGCTCTTTTTAGAATCCCTTGGGGAGGGTAAGAAAAACGTTGAGCTTCTTGTGCGTGAAGGAGGTCTTGACACAGCGCTGTTCACCTCAGTGGCCACCATGCACGGCATCCAACTCATCGCCCTTCACACAACAGGCAATGTCAGTTTCTTTGCCTTTGATTTATTGCAAGAAACTGACAAAGACGTACTCATCACAACTGTCTAAGCGACCTCGCCCACCAAGGAGGCTTCAAGTGCTCTGGCAAAGGAGTCTCCTACACTTAGTTGCGTTTCAATAATCACATCTTGGAGTTTTGAGGTTAGCGTTAGTGTTAAGGGTCTATTTCCCGGATGGCTTCGCACCAATTGGTACAAGGCATCAAGACGCTCAAGAGACTCTTCCATGCTCAACGTTACTATCATGGGCTCCTCGGGGATTTCCCGCATCTTGGTTTCCACTTTTTGACTGCGTGCCGCGTCGAGGGTCATGATTTTCAAAGCGCGGATGCGCACAAATTGGTCGTCTCGGTTAACAGCCACCTTAAAAGCCAAAGGCTCCTCTAAATTCATACCTTCAAGCTTTTGCAAATCTTTTTCAAACAAGGTCACTTCCACGTTGCCGTGCAAATCCATGAGGTTGACGATGGCAAAGCGGTTTCCTTTTTTGCTAAACTTGGTCACCACCTCTTCCACTTTTCCTACTACCATCGCATTAGAGCCATCTTCAATGCTCTCAAACTCAGAAGAGAGGGTATACGAAAGCCCTTCCATCTCTACTTTAAAATCATCCAGTGGGTGTCCTGAGATGTAAAACCCAATGCTCTCTTTTTCAAGCACTAACAAGTGCTTGAGGCTATATTCAGAAAGAGGGCTGAGTTTAATATCGACCCGTGTCATCTCTTCGTTTTCCCCAAAAAGAGAGTTTTCGGCCATTTTTTTGGCTTGCGAAGATTTATGGGCCGCTTCGATGATGATTTCCACTTGGTCAAACAACGCCCGTCTGGTCAAATCAAAGCAGTCTAAGCTACCTGATTTAATCAACGCCTCCAAGACTTTTTTGTTCACTTTTTGCGTCTCAACCCGAGAGATAAAATCGCTCAAACTCTCAAAAGGCCGCTCTTCGCGTGCCTCGATGATGCTACGAATCGCCCCATGCCCGATGCCCTTCACCGCGCCAAGACCAAAGATAATCGCATCTTCTCCTTCTTTGGTCTTTCCGCCCATAAACGCAATCTGCGAATTGAGCACCGAAGGGGGCAAAAGTTTAATCCCAAGGCGCTTCACCTCATCAATATACTTGACAATCTTATCCGTGTTGTCTTGTTCGCTCGTGAGCAAGGCGGCCATAAATTCTTGCGGGTAAAAGGTCTTTAGCCACGCCGTTTGGTAGGTAATCATCGCGTACGCCGCCGAGTGGGACTTGTTAAATCCGTAGCCTGCAAACTTCACAATGAGGTCAAACAACTCCGCTGCCTTGGTTTTATCCAGCCCCTTTTGGGCCGCACCTTGAGCAAACTGGCTTTTGAGGTTATCCATCTCTTCTTTAATCTTTTTCCCCATGGCCCGACGCACCAAGTCCGCCCCACCAAGGCTAAACCCACCGATGGTTTGCACAATCTGCATAACTTGTTCTTGGTAGACGATAACCCCATAAGTGGGCTTCAAGATGGGTTCGAGTTCAGGAAACGCGTACTCAATCTCCGCCCGTCCGTGCTTACGCTCGATAAAGTCATTGAGCATCCCTGATTCCATCGGGCCTGGGCGGTACAAAGCCAAGACCGCGATCACGTCTTCGAAGCTCGTGGGTTTGAGTTTGGCGTTGAGTTGTTGCATACCGCCGGATTCTATCTGGAACAAGCCGATGGTGTGGCCGCTTTGGATGGTCTCATACACCTTGGGCTCTTCCATGCTAATCTCCGCCCAGTTAATCACCTTACCAAAACGGTTTTTGATAAGTTTAATGGCATTGTCAATAACCGTGAGGGTCTTTAGACCCAAAAAGTCGAACTTGATTAAATCCACGTCTTCAAGGTATTTTAGCGAATACTGCGTGACCAAATGCTCTTCGCCCGAGGGCTTATACAACGGGGTTTTGTGCCACAACTCTTCGTTGGAAATCACCACACCCGCCGCGTGCATCCCCGCGTTTCGGTTAAGCCCCTCAAGGGCAAGGGCAAACTTCCACACCCGTGCCGCCGTGGGGCTTGTCTCGATGAGTTCGCGCAGTTTTTCTTCTTTTTGAAACGCCCCGGCTTTAAAGTCTTTGTCTCCCTCTTTGCCTTTACCATTGAGCGTAATGCCCAGCTCATCAGGGATGAGTTTAGCCATGCGGTCTGCTTCTGCATACGGCACCCCAAGTACGCGCGCAACGTCACGGATAACTCCCTTGGCAAGCATCTTACCAAAGGTGATGACTTGCGCCACGTTGTAGCGGCCGTATTTTTCCACCACGTAGTTAATGATTTCACCCCGCCTGCTTTGGCAAAAGTCCACGTCGATATCCGGCATGCTGACACGTTCTGGATTCAAAAATCGTTCAAAGAGCAAGTTGTACGGCATAGGGTCGATGTCCGTGATTTCAAGGGAAAAGGCCACCAAGCTTCCCGCCGCCGAACCCCGCCCTGGGCCCACGGGGATGTCGCGCACCTTGGCTTCTTTGATAAAATCCCAAACGATGAGCATGTAGCCGGGAAATTTCATGTTGTTGATAATCTCAATCTCTACATGTAAGCGTTCTTGGTAGGTTTGGTGTTCAGATTCTTTTACATGTAAGAGCCGTTTTTCTAACCCTTTTTGGCATAAATGGGCAAAAAGCACCTTGTCATTTTCCAAGCTGTACATCACCTCAGGCTCTGGAAGTTCCACCCCTTCAGCCTTGGCGTATTCTAGGGTAAATTTAAAATTTGGAGGCGTTGGGTTGCCAAGGTCAAGCTCTAGGTTACATTTTTCCACGATTTCTTGGGTGTTTTCAAGGGCTTCGGGAATGTCCGCAAACAGCCGCGCCATTTGCTGGGGAGATTTGAGAAAAAACTCATGCACCGAATGGCGCAACCGTTTGGGGTCATCAAACTCTTTGTTCATAGCAATACACATAAACGCTTCGTGGGGCTCTGCGTAGTCTTTAAAAGGGTAGTGGGTGTCGTTGGTGGCGATGAGCTTGATGCCTGTCTCTTTAGAGAGTCGCAGCACCGCATCGTCGATGTAATGTTGGTCCTCGATACCATGGCGCATGATTTCAAGGTAAAAATCGTCCCCAAAAATATCTTTGTATTCTAGTGCCACTTCTTTGGCACGTTCGTATCCTTTGGCCCCAAATTGAACGTTGCGAGGGTTGTTGAGATTAAGGTGCCAGTTTACCTCTCCTTGCAAACACGCCGCAGAACACACCAATCCTTCAGAATGCTCACGTAAGAGTTTTTTGTTGATGCGGGGAAAGTAGTAAAACCCTTCAATAAAACTTTGAGAAGAGAGGTACATGAGGTTTTTATAACCCGTGAGATTTTTGGCATACAAGCACAAGTGAAAGCGTTGTTTGACGCTTTTATCTCCCAACTCGTCTTGGTTATGAAGGTACGCTTCCATGCCAATAATGGGCTTGATGCCTTCTTTTTTCATGGTTTGGTAAAAATCAATCGCCCCAAACATATTGCCGTGGTCTGTGATGGCCACTGAGCCAACACCTTGGGATTTAAGGGCTTTGGCGAGGTCTTTAATACGGTTCGCGCCATCAAGTAGAGAATATTCCGTATGGAGATGCAAATGGGTAAATCGGGGTTCGCTCACAAAAAACCTTTCAATAAAAACTAAGCACTAAAAGTGCGCGGGCTTGGCGCCAAGCAGAACTCAGCGTTAGCGTAGCTTTTAGTAGCTTTGCTAGTAAAAGCGTATAAAGAATTTTAAAACTGCATTATAAGAAAAAAGGGCTTAAAAGGCACTCCTCTTTTTGGAGTAGTGCACCCAGTAAATCAACGCTATTCTCACAAGGCTGCACGCCCAAAAACATGGAAGCATGACGGAATAAATCGCGGGGAGAAGTGGTAAGTTCCACAGGGCAGGCATGTTGAGATTTTGAAAGTTTCGCTCCTGATGCGTCTCGCAACAAGGGATGATGCACTATGGTTGCATCCAAAAAAGAAGAAATCCCCATCACATGGGCAAGGTAGCGTTGCGCCAAAGAAGAGGCGCGCAAATCCTCTCCACGCACCACGAGGGTCACACCCGTGCGCCAATCATCCACCACGGAAGCCAATTGGTACGCAGGAAGGTCCTCTTTGCGCCACAGCACAAAATCTCCCATCTCCCTCGCCACAACCTGTGCTTCTTCACACAAAGACACGTCTACATGTAAGCGCAAGGCGGTGGAAAAAGGCTTAAATAAAAGGTGTTTTTCTTTACATGTAAAGGGGTAAATGCCACTGGGTGATTGCGCTAAAATCTCTTTGCGTGAACACGCACAAGCGTAGGTTAAGGGGTGCGGCCACAGGGTTTCTTTGGCGCGTTCGTAGTGTTCCATGCGGTGAGGAAGTGCAAACTTTTTTTCAAACTCTCCTACACTTGTAGGCCCCTCATCCCAGTCAAGCCCAAGCCATTCAAGGACGCGAAAAATATGTTCCACATAGGCATCTTTTGTGCGCAGGGCATCCAAGTCATCAATACGCAAGTGCAGTACGCCGCCCAAAGCACGCACCAGCGCCCACGTAAGGATAAAATTAAGCGCATTGCCGTGATGCAAAAAACCACTAGGAGTAGGAGCAAGTCTGGAAACAATCATGGAAGAAAACAGATGAGCCGCATTAACGCGGCTCGAAGAAGTGGTAGTATGATTAGTAGCGTGACCCGCGAGACTCGCGTGGTTCACGTGGTCGCGCTTCATTGACTCGCAATTCGCGCCCGCCAATCTCTTTGCCGTTTAGTTGCTCGATGGCGGCGTTGCCTTCACTTTGGCTCTCCATCTCAACAAACCCAAATCCCTTGGATCGATTGTTATTCTCACGATCAACAACGATCTTTGCACTTTTGACAGCACCATAGGGTGCAAACGTCGCCTTGAGCTCTTCCTCTGTCATATGGTATGACAAATTACCGACATAGATGTTCACGGTACAACTGTCCTTGAAAAAAATCTCCTAGTCAAAACTAGTAAGTGATGATACCTTTTTTTTAATAAAAATGGCAACTCTTTTTTAAAAACCCCCCGATTTATCGACACGCACGAGGCCATGCTTGTCATAGTGAAACACCACTTCCCTCACGCGCTCTTGCCATGCCACCCCAAAAGAAGCTTGGGCATCCTTGTCGCCTAGGCGTGCTTTTTCCATCAAAAGCGCAAGATTTTGGCTCTTAGGAAGAAGTTCAGGAAAGTACGAAAGGTTCACAAATGCCCCCGTATCTACGCGGGTAAATTGCACCATGCCCTCGATTGGTTGGCCAAAGGTGAGCAGTTGCGCACGAACAAAGGCACCACCAAGCCCTTTAAAACCGCCTTCATCCGCCGCGCCCGTGATATTGGTCATCACTTGTGCCATCACGCCTGTGACGCCGCTAGTTTTTGGCTCTTTGAACGCAATGCGCACCAAACCACGTTGGGGAATTTCTAAGGGGAAAAGGGTTTCTAGGGCTATCTTGGTCAGTATATAAGCACCCGCGACCGTAGGGCAACTGTGTCCTGCCATTTTAACACACTCAAGGTAGGTGATTTCGACAATGCCCTCATCAAAGGTCCCAAGCAAACACGCAAGGTCATCCTTTAGGACAAGGGGAGGAATTTCATTGAAAAACGGGGGATACATGGCAGACTCCTTTTTTAACGAAGCCTACCACAAGACGCGGTCTTTTTCCTTAATCACGCTCAAGGTTTACACCCTTGCGGAAACGGTATTCGATGATTGTTGCCGTTCCTTTGCCTTGGGTTTTACGCACTTCAAAATACGCACCTAGTTTTTCCACAAGCTTGCTCATCTTGCTTGAGCCGTAAGAACGTGGGTCAAAATCAGGATGCAGGCGTTTGACAATCTGCCCCGCTTCAGAAACCTTTACCCAGCCCTCTTCATCGCGCTGTTTTTCCCAAATTTGATGCATAATCCTTGCTGCTTCGCGGATACGCTCTTTGTGTTGGTTGGCTTCGGCTTCTTTTTCAAGTTCTTCTTCGGTTTTAAGGTTTTCAGTGAAGATAAAATCGTCGCAGGCGTTGCGGAAGGAAACGGGGGTTTTACGCTCTCCAATCCCAAACACATACACCTCCTCTTCTTTAAGACGCGAGGCAAGTTTGGTGAAATCACTGTCGCTTGAAACCAACGCAAAGGCATCAAATTTGCGCGTGTAGAGCAAATCCATTGCATCGATAATCATGGAAGCATCGGTGGCATTTTTTCCCGTGGTGTAAGCAAATTGTTGCACAGGCTGCACAGCAAGCTCGTTGAGCAAATCCCGCCAGTTTTTCAAATACCGACTCGACCAATCCCCGTAGGCACGTTTGATGATGATGTGTCCATGGGAAGAGAGTTCACTAAGAATTTGTCCGATTTTGCTCAGTTGCGCATTATCAGCATCAATCAACACGACGATTTTCTTTTGATGGAGTAAATCTTCCACGGCTTGCCTTTTTGGTAACACCTTATGAAACGCTCAAAAATCCCTGATACTGCTCTAAAAAACGCTGCATCCCCACAAGTTTAAAATGCTCCACGTCCCACGGATTGTCATCCACAAGTTGGTAAAAATCGCTTTTAAGCACATAAACGCTCGCACGCACGATTTTACCATTGTCTAACACAATATCTTCTGTCTTTCGCGCGTAGTATTCGCCCTCAAAGGTATCAAGACGCCTAAGGTCCTCAGCACTCACGTTTAAATACACCTCGCCCAACACACGCTCACTGGGTGCACCCTCAAAGGCAACAGGGTACGTTTCTTTTTGCAAACATCGCCTTCGAAACCCGTGCAAAGTTCCTCGAATGCTTTCGTATTCTCCTTGTACGACCCGCGTCCACACTGGTGAAAACATAAGGGAACCGTACGTAAAAACATTGACCATTCCTTGCTCCTTTGCTAAATCTAGGCGCCATTATAGTTAAAAAATCTAAAGGCAATGTGAAAGTAATATGCCTTACATGTAAAAGAATGACGCTATTTTTCCCTTGAATGCATGCCTTTAAGCTCCATATTAAGAGCCCTTGTAGAGATAGTAACCTCCCATAAGGAAAGCACCAAAGAGACACACATCGTCATAAGGCTAAGGCCAAACACTTTCGTGCCTAACACCAAAAACCCAAGTAGCATACCAAACATGGAAATAGTACACAGCAAAATGGAAACTACACCAAAAAACTGCATCCAGCGGGTTAGTTCCAAGCGCCTGCGGAGGTTTTCAATCTGCTCCATCACGCTCACCTTTTTCTCTTGTTGGCTCAACATGCGAATCAACGATGCCGTTGCTAAAAAACGGTTCGTATAGGCCAATAACAACAAGGACACTGCGGGAAATAACAGTGCGGGTGTTGAAATCTCAATTTGCATGCACACTCCTTTTACGCTAAATTACCACGAAAACCGTTCGTGTATTTTTTCCAAATCCGCCCAAGGAAGCGGTGGTGAGTAGAAATACCCTTGTGCCAAAAAGCATCCGCTTTCAAGTAAAAACTCTTTTTGCACCACGTCTTCAACCCCCTCAGCCAAGACTTCCAACCCCAAGCTTTTGCCAAGCGCCAAAATGGCTTTTGTGATGGCCATGTCGTCCAAATCTTCAGGAATGTCTCGGATAAACGAACGGTCAACTTTGAGCCTGTCTAGGGGAAATTGTTTCAAATAGCTCAAAGACGAGTACCCAATCCCAAAATCATCCACCGCCAAGGTTACGCCAAGTTTTTTAAGCTTGTTCATTAGCACCCTCGCCACCTTGGGGTTTTGCATGATATAAGTTTCCGTAAGCTCAAGTTCCAAATAATGAGGAGCCAGTCCTGTTTTTTTGGTCACTTCGTCTATCACGGTGTACAAATCATCATGGGTGATTTGTACAGCAGAAATATTCACCGCGGTTTTCCATGCCAAGCCGCACAACCCTTTATCTACCCACGCCTTGGTTTGCAAACATGCAATCTCTAACAACTGCCGCCCAATGGGAATAATCAACTTCGTGCCCTCTGAGAGTGGGATAAATTTATCGGGCATAATAATCCCCATGCCTGCATGCTCCCACCGCGCTAGGGCTTCCACACCGACCATCTTCCCCGTGCGCATGTCAACTTGAGGCTGGTAAAACAAGGTGAACTCTTGCGCATCAATGGCGCGGCGCAATTCGTTTTCCATGAGCATTTTTTCAAAAAGCGTGTGGGTGATTTCAGTGGTGTAAAAGGTGTAAGTGTTGCGCCCTGATTCTTTGGCTTTGTACATCGCCGCGTCCGCATTTTTAATCAACGTCTCAATGTCTTTGCCATCATTGGGGTAGAGCGAAATGCCCACGCTACATGTAAGGTTAAAATTGCGCTCTTTGACCAAAAAAGCGTCTTTAAATAAGTCCAAAATCCGCTTGACCACTTGTTCGAGGTAAAGCAAATCTTCGTATTCTTCTAGCACAATCACAAATTCATCGCCACCAATGCGCGCGATGGTATCTTTTTCTCGCAACAAAGAACGAAACCGCGCGGCCACTTCTTGCAAGATAATATCCCCCACCGAGTGACCAAAGGTATCGTTGATTTCCTTAAACTGGTCAAGGTCGATAAAGAGCACCGCGATATTAAATTCATCCCGTCTTGCCCATTCAATGGCATGTTCAAGGCGTGCTTCTAAGAGTAGGCGGTTGGGAAGTTTGGTGAGCGGGTCGTGGTGCGCCATAAACTCCAACTGTTGTTGGGTTTGTTTCATTAACGTAATGTCTGAGAAAACCCCAATATAATGCACCACTTCACCTTGTGCGTCTTTGACTTCAGAAATGGTCAAAAGCTCAGGGAAAGTCTCTCCATTTTTACGCACATTCCACACCTCTCCTTGCCAATACCCTCGGCTTAAAATGCGCTTCCACATGGCTTGGTAAAAGGAGCTGTTGTGGGTTCCTGAAGAGAGCAGTGTGGGGGGTTTTCCAATCACCTCTTCTGCTTCGTAGCCCGTAATGTGCGTAAAAGCAGGGTTGACAGAAGTGATAATTTGCTTTTTATCTGTCACGATAATCCCCTCGGCTGTGTTTTCAAACACACTTTGGGCCAAGAGTTGCTGTTGTTCTTGTTGGCGTTTTTGCGTAATGTCGTGGGCAACACCCACTAGACCAATCACCTCATTGTTTTCATTGATTAAGGGGGATTTTCGCACTTCAAGCACGTGAACCGTACCGTCTTTTTTCAACACACTTTCCATGAACGTCTTGCGCTGACGGGTTTGAAACACTTCCTCGTCAGTCAAGGCACACTGGGCAGAAATTTCTTTGGGGTAAAAAGCTTCGGAGGTTTTTCCTAAAATCCCCTGGGCATCTTGCCCAATAAAATCAAGCCAAGGCTGGTTGCCTCCGATGTATTCGCACTGGGTATTTTTGTAAAAAATAAAATCCTCCACCGAATTGATCACCGTAGAAAGGAGGTTTTTTTGCGCCATTAGTGCCCTGGCCGCCTCATAGCGTTCAGAAATGTCTTGCACAAAACCAACAATGTGTTTAACCCCTCCTGTCTTTGTGCGCTGCACGCTCAACGCCACTTCTACCCAAACGTACGACCCGTCTTTTCTTTTGTAGCGTTTTTCAAATTTTTCTTCGCTATGCCCCACCTCGCTCACCAAGCGCGCCCGCACCAAGTCGCCCATGGGCACATCCTCAGGATGGGAAATAGCGGCAATGCTTTTCCCCACAAGTTCCTCTTGCGCATACCCCAACAACGTGGCAATATAGGCGTTCACCCCTAAAATAACACCCTCTTGGGAAATGTACCCAATCCCAATAGCATGCTGGTTAAAGGTTTCTTCATAAAGACTTTGGCGCTCCTCCAAAGAGTCCTTGATGGAGTCGACTTGTTCGGTGAGTTCGAGGTTCAAGCGATGAATTGCACTAATATCACTCAGTAAAAGCTTAATCACTTTCGTGCCTAAAATCACTGAACAGCTCGCACTAAAGCGGTAAGTTTTTTGGTTTAAGGTGATGTACTCTTCCACATGTCGGCTTCCTTGGTCAAAAACCCGCAGGGTTTCTTCCCAAAGGGTCTTGGGCAAAAAGACACTCACATCATCATCAATCTGAACGCCCAATTCGTGTTTAGCGCGCTCATTTGCCCAACCAATCACGTACACTTCGCCCAAATCCAACACTTCAATCATCAATTCATTCATTTGGTTGTACATCAAGCGATTAGTTTGAAGTTTTTTTTCTAAAAAATTACTGTAGCTGCCTTGAAGATTGCGCAAAATATCGCGGGTTGTCATCACAAAATAGGTGGATTGGCCCTTGTCGAAAATAGCTATGCGCCGAATATTTTGCTGCTTAATCACCTCAAGTACGCGCTCAATCTCAACACTGGATTCAAAAAAAGTAAGGGGCGCGTGCATGACGTCCCTAAGGGTCATCGAAAATATTTCGGGCGATTGGGCCAGATGCAACACATCACTTTCGGTGACAATCCCCTCGGGCTTGCCCTTTTTTCCCACCAACACAGAACCAATGTTGTGCTTTGTCATCACTTCAATCGCCGCGCCCAAGGTTTGTTCAGGTTCAAGGGTGATGGCTTCGGTGGCAATATGCAAAAAATCATACAACTTCGTGCTTGCTTTAAAAATATCCGCTTCAAACTGGTAGATAATCTCTTCTTGGCTCACCGTGCCAAGGTATTCTCCATTATCACTCACCACCACAATACGGCGCAATTTTTGATCAACCATCAGCCCTAGTGCGTATTCCAAAGAACGGTTTCCGTTGGCTTTGATGAGTTGGCGCGAGCACAAAGAACACGCCAAAGATTTCATAGTGTTTTTTTGGTGCAGTAAGCGTAAAATGTCACGTTCGGTGATGATGCCATAGGGCTTTTTCTCCTGCAACATCACCATGTGGTTCACCCCACGCCCATTCATAAGCGCGATAATCTCTTCAACACTTTGCCCGCACTCTACCGCATCATTCTTTGGCTTAATAAAATTTTTTAGAATCATTCCACGCTTCCCTTATAACGCCGCATCAAACAACAACGCTTCTTTAACACTCACGTAACGTTCTTCTCCACACAATTCTTTGACGATTTCTAAAGCAAATTCCATTGCCGTTGCAGGGCCCGATGCAGTCATGATGTTATGATCATGCACCACCTTACATGTAGACAAATACCCTGGTGCGTTAATGATTGTATCAAAGGAAGGGTAGCAGGTGTAGTGGTCTTTTAAGACCCCCGCATTTTTCAGTGCCCACGGCGCCGCGCAAATGGCGCCAATGTATTTGTTGTCCCTATCAAAGGTTTGCAATAAGCGCATCATGGCTTCTGATTCTGCCAAATGCTTTGCTCCTGGCATTCCTCCTGGAAGGACCACCATGTCACACACATCAAGCACCACGTCACCAAGCAGCATGTCCGCATGCATGGCAATGCCATGGGCGCCTATTACCACTTCACGGTCAAGCCCTGCGCTAATCACTCGTATTTGCGCGCGCCGCAAGACATCGATGAGTGTCACGGCCTCAATCTCCTCAAATCCATTTGCCAAAGGAATAAGTACGGTGCGTTCCATGAGCCTCTCCTTAAAAAATCATGAAGCATTATAACAAGTTCACCTTCCAAACCCACACTCTTTTGCTACAATACCACATGCTAATTTTAAAAGGAGTTCCCATGCATGTTGCGATTACCTATTGCACTGTTTGAAAATTTTACCCTAGAGCTTCCCGGGTGGAAGAAGAGTTAAAAGCAGCCTTTCCTGAAATTACCGTTGAACTTATTGAGGGAAGCGGCAGTGTGTTTGATGTTGTGGTGGATGGAACGCGTATTTTTTCAAAAAAAGAAGGGGGGCCAGACCAATACCGACGCTTTCCCGAAGAAGGAGAAATTACAGCGTTGATTAGGCAGTTTAAGGCATAAAAAAACCCTTACATGTAAGGCTTACATGTAAGGGAATTGCGCGGTGTTATTTGCTAACGCGCTCCAAATATTCACCTTTGATTGTATCTACACGAATTACTTCCCCTTCTAGAACATGAAAAGGAACTTGCACCACAGCACCACTCTCAAGGGTTGCAGGCTTTTTGCCTCCTTGTGAATCTCCTTTGAAGTTGGGTGGGGTTTCGACGATTTTAAGTTCAACCGTCCCAGGGACTTCTACGTCGATAGCTTGCCCGTTGTGAAATAAAATATCGACCATCATGCCATCAATCATCCATTTAATCACATCGCCCACTTGGTCATGGGAAATTCCTACTTGTTCGTAAGATTCTGTGTCCATAAACTGCAACAATTCACCATCATCGTACAAATACTGCATCTGCTTTTGCACAAGGTTTGGTTGTTCGCACTTGTCGCCCGCATGAAAGGTTTTTTCAATAACTTTGGCATTAAAATAAGATTTTATCTTGACACGCACAAAGGCCGCGCCCTTGCCGGGTTTGACGTGTTGATACTCTGTAATCTTATACGGTACGCCATTTAGCTCAATTTTGAGCCCTTTTTTCAAGTCTCCCATGGAGTAAGAAGCCATTATCTCTCCTACAAAAATTTTTAAAAGTATAGCCAATTTTTGATTAGATTTTTTTACAAAACCCCCTCACTCCTCCCCCAAGGCACCTCGTACGCGCAAGCTCCATCTTTTTGATTAGCAAATAAACTCATGTTGTATACAGTATTAAGTATATTTAACCATTCTATTAAGAATTTATTTACAGTTTAATATCTGTTTTATCTAGTATAGTGTAGAATTACGAAGTTTTTTTTCATTAAAAATGTATTTTTTATATCTAAATACGCAGTTTAGGTAGCACAATGAACACTTCTGATATCTTTAATCTCTTGCACAGCAGTGTAGAGGCGCAGCATTTGGGAAAACGCATCTCCCATAAGGAAATGGCTCAACTGCTTGGCATTTCCATGCGCACCTACCAAGAATGGCGTCTTGGCAATAACGCGCCAAAGGCTGTTAAAGCGGTGTTTAAAATGTTGGGGTTGCTCAACGATGATGATGTGGTGCGATTGGTTAGGCGAGTAAAAAATGCCCAAAGGGAAGTTCAATGACGCATGTCTCTATTCAAGAAAAGCAAGGGCTTGAAGAATTATTTTTATGCTTAAGCAAACAGCAACAACGCCGTTGCCCCAAGGCATTTGCAAAAGAGATTCGCGGAAGGATTTTACGTTTTTGGGCCAAGGCGCGCCGTAAGAAAAAGGCGGCCTTGGGTCGTTAGTTAAAGGACGGCGTACTCTGCCCAGATGCAGGTTTTAAGGGCATTTAGCTTTGCTAAAATGTGTTTATCGATGGCTTCATCCACCAAAATCACCGCCAGCGCCATGCCGTGCTCGTCTCTTCCAAGCCTAAAATCTGCAATGTTCACGTGGTGTTCGGCCAAAATGGAACTAATATCCATGATAACCCCAGGAACATCGGAATTTTTAAAGACAATCATCTTGCCCTTGGGTTTAAAGTCGGTTTTAAAGCCGTTGATATTAACGATGCGTTGTTCGCTCTCGCCAAACACCGTACCGCTGATGCTTGTCATCCCTTTTTCGGTAGTGATTTTGACGGTAATTTTATTGTCATACCCACTTTTTGGCTCCACAATCGCTGAGGTTTTTACCCCTTTTTCCTTTGCCACAAAAGAAGCATTCACATAATTAATCGTCTCTCCAAGGGATTCACGAAACGCACCCACAAGGGCAAAAGTGAGCATAGAATTGACATATTTTCCAATATTCCCCTCTGCTTCAAGGCGGATGGATGTGATAGAGTGTTTGTTAATTTGTGCTGCCATGTGAGACATTTTTTGCAACAATTCCACATAAGGCATCACAAAAGGAGGTAATTCTTCTACCTTGAAAGGAAGGTTTAGCGCATTGGGATAACTGGTTCCTCGAAGGGCGGCTAGGGCTTGCTCGGCCGCTTGGATGGCGATTTTTTCTTGTGATTCAAGGGTGTTTGCCCCCAGATGAGGTGTTACACAAATATTATCAAGGTCGAGCAAAGGGTGATCCGTTGCTGGCTCATAAGAAAAAACATCGATGGACGCATAGGCCACCTTTCCGCTACGCAAACCTCGCTCAAGGGCTGTTTCGTTGTACAAACCGCCGCGCGCTACGTTGATGAGTCGCACCCCTTTTTTCATGCGTCCGATTTCTTCATCGTCAATAATATTGAGGGTTTCTTTATTTTTTGGCGTGTGAATTGTGATGAAATCACAGGCCAAGATGTCCTCAAAATTTTCCGTGTAGCTCATGCCCAAGTCCGTTACTTTAGAAGAAGGAATATAAGGGTCATACGCCACGATATCCATCTCAAAAGACTTAGCCCGCAGTGCCACACGGCTCCCAATGTTTCCAAAGCCAATGACGCCGAGTTTTTTACCACACAGTTCAACCCCATACCACTTTTCGCGTTTCCACACACGGTCATTTTTGAGGTGATTGTGGGCTTGAGGCAAACTCCTTGCCGAAGCCAAAAGGTGTGCCATGGTGAGCTCCACCGCTGCAATCGTATTGGCCGTAGGAACATTCATGGCGATAATGCCACGCTTACTGCACGCTTCTAAGTCCACATTGTCCACGCCAACACCTGCACGCACGAGTGCTTTAAGGTTTGTTGCCGCGTTTAAAAAGGCTTCGTCAATATCCGTGGAACTTCGCGTGATGGCAACCTCGGCCTTATGCATTAGCCCCAAAAGTTCATCTTTGGGAACCTTGACCGCATCAATCACTTCCACACCCTCTTGCCTTAAAAGCGCAAAGCCTTTAGGATGAATCGCGTCACATACAATTACCGTTTTCATAACCATGCCTCTTTCACAATGGATTCTATGTCATATTCTTTCAACCGTTTTACCACGCCCTCTAGCATCTCTTTGCGCTGCGCATTCACATAAATCACATTACCTTGGCGGTCTTTAACCACACTGTAGGCAAAGGGAAAGGCTTGAAGTGTCTGCATGATGCAAAAATGAGAGTATTGGTCGCTACGCTCAATAACCAGTTGAAAAATGTGTTCTTTAGGGGGTTTTGCTTCTTCTAGCTCTAGTTTAATAAAAAGCTCATTCACGGGAAAATGGTAATCCAAGGCGGCGGCTTGGGCCATTTTCTGGGCCCAAGAACCACCTTGTCTTACTGGCTGAGGTGTCTGTTTTTCGCTAGGTGCAACTGCTACCACCTGTGCTGTAGTCTGATTGGCAAACCGAATCAGTGCGATAAACACTGCCGCCAAAAAAAGACCAAGCAGCACAAAGGAGGAGAACAGTATACGTTTACGCATTTCTTAGGACAATTGGTCTTTAAGAATATCTCCCAATGTCATCTTCTCTTCTTTGTTAATCTCGTTGAGCACTTCGCGCTCTTTCATTTTAGACAGACGACGAATAGAAAGACGGATGCGGTTCTTTTTTTCATCAATAAAGGCGATGGCTGCTTCAATCTCATCCCCAATGCTCACCTCTTCAGGATTCACAGGACCTAAATCCTCCTTGCGGATAAGGGCATCAACATTCTCTTCAAGCTCAACAAAAATGCCAAACTCTTTAACATCACGGATTTTACCTGTAACGATATCACCCGCGCCATGTTTTTTGGCGTACTGTTGCACAGGGCTATCTTGAAGCTCTTTGCGGGAAAGGGAGATTTTTTCGCTCTCTTCGTCCACTTTTACAATCTTCACTTCAACTTCGTCCCCTACCTTAAAGAGGTCTTTGCATTTTTCATTGCGATCCCACGAAGCGTCTTCATTGTGAAGCAACCCTTCTACAGAACCCACGCGCACAAAGGCACCAAAAGCAGTCGTTGTTGTCACTTCGCCCATCACAACATCGCCCACCTTGAAGGCAGATTTAAACTCATCAAAAGGCTTGGCAAGCAAGTTTTTCAAAGAAACACGAAGGCGTCTATCTTGTGGGCTGATTTCAATCACTTCCACGTCTACCACTTGACCCTCTTCGATGTGGTCTTTGGGGTGTTTAATATTTTTGTCCCATGAGATTTCGGAAATGTGCAAAAAGCCTTCAATGTCATTTCCCAAATCCACAAAGGCGCCATAAGGCTCAATGTTGCTAATGGTCACTTGAATAGCATCGCCCACGTCTAGCGCATCTTTGATTTCATCCCAAGGATCTGGCATTGCCGCTTTAATAGAAAGAGAAAGGTGGCGTTTTTCCTTGTCATAGCTAATGGCTTTAACAGGAACCTTGTCGCCTTCGCTGTAAAGAGTGTTGGGATTCACAGGACCTTTATAGCTGATTTCGCTGTAGTGTACCAAGCCGTCCACGCCACCGATATCCACGAACATGCCATAGGTCGTAATCTTTTTAATCACGCCTTCAACAACGTCATCTTTTTCCATGAGTTCTTGAATCAAGTCTTTACGTTTTTTGCGGTCATCATCAAGGAGTTTTTTACGAGAAACCAAGATAGATTCACTCTGGGGATCAATCTTTAAAATGCGCACTTTGATTGATTTTCCGACGAGTGTTTGGGGGTCACGCACGGCTGCTTGTGAGCGTGGCAAGAAAAATTCAACACCATCATCATCTTCTGCAATAAATCCACCGCGGTTTTTCCCTACGATTTTTACATCCAAAATAGTCTCGTCTTCTTCTGTATGCGATTCAATAAACGCTTTTACTTTTTCTTTTTTGAGTGCTTTTTTATGGGAAACCATCGGACGTTCGTTGCGGAAACCTGTTACAACCACTTTAATCATATCGCCAATTTTATACGTCGGTTTTCCCTCAGCATCTAAAATTTCAGCGATATTAAGGCGGCCCTCAGACTTCTTGCCCACGTCCACAAGTACCATGTCGTCTTTAATTTCAACGATTACACCGTCAACATATGCATCTTTTTCGGTCTCTTTAAAAGATTCCTCAAGCATTGCAGCAAAATCTGCCTCTTCCATTGTCTCTTCATGCTCATTTGCACCCTGTGTTTGAACATTAGTGTTCACCTCAGCCATCACGATCCTTTGTGTGTTTAAATTTTGTCTTTTGCGTTTGAATGCGAAAAACAGACGAAAAGTCGCTTATTATACTTTAAAATTGCTTATTTTTTCAATAATTTTTTCAATAATCCAATCTGGGGTTGAAGCTCCCGCTGTAATACCGCACAATTGCTTGCCCTCAAACCACGTTTTCTCCAACTCTCGCTCACTCTCAATCAAATAACTGTCAAAGCAAAATTCTTTGGAAATGTGCAGCAACTGCTTGGTATTTGAGGAGTTTTTGCCTCCTATGATGACCATGACATCTGCTTCTTTGGAGAGCTCTCTTGCGGCATCTTGGTTTTCAAAGGTGGCATTACAAATAGTGTTAAACACCCGCACTTCTTTGTAATGGGAAATAAGGTGGCTCACAATTTCTTTGAACTCTTCTACCTTGCGTGTGGTTTGAGAGACCACAGCCACCCGTGAGCCAAGTTTCAAGGTGGCCAATTCCTTTACATGTAAGACCACATGCACCTCGCCACTGGCGTAACTTTTTACCCCTTTGACCTCAGGGTGTGCTTCGTCTCCAAAGATAACAATGTCATACCCTTCCTTGCTCATTTTCTCACAAATCTTTTGAGGCTTGGTCACATAAGGGCAGGTAGCATCGATGATGTCGACCTTTTTATCTTTCAAAAACTGAAGGTCTTGTTTGGGAATACCGTGGGTGCGAATAATAGCTTTTTGCGTATCTGAAACCTGGGTGATGTCTTCAAGGGTTTCGACGTTAAAGTTTTTTTTGAGGCGTAAAATTTCTTCGTTGTTGTGAATCAAGGGTCCAATCGTTGAGGCATTTTGCGCACTCTCAGCAATCTTAATGGCCCGCTTAACCCCAAAGCAAAACCCATAGTTTTTGGCCAGCTTAATCCTCACGGGCGTCTCCAAGGCTTTGCAGTAGCGTGAGAAAATTTGGAAAAGAAGTTGCCACGCAAGCGGTGTCGTCGATTTCCATGCCGCATACTAACCCCGCGATAGCAAAGCTCATCGCAATGCGGTGGTCACCAAAACTTGTTACCTTAGCAGGCTGCAACGTCCCGCCAACCACTTCAAATCCATCCTCAAACTCCCGAGCCTGTATGCCGCAGTGGCGTAAGTTGGTCACGGTGGTTGCGATGCGGTCACTTTCTTTCACGCGCAATTCTTTAGCCCCAGAAATCTTGCTCACCCCTTTTGCACACGCAAAGGCAATGGCAAGAGCGGGAATTTCATCAATCAACCACGCAATATTTTCGCTCACTTCTATCCCCTGAAGAGGAGCGTAGGAAACGCGAATATCGCCAATGCTCTCATAAGCCTCGTCCGTAATGGTGTATTCAATCTGTGTACCCATGCGCTCAAGCACCTTAAACGCCTCCGTGCGCGTAGGGTTTAAAAGCACCTGTTTTAAGACCACGCTACTTCCTGGCACAATGGCCGCAGCAAGGGCAAAGAAAAACGCGCTAGAAGGGTCTGAGGGCACGGTAATATCCAACGGTTTTAAAGGGGATTTGGGGGGATAAACCTTTACATGTAAGCCTTCTCGCTCAATCTGTACGCCCATACCTGAGAGCATTTTTTCCGTATGGTCGCGGCTCAGCTCGGGTTCCCAAAAGTGACTGGGTGCCTCAGCGCTTAAGGCGGCTAGCAATAAAGCACTTTTCACTTGTGCCGAAGCGATGGGGCTTTGGTAGGTAAAGGCGTTTGGGCGTTTCCCGCGAATAGCAATGGGAGATAAATCACCCTTTTTGCGCCCATCAATCTGTGCTCCAATGCTTCGCAAAGGGTCTGCCACCCGCCGCATGGGACGGTTAGCAAGGTAAGCATCACCGTGCAAGACAAAGAACCCCTCACGCGCTGCTAAAAAGCCCATCAAGAGTCGCATTGCCGTTCCAGAATTACCACAATCTAGCACAACAGGCGGCTCCAAAAGCGCCAAGGGCGGGGTGAGTACCATCACGCCGTCCTTCTCTTCCACGCTAACGCCAAGCTGCTTCACAATCGCCAAGGTACACAGGGTATCTTCGCCTTGAAGGTAGTTGCGCACGCGTGAGGGCTGGTCGCTTAAAAGCGAAAAAATAGCGCACCGATGAGAGATAGACTTATCAGGCGCTATGGCTTCGATGTGTTGAGAAAAGGGCGCGGCTGGCTTTACGTGGTAAGTTTTCATCGCATTCCAATACCTAAGGTTTCATGCAGGGTTGCTAGGACGGCGTCGATGGCAAGAGTGATCTCTTTTTCTTCCAAGGTGCGCTCAGCATGCTGAAACAAAAGCTTGATGGTCAAGCTCACATGCTCTCCAAGGTCCGCACTCTCAAAACGGTCGATGGGGTAGCACTGGCTTAAATTTGCAATCTTTGCCTCTTCAATACACGAGCGAATGCGTTGGTAGGACATGCTACGAGGAATCAGTAAGCTCAAATCCCGACTTGAAGAGGGAAACTTAGAATACTCCGAAGCCACAATGCGCTCTTTGGCCAACACGTCCACTTCCAACTCGGCGATATACGTGCGGGGCAAATCAAAATCTTTTTCCACTTGCGCATGCACTCTTGCCAAAAATCCCACGCACACCTCGCCCACCATCACGTTGGCGTATTCGTAAGGACTGGTGAGTTTATTGGTCGGCGTAGCCGCTTCAAGACGCATGTGTCCGATGACTTGGGAAATCTTAGAAGCAAAGTTCATGAGCGTGATAGGGCTTGGCTTGCCATGATTTGGCAGTGCAGCCTCTTCGCTCTCTCCGCTAAAGACAAATCCCAACTTTGTTGTTTCGTTACGGCTACGGTCAAAAACCCGTCCAAGTTCAAACAAAGGCACACGTTTTCTGCCATTTTTAATGTTTTTGCTTGCCGATTCTAACAGATGTAATACCAACGTGGCGCGCATGGTGTTGAGCTCATTGGTGATGGGATTGGAAAGTTCACGCTTTTTATACACCCCATTAATCCCATAGTGTTCTTGTTTTTTTTGCTCATCAAACAGATAATGCACGCTTTCAAAAAAGCCAACCGCAGCGGCTTTTTGGCGCAAAGAGGTACGGAGTTTATACTGGGCATAGGCCGCATTGGCACGTGATTTTTCCGCAAAAACAAAGGGTTTGGCGGCAATGTTATCGATGCCCACCATACGCACAATCTCTTCGCACACGTCTTGTGTATTGACCACATCGTGGCGAAAAGCAGGAACGCTCACGTGCATCACTTCTTGTTCAACCTTTACATGTACATCAAATCCAAGGCGTTTTAAGATGTCAACCACGCGATTTTTAGGAATCTCTTGACCAATCATCGCACATAACTCTTCTAGCGACAAAATAACCATCTTGGGCTTGTGTTCTTTGGTGAGTTTTTGTGACCCCGCGTACAAGGAAACGCCATTTTCCTTATGAAGCAATGTCCACAAATATTCCACGCCAAGCTCAAGTTCAGGCTCACTACCCCTTGCGGAGCGGTATAAGTGCTTATCGGCACTCAATGCTTTATTTTGCGCGCCCAATGCCGCCATGGATTCGGGCGAAGAAAAATTCGCCTCAATAATGACAATCTTGCTCTCAGGTGTTGTGCGACACGCACTCTCTTGGGAAAACCCGACGTACGCCACACGCCCGTTGGCGCCAAAGACCGCGTCCAAGCCATTGGTGTCTTTTTTGAGGTGAATGGTTGCTTTTTCCTTACTGTCTACAAAACAAGTGTAATCGTACGCACGCATCAACACACCCGTGGCGTATGTAGCATACTCTAACACGCGCTCCACATCACTTCCAAAGGTTACTTCCACTTGCGCTAGCCGCACCTCCATCAGCACGTTGGGTTTGATAGTGTGTTTTTCAAAGGCTTTGTACACAAAGGAGCCTTCGAGCTTGTCTTCGGCGTGCAAGGAAAGAATGCGTCCAATGCCCAAGAGATTTTCCTCTTCTTCAATCGCCTTGTGTTGTGCCAAAGGACGTTTTAGCGCCACCGCCAAGTCTCTTGCCACCCCGCGAATACTCAAACAATCCCCACGGTTTGGCGTCAAGCCAATCTCAATCACGTCATCATTCAGCGCTTGAATCTCACACAAAGGCTGCCCAAGGCGCAACTGGCCTACGCTCTCATCAAGGACCATAATGCCCTCGTTAATCTTGGGCAAGCCAAGTTCAGTGGAAGAACAAATCATCCCGTTGGAGTCGATGCCGCGCAAGCGTGTTGGAGCAATCTCCAACCCTCCGGGCAAAATGCACCCTTCAAGGGCGACAGCTACCCACTGCTCTTGCGCCACATTGGCCGCGCCACAGACAATTTGAAGGGGTTCTTTTTGGCCTACATCCACAAGGCATACGTTGAGTTTTTGCGCATCAGGATGGGATGTTTTTGATACCACTTGTCCCACAACCACTCCCCCTGGAATGCGTTGTTGCACCAAACCATCAACTTCCAAACCAATGGCATTGAGTGTTTCACAAACCGTTTGTGTTGAAATGCCCTCAAGTTCAATCCACTCATTAAGCCACGCTCGTGTTACTATCATCTAAACTGCTCCAATAATCGTAAATCGCCCTCAAACAGTGAGCGTAAATCTGGTATTTGATGAAGCAACATCGCAAAGCGCTCTACTCCCAAACCAAAGGCATAACCACTCACATTTTCATATCCAACGGCTTGGAAAACATTGGAATCCACAACGCCGCACCCTAGCACTTCAAGCCACCCTGTGTGCGAACACACACGGCATCCTTCGCCCTTACAGAAAATACAGCTGATGTCCACTTCCGCACTGGGTTCTGTAAAAGGAAAAAAGCTAGGACGAAACCGTACTTTCACATCGCCAAACATGTGTTTCAAAAAGTCTTCAAGGATAAACTTCAAATTTGCAAAGGAAACCTTACCCACCTCATCCACAACCAACCCTTCCACTTGGTGGAACATGGGAGTGTGGGTCAGGTCAAAATCCCGCCGAAACACAGACCCTGGGCAAATCATGCGAATGGGTGGTTTTTGGGAGAGCATCGTGCGCACTTGTACGGGAGAGGTGTGGGTGCGTAGCAACATGCCATCGTCAAAATAAAAAGTGTCTTGCATGTCGCGCGCAGGGTGGTGTTTGGGAAGGTTGAGCGCTTCAAAGTTATGGAAATCATCTTCCACCAGCGGCCCTTCCTCGATGGAAAAATTCATCCCCACAAAATAATCAATAATTTTATTCATGGTTTCCATCACAGGGTGCAACGCGCCCGCGCCCAATGTTGTACTAAAAAGGGCTACGTCCACCGCGTCTTTTTGCATCACTTCGTCTATTTTTCCATGCTCTAACACCTCTTTTTTTTCTGCTAAGAGTGTTGTGAACTTTTCTTTGGTTTCATTAAGCGTGCTAGCAACCTGTTTCTTCTCTTCCCCTTGAAGGGTTTTTAACTTTGCAAACGCTTCAGTAAAATAGCCTTTTTTTCCAAAGACCAAAAGTCGAATTTTTTCCAACTCATCAAGCGAGTGACACTTGGCTATCGCTTTTTCTAGCTTTTCCAACGGTTCTGCCTTCTTAAATTTTTGAACTGATTGTAGTCAACTTTTGATTATAAACGTGTTAAAAGCCCAAAAAATGGTGAAATGTTGCCTTAAACGCGTTACATGTAAAGGCGATTATTTTTCTCAACTGATGGAGAATGAAGGCTTTTCTTGCTATACTCTTTCTTCATTTATTTTACCAAAAGGAGCGTTTTATGCGTGAAGTTACCGTCTTTGAGCGCATTGTTGCAGGAGAACTTCCTTGTAACAAAGTGATGGAAAATGAGCACTTTTTAGCCTTTCACGACATCAACCCAAAAGCACCCATTCATATTTTGATTATTCCCAAAAAACATGTGAAAAATTTTCAAGAAGTAGACCCTAAAACCATGGAAGCCATGACGCCTTTTATTCACGCCGTTGCTTCTCTTTTAGGGTTAGAGAGTTCAGGGTACCGGCTGATTACAAACAACGGAGAGGATGGTGGGCAAGAAGTGCCCCATTTGCATTTTCATCTCTTGGGCGGAACCAAGCTTGCATGGGGGCATTTTACAGATGCCAATCCAAAGGGAAGCCTCTAGGCCTCCCTTTCTTTTAGCCACGCTTCTACGTGAGAGAGTTGTTCTAGGGTGCGTTTCGTGGCCGTACCCCCCTGAGAACTTCGGGCATTCATGGAGGCTTCAAGGGGTAAACACTCTAGCACGTCTTCTTTAATCCGCCCATCAATACGCACGAGTTCTTCAAAAGAAAGTTCTGACACATCGCATCCCAACTCTTCTGCCCTTGCGACCGCGCGACCTGTGATGTGGTGCGCTTCGCGAAAAGGAATATTGCAAGAACGCACAAGGTAATCGGCCAAATCGGTGGCACTTAGATGCCCAACTTTGCAAGCAGCCAACATCTTGTCCGTATTAACACTCAGCGTTGCCATGGCTGCGGTTAAGATTTGCAAAGAAATCGTCGCGGTTTGAACGCTATCAAACACCCCCTCTTTGTCCTCTTGCATGTCTTTATTGTAAGCCAAGGGCAATCCCTTAAGCACGGTCAAAAGACCCATGAGGTTCCCATACACCCGACCCGATTTTCCCCGCAATAATTCGGGCACATCGGGGTTCTTCTTTTGGGGCATAATCGAACTTCCCGTAGAATATTCATCACTAAAAGTGACAAAGCGAAACTCTGAGCTTGACCACAAAATGAGCTCTTCAGAAAGGCGAGAAATGTGCATCATCATTGTTGCAATATTAAACAAAATCTCTAAGGCAAAATCTCGGTCGCTCACCGTGTCAAGGCAGTTGGGCGTTACCCCTTCAAACCCTAAAAGCTTGGCCGTTAATTGCCTGTCCACAAGATGGGGTGTTCCCGCTAGCGCGGCGCACCCAAGGGGCAAAAGATTGTTGCGTTTGTAAGATTCTTCCAAGCGTTCAATATCGCGCTTAAACATGTACATGTACGCCAAAAGATGAAAGGCGAAGTTGATGGGTTGTGCGTGTTGTAAGTGGGTCATCCCAGGCATCAGGGTCTGGGTATGTGCTTTAGCAATGCTCAGCAAGGTTTGAATCAAGGCATCAAGATGGCCAATGAGAGAACGGTTGCTTCGCAAAACATAGAGGCGAAAATCTAGCGCCACTTGGTCGTTGCGGCTACGCGCAGTGTGAAGCTTGCCTCCCACCTCACCCACCAGTTGCGTTAGGCGCTTTTCAATGGCCATGTGGATATCTTCGTCTTCAATTAAAAACTCAAATTTTCCCGCTTCAATCTCTTCGCGCACCGTTGCTAACCCTTCGCATAAAATACGCGCTTCTTCTTGGGTTAAAATCCCCTGCGCACCAAGCATGGTCGCATGGGCCATAGACCCTTCGATGTCTTCTTTATACAACAGTTTGTCAAAGGGCAACGACGCGTTAAAAGCATCTAAAAGTTTTGCTGCCCCTTGTTTAAACCGACCCGACCACATTTTTGACATACTTCTTCCCTTGTGTTAAATACTTGGACCCGCTGCAGAATAATCATGTTCTGCGTCTTCGGTAAGGTATTTTTGAAAATTATGGGCAAACATGCCTGCTAAGTGGATTCTTCCTTCATCGTAACGCGCTTTATTTTCCCATGTGTTTTTAGGGTTCAAAAGTTGCGTCTCTACGCCATCAAGGTGTTTGGGGATTTGCAAATCAAACACAGGAAAGGTTTCAAACTGAGCGTTATTGATACTTCCATCCAAGATGGCGTTAATGCAAGCCCTAGTTGCTTTGATACTCATGCGCTTGCCAATCCCATAAGGACCGCCCGTCCATCCAGTGTTAAGCAAAAAGACATTCACATTGTGCTTTTTGATTTTCTCACCCAAGAGTGTGGCGTATTTGGTAGGGTGCAAGGGCAAAAAGGCTTCGCCAAAACATGCGCTAAAGGTAGCAACTGGCTCTGTGATGCCCCGCTCTGTTCCTGCAACCTTGGCCGTATAACCACTTAAAAAGTAGTACATTGCTTGTTCGCTTGTTAACTTAGACACCGGGGGCAAAATGCCAAAGGCATCCGCCGTGAGGAAAATAATGTTTTGCGGATGTCCTGCTTGCAAGGAGGGTTCGTGATTTTGAATGTGGTAAATAGGATAAGAAACACGGGTATTTTCTGTCTTGGAACCATCAGAGTAATCCACCTTCCCCGCCGCATCTGCCACAACATTTTCCAACAGCGCGTCTTTCTTGATAGCACCAAAGATTTCCGGCTCACTCTCAGGGTCTAGGTTAATGCACTTAGCATAACATCCGCCCTCAAAGTTAAACACCCCTTCTTCATCCCACCCGTGCTCATCATCCCCAATCAAGCGCCGATGAGGATCGGTAGAAAGGGTGGTTTTACCTGTTCCAGAAAGCCCAAAGAAAAGAGCAACATCCCCCGCTTTGCCCACGTTTGCCGAACAATGCATGGAAAGTTTTCCCTCCAAAGGTAGCCAATAATTCATCATGGAAAAAATACCTTTTTTCATCTCGCCACCGTACCAGGTGCCGCCAATGATGGCGATATTTTCCTCGATGTTAAACACCACAAACACGTCTGAGTGCAACCCGTGTTTTTTAAAATCTGCATTCACGCATTTACATGCATTATAGACGGTAAAATCGGGCTTAAACCCTTCAAGTTCTGCTTCGCCAGGGCGAATAAACATGTTTTTTACAAAATGGGCTTGCCACGCAACTTCTGTTACAAAACGCACTTTTTTACGGCTTGCCAAACTTCCCCCGCAAAACGCATCTTGCACATAAATGTTTTTATGGGAAAGTTGCTGTTTAACCTTAGCAAAAAGCTCTTCAAAGATCTCTTTTGAAATTGCTTGATTGATGTTTCCCCACGCAATGTGCTCTTTGGATGGGCTTTGTTTCACAAAGTATTTATCTTTAGGACTTCGTCCTGTGAAGATACCCGTGTCCACCATAAAGGTGTCATTTTCCGTGCGCCATCCTTCATCCTTGGCGACCTCGTGCTCAAAAAGCGTCGCGTAATCCAAATTATAATAAACCGTCTTTATGCCCTTTAATCCTAATTCTTCCAGTCCATTAATTGTTGACATTCTTCTATCCTCGTTCGTACACTTATTTAAAAATAGACAACAGTACGCCCGCTGCGACCGCCGAACCAATAACACCCGAAACATTTGGACCCATCGCATGCATTAACAGCACATTGCTTGGATCCTCTTTCATGCCCTCTTTGTTAGCTACCCGCGCTGCCATTGGAACAGCACTCACCCCTGCTGCACCAATAAGCGGATTGATTTTATCTTTCGTAAACAGGTTCATCGCCTTTGCCATTAAGATACCTGATGCGGTACCTAAGGCAAAAGCAATCAATCCTAAAATTAAAATCCCCAGTGTCTCAGGTGCTAAAAATTTATCTGCATCAAGCTTTGAGCCCACCGCAAGCCCAATAAAAATCGTGACAATATTAATCAGTGCATTTTGCAAGGTATCAGAAAGGCGCTGTACAACACCTGATTCTTTCACCAAGTTACCAAACGCCAGCGCCCCAATCAAAGGCGTTGCATCGGGCAAAACCAATAAGGAAAGCAACACGATACTAACAGGAAAAATAATCTTTTCCAAGCGGGATACTTCGCGCAGTTGCACCATCTTAATCTTGCGCTCTGCCTTGGTTGTGAGGGCACGCATAATAGGCGGCTGAATCACCGGCACAAGCGCCATATACGAATACGCCGCCACTGCTACTGCACCCAAAAGATCAGGGGCGAGCTTGGAGGTAATGAAGATGGCCGTAGGCCCATCCGCCCCGCCAATGATGCCAATCGCCGCGGCATCTTGCAAGGAAAAATTCACCACGGAAGTATACTGACTTAGCGCCACCGCTCCAACCAGTGCCCCAAAGATACCAAACTGTGCCGCTGCGCCCAAAAGGGCGGTTTTGGGGTTTGAGAGCAAGGGGCCAAAGTCTGTCATGGCACCCACGCCCATGAAAATGAGCAACGGAAACAAGCCATTAGCAATGCCCGCATCGTAAATGATGCCTAAAAACCCATTGGGCCCTGCAATTTCCGCAATGGGCACGTTGGCCAAAAACCCGCCAAAGCCAATGGGTAACAAAAGTAATGGCTCAAACTTTTTTGCAATAGCAAGGTAAAAAAGGATGAAAGAAACCACAATCATAATGAGCCGTCCCCAGGTCTGGGTAAACACACTCAGTTCATGTCCCGTGGAATCCTTTAGCCCCTCTTGCGGGTTCATAAAAGCATACACTCCCGTAGACTCGTAAAAACTCTTAAACAGTTCGCCGATGTCTTTAGAATGGTACTCTTTTTGTTCTTGTGGGGCCATCGGAGCTTGTGCGGCACTCCCGCACAAAGGCATCCATGCCAAAAACATCACGACAAGAAATGTCTTAAGTGCTGATTTTTTCATATTTTTCTCTACAAAACCACAAGAATCTGGCCATTTTCAACGCTCTGGCCCTCGGCAATCTTCACTTGACTCACCACGCCAGCACACGGAGAAGGAATCTCGATTTCCATTTTCATTGCTTCTAAGATGACAATGACTTCACCCTCGTTCACGCTTTGCCCTTCTTTCACAAGAAGTTTAAAGACAGATCCAGGCAAGCTTGCACGCACTTCGGCTCCCGAAGAGGCAACGGGTGTTCCATGGGCCACTGGTGCCGCAGGAGCGATGGAGGTGATATTCACATCCGCACCTTCGGCCACTTCAACGGCGTAGGATTTACCATTGACCATCACTGTATACACACAGGGGCCGTGGTGGGGCGTGCTTGCCTCAACCGATGCTTTTGGCGCTACAGGGGAGTTTTTGCGCACACTGGCTTTGGCTTCTCCTTTTAAAAAGGCGATGCCTTTTTCCTTGCACGCCGCGGCAATGAAAAGGTTTTCTTCTGTCGCTTCAAGGCCTGCGGTTTCTAAAATTTTGCGCGTGTAGGCTAAAGATTTGGTTTCGTCTTTGTCTGCTAGGTCAATAGCGTGTTCCGTGGTGGGCTCAAGTTTGAGTTGCTCTGCGGCAAGTTTTACCACCGACGCGTCTGGGGAAACAGGAGTTTTTCCAAAATAGCCAAGCACCATTTTGCCATACCCATCGGCAATCTTTTTCCATGGCCCAAACATGACATTGTTGAACGCTTGCTGAAAATAAAACTGGGACACTGGCGTAACACTGGTACCGTACCCGCCTTTTTCCACCACTTCGCGCATGGCTTTAATCACCTCGGGAAATTTGTCTAAGATGTTGTTATCGCGCATCATTTGCGTATTGGCCGTTAATGCGCCACCGGGCATGGGCGAAAAAGGGATAAGTGGAGAAACCTGCACCGCTTCAGGGGGCATAAAATACTCTTTCAAGCACCCTTGAAGCACTTCTTCGTAAGTGAGGATTTTTTCCACATCCAACCCACCTAGGTCATAGGGTTTGCCCTTCACTGCGTGCAACATGGTAAGAATGTCGGGCTGGCTTGTGCCACCACTCACAGGAGCCGCCGCCAAGTCGATGCCATCGACGCCCGCTTCTAGCGCAGCCAAATAACACGCAACGCTCACCCCTGCGGTTTCGTGAGTATGAAGCCTTACATGTACGGATGCTGGCAAAAGTTTTTTGGCCATTTTAATGGTTTCGTACACCTTTTGGGGACTCGATGTGCCACTTGCATCTTTAAAGCAAATGCTATCATAGGGAATCCCTGCGTCTAAAATCTCGCGCAGTGTTTTCTCGTAAAACGCCACATCGTGCGCGCCCACGCATCCAGGAGGAAGGTCCATGAGTGTCACCACGATTTCGTGTTTTAACCCATAATGCACAATACGCTCACCGCTGTACTTGAGGTTTTCAACATCATTGAGTGCGTCAAAATTTCGGATGGTCGTCGTGCCGTGCTTTTTAAAAAGCTTGGCATGCAAATCAACAATTTCCTTACTTCCCGTGTCTAGGGTCACGGTATTAACCCCGCGGGAGAGGGTTTGAAGGTTTGCCTCTTTACCAACAATTTCACGAAATTTATCCATCATCTCAAAGGCGTTTTCATTGAGGTAGAAAAAAAGGCTTTGAAAACGTGCGCCCCCACCAAACTCAAAATGTGTGATTCCTGCCTCTTTTGCTGCAGCCACAGCAGGCATGAAATCGTCCATAAGGACTCTGCCACCATAAACGGATTGAAAGCCGTCTCGAAATGTCGTGTCCATAATATCGATGAATTTTTTTGCCATGATTGCCCTTTTCTAAACGTTTAGTGACGTTGTTGGTTACGAAATGTTTGGATCGCTGCGGAAATCACCGCTACAAGCGTGGTTTCATCGGATGGGGATGATGAAGTGCTCCCGGAGGTGTGCGGTTTGGGAGTGGGTTTTTGAGGAAAGAACGTTGTTAGGATGGCCGATTGCGCGTACAGCAACGCCACCATCAGCATCAGGAATAAAAACACGGTCGTGATTCCAAGGACCATGAACTTTAGCCCCTCTGCAACGAGATTGATTTCCATGCCAGAAGCCTTTTTTGTGAGAACATTTTTAGCGTGGTTGCTAAATGGCGGTTATTCTAACATGTCTTTTATTAAAAAAAACCAAGCCATGCAAAGGATGGCTTGGCTGAAAAACCCTTACATGTAACGGTTTTCGTACTTCTTTTCAAAAGGTATTATTGTGTGCAACGGTCCACCAAATACAAGATGTTGCGGTAGGCAAGCCCACTGTGTTCGCTTAGGCCAATTTCGCAGGTTTTGTTGGTCGAAAAGGCCAATGTTGTGCCGCTTGGAATGTTAGCCTTAAGATCACGCAAGGCCGAAGCGTTGAGCTCAGGGAAGGTAAATCCACGGTCTCCAGCAAACCCACAACACTGCACATCTGCGGGCACATGTACTTGGGTAGAGCACAGCTTGGCCACTTCAACAAACTTATCCACTAAGCCCATTTTTCGTGTCGAACAAATGGCGTGAATGACCACAGGTTCATCGATTTTTGTAAAGGTGAGCTTGTCTTTTAAGTGGGCTAAGACAAATTCGATGGGGTCAAGCATGACCAAATCAGGCGAGAAGTTTTCACGAGACGTTTTACTGCATGAAGTCATGTCACACACAATAGGATACGCGCCGTTATTGCTCGCCGCGCGCAACGTGTCTTCTAGCTCTTTGTTTTTGCGCTTGCCTTCTTTAACATAACCCTTGCTTAAAAACGCTTGGCCGCAACACAACTCGCCCACCCCTTTAGGGATTACCACTTCAAACCCCGCACGCTCCAACAACCCAATCACTACCTCATGAATCGTTGCTTCTTCACTTTGGGGCTTTGGATTGCCCAAAGAGCGGTTAATACAAGAAGAGTAGTAAACTACTTTTGGCGCATCGGGCCTAGAGAGGGTTTTGGGCTTAAAAGAAACGCCGCCTGTGAGGCTAGGTGTCCACAGTGGAAGGGCATTATTGGTCACTTTTCGCGCCCCTTGGCTTAGCGTGCTCATGATGCCATTACCCAAGACCGAACTCACGCCTTTAACCGCACTTAGCGTAACATTCATTGTGCCGAGCACTCCGCCAAAATGCGAGCCGATAAAACCTGCTGTTTTGGCGGCAAATTCGCCAATTTGAGCACTGCGTAGCTCCTTGGTGAGATTACCCGTGTTGATTCCAACAGGACAAGAAAGGGAGCACAGCGAACAGGTGGCGCAGGTTTCTATGCCATCATACTGGTACGCTTTTTTAAAGGCTTGATACCCTTCTATGTCTAAATCACTTTTGAGTTTTGAAAGGTGCCGGTTAGCCACAATGCGTTGGCGAGGTGTGAAGGTGATGACATTAGAAGGGCACACGGGCTCACAAAATCCGCACTCAATACATTTATCCACAATAGGATGGGTTGCGGGCATGAATTTAAAATTTTTCAAATGCACCCTTGGGTCATCGTTCAAAATAACACCAGGATTTAGCAATCCTTTGGGGTCAAACAGCGCTTTAATCTCCTTCATGAGCTCATACGCATCGCTTCCCCACTCGAGCTCCACAAAAGGCGCCATGTTGCGCCCCGTGCCGTGCTCTGCTTTGAGGCTTCCTTGGTATTTGGTTGCGACTTGGTCGGCGATTTCTTGCATAAAGGCTTCGTAGCGCTCCACTTCTTTGGGGTCATCAAAGGCTTGGGTAAAAACAAAGTGTAAGTTACTATCAAGGGCGTGGCCAAAGATAAGCGCTTCGTTGTAGCCGTATTTTTTAAACAACCCTTGAAGTTCCAAGGTTGCGTCCGCTAAAGACTCAATGGGGTACGCCACATCTTCAATAATGACCGTTGTGCCCGTCTCGCGCACGGCACCCACCGCAGGGAAAAGTCCTTTTCGAATTTTCCAATAGGAAGTGTACTCGGCGACATCTTTGGTGAAATGCAAGGGCATCTCAGGTGTAATATGTTGTAGCTTTTTTAAAATAGTGGCGATGTTTTTATCTAATGTTTTGGCATCTTTCGCCCGGGTTTCCACCAACACTGCCGTGGCTGTTTCGCTGAGTGTTTTCAAAAAAGAAGGCATGCCTTCTTTGTTTTCAACACTGCGCAACCCTGCCCTGTCCATCAACTCCGCCGCGTCTACTTCCGCGTTTTCCACCCGTGTTTTACACTGAGTTTTGAGAACAATGATGGCATCGCAGGCATCTTTGATGTTTTTGAAAATCATCAACGCACTGGCCTTGTCTTTGTACTCAGGAACGGTTTTAAAGGTGATTTCTTTAATAAACCCTAGCGTTCCTTCGCTTCCTATCATCAGGTGCTGAATGATTTCAAAGGGATCTTCAAAATCCACCAAAGCATTCAGGCTGTAGCCACAGGTATTTTTGATTTTGAACTTGCGGTTTATCTTGTCCCGCAAGGCTGTGTTTTCATGCACCTTGCGTGCCAATGCCCCAATGCCTTCTACGAGTTCGGGGTGGCTTTTTGCAAAGGCTTCTTTGCTTTCTTGTGAACCCGTGTCTACCTCTGCGCCATCGTGAAACACAATTTGCATCGTGTGGAGGGTTTTGTAAGAATTATCGGCAATGCCGCAACACATCCCGCTGGCGTTATTGGCCGCAATGCCACCAATCATCGCCGAACCAATGGACGCAGGATCAGGTCCAATCTTTTTCCCATAAGGAAGCAATTTTTCGTTCACTGATGTGCCTAAAACCGAAGGCTCCATAGTAACAAGTGCGCCATCATTCTTGACATGTATCTTTTTCCAATCACGAGACGTGATAAGCAAGATAGAATCGGTAATGGCTTGCCCTGAAAGGCTCGTGCCAGCTGCTCTAAAGACCACAGGCAAGTGGCGTGCGGCCGCTTCTTTAAGCACCATACTCACCTCTTGCGCATTTTGGGCAAAAATAACAATCTTGGGAATTAGCCGATAAAACGAAGCGTCCGTGCCATACGCAATGGTATGTAGCGGGTCCGTAAAGAGACGGTTGGCGGGGATGGTCTGGGAAATAACGGCATGAAAATCAGCATAAGGGCCTGTCATGGGGTATCCTTTGGGGCAGAGTTATGGAGTGCATTCACTCATTGTACAAGGTTGGCATAATATCTAAATGATAATACACCAACCCTGAAACATCACTGCATTACACTGATACCAAACCACCCAGGATAGAACATTAAAACCGTCAACACAGCAATCTGAATCAAAATAAAAGGAATCACCCCGCGGTAGATATGCACCGTTCTAACCTCCGGAGGCGACACGCCTTTGAGGTAAAAAAGACTAAACCCAAAAGGTGGTGTTAAAAACGACGTTTGCAAGTTCATAGCAATCAAAATGGCAAACCACACAGGATTAATGCCAATAGCATCGGCGATAGGCACTAAAATAGGAACGATGATGTAGGAGATTTCCACAAAATCGATAAAAAAACCAAGAATCAAAATGGCAATCATAGACAAAATAACAAAACCCCATTTTTCACCGGGCAATCCTAGCATAAATTCTTCTACAATTTCCTCTCCGCCCGTGTACGAAAACACCATGGAAAATGCCGTTGCGCCGATCAAAATACCAAAAACCATGGCGGTAATTTTGACGGTTTCAAGAGCCGCTTCGTGGAGCATCGTAAAGGAAAAAGTGCGGTACAAAAGGGCAAGGCCCACCGCGCCAATACAGCCCACCGCCGAAGACTCCGTGGGCGTAGCAATACCTGCAAAAATAGACCCAAGTACCATAACAATAAGCACTAGCGGAGGGATGACGGCAAGCAATGCATTGAAGATTTGTTTCATCTTGCTCTCACTGCTCATAATGACAATAGGGGGAGCAAGTTCTTTTTTAAAAAATGCAATGACCAAAATGAAAAGCACGTAAGCACCCACGAGTGCAAGGCCTGGAAAAAGAGCAGCTTTAAACAAATCCCCCACAGGCACTTGAAATACGTCGCCTAAAATAATCAAGACAATAGAAGGAGGAATAATCTGACCCAAGGTTCCTGCGGCACAAATGGTTCCAGTGGCAAGCTCTTTACTGTAGCCGTATTTGAGCATGACAGGCAAAGAGATAACGCCCATCGCCACCACGCTTGCCCCAACCACGCCCGTCGAAGCCGCCAAAAGCGCCCCTACGAGTACGGTGCTAATGGCAATGCCCCCGCGAATTTCTCCAAATAAAAACCCCATCGACTCCAACAAGCGTTCGGCCAACTTTGTTTTTTGAAGCACAATGCCCATGAAGACAAAAAGTGGTACGGCCATTAAGATGGTATTTTGCATAATGGAAAACACACGAAAGGGCATAAACCCAAACATATCCTTGCCAATGCCAAACCCCTCTGCAATGGTGCCGCCATAGTGCAACGACTCCACCACGCCGCCAATCATCGCAAAAAATACCGACACCGCGCCAAAGGTAAAGGCTACAGGAAACCCAAGGGCCAACATTGCCAAAGCGGCAAAAAACATAATGATGCCTACCATGATTATGCCTCCCCTGCTGGGCGCGAATGGGCGCGGTAGGCATTTATATTTTTGATAATAAACCCAAGATTAATAAACAACAACAGGTAAAAAGAAAGGGGAATCATGGCTTTAATAATCCAGCGGTAAGGTAGCCCGCCGGGGTCTCCACTGCCCTCATTGCTCCTAAAAGCCTCCAAGACAAATTCTGTTGAACCCGTGGCAATCAACACGGAAATTGGCACAATAAAAACCACCGCGCCAAAAAGATTGACCAGTGCTTTGTTTTTTGGCTTTAGCCGATCATATACCACGTCCACTCGCACGTGCGCGTCCTCTTTGAGGGCGTAGGAAATCCCAAACAGTATAATGAGTGAAAAAAAATGCCACTCCAACTCTTGCGCCCCAATGGAGCCTGATTTAAAAAAATACCGCATCACCACATTGTAAAAAACATTGAGCATCATAGCAATCATCAAAATGCCGCACACATGCCCAATCCAATCCGCGAGCGTGTCAAAAAAACGCTCCATTCTCTCCAACATACCATCTCCCTGCTCATTCGCAATTTCTTTGGTTTTTTCATAAAGGCTTTACATGTAAGGCTTCACAAAAAAACCAAAAGGCCATGCCCTTAAGGGGCGCGACCTTTTGGTGGTGCGTCGTTAAAGATTGTCTTTTAGATAATCAAAATCCGACATTTTAGTCCAAACACGAACTTTTTTCAAGTATTGTGCCTGAGAATCCATGACTTCTTTAAAGAGAGGATTAGCATCGGACATTTCTTTGAGTAGTTTTTGGTTGGCCGCTTTCATGGCATTCATGATTTCTGGAGAAAACGTCTCAATCTTAATGTGTGGGAATTGTGTAGCAATTTCCGACCACGCCAGGGCACTTTCATGGTAGTTTAAAGCATACATATCGTACGCCGCAACGCGCATGGCAACGCGCAACATTTCTTTATAGTTTTCCGGAAGTGCTTCAAAGGCTTTTTGGTTAACGAGATACTGAAGCTCAGTTGCTGGTTCATGCCATCCTGTGTAATAATAAGGCGCTACCTTGTGGAATCCAAGCTTGATATCCATGCCTGGTCCAACCCATTCAAGTGCGTCAATTGTACCGCGCTCAAGTGCTGTGTAAAGCTCGCCTGGAGCGATGTTTGTCACTACGGTTCCAAGCTCTGCTAGCACTTCGCCCGCAAAACCAGGGATACGCATTTTAAGCCCTTTAAGGTCATCAAGTGTTTTGATTTCCTTGCGGTACCATCCGCCCATTTGAGCTCCCGTGTTGCCGCCGGGGAAAGAGTACATATTATGGGGTGCGTACGCTTTTTGCATCAACTCCAAGCCGCCGCCATAGTAAAACCATGCGTACTGCTCAGGAGCCGTCATCCCAAAGGGCATGCTGGTAAAGGGGAGTAGATTAACATCCTTGCCCTTCCAGTAGTAAGAAGCCGAATGGGCCATCTCGTATTGCCCAGCCTTTACCATATCTAGCACACCAAAGGGGGATTTGTGTCGGTTGGCTGAATCGATACGAATAATAAAGTTGCCTCCACTCATCGTTTCGACCATTTTAGCCATGTTTTCCACCGAAGTGGTAAAAGGATGCAAGGTTCCACCCCACGTCATCGCCAGTTTCCACACAACCTTTTTCTCCGCAGCATTTGCCCCTGTCACAACTGCAACAGCAAGTGCTAACACAGCAACAATGCGTTTCCAATAATGCATTTTTTCTCCTTTACATGTAAGTAGTATTCAGTACGCATTGTAAAGAGAAATTGCTAATAAGTGACAAAATTGTTCTAATTCAGGAGTAAGATTCTCCTTATTGTTTCGTTATGAAACACTAAGGAGAGGGTTAGGATTTTGGCGGGTTAAACAAATAGCCGATGTCTACAACCGTTTCGATGTAGTTTTCAGGGATTTTTTTCCGTAGTCTTCGGATAAGGGAACGGATAGAATCAAGACTGGCAAAATTGCCTTCCCATACGATAGATTGAATCTTTTCGTAAGAAACTACCTTGCCTTGGTCGCTCAAAAAGAGTCCCAACAAAAGACGTTCTTTTTTAGAAAGCCGCTCGCGCTCCCCCTCATGCTCCAAAATACTTGAAAGGGCATCAAAACTGTAACCGTTACCAAAGGTAACAATATCGTTGGTAACGTTGCATAATTTTTCAATCTTGATTTCCAGCTCATCCACAAAAAAAGGTTTTTTGATGTAGTCACTGCAACCAAAATGGTACGAATCGCGGATAGTTTCAAGCTCGACACTGGAACTAATGATAATGACGGGCGTATAGGGATAGTACTCCCGAATGCGCTTTAGCAATTCGATGCCATCAAGCGAAGGGACGTTAATGTCTAGCACGTAACATCCATAGCCATTATCCACGGCCTCATAGGCCGCTGCGCCATCCTCAAAGCTATCCACATCAAACCCTTTCGCCCCAAGGCGTTTCGTGATGGTTGCGTTAAGTCTGGTGTTGTCTTCTAGGAGTAGTATTTTCATGGGAGCATTATAATCCAAGAAAGCTTTAAAAATTAATGGATGGTTTCAATCCGCTCACAGTTGGGGACTTCGACGATAAAAATAGCACTGTTTTCCCCATTGGCCACGCTAATGCGCCCTTGCATTTTGTCTTCGATAATGACTTTAGCCATGTACAACCCAAGGCCCGTTCCTCCCGGCGTGGTCGTAAAATAAGGGTCAAACACGTGGTTGATGATGGAGGAGGGAATCTCTCCTGCGTCATCAATGATTTGAATCACTGTTGTGTCTTCATTGCGGTAAACATTGATGGTAATAATGCCTACGTTGTCGGTGCCTTTGTAGGTGTTGATGATTTTCTTTTTGGCATTGTTGATGATGTTTAAGAGCACTTGCTTGAACTCATTTTCGTAACCATAAACCATGATATCGCCTGATTCTGGTTTAAAATTGACAAAAAGATTGATGTTAGAGTAAAAGACATGGCGCCCAATAAGTTCCGTAATTTCACTAATGGCTATCCTGACGCTAAAACTTTTTTTCTGGGTCGAAGGCTTAAGAAAATTTCTAAAATCTTTTAAGGTTTTTGACATGTATTGGATTTGAAGCATGGAGTCTTTTACGTATGCTTTTACCACATCATCGTTTAGCTCTTCGTTGTAATACGACATTTCCATGTCTTGGACAATCGCAGAAAGCTCCACTAAAGGCTCATTCCACTGGTGGGCAATGGCCGCAATCATCTCCCCCATTTCGGCGAGTTTTGACTGTTGAATTAAAAATTGTTTTTGCTGAATACACTCCGTGATATTGTCCATGATGCACACAATTCCCCCCACCGAAGTGTCCGCATTGGAAAAAGTGGCTTTATGGAGAACAAAATGCTGCATGGAGCGTTTTGGCAAATGCAAGGTCGCCTCATCTACACTGCTAGCATTGGGGTATTTTAACAGCATTTCATCTTTGAGCGCATGCTCTTTTGCCCATGCCGGAGGGAAAAGATCGTAAATCGTTTTTCCTCTAATTTCCCATTTTGGAAGCCCAAGCAAGGCAGAAAACGCTTGGTTACATCCCATGTACCTCCCTAGGGCATCTTTGTAAAAAATAGGGTTTTTCACGGTATCTAACAAGGTGGTGATAAACATCAACTGGCTTTTAAGGGCCTTTTCACTTTTGCGGCGCATGACCACATTGGTTGCTAACACAAACGTCACAGCAATGCCTGATAAAAACAACAACACCAAACTCCATACCAACGACTTGTAGGTGTCGTAAAATGAAAAAGGCTTATTGTGGATTTCGTGAAATCCAATATACAAAGGAATCTTTAACCCAAATCGCGCCAACTGGTCGTGGTCAAATAGGTAGACATTGGGACTGGTATCTAGGATGGGGATTTGTGAAGGAGGTTTACCATCAAGAATTTCAAGTGCCATCTTTGAAGCCGCCTCTCCTTGTGCTTTAGCACTGGTCATCTTCCCTCCAACCACCCCATGCCCCAAGTAGAAATCCCACACCCCAAAAATAGGCACTGGGCTCACTGCATGTACTTCGCTAAGGCTTTCTTTGTAGGTAAAATATTTACCCGTACTGTCTTTAAAAAGAAGGAGGAATAAAATGGCAGTGTCATCAACATTAAGCCCTTGCACGCGGTCTTTGATGGCTGTGATATCCAAATTATCCACGTATTCAAATTCCAACTTGTGCCGATACCGAGAGATGACTTTTTCTAATTCATTTTTTACCGCAAGTCCCGTTTCACTTTGGTCGTTTAAAACAAAAATGTGCCTTAAGCGCGGGTTCATGGCTAGCATTAATTCGATTGTGGATTCGATGTCCACTTCTTCAACCACGCCTGTTATCTTTTTGCTTGCTCCTCGCAACAAGCTGGGATGAAAATCATTAATCCCTAAAAAAACAATAGGAACATCATGAAAAACATCCCGCTGGTGGGTTATGGCAAAATCCAACGCGGCATTGTCCACTGCCATGACCAAATCAAAAGTACGTTGGGAAAATTGTTCTTTATAAAGACGCACTAGGGCTTCTAAGTACGCGGGTGTATCGATGCGCTTGGTGTCCATGTACAAGGACATCACTTCAATGTTTTCCCTTTGGGAAAAACTTTCGTGAATAGCCAAAGAGATATCATCAGACCACTTATAGCCCTTATGGTAGGAGTGCAATAAAAGCACTTCATGGGAAGATGAAGTGCTTAAAGCCACGTTACATGTAAGAAGGAAAACAAGCACCCCTCTCCATAAATACCCCATCAAAAGGCTCCCTTAGCGCACAAAGAAGGCCTCAGGAGATTGGATAATAGCGCCATGCTCCGCAATTGCTTCCTCGGCAGTATGGTAGCGCTCATTAAACAGTGGGCGCTCGTGCAAGACTTCGTCTTCCATGATTTCAAAAACCATGGTTTCGTACACAATACGCTTGCCATCCCCATCAAACCACGTGTGCCTTACGGGAGTGGCAATGGTTGAAACCAAATAACTTTTATCCCCAAGGGTAATGACATTTTTTAGTTCCAAATCGCGCATTGTGTTCCTTTTTAAAAGAAGAGTTGATTAATCATTACTGCGGCAATCCCAAGGGGCGCAACATAACGAATCGAAAAATACCATACTTCAAAAGCGCCCTTGGGCATGTGTGCGCCCAAAAGTGCCACCAAGCGTTCTTTTTGAAGGGCATACCCCACAAAGAGCGCAATAAGCAAGCCGCCCAAAGGAAGTAAAATGGAAGAACTCGAGAAATCTAGAATATCAAATACCCCTTTTCCAAAGAAGGTTGCATACCCTTTGAGTGTTTCAATATTGGAAATAAGCGCTAAGGTTCCAAGGGCATAGGTCACAACCCCAAGCGCCGTAAGGGCTTGAGCGCGGCTCATTTTAAAACGGTTAATCATATACATTGCCGTAGGCTCAACAATGGAAATAGCCGAAGTAATACCCGCAAAAGCCAAGGCAACAAAGAAGGCAAAACCAATCACATTGCCCACAACACCCAAATCGTGAAACAACGGTGGCAAGGAGATAAACACCAATCCCGCACCTTGCGCAGGCTCTGCCCCAAAGCTAAAGATAAGAGAGAAAATAACCATCCCCGCAATCAATGCAATAATTGTATCCAATGCTGCTACAGATAAAGAAGCTTTAAACAAATTAGAGTCTTTGGGCAGTGAAGCAGAATAGGTCATAATAGTACCCATGCCCAAAGAAAGGGTGAAAAAGGCGTGGCCCACCGCAGAAAGAATAGAGGTAGAAGTGATTTTGCTAAAATCAGGAACAAATAAAAATCTTAACGAATCACCAAATCCCTCAAGGGTTGTTGCATAAAAAAACAAAAGCACCAAAATCCCTACCAACAGCGGCATCAACACAAGGTTAATGCGCTCAATCCCGCGCTTGATTCCCTGAGAAACCGTATAAAACGTAATCACAAAGGCAAGGGTAAAAAAGAGCATTTGCCCAAGGGTATCGGTTGTCACCATTCCCCCAAAGGCAGCACCCGCCTCTTCAACTGTAGAGGGGAGTGTTGTAGCCGCAACATAGATGTATTTAAAAATCCATCCAATCACAATGGTGTAAAATGACAGGATAACCACCCCGGTAAACACCATAAAGCCACCGTATTTCCAGTATTGGCCATTTTTCTCTGGAAGCGTTTCAAAAGCAGAAACGGCATCCCCTCGGCTCAATCGTCCCATTACTGACTCAGCCAAAAAGACCGAAAGACCAATAAAAACAATGGTAAGAAGGTAGATAAACACAAAGGCTCCGCCGCCATTTTCTCCTGTCATATAAGGGAACTTCCAAATATTCCCAAGTCCAACCGCACTTCCTGCGGCCGCTAAAACAAATCCTACTTTGCTAAAGCGTTCACCATGCATAGGCATTCCTTTAAAATAAATTTTGGCCCACATATTAGCACACCTTATCTTTTAGGTCTATTGCAAAAAGGATGATTTGGGGATTAAAAAAAAGGCAAAGGGAAGATTAGTAGCATAGGATTTATGCAAAAAATATACAACTACGTTGTATAAAAGAGTATCAATGACAGGGAGTTAAAAAAGAGAAGGGAAAGAAAAAAAAGATGGTGCGACCGATGAGACTCGAACTCATACACCTGTTGGCACTACCCCCTCAAGATAGCGTGTCTACCAATTCCACCACGGTCGCAAGTTTGGCCCAAGGATTACCCTTGGACCGATAGTATTACATTAAAGGGTTTGCGTAAAGAAGAATCAATGCGATAACAAGCGCGTAAATAACCTGTGCTTCAATCATCGCCAATGCAATAAACATTGTTGTTAAAAGTTTGCCACCAACAGCTGGGTTGCGTGCTGTTCCGTTAATGGTAGCAGACGCTGTGTTGCCCATCGCAATAGCACCACCAAAAGCAGCGATACCAAGAACAATAGCAGCACCTAAAACAGAATACACTTTAAGTGTTTCGCCGTCATTTGCAAATGCAACCGATGCAAGTGCAATCATCAAGAAAAGAACTTTCTTCATACAGTACTCCTGTCAATTTTTCACAAAGTCTGTTCGGATTTCATTCCCCTACTTACCACTTTGCAGGCGGAAATTATACTCATGGCATGATTAAAATCAGTTTAACCGCTAGTCGCGCACCATTTCTAGGCTAATCTTATGCCCTTTTTGTTCCAAAATACGTACTTTCACTTGTTGGCCTTCTCGCAAATAGTCATTGATATTATTCACGCGCTCTTTGGCAATTTTGGATACATGTAACAAACCATCAATTTCGCCAGGCAAACCTACAAAGGCACCAAAATCAACAATACGCTTTACTTCGCCCTCAAACACCTGTCCTACTTCAAATACAGGGGCTTCATGGCTTTTTTCACGGCTTCCTCCGCGTCCACCCCGTGGTCCACCACGGCTATTGTCTTTTTGTGTGATTTCAATAATATAATCTTTTGCCGCTTCGACTTGCTTTTTCTTGCCGCCTGCTATTTTTACCTCGCCTTTTTCACGGTTAAGGTCAATAGAGACTTCAAAGCGTTCAATAATCTCTCGAATCGTTTTCCCCGCTTGTCCAATGATATCCACAATCCTACTGGGGTCTACACTGAAAAGTTCAAGCTTGGGCAGCACATCTTCGTTGAGCTGAATCTTTTTGTCTGCTTCTTCCATGATATTTAAAATGTGTGCTCTGGCTTCTTTGGCTTGGTGCAAGGCTTCCTTTAACACAGAAAGCTCAATGCCGCCCAACTTGATGTCCATTTGAAGTGCTGTAATACCCTCTTTTGTTCCTGCTACTTTAAAGTCCATGTCCCCATCGTGGTCTTCAAGGCCCATAATGTCTGTCAAAATAGCGTACTTCTCGCCCTCAAATACCATCCCCATAGCAACCCCTGCAACCAAAGCAGTCGTATCAACACCCGCTGCCCGCAATGCAAGTGAACCGCCACACACCGTGGCCATAGAAGAAGAACCGTTTGATTCAAGAATCTCTGAAACAAGGCGAATGGTATGCAGTGCATTGATGTCAACCGTAGGTGTTAGTGCGCGCTTGGCTAGGTTTCCATGGCCCAATTCACGCCGTCCTGGAGGTCTTAGTGGGCTTGCTTCCCCGACAGAAAAGCCTGGAAAGTTATAGTTCACCATGAAGGTATCTGTTTGGACAGATTTTTCTGTCAAAATATCAAACATTTGGCCATCTTGGTCACTGCCTAGGGTTACCACTGCCAATGCTTGGGTTTGACCTCTGGTGAAAAGGCAAGAGCCGTGCGCTTTAGGCAAAATATTGGTTTCAATGGTAATTTCACGCACATCGCGCAAGCCTCTTCCGTCTGCACGCACGCCTTTTTGGATAATCTGCTCACGCACAACCTTTTTCTTGTACGCCTCTAGCACACTCATCACCAACTCTTTACTCCACCCTTCCTGGATGGCCGTTTCATCAGCAAGAATGGCGGAGAGAATTTTTTTAAGCTCTGTTGCACGCTCACTTTTAGCCATTTGGTTGATGGCATCTGCCACCTCTTGCTTATAAAATTCGTCAATATAGACAAAAATGGAATCATTTTCCAAACTCTCTTTGTACTCAAGCACCGCCGTTTCTTTTTTGATTGGCGTAAAGGCTTCTTCGTACGCACGGGCTGCTCTTGTGATAGCTTGTTGCGCACAATCAATCGCTTCCACCATGCGCTCTTCGTCAAATTCATTGCTTTGCTGAAGCCCAATCAATCCCCGTCCAAGAGCGGGGTCAATCATCGGGTCAATCGCCGCCATAGGAACTGGCTCTGCGTCGATAGTAGGCAAGGAGCGCATTTCAATCATCAACAGTTCTTCTTTTGTGCCCGCAACATATAAGTCCAAGGTACTTTTTTTCAATTCGCCATTAGAGGGATTAACAACAAACTCCCCTCCAATGCATCCCACGCGCACACCAGCCACGGGTTTGTTTACTGGAATGTCAGAAAGGTACAAAGCGGCTGAGGCGGCGTTAAGTGCCGCTACTTGCAAATCTACTTCAGGATCGCATGAGAGCACAAAAAGCACAATCTGCGTAGGGTAAGCGTATCCTTTTGGAAACAATGGACGCAAACTTCGGTCGATAATACGAGAGGTGAGGGTTTCAAAATCGCCAGGTTTTGTTTCTCGCTTAATGTAGCCGCCAGGAATTTTACCCGCAGCGTATGTTTTTTCAATATAATGCACTGTAAGTGGCAAAAAGTTTTCTTCCACTTGTTTGTCGTCTCTTGCAACGGTAGCAAGAATAACCGTGTCTTTGATTTTTAGTAGCGCCGCACCCGAAGCGTGCCTGGCTACCTTTCCTACATCATAAATCTCTGTTTGATTATTTACTTCAATAGAATACTGCATGTCTTAACCTCTCCTGTTTTTTGAAATGGCAAATAATTTGAGCTAGCTTCGATAATAGCCTTTACCGCCTCTTGCGCCAAAGGCTCTTTGGTATGGTAGTAAAAGTCCACATCAACAAAATTAGCAACACGAAATACGGTAAAAATTTCATCCACCACCGCTTCCAATCCTGCCACAACATTGGAAGCAATCACTGGTGTTGCATAGGATACAGATCTTGCGCCTGCGCTGATTGCCGTTTTGATACATGTAAGAACCGTTAACCCCGTCTCACATCCCTCATCCACCAAAAGAACATTTTTGCCCTTTAGTGATCCAATCAAATCTCCTTTTCTGTATTTATACACATATTTTAAGACTTTCTCTTCATACTTTCGGTGGGCTTCTCCGTAAATAAAATCTAGGTTGATACCGAAAGATTCCACCAATTCTGTATGAATGACAATCTCTTCTGTTTCGCTCACCATAGCAATCTGGCATTCAGGATTATTGGGGGCATAAATGGCTTCTGTAAACAACAAATCATACCCAAGGCCCAATTTTTTAGCGATGCCCTCTGCGACAGGAACTCCTTCTGCAGAAATAGCCACCACAACCCACCCCTCATGGCACATTTGATGAGCAGGAAGCAGCTCTATCATCTTTGCAATAGCGTCTGCGCGATTTTCAAATCGCAACGCTTCAGAATTTAAATCGTGCAGCATGATTTTCTTCTGGAAATTGTTTCATGATTTCCTCCTCAGAAAAGGAAAACTTATACCCTTCCATATACCCCTTAAGCACTTCGTATGCGTGGTTAATGTGGGGCATCGCATTCCCATGGTCCACAATATCATGGTGGTGTTTTTGCACCATTTCTCGGTAGCGCCTCTTTAAATCTTTTAAAGAGCTTAGTACGGGAAGATTAAGGGTTTCAAGGGCGGCGTTAATGGCTTCTTTGGGGTGTGTCGAAGGGGCCATTAACGCACCTCCTCGATTTTATGCTCATACTGAACGGCACCAATAGGGTAAAAATTAAACATAATATAAAATCCCTTTCGATTCACCGAATCCGACCCTGCACTTGTAAGCTTGGGGGTGATTGTTTCTTTGTAAATAAACGTATAGTCCCAACATTTCCTCAACACTTTAAAACCAAGCCGCCACGAACTCATGTAACTCTCTTCCACATCATAATTAATAGAACCAAAGGCATTATAGTATTTTCCCAGTGTTGTTTCAAAAGAAGCCGTCAAGTAACTCTCTTTTTCATCCACCTGTGTGTCTAAAAAAGTGTGCGAAAAGGTAAAGGTATGGGGAGAACCGCTCCATCTGGCAGAAGATTGGATGCGTGAAAATTTGTGAAACTCGTGGGAATATTTAAAGTCGTTGCGCAATGTCCATGCGTTGGAAAGGTACAGAGTGATGCTGTTTTCCAAATTTCCATACTTATACATGGATTTTTCCAAATAATAAGGCTGTCGCAAAGAGTGGCGAATACGTTTTGCTCCTGCATCATCGTAAAAATACTGCACCAGCTTCGCAGCAACACTTTCTGGTTCATGGGCGGTAGAAATAAAATTGTCAATCTCACTCCCGCTGCTCTCTTCAATAATCTTTTGTGAAATTTCCCCATGGTCAAAGCTTGGCACCGTGTAATCAAGGCGCAAATTTAGAGTGTGGTAAAACCCTTCATAGGCTTTTGCCAAATCGCTATAGGCGGAAAATTGGTGGTAATTTCGGTAAAAGGTTTCTGTACTTTTCCCCCGCTTTTCATCGTACTGCACATAGGTAGCATAAAAATTTTCCGAAACGCTAAGGTTTAAAAACTCATCAAAGACGGAGGTATAAAACGTAAGTGGCGCATTGACCTCGTATTGCCTCGCACTGATGCCCTTATTGCGTGTGTAGTTGTGAAACTGTGTGTCAAAAGAGTAGATAAGGTTGGGAAGGAAAAAATTATCCGAAAAACGGTGGTAATGCAAGGTTGGAAGCTCTTGCAAGGTTGTGTGGTTGTTTAGTTTTTTCGTATCAATGTAGTACTTTGCATATGCCCCATAATAGTCATCTTCTTGGCTTAAATAGTAATTTAACCGAGAGGTAATCAACTGGTTGCTCGCCTCATCATCGGATGATTTAAGGTTAAGATAGTCAATGTCGTTCAAATAGGTAACATCCAACCAGAGCCCATCTTTTGCCTCTTTTTCTAGCAAATGGCTCACAAGACGGTCACGTTGGTATTCTACTTCCACCCCATAATGCTCTTTGTTTTTAAGGTCTTCTTCTTTTGCATACTCGCTTTTTTCCCAAAATTGCCCCATGGAAATTTCGCCCTTAGAGTAAGGGGAATCTACAAACCGCAAGGTTGCGTACAACCCCTCGCCCCGATTGGTACGAATTTGTGGCTTAAATTCTATATCCCAATGGTCTTGCGTAGCAATATAAAGGGGTTGTTCATAAAAGAACCCTTCTTTTTTTCCGTAACTTATCATCGGAACCAATAAGCCAGAACGGCGTGTTTTGTCCGTAGAAAAAGCAAAATAAGGAAGGTAGAACACAGGAACATCTTGGATGTAAAATAGGGTATTGTAAAGATGTAAAAAACTACTCTCGCGGTTGAGTTTTCCTTCTGAGAACCCTATCTTCCAGTCAGGATTTTGCACATTACAACTCGAAACCACTGAATTGTCGGTGATAAAATACGCAGGGCCACTCACTGCTGACTCACACTGCATCCAAATGTCGCTACGTTGGTCATAATAAAAAAAAGGTCTGTAATCTCCCTCGTCGGTTTTAAGGTTGATTTTCGCATACTCGCTTTGGCTTGACTCGTACACGCCGCGCAAAACACTCACATTGTCAAATAATTCCAACTCACCTGTAAGCTCGTTATACAAAGCGCGATCGGCACTGAGCAAGTAGCGTTCACTATACACCAGCACCTCGCCCACCACCTCAACCCATTCGCCGTTTTTGGTCACCGTGTTGGCAAGCAACTCAACGTTTTCAACGTTTTCACTATTGGCAAATGCCACACCAAAAGAAAGTGCACCCAAGAGCACAATCTTCTTAAGCGTTGACAACAAGGGTTCCCGCCACTTTATCGTGCCATGATTCACGTTTTGGGTTAAGCATGGCCCAGAAAAACCCTAAGTAAAAAATCGTCTCACTGACCACACGAATCATCGCGCGCAAGAGTGATTTTCCCAAAGAGGGCGTGTCCACATCGTACACATAAATGACTTTAATTTTTGCAAGCATCTTCCCAGGTGTCGCCCCATACATCCACACAAAAAAGCTTTGGTAGACCACTTTTAAAAGAATCACATACATCACCATCGTATTCATAATAAGAATGGTTTGTTCAATATCAACGGCATTGGAAAATTGGTTCCAGTAGATGGAAATAAACAGCAAAGAAACAAGCAACTCGTCCACTATAAATGCAAGAGTGCGCGCAGGAAGCGAAGCAAGGGTAATATTCTCTTGCTCAAACCGTTTTACTAGCTCTTCTTCGGTCATTGGGCCAATGCCTGATAGGCGATGTCTTTGCGGTATTGCATCCCCTCAAAATGCACATGCTGACATAACGCATACGCACGCGCTTGGGCTTCTTTGACATCCTTGCCCACGCCGATACACAGCAACACCCTGCCGCCGTTTACATGTAAACCTTCTTCGAGCGACCCACCCACGCCCGCATAGGCCACGTGTGCACCTTCAATCTCAACAGCATCGATGGAAATAGGAACGTTAGGAGAACTTTTATAAGGGTAATGCTCACTCGCCACCACAACACCCACCGCAACTTGGTCATGAAAGCTTACATGTAAGCTTTTTAAATCTCTTGTTGCCGCTTTGTAAAAAAGGTCTGTGGCTGAGGTTTGCAGCAATGGCATTAGCACCTCGCACTCAGGGTCTCCAAACCGAACGTTGTACTCAAGCACAAAAATTTCACCCTTAACAATCATAAGCCCAATAAACAGCACCCCGCAAAAAGGAGCATCAATGGCTTTCATGCCCGCAAGGGTAGGCTCCACAACCCGTTTTTTAACAGCTTCGCAAATCCCCTCATTCACCAAAGGGGTGGGGGCGTACGCGCCCATACCACCCGTGTTGGGTCCTTGGTCGCCGTCTTTTAAGCGCTTATGGTCTTGAGCGGCGGGAAGTAAAATGTACTCATCTCCATCACAAATAGCAAACAAAGAGAGCTCGTACCCGTCTAAAAACTCTTCAATCACAACGCGCATACCCGCACTTCCAAAGCTTTCACCACTGAGCATATCGCGCACGGCTGCTTTTGCTTCGTCTTTGCTTTGGGCAATAATAACACCTTTTCCCGCACACAACCCATCTGCTTTTACCACCATAGGCGCGCTAAGGGTGTCGATAAAATCGCTAGCTTTCTCATACGAATCGGTTTGTAAAAATGCGGCGGTAGGGATGTTGTTAGCGGCCAAAAATTCTTTCATGAATATTTTTGAACCCTCAAGGCGTGCTGCGGCTTTTGAAGGGCCAAAAATCGTCAATCCGTGGGCATGAAACACATCCACAACGCCTTCGGTCAAAGGGGCTTCTGGACCCACAATGGTTAACTCAATGGCGCGCTCTTTAGCAAAATGTGCCAAAGATTCAAAATCAGCGAGGGGAATGTTTTCTCCAAGAGCGCTAGTGGCGCCGTTACCCGGAGCAAAAAAAAGATGGTTTTTAGGGGTATCTTTCAACAAAGCAAGTCCGATGGCGTATTCACGACCACCGTTACCGATAATTAAAATATTCATGTGCCTTACTCCAAAAAAAATAGCACCATGCCACCAGGCAGTGTGCTAAAGGTGCAAACCCAAGCGGCCGTTCCGTTAACGTCATTGGCCCTATCTAAGCCAACATGGCAAAAATGACGAGCTTTTTAGGCTGCAACTTCTCGCCTTTATTACAAGGTTCAAACAAAGCCACAGACGCACCAATCTCGTACGCTTTCCGCCCCTACTAAAGTGTTGGACCCTCATCTATACGGGTGTCGCACCGCCCAGGCTTACAAGGGATATTATAGGGGACTTTTGCTTAAGTCCACGTATAACTCTTGAGCCAAGAGGACACAAGCATCCACCGTTTGAACAGGGGCAATATGGGAAAAAATCTCCCTCGGAAAGGCATCTGCTGTTTTTCTTCCAATACTCACAACCTGCCACGAATCATCCCACGAAAAACAACGCAAAAAACAACGCACACTCGAAGGGGAAGTAAAAATCAAGACACTTGCACGCAAAGGTGCAGACAAGGTTTCACAGGGTGCACACACGGTTTCATAGGCAATCACATCGTGTACCAAAACCCTCTCTTTGCCCAAAAGACCTGCCACGTCCGAAACCACTTCTTTGGCTCTAGGAAAAAGCACTTTTTTTCCTTGAAGCAAGGGAGTTACCTCTAAAGCAAACCGCTCCCCGTATGCTTCCTTGGCCACGTAGGCGATGGTCGCACCCGCTTTTTTTGCCGCCTCTTGCGTCCCTTTGCCAATAGCATATACCGGCAAATGTTGCCATGAAATCTTGGACGCCTCCAAAGAGACAACAGCATTTTTAGAGGTTAATATGATGGCGTCAAAGCCATGGGGCGAAAAGGAGAGAGGGAGGGGGCGCACCTCAATCACCCCAAGGTGTTTTGCCCTAGGGTGTGAGGTGGCGCCAAGCAGGTAAATCAAGCCTATTCCCACTCAATAGTAGCGGGGGGTTTGCTTGAAATGTCGTACACAACGCGGTTAATGCCATCTACTTCATTGATAATACGACGGCTGATGTTTTCTAAAATATCATGAGGAATGTGGGCAAAGGTAGCCGTCATGCCATCAGTCGCTTCGACGATACGCACGCACACGGTGTTATCATAGGTGCGGTTATCGCCCATGACCCCCACGCTTTTGACGTTTAATAGCACTGTAAAGGCTTGCCATGTTTTTTCATAATACCCTGTTGCACGAAGCTCTTCTAACATAATCACATCCGCTTTGCGCAAGAGTTCTAAATCTTCGCGGTTTACTTCACCCATAATGCGAATCCCAAGGCCTGGGCCAGGGAAAGGATGGCGGTTAATCATCTCTTTAGGAAGCCCAAGTTCGAGCCCCAAAACACGCACCTCATCTTTAAAAATTTCGCGCAAAGGTTCAATCAAATCAAACTTCATCCATTCGGGCAGTCCCCCGACGTTGTGGTGAGATTTGATGGTCTTGGAAGGCCCCTTTACCGAAACAGACTCAATAACATCTGTATACAAAGTGCCTTGCGCTAAAAACTCAATACCGTCGTATTTTTTCGCCTCTTTTTCAAACACTTCGATGAACGTTTCACCAATGATTTTGCGTTTTCGCTCTGGGTCCGTGATGCCTTTTAAGCGCTCTAAAAAAATAGCGGAAGCATCCACAGTGATTAACGCCACCCCAAGACGGAGCTTAAACGCAGCTTCCACTTGTGCACGCTCTCCTGAGCGCAAAAGTCCGTTATCCACAAACACAGGCACAAGCTGCTCCCCAATCGCTTCGGCAAGCAAGGCCGCAACCACCGAGCTGTCTACGCCGCCACTGACGCCACATAAAACTTTCTTGCTGCCCACTTTTGCGCGAATTTCTTCGATTTTTTCTTTCGCAAAAGAGCCCATATTCCACGTGCTTTCACACCCGCAAATATGCTTAGCAAAGTTTTTTAACAGTTTACTGCCTTGCTCGCTGTGGTACACCTCAGGGTGAAACTGAAAGGCGTACAAGTGTTTTGCTTCGTTGGCAATGGCCGCAAAAGGAGAGTTGGCACTTTGGGCGATTTTCTCAAACCCTTTGGGCAAACTTTCGACCTTATCCCCATGGCTCATCCAAACAATTTGCCCAGAAGCAGTGTCTGTAAAAAGGGTATGATTGTGGTCAAACACAAGTTCTGCTTTGCCGTACTCGTGGTGACTTGCCGCCACAACACTGCCACCAAAGTGTTGTGTCATAAGTTGCATACCATAACAAATGCCAAGCATCGGGATACCCAAATCAAACACAGCAGGATCTGGACAATAGGCATCTTTGGCGTAGACAGAAGCAGGGCCACCACTTAAAATCAATCCTTTTGGCGCGCGTGCTTTAATGGCGTGAAGGGGTTCATTATACGGCACAATCTCGCAATAAACACCGTTTTCTCGCATCTTACGCGCAATAAGTTGCGTGTACTGTGATCCAAAGTCTAAAACGAGGATGGGTACGTCTTTCATCTATTTCCTTAGTGGTGTGTTATTTTTCAACCAGACGATGTGCACCAAGGCTCTCGCGTCGACGCAAGGCGTGGCGTAAAATCTCCTGCGAAGCTAACAATCTGAGTCTTAGCAGTTTTCCAGTGCGACATTTTAGCATGTCTTGGACGCGATTCAAAGCTTCTTCCATGCCCTTGGGTGTCCGCACAATACCTGCATTTTTCCACATCAATAACCGCAAGGCGTTTTTCTTAGCCTTATCCCCCTCGCACTGCAAGGGCTCTTCTTTACATGTAAAGGTTTTGGGCTTATGGGTGTGGGTACTTTGAAGGATGGTTTTTGCCACGCGCACGGAAAAGACCAACCCTTCTAGCAACGAATTGCTCGCCAAGCGGTTGGCACCATGCACGCCCGTACACGCCACTTCTCCCACGGCATAGAGGTTTTCCACCCCCTCAACACGCCCTTGCATGTCTGTCGCGATGCCCCCCATGGCGTAATGAAACGCAGGGGAGATGGGAATGCGCGCATAGGGCACATCAACCCCTTCATTTTGCATGGCAAAGTAGATACTCGGAAACCGCTTGGCAAACGCGGCTTTATCCAAAAAAGAAACATCCAAAAAAACATCTTGAGCGTGGGTGTGTTGGTAGTCAAAAATCGACTGGCTCACCACGTCCCTTGCCGCAAGTTCACCATCGGGGTCATAATCAAACAAAAATTGTCGTCCCGAAGCATCCACCACCTTTGCCCCTTCGCCACGCAGTGCTTCGCTTAAGAGCTGCTTGCGCACGCCTTTGCTTTTCACGTACACCGTGGGGTGAAATTGCATCATTTCCATGTCTTTTAGCGCCAACCCATGCTCTAGGGCAATGCCTTGCAAATCAGCACTAATAGTGCGTGCGTTGGTGTGAAACTCATACAACGAACCCACTCCTCCGCTTGCTATGACAATATGCTTAGCATACACGCACGAAATCCCGTCTTGGTTGCGTATGCGCACCCCATAACAGCGCTCCTCTTCAATCAACAAATCAACCACTTGGGTGTTGTAAAGCAAGGTGCTCTGAAGGTGGCGCATAAGGTGCAGGTGAATCTCTCTACCCGTTGCATCCCCACCTGCGTGGACAATGCGTTTGTCGCTGTGCGCGGCTTCTTGGGTGTAAAGCAAAGCGCCTTTTTCGTCCGTATCAAAGGCGAACCCCTGCGCCATGAGTGCCTCAACGCACGCAGGGCCTTCATTGCACAAAATGCTCACTGCCTCGGGGTTTCCATAGCGCACACCCGCTTCTAGGGTATCGGCAATATGACAGGCAATATCCTTATGGCTATTTGCTACTGCCACACCCCCTTGGGCGTAAAAAGTATTGCACTCCCAGGGGTAATCTTTACTGACCACCAAAACCCGCATGGAAGAAGGCAAATGGGCAGCCGTACTTAGTCCAGCGACACCTGCGCCGATAATGACAACATCGTACTGCATTAACGTGATTGTTCTTGGGGTTGTTCTTGGGAAGGAGCGTATGTTGGCGGGGCTTTGTACCCGCAACCTGAAAGAAAAAGCACCAAAAGAGATGGTATAATTAGCACATGAAACACGTGCGCACAATTCTTAGTCATTTGAAAAATGATCCTTCTTTGACACAACTAAAAAAGAATGAGAGCTACCAAAAACTCCTTAGCCTGCTACCAAAAAACATGGCGCAAGGCGTGCGATTCATGTACATTAAGCATGACACGCTCTTCTTTGTTTTAGAGCATCCTGGGTTAAAAATGGAATTCCATTATAAGACCACTTTAATAAAAGGGCTATTAAAAGAGTTGATTGCCCACGACCCAAGTTGCCAATGCATTGAAGTCGAACATATCAAAACCTTTGTCACCAACAAACCTCCCTTACATGTAAGGCCTTCGGCCCCCACTGGCCCTTTTTATACCGAAGCTTCACGCGCGTCCTTTGTGAACTATGCCACGTCTAAAGAGCTCCACGCCCTTTTTGAATCTATCCGCGCAACCATCCAATGCTCCAAAGCAAACTAGCCCACCTTCCTCACAGCGCAGGGGTGTACCAATTTTTTGATACAACGGGGCGTTTGCTCTACGTGGGAAAAGCAAAATCTTTAAAAAATAGGGTCAAAAGTTACTTTCGCTTCTCCCCTTCCCTTGGTCCAAATCCCACCCTCTCCCCACGCATCCATAAGATGATTAGCGAAACAGCTTCCTTGGAATACTTGCTTCTTGAGAGCGAGCATGATGCGTTTATTTTAGAAAATTCCCTCATCAAACAACTCAAACCCAAATACAATATTTTATTGCGTGATGATAAAACATACCCGTATATCTACATCGATTTTAGCAAACCCTATCCGCGCTTTGACATAACACGCAAGGTGGTCAAAGGAAAACATATTCGCTACTTTGGCCCTTTTTCTTCGGGGGCAAAAGAGTTATTGGGTGCGCTGTATTTGCTCTTTCCTTTGGTACAAAAAAGAGGATGTGAACGGGGCAAAAAAGCCTGTTTGTTTTTTCAAATGGGCCGTTGTTTAGCACCTTGCGAGGGCAAAATCACCCCCGAGGCGTACCGTGAAATCACAGAAGCAGCAGCCAACCTCATTCACCGACCACGCGTACTTCACGAAGCCTTACACCAAAAGATGGAGGCCTACGCGCAAGGGCTCCATTTTGAAGAAGCCGCGCAGTTGCGAGACATGGCACAACGCATCAGCTCCATGGGGAATTTTACGCACCTTGATTTGGCAAAACTTGAAGATTTTGACATCTTTGCCGTCCATGCGGAACCCTCCCTTGTTTGTGCCTTGCGGTTGTTTATTAGAGAAGGGAAAGTCGTCTCCTCCTCGCACACAATCGCGCGCGCCAACAGCGAAGTTGAACCCGAGGCTTTATACCGTCAACTCCTCCTAGACGCCTACCCACTCCAAAGCCCGATGACCACAGCAACCATTTTTACAGCACACCCTTTGGAAGAAGCCAAAGAATTAGAGGCCATCATTACAGCGCGTCTTCATCACCCCATCTCCATCAAACACCCCAAGCGCGGAGAAAAACGCCACCTCATCGACCTTGCCCTCACCAACGCCAAGGAACTTTGCGCCCAACACTTGCGCAAACACACGGTCTCTTTGCAAGAAGACCTTGCCCGCTATTTTGAATTTTCACGCCCGCCTGAGCGTATTGAGGTGTTTGACAATTCCCACCTTGGGGGAGAGGCGAGTGTGGGGGCTATCGTGTGTTGGGAAAATGACAACTTTCTTAAAAGTGCCTACCGCCATTACCACCTTCACAGCAAGGATGAATACGGCCAAATGCGCGAGCTTCTCACCCAGCGCGCCCTGCGCTTTGACACCCAAAGCGCTCCTGATTTGTGGGTCATCGATGGGGGGAAAACCTTACTTGAATTGGCGCGTTCCATTTTAGAAAGTGCGGGAGTGTCAGTGGATGTGATTGCCATTGCTAAAGAAAAAATTGATGCCAAAGCCCACCGTGCCAAAGGGGCCGCTAAAGACATCTTACACACCGCCAAAGGCACACACACCCTCTCCCCTGGCGACACCAAGTTACAATTTTTCCAACGCTTGCGCGATGAAGCCCACCGTTTTGCCATCTCCTTTCACCGAAAAACCAAACGGGCACAGGATAAAAATCATTCTGCATTAAAGCAATTGGGCTTAAGCGAAGGGGCTATTAAGAAATTGTTGCTCTATTTTGGTACCTTTGAAGCGATTGCGCAAGCTAGCCAAGAAGAGCTCTCTTTTGTCGCAGGGAAGCGCGTTGCACAACGGCTTTTTTTGGCACAAAAATAACTTTAAAGACTATTTATATTGATTTTTTGAGTAAAAGGTATTATTAAACATAGAATAGATAAACTTTTCCAATCATTTAGTAAGGATATTCCGTGATTTTGTACGACAAAGAGTGTAATCTTATTGGTATCGCCAAAGATGTTCTCGTTTTTTTGGGCTACGAAGACATGGAAGAATTTAAAACCTACAACAACGATGTTGCCGACTTGTTTGTCAACAAATTGGGCTACGTGTATAAATTTCAAAATTTCTCGTGGATTGATTATGTTCTTTACAGTGGCGCTCCAAGTAAAAATGCCATCATCAAGAAAAAAAATGGCAAAGAGATAGAAGTTCACGTTTCTATTCGAGAAATCCTCCCCTTTGGTCCACTAGAAACGCACCAGATGCTCTACGGTGTTTCCCTTCAAAGCATCCACGCTGGCGATGCTTCCCCTATGGCACCTTCTGATACAACCCTTTCTTCAGAAGCGCCTTCCTTATTAAAAACGCAAACCCATTTAATACCCGAAGATTCCTTACATGTAGAAGATTCCTTACATGTAGAAGATTCCTTACATGTAGAAGATTCCTTACATGTAGAAGATTCCTTACATGTAGAAGATTCCTTACATGTAGAAGATTTTTCCATCAAGCCTTCGCCCTCACTTCCCCCTGAAGAGGAAATTTCACAGTACAATGAAACGGGCTTTCCCTCACTAAACTTTGATGACCCTATTGCCTTCTCAACACAGCCCGCCCCCGCTCAAGAAAAACTTTTTATCAATCTTAACGAAGAAGAAGAGCAAGAAGAAACTTCTGCGCAACAGCCGCCCTACAAGGCACCTTATGACATTCACGAAGCTAGCACCGCACTAGGACTTGAACCGACGGAGTTTTTACCTCTCGTGGAAGAATATCTAGGGCACTTAGAGATGCTTGCCTATGCCCTAGAAGATGCCATTGCGGACAATGATGTGCGCACAAAGAACGCATTGATACATCAGGTTTTAGACACCGCGCACACCTTTCAGATGAAGCCACTTGCATTGTTGCTAGAAGCACTGCGCGAAGCAGACGACGCGCTAGCTAAAGAGCTTTTCGTTCATTTTCAACACCTGATTTTAGATTTAAAAAACGATCTTCACCGTTATTGCTAAACACCACGGCCACAAGGACTGTACATGAAATTTAGATTAAATATGACCACCACAATGACACTCATTAGTGCCCTGCCCCTGCTGTTTCTTTTGGTTTTTTCCTCCCTTTTTCTTTACCAAACCTACACCACGCAATACCTTCAATCCAAAGCCCTTGTCGCCAATATTGAAGAAACAAAAATCCTCAGCAAGCTCTCCATTGATCTTGCAAGAGAGAGGGGCTTGAGCGCCGTATTTACAGGAAGTGGGGGCGAAAGTGCCGAAAACCTCCTTACCACACAACATGTTCACTCCGATGCTACCATTAAAGAATTTCTCTCTTACATTCAAGGCAAACCCGCCTCATCTGAAATCCATGAAATCCTTAGCATGATTCAACTCATCCCCAAAGTGCGCGATGATATTCTTTCTCTTAAGAGTGATTTTAACACCTTCTTTTTTGACTACTATAGCCACATCAATACGCTCATCCTCTCTCAAATGAATCACTTTGCAAAAAACACAGAAACGGGAAATGTTAGCAAGCTTTCCACGGCCTTAGTCGGGCTATACCAAGAGATGGAATACGCAGGACAAGAGCGTGGATTTGTCTCTAAGGTATTAACACAACACGCACCTTTTGAACCAAGAGACATGCAAACATGGACCGAGATTATGGGTAAAACATCGGCGTTTACGACAAGCCTTCTGCCCGATGGTCCCACCAAAGAAGCCATCGAAAAAGCACATTTTTCAACGCAAAATAAAAATGTATTTGGGCAAGTCCACAGAGCAAAAGCTACCATTATGCTAGAGGCCAAAGAGGGGGACTACTCTATCGAGCCTAACCTTTGGTTTGGGATGACCACCAGCCAAATTAACATCATGGACAAAACGGCTTCCATGCTTAGGGATGCCTTGCAAGAGGAGATTGACGCTTACAGTAATGAAGCGCTTACCAAGCTAAACATCAGTGGTGCCATCTGGGCCCTCTCTCTTCTTCTTTTAATCATGGGGCACTTCCTCAGACGGGGCTTTCGTAAAAATATTGCAGAACTAGGAAGTGTTTTTGAGAAAATCAAAGAGCTCACCGGCGGCGAAACCCACATCGACCTCAACACGCCCGAGGGAACCCATGAAGCGTACAAGGCCATTGATAAATCCATCGAAAGCATTGCCATCGAAAAACGCAAGGCTGAAGAAGCAAGTGCGGCGAAAAGTATCTTTCTTGCCAACATGTCCCACGAGATTCGCACCCCTCTTAATGGCATCATTGGTTTTACCGAACTGCTTAAAAACTCCAACTTGGACGCGGAAGAAAAAGAATTTATCGACGTCATCGAGAAAAGTTCTGAAAACCTTTTGACCATCATTAACAATATTTTAGACCTTTCCAAAATCGAAAGCAGTCATGTGGAAATCGACGAAACGCCTTTCTTCCCCATTGAGGAATTTGAAGGAGCCGCTGAAGTGTATGGGGCCAAAGCCTCAGAAAAAAATATTAATTTCTTATTTTTCATTGACCCAAGCCTTACATGTAAGCTCAAAGGCGATGTGACAAAAATCAAAGAAGTCTTGATTAACCTTCTTAGCAATGCTATCAAATTTACCCCAGCAGGGGGCACAATCGACATTCAAATCAAACGCCTTCCCCACGAAGGGCCCAAAACGCTCTTGCATTTTTCTGTTGAAGATTCGGGCATTGGGGTTGACCAAGAGAAACAAGCATCCATCTTCAATGCTTTCTCCCAAGCCGACTCCACCATCACCCGCAAATACGGCGGGACAGGCCTTGGACTTACCATTTCATCTAAATTCATCGAAACCCTTGGGGGAACCCTTGAGATTGAAAGCGAAGAGGGCAAGGGGAGTAAGTTTTTCTTCACCCTTGAATTTGATGAAATCACCCACGACGCAAGACCCAACCACAAAGACGAATTTAGCGCCTACACCTGCGCCATACTCACCAAAGAAGGGGTGCAATCACCACAACTCCCTTACATGTATGACTACTTGTCCTACTATGGCATTACCCTTAAACCTTACGCCACCCTCTTGGAACTTAAAAACCTCATTCATACCGCAGGGGTGACGCTCATCGTGGTTGACCAAAACCTCCTTGGCGCGGGAGAAATTGAGGAGTATAAAAAAATCCATCTGCCTATTCTAGCCATTGGAAAGCATTCGCAAAAAGAGGTTCTTGATAAGTCTAAAGATTCGTACATCACGGTTTCGTACAGGCCCATCAACCCTACTAAAATCTTAAAATGGCTCGCCATTTGTCAAAAAATTGCACCCAAAAAGCAACCCTCTGGCCTTGTGCAGCGCGTCATGCATCCTTCCAATAAATTTGCTGCCCATGTGCTTGTGGCAGAAGATAATGAAATTAATCAAAAACTGATTCGCCGCACACTGGAAGATTTGGGACTCAGCGTCACTTGCGTCAACAACGGACTTTTGGCCTTACAAGAACGCACAAACAACGCTTATGACATGATTTTCATGGATATTGCAATGCCTATCATGGACGGTGTCGAAGCAACAAAAAAAATCATCCAATACGAACAAGAAACAGGAGAAAGCCACATTCCCATCGTCGCTATCACCGCCAACGCCCTCAAGGGAGATAGAGAGCGCTTTATGGGCGAAGGATTGGATGAATACGTCACTAAACCTATTAAACGCGAAGATATCCAATCCATCCTCAACCAGTTTCTCTCCCACAAAGGAATCGAGGAAGCCCCCAAACCCCAGCCCCCTACGCCTCCCGCGCCAAAAGCGCCCGTTGCCACACGCACTCCCGCGCCAATGGCACCAGAAGATGTACCTTTCTTGGACTCTCTTGAAGACTTAGATATGAATTTCCTCACGCCCAGTTTGGAGAAAAAAGAGGTTCTCGCTCCAAGTGTGCCCGAAAAAGAAATTCTTGTGTTCAAGAAAAACCCCATCGAAACAAAAATCTTTACCAGCATTTTAAAGAAAATTTCTCCTTCTATTGTCGGGGTTGATTCTTTACATAGTTTCAAAGAGTCGCTTGCAGCGTATCGCTTTAAGCTGATTATGATTGATTATGAAACCCAAGGAACGCCCTCTTCCTCCTTGGTTGAACTCATCAAAGCCTCTCAAGGCAAAGCGCACATTGTTCTTTTTGCCAACCCTTCACACACCCTGCCAGAAGAAGAAAAGAAACTTTATAGTAAAATCGCTAACACTATTGTGAGCAAAGCAGAGCTAGAGGCTGTTGTTTACGAATTTATTCCCAAAGGGACCCAACAATGAGAAGCGATCTCACCATTCTTTCCATCGATGATGACGTTATTAATCTGAAGCTCATCAGCTCACTGCTTAAAAAAAACGTCCATGTCAAAGAAATCATTGAGGCAAAAAATGGTCTTGATGCGCTTACCATCCTAGATAATACTTCCACTATCGATGCTATTTTACTCGATATCAAAATGCCCATCATGGATGGGCTTGAATTTTTGGACAATATTCAATCGCGCCCCCACCTTGTCTCCATCCCTGTGGTTGTCATCACGACAGATGAAACAAAAAAAAGGGAAGCTGTCGACAAGGGGGCGTTTGATTTTTTAGTAAAACCTATTCGAGAGGTTGAACTTTCGCAGAAGATAGAAAAAATTGCATACGTTCTTGACTAAGGATGCCCAAGGTGCCATTAGGCCTGTGCAACAACCTTAGTCATGCGATAATAAAGCGCTAAGATTTCGCTTTTCTTTTCAATAAAACTGTTTTGATTGGCCACAAGATAAGCAGAAGAATGCATAATAGTCTCCACCACTTCAAGTCCATTTTGCTTCATGGTTGCCCCTGTTTCCACAATATCCACGATAGCATCACACATGCCTACCAAGGGCGCTAACTCAATAGAGCCGTAAAGTTTGATAATCTTTGCCGCCACGGCTTTGTTGGAAAAATGCTTCTTGGCGATATTTTCCATCTTTGTCGCAATGGTAATTTCTGGCATGGTATAATCCAACTGCTCCCCTTGGCGCATTCCCACACACACGCGGCATTTGCCAATATTTAAGTCAAGCAATTGCACCAACCCTAACTCTTTTTCTTCCAATACGTCCAATCCCACCACACCCAAATCCGCCGCTTGGTGCTGTACGTAAACAGGAACATCTTGGTTGCGCACAAGCAAAAAACGAAACGGGTGGGCTTCTAAAATCAGCTTCCTGTCTTCAAAAACAAAGCGGGTGTTAAAAATCGCCTCGAACATCTCTAGGGTTTCTTCGGCAATACGTCCTTTTGGCAAGGCTACTGTTAACATATTTCTCCTTCTTTTACCAATCCACTGTGTGCGATTGCTTTTTGCATCCCTCGAAAAATCAAGGTTTTATCAAAGATAGAATGCTTGAAAAAACGGGAGAGAAATTTACCATCGCCGCCCGTAAAATAGATATTTTTTTCTTTACATGTATCGCCTAGCATCAATAAAATCGGCTTAATGACACCATAGCTCACCGCATCAACCGTTTTTTGAGGCAAGGCATCAAGGGTAATGCTAGGATTGATGCGCACGTTTAACCGTGGCGAGATGGAAGCATAAGCTTCTTGTGCGGCACTTAGCCCTGCTAAAATATACCCCCCAAGGTGCAACCCTCCTGACATGATATCCACCGTAATGGCACTTCCTGCATCAATCACAATCCCCTCTTCCACGGTGTAACACGCAGCCACCCTGTCGATTCCCATGCCTTGGTAAATGGTATCAAACTCAAAATAAGGGGCCAGGTCTATGTAGTTTTTCTTTCCCACTAACCATGGCTTCACAGACTCGTTCACATTAATAAAAAAAAGAGGCTCTTGGGTAGAAAAGTGCTGAAATTCTGGAACAGACACCGCCCACATTCTTCCTTCTTTAAAAAAATGCACGTTTGAATTGCCAATATCACACAAGTACACGCCAAATCCTCCATCCGTTTTTTCGCATCAGTGCTTCGGTTTTTGAGCACACAGGAGCATTGGTTAGCAAAATCTTCACAAAGACGCGGTGGTTTTTCAGGGTTTCAAGGCGCATCACCAACTCCTCAAAAAGCGCTGCTTCTGCACTTAAGACTCTAGCTTTCCCTTCGCGTTTCCACACACACAGGTACCGCGAATCTAACCCCACACCCAAGAAACACTCAACGCGTTTGCGAGAGCCAAGCTCTTTCAAGGAAACGCGCGTCAAAGAGCGGCACACCACGCCCTTTGAGAGCAAGGTGTTAACAATGTGATTCATAACCACCCAAACAGCACTAGCGCGCGAGCGTAAAAGAACGGTTGTCTACAAACAGCGTTTCTTTCGTCGCAAAAATAAGCGTGTCGATTTCATCTGGCAACTTATAAACATTGGTTGTCACAAGGTCCAAATCTGTGGCAATCAAATAGCCGCCTTTTTCAACCACGTACACAAACTCCCCATGAATGACGCCAGAAAAAACAGCGAAGGGAAATTTGCGTTCTTTAAGCACATTCAAATCCACATCCGCAAGCATCACGCGTCCGTCTTTTGTAAAGACAAACACCCTGTTTTCAAGCACAATCACATCTTTAATGTCGGCGTCTAAAAAAACGGTTGTGTTAGGGTTAATGGAAATAACGCGTTTAGAGGTTGCCACCACCATTCTCTCTGCTACAACGTCTAGAAAAATAATGTTATTGAAAAATTGCTCACTGCTTACGACAACATCTCGAATCAAGGTTGCGGTCTGGCGATCCACAATCACCACTTTTCCATCTAGCGTTGGAAACAACACAAGGGAAGATAAAAAATAAGGCGCAGCAATGCGAGAATCTAGCGCGTACACGTCATCTTGCTTGTGGCTATAGCGGATAGTTTTTGTCTCCATGTCCATCAAGGTCAAGCGGTTAGACGCGTCTACCACTGCCAATTCATGCCCATTTATGGAAGCAGAAGCCACCGTGTGAGAAAACGCATACTCAAATACGGTAGTGCCCGCTTGGTCCAACACCAAGAGCTTCCCGCAAGCACTTGCGGCAATCAATTTGTTGTCAAATTCTCCCAAAAGACCGTATCCTTCAGGCAACACCACCTTACCAATCCCTGCTTTTGTGATCACTTGTCCGTTTTCCAAGGTCGCGCCATAGCGTGAAACGTCTTTAATTGCTGCGGGCAATGTTCCATCATAACGCACTGACCCTGCAATTTTTTCAGGTTCAAAATTTTGACGCTTTGTCTCGCATCCTAAAAAAACCAACGCAACCAACACCGTACTTACAATTGTGCGAAACATAGGCTACTCTCCCTGAAAATGTTCAAGATTTTTAACAACGTTTTGAAGTGGAGAACTCAATGAAATAGCGGCAAACTCGACTTTAGCTGCTTCTGTTTTTCCTTCTTTTAAAAGAAGGTATCCCCGTTGCAAGGCGCCAAGGTTTGACAACAACCCTTCTGAGGTTCCGCCAAGCTGATACGATGCCAAATCACGCAACAACACATCCACATCCAAAACAAGGATAGCCTCAAGTGCTTCTTGCTCATTTGCATTAAGGGCAACTTGCGCCGCATGGGTGCCATAAAGTACGGAACTTGACTCTTTAAGCGTTTTGAGAGCAACAGCGTCATCTGGGTTAGCAAGTACGGCGCGGTAGGCTTCATTAGCCGTGCGCAGATGCTTTGTTTTGAGCGTATCCGTTATGGCATATCCAACACCCAAGAGGGCGACAATCGCCACACCAGAAACGAGCGTCCACTTGTATTTTTTAAAAAAACGCTCACTTTTAATCATCCCCTCAAGAAATTGCTCTTCGGTACTTAGCCCTTGCTTGATTGCATTGAGATTTTCTTTTAGTGCCACGCATATCCTTTTAGAGTTCTTTTTTTAGTAGAGTTCTTGTGAAACTCTTTAACGCTAGGTCTTTGCCGCGAAAAAGCCGCGCACCCGTGGTGCTTTAGGGCCTTGCAAAAGTTTCCTTTCGTAAGACGTCTATTTTTGGGAGGGTATTGTAGCACACTAAAGGTGAGACAATTCTTTTTTAAAGCGCATTTTGCTACAATCTCGTAGCTCAATTTTCATAGAGTTTTACCCCGATAACCATTGTAAGGATTGCTAGTATGCGCATTGACAACGACCTCCTTTCCAAGCTTGAAAAACTCTCCTCTTTAGAAATCGAACCCTCCAAACGTGAAGGCATCATTAGCCAACTTAGCGAGATTGTAACCTTTGTGGAAAACCTCAATGAACTTGACCTTGACACCCAAGAGGCTACTTTTACCACCGTTGAGGGAGGTACTCCCTTTCGCGAAGACATCCCTGCGTGTGACCCAGAAATTGTCCAAACCATCCTACGCCACGCCCCAAAAAGCGACCAAGGGTTTTTCGTTGTTCCAAAGATTATCGAATAATCCTTACATGTAACGCCCAAAGGAATTGTTTATGATTAGTATTAAAGCATTGCTCAAAAACATTGTTGCTTACAAAGCTTCAGACCTCCACCTTGTGAGCCGTAGCGAGCCGCAAATTCGTATTGATGGCAAGCTTGCAGGCTTGGATATGAACAAGCTTGATGGCAAGGAAATTGAAGAGATGTGCTATTCTCTTTTAACAGACAAGCAAAAAAAGGAACTGGAAGAAAACCGTGAACTTGACTTTGCGGTCATGTTTCCAGGCATTGGACGCTTTCGCGCGAACTATTACTACACCATGAACGGCGAAGTCGCCGCGGCGTTTCGGATTATTCCCCTTGAAATCCCCTCACTTGATGACCTCAAAGCCCCAGAAATTTTCAAACAACTTATCAAGCGGGAAAAAGGAATGGTGCTTGTCACTGGCCCCACAGGAAGCGGAAAATCCACCACCCTAGCCGCACTTTTAAATGAAATCAACATCACCGAAAACAAGCACATCATCACTATCGAAGACCCCGTGGAATTTGTCCATGAAAACAAACGTTCCTTATTTTCCCATCGCAACGTGGGCGATGACACGAAAAGCTTTGCGCGTGGACTAAAATACTCCCTGCGCGAAGACCCTGACATTATCCTCGTGGGCGAAATGCGTGACCAAGAAACCATCGGAACTGCCGTTACCGCAGCCGAAACAGGGCACTTAGTGCTTGGCACCTTGCACACCACTTCTGCCATTCAAACCCTTAACCGTATTGTGGACAGCTTTGAAGGGGCTGAGCAAGTCCAAATTCGCAACATGCTCTCCGTCTCTCTCACCGCCATCATTTCCCAAAGTTTGTTACCCAAAATTGGCGGGGGACGTGTTGCTGTTCACGAAGTGCTAATTAACAATGCCGCCATCTCCAACCTTATCCGTGAAAACAAGTTGCATCAAATCTATTCTCAACTCCAGCTCAACCAACAAAAAACAGGCATGATAACCCAAACCCAATCCATGCTAAAAGCCATCAAAGCAAACCTTATTACCAAAGAAGATGCCTTGCGCTTTTCCACCCAGCCCCAAGAACTCTTGAACTTGATTAGTATTTAGTGAAAACAAAAATGCCGATTTACCCACGTTACAGCTTTTTTAGCCTATAATCGGTTCCAAATTATTGAAGGTATTTTTATGATTAAAAACAGCTCTGTTATCGAATCCATCTGCGAACTCGGAGATGAAACGTTTGCTAAGCTTAAATCGCTCAACGTGCCTCCTTATCCAAAGTACTATTATGAAACATTTATGGATGGCTTGTACGCGACCAAAGACCAAGAAATGATTGAGCTTTCCAAGAAATACGGCTATCTTTTTAGCTCAAGCGCATCCCACGAGGTGATTGCTGAAAACGGTGTCGCCCTTGCCAAAGAGAGTTTGTTGAAATTCCAAGAGTCCAACAGCACCATTCGGCAAATTTCCGAAGAAAAAGCGGTTGACCTTGCCCTCTTTAAAAGCCAAAACCATCCCACACAAGCCTCTGGACTCTTCTCCTTGTTTAACGCTTTTCAAGACCAAGTTTTGGAAGAACTGCACAACGCAGAAGAGATTATTGGGAGCCTAAAACGGGAAATTGAAATCTTAGAGCGAGAATCAAACATTGACTCACTCACCAAGGCGTACAACAAAAAAGCGCTAATGCTTGACCTTGAAGAGATGCTTGGCTTTGGCAAAGAAAAAGACTTGGACTTGTACCTCGTGTTATTTGACGCGGATGATTTTAAAACCATCAATGAAAACTTTGGACACATTGCAGGCGATAAAACGCTCATTTACCTCGCCAAGCTTTTGCAAACTGCCTTGCGTAGAGGAACGCGCATTTACCGTTTTGGCGGCGAATCTTTTGTGGTTATCCTTAACCGTATCGGTCGTGAGGATGCACAAAAAACAGCCCAGCGGGTATTGCACGACACTAGCGAGAGCAAACTGTTTTACAAAGGCAACAACATTCGCCTCACCCTCAGTGGCGGAATGGCAGCGCACCGTCAGGGAGACACGACAGAAAGTTTGATTGAGCGCGCAGAAAAAAGCTTAAACCGCGCCAAAATTGATGGCAAAAACTGCTTTAGGGAAGAATAACGTATGGAACACATTGCTTGGTTTGACATCATTACCCTTTCCCTTATTTTGCTCTTAGGATTTAAAGGAATTATCAACGGCTTTATCAAAGAAACTTTTGGTCTTTTGGGTGTTGTAGGCGGTATTTTTATCGCCTCACGCTACGCCCAAGAAGCGGGCAGGTTTATCGATTCTGCGGTCTATGCCTTTGAAAACAAAGCCTCGCTTTTTTTAGTGGGCTTTATTGCGCTTTTGCTCTGTTTTTGGATTTTTTGTTTAGTGTTAGGACAAATTGTCGGAAAGCTTCTCTCTTTAAGTGGTCTTTCGGGGATTGATAAAATCGCTGGGTTTTTTGTCGGGAGTGCCAAAATATTTTTAGTATTTTCCATTTTCATTGCCGCCATTTCCAATATTGAATTTGTTCAGAAAAAAATTGATGCACACATGACGCAAAGCTTTATGTATCCTATCTTTATGGAAGTAGGCCAAAAAATTGTTGAGCTTAAACCAGATGATTTCCTTAAAGAGCCTTCATCTGAGGCACCAGCTCTTAGCGAACAATAACCGTACAAAGGACGAGGGATGACCATCGAAAATATGGAATACGATACGTTACTAGAGCGCTTCAAAGAAGTGCTAAAGACCAACAATCTAAAGTTTACAAAACAGCGCGAAGTCGTCCTTAAGACACTCTACAACCACCACGAACACTTTACCCCCGAACATTTGTATTTGCTCATCAAAGAGAAATACGGTGCCCTTAATGTCGGGATTGCCACCGTGTACCGCACACTTAATCTCCTTGAAGAAGCCGAAATGGTCACGTCCATTACCTTTGGCTCCCAAGGAAAGCGTTTTGAGCTCGCCACTAAGCCCCATCATGACCACATGATTTGCCGCAGTTGTGGTGCCATTACAGAATTTGAGGATTCGGTAATCGAAAAACGCCAAGAGGCTATCGCTAAAGAGCATGGGTTTAAACTCACCAACCACCTCATGCAACTCTATGGCATTTGTAAAGTGTGCAAAAAATAATCCAATATACTAAGGAAAGAGAATTTTAATGTTTGAAAACCAACTGGAACAACAACGTATTGAAAAAGCAAACGCCTTTCGAGAGTTAGGGAAAAACCCTTACCCTCATGCACTAACGCGCGACACTTCTACGGAAATGTTTAAAACAGATTATGCGTATGTGCTTCAAAACGACCCTCAATCAGACCCTAGCGTTACAAAAAGTATCGCGGGAAGGATTAAATTTTTACGCCATATGGGCAAGGCTGCTTTTGCAAAAATTGAAGACGAATCGGGCGTTTTGCAAATTTACTTTAGCAAAAATGAATTGGGTGAAACCTGGTTTGGGCACGTCAAAAAACTCATTGAAGTGGGCGATATTATCGTCGCTTCTGGCTTTCCTTTTGTCACCAAAACAGGCGAATTGTCTTTACATGTAACGCAACTTGTCCTTGCCACCAAGGCTATCGTTCCGCTTCCTGAAAAATTTCACGGCCTTCAAGACAAAGAGCTACGCTACCGCCAACGCTACCTTGATATGATCATGAATACGCAAGTAAAAGATGACTTTAAACTGCGCTCAAAGGTCGTCAGTGTCATTCGACACTTTTTTGAATCCCATGGTTTTCTTGAGGTCGAAACACCCATGATGCACCCTATCGCAGGAGGAGCAAACGCCAAACCCTTTGTGACACACCACAATGCCCTTGGGATTGAACGTTACCTTCGCATCGCACCCGAACTTTACCTCAAGCGCTTGGTCGTTGGCGGCTTTGAAGCAGTTTTTGAAATCAACCGTAACTTCCGCAATGAAGGTATGGACCTCACCCATAATCCAGAATTTACCATGCTTGAATTTTATTGGGCATACCACACGTATGAAGATTTAATGAACCTTACCGAGGCACTTTTTGACACCTTACTTGAAACACTAGGTCTTCCCAAGCACCTTCCTTTTGGTGAAGAGAGCATTGATTTTTCTAAACCCTTTACACGCATTCCTTACCAAGAAGCTTTAGTGAAGATTGGCGGGGTTGATCCAAGCATCCTTGAGAACAAAGAAGCGATTCTTAGTAAACTCACTAAAGATGGTTTTGAAGCCAATCCAAAACTCTCCCTAGGGCATTTGCACGCAGAATTGTTTGACGCTTACGTGGAAGCCAAGCTCATCGACCCTACATTTGTGACGCACTTCCCCTTAGCCATCAGCCCACTTTCACGTAAAAGCGATGAAGACCCCACTATTGCAGAACGCTTTGAGTTGTTTATCGCAGGTCGTGAAATTGCCAATGGCTTTAACGAACTTAACGACCCTATTGACCAATACGAGCGTTTTAGCGCCCAACTGGAAGCCAAAGACGCAGGGGATGATGAAGCCCACGAAATGGACGAAGACTACGTCAAAGCCCTAGGGTATGGTTTGCCGCCCACCGCAGGACAAGGTCTTGGCATTGACCGCCTTGTCATGCTTTTAGCCAACCGACACTCCATCCGAGATGTCATCTTATTCCCTGCCATGAAGCCTTTGCGCAAAGAAATTCAATCACCCGAAGAAGGAACCGTTCAATGACGCCACTACAATCCCTTGATCCCATTATTTTCAACCTTATTGAAAAAGAATTAGTACGCCAATGCGACCACCTTGAAATGATTGCTAGCGAAAACTTTACCTACCCTGCGGTCATGCAAGCCATGGGTAGTATTTTGACCAACAAATACGCAGAAGGCTATCCTGGAAAACGCTACTACGGCGGTTGCGAGTACGTAGACGAGATAGAGCAACTTGCCATTGACCGCGCATGCAAGCTGTTTAATTGCACCTATGCAAACGTTCAGCCAAATTCTGGCTCACAGGCCAATCAAGGGGTTTTTAACGCGCTTTTAAAGCCTTACGATAAAATCCTCGGGATGGACTTAAGCCACGGGGGCCACTTAACCCATGGCGCTAAAGTAAACAGTTCTGGCAAAATTTACGAAAGCTTTTTTTATGGCGTTGAACTAGACGGACGCATCAACTACGACCGTGTGCGCGATATTGCCAACATCGTCAAACCCAAAATGATCATCTGTGGCGCTTCTGCCTACCCTCGTGAAATCGACTTTAAAGCCTTTAAAGAGATTGCTGATGAAGTGGGTGCGATTTTATTTGCAGACATTGCCCACATCGCTGGCCTTGTTGTTGCAGGTGAACACCCCAGCCCTTTCCCCTACTGTGATGTCGTCTCAACAACAACCCACAAAACCTTGCGAGGTCCTAGGGGCGGATTAATCTTAACCAACAATGAAGAGATTGCCAAAAAAGTGAATTCAGCGATTTTCCCAGGCATCCAAGGCGGCCCCTTGATGCATGTGATTGCAGGCAAGGCTGTAGGGTTTGGTGAAAACCTTAAACCTGAGTGGAAAACTTACGCCAAACAAGTAAAGGCCAATGCCGCGGTCTTGGGCCAAGAATTGCTCGCACGCGGGTATGATATTGTTAGTGGTGGTACCGACAACCATTTGATATTGATGAATTTTTTAAACAAACCCTTTAGCGGCAAAGATGCTGACCTCGCCCTTGGGCGCGCAGGCATTACCGCCAACAAAAACACCGTTCCAGGAGAAACCAGAAGTCCCTTTGTGACCTCAGGCCTTCGCTTAGGCTCCCCTGCACTTACCGCACGCGGGATGAAAGAAGCGGAGTTTAGTACCATCGCAGGCCTCATCGCCGATGTACTTGATCATATTGAAGATGAAGCCTTGCACGGCAAGATTAAAGAGCAGGTAAAATCGTTGGCCAGCAACTTTATTCTCTATTCCCAATCAACCTATTAGGCAAAGTATGTTACCCATTGATACTTCTTTAATTAAAATCATCACCGACCATTATTGGATCAAGCGTGATACCATTGTCCAAAAAATCTCTTTTAAAGAGCGTACCTTTTTTGACAAATTTGAACGCATTGACGAGCCTTTGACGCGTGCCATCATCAAACAACACGAAGATCGTGAAATCACCGTAGCCCACTCGTTGATTAATCGGTTCGATAAAGTGGAAAATATTGTTTTTGACTATAATGGACACAATACCGAACGCTTTTGGCATCGGGCACAATTATTGCTTAGGGAAGAAGGGTTTATCAACTTTACCGCGTACGAAAGCAAAACCCCTGGGCACTTGCATCTTTATGTGCACAAAGGGCACACCACCTTGCAAGAAGGCGAGCAAATAGCCAAAATGCTTTCCATGAAACTCGGACAGCGGCTCCCAAGAGAGTGGCGTATGTTTCCAAATCCGGATTTGCCCAAAGAGTTTAATATCTTAGCACTTCCTTATGCTTTGTATCAAAAAGAACGTGGTGCTTCGTGGTCGAAGCATATGTAGTGATTTTTAAGGAGAAATAAAGATGGAAGACAAAAACGAACTTAGCGATATCGTCCTAGACAAAGACAGTGGCGCCAAAGGCATGAAACTAAAACGCATCTTGGTTATCGCTGCGGTCTTGGTGTTGCTTTTCTTGGTCGTGCTCATTATCATGCGAGCACTCAATAAGCCTACCCCCGAACAAGAAACGCGTTTGATTTTACCCCCAGAGCCCCAAAGTGCTTCTGCCGCACCAAGCCCGGCTGAAGAGAGGCTTTTCCAACAAGTTCCTATTATTAACGAAGAGCCTAAAGAAAGCTTTGAAGACATGGTAAAAAAGCTTAAAGAAAAAGAGATGAACCGCACTGTTCAAGCACCCCAAGAAGCACCCAGTGTTGAACCAGAGCCCAAAGAAATCACTCTTCCTTTACCACCCCAGCAAACAGCACCTACTCCACAAGTAGCCCCTGTTGCGACGCCTACACCACCTGCGGCAACACCCAAATCCACCGCAAGCCAGCAAGGTGAACACCTTGCTACTTCGGGCATTTATATCCAAGTTGCCTCGGTTACGCGCACCAATCCTGATGCGGCTTATTTGAAATCCATCGCAGATAAGTCCTACACGTACCGACTCTATCGCACCACGGTTGGCGAACAAACACTAACGAAAGTTTTAGTAGGGCCTTACGCCACCAATGAAGCGGCCAGAACAGCATTAGCTTCCATCAAGCAAGACCTGAGCCCCAATGCGTTTATTTTTAGAGTACCCTAGTGTATTTCCGTCAGCTACTTTTTGACCAACTTACCCCCATCACCATTTACCACAAGCTCCAATCCTTCCTAGAGGGGGAGCTTGGGTTTTTGTTTGAAAGTGCCATTAACAACGCCTCAGGAAATGCCAGTTTTCTCTTTTTTGGCGCCAAAGAACGCATTGTTCATCGCCATGGTATTAGCACCCACACCGACGAAGAGGGTATCAGCAGGCGCATTGAGACCAATCCTCTTTTGTACCTCAAAAAGCGCTATGCCACCATCAATGCTGATGAGTATAAAGCCCACAGCGCCTCATTAGGAATTGGCTTTGTGGATGGATTTATTGGATACATTGGGTACGATGCAGCCAAACTCTTTGAGCCTCGCCTTGCCCCGCACATGGAAGGGCTTACTGACGCCTTAGATATTCCCGAAATCGACCTTATGCGGCCTAAACTTGTGTGTGAATTTTCCCACAAAACAAATCGCCTAACCCTTGTAACCTTTGTTAAAGAGATTGGTGAAAAACTCGATGAGATTGTTGCACACCTCAAACAACCCCACCACTATCTGCCCATCCAAACCACTTCCGTTGACCCGCAAAAAAGCTCCTTCGCCTTTGATAAAGCCACTTTTTTTGCGATGGTCGCCAAATCCAAAGAGATGATTCGCAGCGGGGATGTGTTTCAAATTCTCATGTCCAACCGTTTCACCCAGTATGCCACCATCGATTACCTGAGTTTTTACCGTATTTTGCGCAGTAAAAATCCCTCTCCTTATATGTTCTTACTCGACTACGACCGCTTCGCTATTGCAGGAAGCTCCCCTGAGGTGATGGTCGGGCTTAAAAATGGCAATATTTTATTGCGACCCATTGCAGGAACACGTAAACGGGGTGCAACCCTTGAAAGGGATAAACACCTAGAAGAAGAGCTTTTGAGCGATGAAAAAGAGTTGGCCGAGCACTTAATGCTCATCGACCTTGGGCGCAATGACGTGGGGCGGGTTGCTAAGGTAGGCACCGTTAAGGTTTCTGAAATGATGCGGGTTGAACGTTACTCCCATGTCATGCACCTCGTAAGCGACGTGGAGGCCACACTGGATGCATCGTGCGACATGTTTGACCTTTTTTGCGCCACCTTTACCGCAGGCACCATGACAGGAACCCCTAAAATCCGCGCGATGGAATTGATTGCTGATTTTGAAGGGCTAAAGCGGAGTTTTTACAGCGGAGCGGTGGGGTATTTTGGCTTTGATGGAAACATGGACAGTGCTATCATGATTCGCACCTCTTACATGGACCATGAAAAAATTATCTTTCAAGCAGGTGCGGGTATCGTTGCAGACAGCCAGCCTGAGCTTGAATACCTTGAAGTCCACAACAAACTCGCCGCCATGATGAGTGCTTTAGAGGATTTAAAAGAGGTATGACCCTTTACACGCTTTTTGGCAATCCCGTTGCCCACTCCCTCTCCCCACGCATGCACAATCTAGCCTTTGAGCGTCTTGGCATCCAAGGCGCTTACGTGCGTTCACTTTTGGAAGAAGGGGAGCGTTTAAGAGAGGTTTTTTTTGCCCTCAAACTTGATGGGGCCAATGTGACTGTTCCTCACAAAGAAGCTGCTTTTCGTGCTTGCGACAAGGTTGTTGGCATTGCCACTTCCATTAAAGCGGTCAACACCCTCATCAACGCCAAGGGCCTCCTTGTTGGCTACAATACCGACGCGCCGGGATTTTTACGTGCCATTGCCTCCTTTGGCACATTGCACTCTGCCTTAATTTTAGGAGCAGGAGGAACCGCTAAAGCCTTGGCTTATGCCCTAAGAGAAAGGGGCATTTCCCCTACGATTCTCAATCGGAGTGCGCCCAAGCTTGCACCCTTCCAAGAAGATGGCTTTACGTGTTTTACCCATGACACCTTTTCCCCTGCCCCTTTTGACCTTATCCTCAACACCACATCCGCAGGCCTTAGCGACAACGCCCTTCCTGCACCAAAAGCCCTTTTGGAGACGCTTTTTTCCCACGCCACCTATGCTTTTGATGTCATCTACAAAGCTACACCTTTTTTAGCCTTAGCCTCAACACAGGGCCTTACATGTAAGGATGGAAAAGAGATGCTTTTATGGCAAGGGGTTTTGGCCTTCAACCTCTTTCATGGCAACTCTCTTAAAGAAGAAGAAATCGCAGCAGCAATGCACGAGGCCCTTAAGCTTTCATCCTAGACTCTAGGGCTTTTGAGAGGGAGAGCATGTCCACGTTTTCCAAAGAAACGCCCGTGGGAACCCCTTGCGCAATTTTTGTAAACGAAAGATTGAGTCCTTTTAGGCGCTCTTCGATGTATAAAATAATCCCGTCGCTTGAAAGCCCCGGAGTTAAGGCAAAGATAATTTCTTGCACGTCGCGTGCTTGAATAACGTGCTCAAGGCGTAATAAAGTCTCTTCCTCCAGGGCATCCAACACAAAATACCCCCCTTCATACGCCCCATTTTCTTCCAATACAAAAATATCTTTTGCACTTTCTACGATGCACAAAAGCTGCAAATTGCGATGCTCGTCCAAACAAATATCACACAGTTCATGCTCACTCACCCCACCACAGGCTTGGCAACGGCGAAGGGAGCGCACAGCCGTTTCAATGGCATTGGCCAACTTCATGGCACCAAACGTGTCTTTAAGCACCAAATGGTACGCAAATCGCAAGGCAGATTTTTTACCAACAGTGGGAAGAGTGCCTAGCACTTCCACGAGATTATCAAAAGCTTCGAGTCTGTGTTTCATGGCAAAAGTGTAACAAAGAGAGGATTAAATACCACCATTTTCACCCAACAAAAGATCAAAATGGTGCGCACCGTTTTCATACCCATACACCAGCTCCATCCCATGCAATGAAACGATATTTTTGACAATATACAGCCCAAGTCCCATGCCATTTTTTGTCTGTTCTGAAGTGGTGACAAAGGCTTCACAATAATGGCCGATAGGGTATTTAAGTGCGGCGCCACGGTTGCTAATACGCAAGCCTTTTTCGGTTGTGCAAACGGTTGCTTTTTTGTCGCTACTGTATTTAAGGGCATTGTCAATAAGGTTTTTGATAGCCAGTGCCAATAAATCAAAATCGGCCTTGACTAAAAAATCATGGGAAAGGCTTACATGTAAGCGTTCTTGCATCTGCGCTTCATCAAGCATGAGCGCGTCACACGCTTGCTCTACAATCAAAGAAAGGGGGCATTCTTGAAGTTTTAGGGTGTAGCTTTTGGAAACCAATTGCTCAATTTTTGAAAACTCATTGATAAGCAAATCCAAGCGCTCAAAGATGTTCACCAAGCGTTTTTTTTGCACTTCTTCTTTGACCATTTCTGAGACAATGCGCCCCTTTCCAATGGGTGTTTTTAATTCGTGCATAATGGTGCGCAAAAACAGTTGGCGCGAGCGAATCAAGTCACGGATTTTTTTAGCCGCGCGGTCGAATTCATTGGCCACCTCTGCAATCTCATCTTTTTTGTCACTCTTGCACGCAATCTCCATATCACCACTAGCAAAGCGCCGAATACTTCTACTTAAGGGTTTTAGTGGATAAATACTGCGCATAACGGAGACGTAAATTGAGACCAACACGGCAAGGGCAAGGGCAAAGGCCACCCACAAGAAATCATCCGCATACTTAATGTTTTGGTTTTCAAATACCACACGCACCGCAGGGTTATCCAAGAGCAAATAATAGCGTTTATTGTACACGATGGACGAGAGCGATCCTAGGGAAGTGGTGCGGTGAAAAACAATTTCCCCTTTTTCTAGCACCGAAGCCATAAGGTTGCGATTTTCCACTTGTTTAAGGCCAAAATGGCGAAAGTACGCTTCAATGTCTTTGGGCGGGGTATTGTTTTGGTGAAGTTGGAACAAATAGTTAATGGCTTGAAATTGGCGTTGTTGCATCGCTTCTAAGGAGCGCTGTGTTTGCATGTTATCAAGCAATAAAAACAGCAAACACACTAGCGCAAAAGAGATGCCAAAAATAGCACTGATACGGCTACTTAACGAGTGGCGGTTCATCCTAAGAGCTTATACCCAATGCCCCGCACCGAATGGATGTGTTTGGGTGTTTTGGAACTCTCTCCGATTTTGACACGCAACCTGCCAATAATCACATCCAAACTCTTAGAACCCTTATCTTTAAGGGATTTGCAGTTATATACTAACTGCTCTCTAGAGACCGAAAAGCCGTGCTGTTTGATGAGGTAATACAAAATCTCATACTCAGCGGGCGTAAGGCTCAAAGGGGTTTCGTCGTAGTAGATTTGGTGGCGCATGTCGTCGATGCGAAAGAGGGTTTGGGTGATGTGGGCTTGGGGTTCACTGCTTTTTTTGTAACGTCGAATCAAACTCACAATCCGTGCATACATTTCCTTGGGATCATAAGGCTTTGGCAAGTAATCATCCGCCCCAATTTGCAGGCCGATGACTTTGTCGCTCACATCGCTTCTGGCGGAGGAGATGATAATGGGGATGTCGTATTTTTCGCGAATCTCGCGGCATACATCAAGTCCGTCCATCCCTGGAAGGGTAAGGTCTAAAATGAGAAGGTCGTATTTTTTGACCCCCGCGCTTAAGCCCAAATAGGGGTCTTCATAATTGGTAATTTTAATATTATACTCGGCCAAATACTCGGCCAAAATCTGTGCAAACTCTGGGTCATCTTCTATCATCAACACATTAATCATTGCTTTCCTTTTAAAAGGGGCCTTAGCCCCTTCGCCTAGCTTCTTGGGCCCCTGTCTGGCATGTTTTGCATGTTTTGAACAAGCTTTTCACGCTGGTCTGGCGTGAGGATATTATATAGTTTTTCAATGTGTTTTGCCTTAAGTTCTGCTCGAGTTTGTGCATTTTTCATATCTGCTTCAACAAAAGCTTTGGCGTTAAATTTTGTCCCCTCAAAAGCCTTTTTCATCCCCTGCGTTCTCTCGCCTGGTTTCATGGATGAGAGCATTTCAACCTTCATTTGCGCTTGCAAAAGTCTTACTTCATGGGTTTGTTCGGGCGTAAGGTCAATGCCTTGAAGCATCATCATTCCTCTATTCCCTCGCTCCATGTTCCCTGGGCCGTTACCGCGCATCTCTTGGTTTTGACCACCCACCATGCCGCAATCGCGTTGCATCATGCCACCTTTTGCCCATGCGCCTGTTGCTGCGAGTGATCCTGCAAGAACCACCATTGCTACTGTTTTTCCTAGTTTCATCATTTCCTCCTTGGAATGTTTTGATAGGTGAAGTATAAAGCAAGGGCCTAAACAGGGCTTTAATCTTTTGTTAACGCAGTGCAACAAGGTTGTATTGCAAAACATTTTTAGGTAAAATAGCACTCTTCAAAAAGACTACATAAACAGGACTTTACCTTGGATTTAGATTATTATGAAATATTAGAAATCAGTCGCGATGCTGATGGGGCTACTATTAAAAAAGCCTACCGCAAACTTGCTATGAAGTTTCACCCCGACCAAAATCAGGGTGATAAAGAAGCCGAAGAACAATTCAAACGCATTAACGAAGCCTACCAGGTCCTCAGTGACGCACAAAAACGCTCCGCTTATGACCGCTATGGCAAAGCAGGACTAGAGCGTCAAGGCTTTCATAGCTACTCGGAGCAAAATTACGAAGACATTATGGACGACTTGGGGTCAATTTTTGAATCGGTCTTTGGCAGCAGTTTTGGCGGCCAAGGGCGTCGTCAAAAGCCCCGCAAATACCCCCTCGACCTTGAAACCTCCCTCACCCTTGCCTTTAACGAAGCAGTTTTTGGCTGCACCAAAGAGGTCTCTTACCGCACCAAAACCCCGTGCAAAACCTGCGAAGGCACAGGCTCAAAAGATAAAAAACTCTCTACATGTAAAGAGTGTGGGGGCAAAGGGCAAGTCTTTTTCCGCCAAGGCTTCATGACCTACTCTCAAACCTGCGGGGCGTGTAATGGTACGGGTGAATCTGTGAAAAACCCTTGCGGCACCTGCCACGGAAAGGGCTTTACCGAAGAAGAGGCGACCGTCACTGTTGATATTCCTGAGGGTATTGATACGGGGAATCGTATTCGTGCTGCGAGAAAAGGTAATGTGGACGACCAAGGACAAAAGGGGGATTTGTACGTACACATTCACGTCAAAGAGGACGACCATTTTGTGCGGCACAACGATGACATTTACATCGAAGTTCCCGTCTTTTTCACCCAAGCCGTGCTAGGCGAAACCCTCACCATCCCCACCCTAAAGGGCGAAAAAGAGTTAAAATTGCCCACTGGCACCAAAGACAAACAGCAGTTCTTGTTTGAAGGCGAAGGGGTACAAAATGTCCACACAAGGCGCAAAGGCAACTTGGTGGCACAAGTTAGCCTACGCTATCCTAAAAAACTCAACGAAAAACAGATAGGGCTTTTGCAAGAACTCCAAGCCTCTTTTGGCTACGAAAGCACCCCTCATGAAAAAAGTTTTGAAGGTGTGTTTGACAAAATTAAAAGCTGGTTTAGCTAGCACACTCTCTCCTTGGGCGCACCTTCTACGCGCCCAAACATTACAATCAAGATTTAAAGCTTCATTTTATATAATACCCCTTTTTTACATGTAACGAGGTTTTTATGCGTATTGTTTTGACCCTTTTCCTGACCCACGCGTTGCTCTTTGGAGCCATTAGACATTTTACTATTCATGAGATGGACGGGAAGGAAACAGGCAACAAACTCTTCATTATTGGAGGAATTCACGGAGACGAGCCAGGAGGGTATTTTGCCCCAGCTCTTGTGGTACAACACTACACCATCACCAAAGGCTCTTTGCTTGTTGTGCCTAACTTGAACTTTGACAGCATCGTTCAAAATCGCCGTGGTATCTACGGCGACATGAACCGCAAGTTTGACCACATTGACCAAAGCGATCCCGATTTTGAACTTGTGACCCATATCAAATCCCTCATCACCGACCCCAGTGTGGATTTTATCATCAACTTGCACGATGGGCGTGGTTTTTACCGCAGCACATGGGAGAGCGCCATTTTTAACCCGCGCGCCTGGGGGCAAGCCTATATTATCGATCAAAAAACCATTGACGATGTCAAATTTGGAAACTTAGATGAAGTAACCTCCCTCATGGTTGAGGCACTCAACCAAGGCAATCTTGCGGCACACCACCACCAATTTGATGTTAAAAACACCTACACCAAGGACAAAGATGAGCAGATGCGCATGTCCTTAACCTATTACGCCATCACCCATCTCAAGCCTGCCCTTGCCATTGAGACAAGCAAAAACATTACAGAACTCAACACCAAAGTCCTCTACCAACTTCTTTCCATGGAAGCCTTACTAAACCACATGGGCATTGTATTTGAGCGAGATTTTGAACTGACCTTAGAAGAAGTAGACCGCTTGCTTGCCAACTATGGCACCATGAACATCAACGACCGCTTTAGCCTTTCGCTCAGCGATGCGCGCAATGCCTTGCATTTTATTCCCATGCGCAAAGAGGGCAATGTCTTTACCTTTTCCCATCCTCTTGGCACAACCATCGACCGAGGCAGCTACCATCAAGTGATGATAGGCAATATTCCCGTTGCCAAACTTTATCCGCAGCATTTCCCCCTTACATGTAAGGCTAAAAGTGCAAAAATAGAAGTAGATGGGCACGTCCAAACCGTCTCTTTTGGGGAAACAGTGCGTGTTCAAAAGACCTTTAATGTTTTAAAAGATGATGCCTTTCGCGTAAACCTCATCGGGTTTGTCACCAAAGACCGCGACTCACAAGATGGCATCACGGTACAAAAAAGTGATTTTATCCCCCGTTTTTCCATCGACCAGTCTGAAACATCTTTCCGTGCCGAATTTTACGATAACGGAGATTTTTGCGGCACCCTCACGGTTGTGTTTGACTAAGGGCGCTATTGGGGAGCACGAGGTAAAGCACAATCTCTTCTTTAAGCCCTCCTGCTCGTTCTGGGGCTTCTTCTCCTGCACCAAAGAAATAATCCACCCGCGCTTCGCCACGAATAGCCCCGCCCACATCCTGCGCCACCACAAGGGGTTGGAGGTCATCTAACGCGCTTTCAATCACCAAAGGAAGCCCAAGGGGAATGTAGCGCCTATCCACCGCCACACTGCCATAAGGTGTCAACTCTACTCCCAGCGCACCCGTTGCTCCCGTCTCTTTTTGCATGAAAAAAACGTAGCTTGGATTGGCATGCATGATGGCATCTGCCTTATCAGGGTTTGCTTCCAAAAAGTCCCGAATCGACTGCATGGAAACGGTGTCAATGTAGCCTTTTTGGCGCATTAAACCCCCTATGGCACGGTAAGGGTGACCGTTTTGGTCAGCGTACCCAAGGTACATCACTTCCCCTTCTTCAAGCACCACCTTGCCAGAACCTTGGATTTGTAAGAAAAATGCGTCTACCTTACTGTCCACATAACACAACACTTCTGCCTCTACCCCTTTTTGGTCAATCTGCGCATGGGAAGCATAAGGCACCACCCGCGTGCCCTCCAACCTACCGCGCAGCCGCATGGAAGAGAGTTCACTGTAAAGGGAAGAAAGGTGGATGGAAAGCATGTCTTGTGGCCTTGCATAGAGGGGATAATAAAAAACCTCCGATTGGTTTTTGCTTCCCCGAAGCGTTGGCTCATAATACCCGCTCATTAAACCGCTAGAGGAGAGTTTTACAGGAGAAAACAACCTCTTAAAAGTTTCCAAATCCTGGATGCCACAATAAGGCGCAGTAAGGGTATTGTGTGCACAGCTGCGGTGAAAGGCTTCAAAAAAAACCGCCTCTTGCACGCCTTTGAGAGCAAGACGCTCCCACCCAACCACTTCACCCACTACAGGCAAAGAAGAGAGCATTAGGGTGTCTTGTTTGGGCGCACAACCCCAAAATGAAGCCAATAGCGCAACAACGCCCGCCGTTTGAAGCCAAGACACTACTTCAATTCCCCCCAATGTTTTCCTATGGCAACAGAAGTTTTCAAAGGGATATTAAGGGGGAAAATCTCCTCCATGCACTGTTTTGCCTTTTGAGCAAAGGCTTCTGCGTCTTCTTTGCGCACTTCAAAAATCAATTCATCGTGGATTTGCAATAAAAGTTTTGCCTTTTCATCCAACAATCCATCGTTTATTTTTAGCATCGCTAGCTTAATCAAATCCGCCGCACTCCCTTGAAAAACCGTATTGACCGATTCGCGCTCATACGCCGCAAGGAGCATGGGCGTGGCATTAGCATAATCAAAATAGCGCCGTCTGCCCAGCAAGGTCTCCACAAAGCCTTGTGCTTTGGTCTTTTCTTGCACCGACTTTAAGTACTCTTTAACCGTCGGAAAAGAGTCAAAATAACTCTCAATATACCCCGCAGCCTCTTTAGAGGGAATCCCTAATGTCTGCCCTAGTTTTCGCGCACCCATGCCATAGAGCAAGCCAAAGTTGATGCTCTTAGCGATGTTGCGTTTTGCAAGAGCTTCTTCCTCGCCAAAAAGCTTCACCGCTGTTTCTTGGTGGATGTCTTTGCCTTCGTTAAAGGCGCGCACAAGGGCAGGGTCTTGGCTAAAATGCGCCAACAATCGCAGTTCGATTTGCGAATAATCAATACCCACAAGCACCCACTCAGGCTCCGCTACAAAGCCCTCCCGCACCGCACGCCCAAGCTCTGTGCGCACAGGAATATTTTGTAAATTGGGCTCTTTGGAACTTAGTCTGCCTGTAGATGTCCCTGTTTGCAAAAAATTGGTATGCACACGCGAAGCTTTGTCTTTAGCCGCAAGCTTTATCAGGGGTTCAAAATAGGTGGATTTGAGCTTGTACAATTCGCGGTATTCTAGCAGCAAAGAGATGGAAGGATGGTCATTTTTGAGGGTTTCAAGCACACTCTCATCGGTACTGTACCCGCTTTTTGTTTTTTTCACCGCAGGCAATTTAAGCGTCTCAAACAACACTGTGCCCAGTTGCTTGGTGGAGTTAATATTAAACTCGCTACCCGTAAGGTGGTGAATCTCTTTTGTTAAAACCCCCAACCTTGTTTCCGCCGCCTCAAGCAGGGAGCGTAAAAAACGCTGGTCCACGCGAATCCCCTCTTCCTCCATGCGCATCAAGGTGAGCACAAAAGGAAACTCCACCGATTTTGCTAGGTCAATCATCGAGGGATCAAGCATTTGGATGAGTTTGTGGTAGAGCCGCAAGGTCATCCACGCATCTTCCCCCGCGTACACGCACGCTTCTTCTAAGGCCACGCTAGCAAAGGTTTCGCCGCGCTTGACCACCGAACCGAAGGAGACCATTTCGTGGCCAAAAAAGCGTTTAGCCAACGCATCAAGCCCTACCAAAGAACCCGGAGAAAGAAGCCACGCCAAAATCATCGTATCCGCATAAGGCACGGGCGGGAGCAGGTTAAAATTGTGATGCACGACCTTAAAATCAAACTTGCCATTTTGCACCACAAGCTTACATGTAAAGAGTTTTTCAAGGGCTTTGCGTGCCGCGTCTTTGGAGATTTGCTCAGGCACACCCAAATAACTGTGTGCAAGGGGAACATAATACCCTCGGTGGGCCTCAAAGGCAAAGGAAAACCCCACGATTTTGGCCGATTGGGTGTCAAGCCCATCGGTTTCTGTGTCAAACGCCACAACGCTTTGGGGGGTGAGTTGCTCCATAAGCGCTTCGAGCATAGCCGTGTCTTTAACCAGTACCGCCTCAAAGCCCTGCTCTTCTTTTTTAGGCGCACTAGGCGCGCTGCCAAGACGGCTAAGGATGCGCCTGAGTTCGTATTTTTCTAGCTCTTCTTTGATGTTAAGCAAAGGGTTTTCTTGGGGAAATTTAAACTGCTCAAAACGCCCTCCCACCTCTAGCGTGTCCACAAGGGCGGTGAGTTGCTTGCTCAAAAAGGCCTTATGTCTGCCCTCTTCTAGCAAGGCCCTATTGCGCACGTTAGAGACGTTGTCAAGGTTTTCATAAATCCCCTCAAGGGTTTTAAACTCCTCTAAAAGTTTTTTTGCGCCGCGGGGTCCAATGCCTCGCACGCCAGGAATATTATCTGCCGCGTCCCCCACCAAAGAGAGGTAATCTTGAATCTGGCAAGGAAAAACCCCAAATTTTTCCACGCAAGCTTCCGCGTTGATTTCGCTTTTTTTCAAGGGGTCATAAATCACTACGCGGTCATCGTCAATCAATTGGTACAAGTCTTTATCGTGGGTTACCACGCGCACTTTCATATCGTATTTTTTCGCAAATACAACCGCCGAAGCGATGATGTCATCGGCCTCGTAACCGTCCATGAAACATTTGTTAAAGCCCATTTTCTCAATCCACTCAATGGCAATGGGAAGTTGGGTTTGCAAATCTTGCGGTGGGGCGGGACGGTTGGCTTTGTAAGCAGGGTCTAGGGCGTGGCGAAAGGTTTTTCCCTTGGCATCTAAGGCAAAAAAGATGTAATCAGTGCCGTGTTCAAGGTCTAGGGTGTAGATAAAATTTGCAAAACCTGTGAGCAAGCCCGTGGGAACCCCTTGGGAATTGGTGAGGTTTGGCAGGGCAAAGTAGTTGCGAAAAAAAAATCCAAAGGTATCAATAATCGTTAAAGTTTTCATAACATTCCTAGTACGAGACATGCTCGATAAGTTGCTCAATGGCTTCAGCAAAGGCCATTTCATCCAGTTCAAACCGTTGGACTTCGCGAAGGGCCAGGGTAATGTTGCGTTCGCTCATAGGACCGTTAATAGCCACGGCCGTTTTGGCTACATGTAAAGACGCCGCAAAGCGCTTTGTTTCCAAATCAGGGGCATTGTGCGGGGTGTCACTGTAGCGAATGTATTGAATCATCGCTTCATCAAAACCCCAATGCTCAAACACCGCAGCAGTCACAAGGGCGGTGGTAGTCCCCACAAAGGTACGCTCAACCTCCATGAGATTATGGGCCATGGCCACTTCTGATTTAAAAGGCACCACCTCATCGCTACGCACAATCTGATCCGCAATCAAAATCTTTCCCGTCTCTTGCAACAATCCGCTTAAAAACAACAAATCCCGCTTGGGTGCATCGAGTTTTTTATACCATTGGCGCATGAGCATCCCTTGGAGGTTGGAAATATCCACAAAGGCTTCAGGAGTAATGCCATAGGGCGCGATGTCCATTTGCAACAGTTTTTTCACAGAAATCCCTGCAACCAACGCCCTTGTAGTGGTCATCCCAAAGAGCGATACCGCTTGGAGTACGCTTTTAATCTCGCGGGAAAATCCATACAAAGGGGAGTTGGCAAGGCGCAATAAACTTGCAACGAGCATGGGGTCTTTTTCGATGACCTTCGCAAGCATTTGCGTGGTACCGTTTTCGTCGCTACAGATGGCGTTGATTTTTTGAAAACTCTCGGGGAGTGGCGGAAGTGCCTTGATTTGTTCAACCATTGAAATCAGCATCTTAGTTTCCTTTTCCTAGTGTTTTTGCTAAAAATTTTCCCGTGTAACTGCCTGTTTTTACGTGGGTTTTTGCTAACATCTTAGGGGTTCCTTGGGCGACAATACGGCCACCCTTATCCCCGCCTTCTGGGCCCATGTCGATGACATAGTCGCAATTGGAAATTACATCCAAGTTGTGTTCAATCACCAAGACCGAATTACCCAAATCCGTCAAATGGTGCAACACCTTCACCAGCCTGTCCACATCGGCAAAATGCAACCCCGTGGTGGGCTCATCCAGCACGTAAAGGGTTTTGCCCGTATCTGAACGGCTAAGTTCTTTGGCTAATTTAATACGCTGCGCCTCCCCGCCACTAAGGGTGATGGCGTTTTGCCCAAGGGTAATATACCCCAAGCCCACGTCGTAAAGGGTTTGAAGCTTTTGGGCAATCTTGGGGATGGCTTTAAAAAACGCGAGCGCTTCGTCTACGCTCATGCCAAGCACATCGGCAATGGACTTGCTTTTGTATTTAATCTCTAAGGTTTGAGGGTTATACCGCGCCCCATGGCAGGCGTCGCACTTGACCATGATGTCTGGCAAAAAGTGCATCTCAATCTTAATCTCGCCCTCCCCTTGGCATTTTTCGCACCGGCCACCTTTGACGTTAAAAGAAAAGCGTCCGACCTTGTAGCCGCGAATTTGCGCCTCTTTGGTTTTGACAAACAAGGCACGAATCTCATCCATCACGCCCGTGTAGGTTGCCGGGTTGCTTCTAGGCGTTCGGCCGATAGGGCTTTGGTCGAGGTAAATCACTTTGTCCAACTGCTCCAGCCCTTCGCACTCTACCCCTTGCACTTTTTTGACCTTGCGTGCGCGGTTGAGCATCTCTTTGGCCACAGGCAAGAGGGTTTGGAGAATGAGCGAACTTTTCCCACTCCCACTCACTCCTGAAATGCCTACTAAATTCTTCAATGGAATCTTTACATGTAAGGCTTTGAGGTTATTGATGGTGACATTAGAAAGGGAAATCCAGTGCTTTTGGGGGCGATTTTGCGGGTAATAGGACCCTTTTTGGCCCGAGAGGTACTGGGCGGTAAGGGTGTTGCTTTTGTACAAATCCTCTACCGTGCCTGCAAAAACAATCTCTCCGCCAAACTTCCCAGCTGCTGGACCGATGTCCACGACAAAATCTGCCGCGTCAATGGTCTCTTTGTCGTGCTCTACGACGATGACAGTATTGCCCTTTTGTTGCAAGTTTCTAAGGGTCTTAATGAGCTTTAACGTGTCGCGCTCGTGCAGTCCGATGCTAGGTTCATCGAGTACATACATCACCCCCGTCAGCCCGCTTCCAATCTGTGAAGCGATACGAATCCGCTGGGCTTCACCCCCGCTAATAGTCCGCGCGTCCCGTCCAAGGCTCAGGTAGCCAAGTCCCACATCGTACAAAAAATGCAACCGCTCGTTAATCTCTTTTAACACAGGGGCAGCAACCACTTGTTCCTGGGGACGTAAATAGGAAAAATTTTCTGCATCGCTAAAAAACGCCACGCTTGCCTCAATGGGCATGGAGAGCACCGAAGCGATGCCTTTATCCGCCACCCGCACCGCTAAGCTTTCTTGGCGCAGTCTGGCACCTCCGCAGCGGTCACACACTTTTTCACTCATGTAATCGCCCAAATCTTTTTCGTCTTTGAGCATGTCGTAGGCCAGTTTAATCACCCCTTCCCATTTTCGGGTGAGTTTGTGGCGTTTCCACAAAAACTCTACTGGCTCCACACCTCCGTGCAAAATGGCTTTTTTTTCATATTCCTCCAAACTCTCAAAAGGCACCGTGGTGTCAATCTTGGCGGTTTTACAAAAGGCAGTGAGAAATTTAAAATAATACCCCCGATTAAACCCGTACATGAGCTTAATCGCCCCCTTTTCCACACTAAGCTCTTCATCGATAATCTTGGACAAATCCAAGGTGTAGCGAATCCCAAGGCCATCGCACACAGGGCATGCACCCTTGGGGGAATTAAAGGAAAAACTAAGGGGTTCAAGGGGTTCAAAACTTATCTTACATGTAAAGCACGCAAAGTGTTCGCTGTAGTGGACATGGGCGCGATCTAAGCCCACTTCTTCGTGGTTTAAAATCTCTAATTCCACCTCGCCATAACTTTCCAAAAGGGCTTTTTCAATGTCTGCCCCAATACGCTCATGGCTTTCCGCGTTCATCACCACGCGGTCAATGACCACTTTGATGGTGTGTTTTTTGGTTTTAGAAAGCTCAAACTCCTCGTCCAAGCGTACCATTACCCCATCCACCATGGCCCGCACAAATCCTTTGTGGCGCAAGGATTCAAGCATGTCCGCAAAGGAGCCTTTTTTCTCGCGTACTAGCGGTGCCAAAATCACCACCTTGGTTCCCTCGGGAAGTTTGAGCACTTCTTGGATAATGTCAGCACTGGACATTTTAGAGATGGGCTCCCCGCACTGGTGGCAGTGCTGTTTTCCCACGCGCGCGTACAACAAACGCAGGTAATCGTAAATCTCCGTGATGGTTCCCACGGTAGAGCGGGGGTTTTTGCTTGTGGTTTTTTGGTCAATGGCAATAGCAGGCGTGAGCCCTTCGATTTTATCCACATCAGGTTTGCCCACACGGTCTAAAAATTGGCGTGCGTAGGAAGAGAGTGACTCGATGTAGCGGCGCTGGCCTTCGGCGTAGAGTGTGTCAAAGGCTAAGGTGCTTTTACCGCTTCCTGAAAGGCCCGTAAAGACCACCAATTTATTTTTTGGAAGGCTAAGGTTGATGGATTTTAAATTATTTTCGCGTGCACCCGTGATGTGTATCATACGTATTTATCCTAAGAGTTTATTCAATGTTAATGCCAACAATATGACATAGAGTCCGATTAAGAGGTATTTTTGCTTTTTGCGTTCGACAACGTGCGATTGTTTGGCCCCAGCATAGACGCCCGCAAGAGAGGCGATACCCAACACCAAACCCGCGCGGTAATCAATCAATCCGTGATAACTCATGCTGATAAAACCTGAGACGGAAGAGAAAATCACAAAAAAGAGCCCCATAGAAACAGCGCGTTTAATATCATACCGCATCAAGCCCACTAAGATGGGCGATAAAAACAGCGCTCCACCAACGCCAATGCTAATGGCCACCATGCCCACACCAAATCCAAGACCAAACAACAAGGGCTTGGAGCGGATAGCTTCGCCGCTAGGAACAGCAGGAGCACGCGCAAAACGGTAGATGGAAAAGACCAAGGCAAAGGTAAAAATAACCATGAGCATCTGACCCGAGAGCACCGTGACAATCAACCCGCTCTGGGTCGCACCCAAAAATCCGCCGACGCCAATCAACAGGCCATCATTTAAGGCAAGTTTACCATGTTTGTAGTTGACATAGGAGCCAAATATTGAGCTAAACATCATCTGCATGACGGAAATGGCGATGGCTACTTTTATGTCATACCCAAGGTATACCAACGCAGGAACCAAAACCGGCCCTCCGCCAATGCCAAAAAATCCCGAAATAAATCCAACGCCGATTCCTAGGAATACAAGTTCTAACACATACGCTCACTTTCAGTAATGAAACTTACTTCGCCTCAATACAATCACCAAAATACTGGTCTATTCACGGTATCTTGGGGCGTTCCACGAAGCGTAATAAAAGAGGTCTATTGTACCCAAGCGGCTCTTAATCTCTTATTTGGGCCTGTTTTAGTTCCCTTTTAGTAAGATTTTACTCCACTTTGAGTACAATGAATCCTTAAAACCCCTGTAAGAGAGGATCTGCAGCGATGCTTTCGGCAATCAACGACTCGACGACCTATTTTTGCAGTGACATTTTAGGCTTTGAAGTGACGCCATGCACCTGCCTTGGCACTTCGTTTTTTGGCGCCTCCATCCCCCTTACATGTAACGCCACAGAGCACCATTTTTACCTTTTTTTTGAAGACGGGGTCTTAAACAATTTTGGCGAAATTCTTTTGGGAGAAAGCGCGTTGTGTGAGGCGGATTTGGATGATTTATGCAAGGAAGTGGCCAACCAAATCATTGGCCATGCGAAGGTTTCTTTGGAAAAACAATACCCGCAAAACCACTACCAACTTGGCACACCTGAGTTTTTGGGAGAAATCCCCTCCCCCCTTCCTGTGTGCTTGGAAGAGTTTTTGCTTTATGAACTTCAAGGACACACATTTCTTATTGGCAAAAGGACAGCATCGTGAGCGACACCACTCCACCACTGATTCACCACGCACTCATCAAGGGGTACGAAGACCTTTTGGATATTGGTGTTGAATTTATTTCCGAACTGGGCATGACAAGCATGAGCATTAAAGAGCTTTTACGCCTTGAAAAAGGGTCTGTTATCGACCTTGAAAAACCCGCAGGGGAGAGCGTTGAGTTGTATATTAACAACCGTATTTTTGGCAAGGGCGAAGTGATGGTGTATGAAAAAAACCTGGCGATTCGTATCAACGAAATCCTTGATTCAAAATCTGTTATTCAATACTTTAAGAAAGAGGTTTTATGAGATTTATTGCTCTTCTTCTGTGTGCCACATTTTCCCTTTACGCCTCCAATTTACTCACCCACAACATCTACGAACGCAGCGACAGGGTCGATATCATGCTCTCTTTTGATGCGCCTTACGAGGGGAGGATTCTTCAAAAAAAAGAGGGAGACTTAATCATTTTAACCCTTGAGGACCTTTATTTTAACGAATTTGTTGAACGCGCCATTAACTCTTCCATCCTCCAAGAGCTTACCCTTGAGCCCGTGGAAAACAGTACGGCGGTTATCTTAAAAAGCAACCAAGACATTTCCGTGCTTGCCTCTAAAACCGTCGATGGTTTTGGCCTACGCATCAGAGCGCGCCTTTCTAGCACCCCTGCGCAAGCCGCACCCTTGGTTACCACACCCCTTCCAAGCACCCAAAGTCAAAGCCTTGTGGATGGCCGCTACATGCTTGTAATTGGCATCATGCTTTTTTTACTTTTAGTGCTTTTTTGGGTCAAGCGCAAGGTTTCCCTAGCCTCTTCAAGCGGAAAATCCCCTTGGCTCTTCCCCCAAGGCCCCAGCACAGAAGCGCTAAAAGTTTTGTACCAAAAACCCCTAGATGCTAACAATAAAGTCGTCTTACTGGAATTTGAAAAACACCAATACCTCATCGTCACAGGCAGCTCTAACCTTTTGCTAGAACGTTTTGGCGAGGGAAGGGTGCGCGATGATGGGGAATTTAAAAATGTGTTTGAGCAAAATCGTCAAAAACTCGACGAATACTTGCGTATTCAACAAAACCAGCTAAGTTCCTACAAGGAAAAAGCAAGCCAAGATTTTACGCCAACACGGTAAATGTTTTATTCTGTTCTTGCGGTTTATTGCTTTGTTTTTGTGGGCTTTTTTGCCAAAAAATGGTTTCAAGACCAAGTGCAAGAACGCTCCTTCGTGGTGCTTTCTCTTTATTTTTTTCAACCCATCCTTGCCTTTTGGGGGCTTTCAACCCGCCCCCTTAACACGGAACTGCTTCTGGTTCCTTTGTGGTTTTTTGCCGGCATTGGCATCTGCCTTGTTGTTAGCTTTAGCATAGCGACCTTCTTTTTTAAAGACACCCAAGAGCGCTCCATCCTCACAGCAGGTGCTATCATTGGCAACACAGGAAACCTTGGCATTCCTCTTGGCATCGCTATTTTTGGGGAAGCTTCAGTGGTTTACACGTCACTCATGACCTTGTGCAATATCTTTTTACTTCAGACCGTAGGTGTTTTTTTATACTCGCGGGGCAATTATTCCTTGCGCGCCTCACTCCTTAATATCGTCAAACTCCCCGTTATTTGGGTGGGCCTCATCGCACTGGGCCTTAACCTGTTTCACGTGCGTATTGAGGAAAATATTTTTAGAGCCCTTGAAATGGGTGCGCACACCGCCCTCACCTTTCAACTTCTCACCTTTGGTATGTTTCTTAATCAAGTCAAACTCCGCTCCCTTAATATCAAACTGCTCATCCACACCAACCTCTTAAAATTTGTCCTATTGCCCATGCTTTTGTTCCCTTTCTTTCTTTGGCTAGAACTCTCTCCCTTACTCACGGGGGTGTTGCTTTTGCAACTGAGTGTGCCCATGGCGGTCAATAACATCAACTTTGCTTCGCTGTATTATTGCCGTCCCGTGGATGTAACGTCCATGGTTTTGGTCACTTCGGTTGTGTATATGGGGTATTTAGCGGGGATGATTTGGGCGTTTAAGTGGTTGGGGATTCTAGGCTAAAAAAGGCATCAATACACGCACGTGCCATCAACGCTTCGTCAATGCGATTGATGGTATCGCGAAAGGTACTGGCATTGGGGTACCCTTTAGAGTAGGTATGAAGGTGCTTGCGGAAAATACTCACCCCTTTTTCTTGGTAAAAATCAAGCATTGCATCAAAATGCTCCAAAACAATCGCCCGTACCAGTGCAGGTTCAACGGTGGTGCTTTGGTGCTTGATTTGATGAAAAATCCACGGGCTTCCCACGGCACCGCGCCCAATCATTAACCCTTCGCAGCCCGTAAACGCCTTTACATGTAAGGCTGTTTCAACATCTTTAATGTCTCCGTTGGCAAACACCGGGATGTGCACACTGGCCTTTGCTTCTCTAATGGCCTCATAATCCACCTTTGCATGGTAGCCACCCGATCGGGTACGGCCATGCACACTGAGAAAATCTGCTCCAGAAGCTTGGGCTATTTTAGCAATTGCACTGGGGGTTTTTTCCGCAAAACCCAGACGCACTTTCGCGCTCGTGTACTGCTTCGTAGAGGTGGTTTTAATAGCTTCAATAAGGGCTCCAAGCTTAGGCAAATCCAGCAAAAGCGAAGACCCCGCACTTTGGGCAATCACCTTTGGCACAGGACAACCGCAGTTTAAATCAATCCCATCAATCCCCTCCATGTCATTGAGCATCCGCACGGCTTCTTTTAAAACACGCACATCCGAACCTGCAAGTTGGACAATATAGGGAGATTCAAGGGGAGATTTTTCGAGCATTTTGAAGGTTTTTTTGGATTGGTAGACCAAGGCATTGGCACTAATCATTTCCGAAACGGTCACGTCCGCCCCAAAACGCTTTGCCACACGCCGAAAAGGCAAATCCGTAAAGCCCGCCAAGGGGGCAAGTGCTAAGGGGCACTTGCTAAAATCAATACCGTTCATTTAGACAAAAAGCGAGGTGTCGCAGTGTTTTCCGTGGTCTCGCAAAAAGAGGAGGAGTTTAAATTTTACCAAATCGTCTTTGTCGCTATTTTCCAACACTTCACGCACGCGGTCAATCATTTGCAATTCAAACAACACATACAAAAAGGCATCACATGCCTCTACACGTGCATTGTAAAGTTTTTCAAACAGCATCACCACAGCATCGGGGTTAAGGATGGGAAGGAGAATCTTTGCCGCTTCAATGAGTCCTTGCCTAGAAAGGGCAGGGTTTGCTAGCAAGGCTTCACATTCTAACTCTTCCATATGAAGGGCATCTTCACTGTCTGCGTGACGGCGCAACAAGCCCAAAATCATCCCCTCATCAAGGGTTCTGCCCAAACGTTTAATCTCTGCATACGAAGCACTTTGAAGCAAAACCTCAAAGGCTTTGACGCACAAGGGGGTTTCATCTAAAACACAGTTTTTTAAAAAATCGCCAGCTAGTTTTGGGTTATTATTAAGCTGATTGAGTTTGTTGCGCATCACAAGCGGATTGTCTTGACGCAATTTGTATTTTTTAAGTTCAACCACTTCGCCTTGACGCACCCGTACTACCACGTCTGCTACGGCTCTAAGTTCTTCATTCTCAATCCCCTCTGCTGTTGCTTCTGGCTTTAGGGTCATGCGAGAAATAAGCTCTGCGGGCAATTTGAACCAGTGGGATTTAAACCCAACATTGAGCTCTTCTCCCAAAAGTGACGCTTTGGCTGCGTCGATAAAATGCTCATAATCTTTCTTGCGGGCACGCTCTTGAAGCCCGGCTTTCGCGTAGTAAAATACCATGTGCACCACCGAGGCGATAACCAGTGCAACACAAGGAACAATCACCCACAACGCCACGGGAAGTGTCACGCTAACACCAAAAAATTCTCTGCTAAGTTGGGCGCCTTCAAAGCTAAAGACGTACAACCCAACCGCAACAATAAATACCAACGAGAGGAGAATGTAGCGTTTAATTCCCATGGGGCAGTCCTTTATTTAGCTGTTTTTTCAATAATCTCTCGGCACACAATGCAATACTTCGCATGGGGCTTTACTTTGAGTCTTTGTATACCAATGTCTTCTTCACACATATCACAAATCCCATAGGATCCATTGGAAATCTTGCTCAACGCAATCTCGATTTCAACCAATTCACGGCTTTGCTGGGTGGAAATTGCTTGTTCAATCATGCGGTCTGTGCTGATGGAAGCAAAATCTGCCTCATCGTTCGCTTCGCTTTCATTCAACCCTTCAATCTCACGGTGCGCGTCTTCAAGATTTTTCTTGATCTGTCGTTTTCGCTCATGGAGCAACTCTTTAAAGTACTTCAAATCACTCTCGTGCATCGTCTTCCTTTGGCGATTATTTGTGATAAGGATGGTGATGGTTAATACACAATCCTCGGTAAATTTGCTCAAACAAAACCACTTTCGCGATTTTGTGTGCGTATGTTAGTCTACTTAAGCTTATAACCTTTTGATGCTTAGTTAGAAAATCCGCGCAAAATCCATACGCCCCGCCAATAAAAAAACGGACGTCTGATTCTGAAGCAATCATTTTAGCAAAAGATGCACTCTCAAGGGACTCCCCTTGCACATCCAAAGCCACACAAAAGCCCTTCATGTGGGGCTCAAAAGCTTTTGTGTAAGCCTCTTTTGCGGCCAAGGCATCCACTGTTTGTGCCTTGGCGATCTCTTTATTAAAGACCACAACATCCTCAAGTTTAGCATACCGAGAGGCTTGCTTAACATACTCTTTGACCATTCCATCGACAAAGGCGCTTGAGGATTTTTCGATGGAATACACACCAATCCTCATCCGTGAGGCTCTTTGAGTTTAAACGTAAAATCTCCATGCTCTAAGGCCGTTGGCACGGCGACTGGCGCGCTTAAAAAACGCAACATGTCGCCAACACTTTTTTTCATGTCATTACGCTGAACAATCATATCAATCAACCCATGCTCAAGCAAAAACTCCGAACGCTGAAAGCCTTCTGGCAAGTCTGCCCCAATGGTTTGCTTAATCACCCGCTGCCCCGCAAACCCAATGAGCGCACCAGGTTCTGCCATGATAATATCTCCCAGCCAAGCAAACGAAGCACTCACGCCTCCCATGGTCGGGTCGGTTAGGATTGAAATATACGGGAGCTTTGCTTTGGAGAGTTTTTTAAGCGCGGCGGACGTTTTGGACATTTGAAGCAACGAAAAAGTGCTTTCTTGCATCCTTGCTCCCCCGCTAGCACTCACGATAACCAACCCGTGGCGTTGGTCGATGGCCCGGTGAATCGCCCGTACAATTTTTTCGCCCTCTACCGAGCCTAAACTTCCCCCCATAAAACTAAAATCAAACACTACCAATTCCACAGGTAGCGTTTCTATCTTACATGTACCGCTAATCACCGCAGCATGTCGGCCTGTTTTTTCAAAGGCCTCTTGAATCCGTTTTTTGTAGGATTTTTTATCGACAAATTTCAAAGGATCTACGGGTGCTAAGGCCGTGTCAAACTCCTCAAAACTGCCCTCATCACTCAAGAGCTCGATACGTTTTTGGGCGCTTATTCGCATATGAAATCCACATTTTGGACACACGTTAAACTGGTTTTCAATCTCTTTGTAGTACATGAGTGACTGGCACTGTTGGCATTTAATCCAATGGCTTGGCGCCTCGGCAGGGGCGGATTGTTGCCGTCTTATTTTTGAAAATATTTCGCTAAATTTCATCGTCTACACCCTGATTTTAAAGAAAATTTCGCTCATTGTATCCAAAAGTTCCTTATGGGCCCTTAGGATGGCCCATAGTTGTACATGTAAGCTTTTTGACAAGGCAAGGAGTTACTTTAAAAGGGTTTCAATGATAGCTTCAGCTGCTTTTTTTCCCTCAGCAGCAGCCGTTACGACCAAATCTGAACCCCGCTTGCAATCACCACCTGCGTAAATACCCGATTTTGTTGTTTCAAACCGTCCATTCACAACAATTCCTCCCCACTTGTTTACCTCAATACCGTTTTCGGCTAAAAACTCTGGCACGCTGGGCGAAAATCCTAGGGCAAAAATCACCACGTCCCCGTCCACGCGAAAATCGCTCCCTTTGACCACTTCTACATTTTGACGCCCAGATGCGTCCTTGTTGCCCAAAATCGTCTTTTGCATCTCAATACCAATGGCCTTGCCTTCGCTGTTAACCAACACTTCTTTGGGAGAAACGTTGTAGATAAACTCCGCCCCCTCCTCCAAAGCATTTTTAAACTCTTTTTTGGAACCGGGCATATTGTATTTATCCCGTCGGTATAAGCACGTTACACTCTTAGCACCTTCTCGAATCGAAGTACGGATGCAGTCCATGGCCGTATCGCCGCCGCCAACCACAACCACATTGCGTCCCTTCACATCCACCACAGCACTTTTGGTTTCTTGAAAAAGTTTTTGTTGAATGGAGCGCAAAAAATCAATGGCCATCACCACGCCAGGGGCTGTGTCGTTAGCAAGATTAGGACGCTTTGAGGTTTCTGCCCCAATGGAAACAAAGACCGCATCGTGCGTACTGGCAATGGCATCAAAGCTAATATCTTTCCCCACTTCTGTGTTTACATGTAAGTGCATTCCTGCTTCTTCTAGCCAACGAATCCTGCGAAACACCACCTCTTTTTCCAACTTAAACCCAGGGATGCCATAGGTCATGAGCCCCCCTGGACGGTTTTGTCTTTCGTACATGGAGACCGCAATGCCCGCACGCAGCAAGTAGGTCGCCGCGGCAATGCCCGCAGGGCCCGCCCCAATCACCGCCACTTTTTTCGTGGTTGTAATGCCTGGAAATTCCGGTCGCAACCCCCGCTTAAACCCGTTTTCACTGATGAACGTTTCAATCGCACCGATGGTGATGGCGCCATGGCCATCATTAAGCGTGCAATCTCCCTCACATAACCGGTCTTGCGGGCAAATCCTTCCTGTGATTTCAGGAAAAGGATTGGACTCGTTAGAAAGGGCAAAGGAGAGTTTCTCATCGTACTTGCTTGTAGAGCGCAACCAAAAAGGGATGAAATTGTGCAAGGGACATTTGCTGTGGCAAAAAGGGTCGCCACACTGAATACAGCGCCCTGCTTGCGAAGAAGCCTCTTCCTTGGTCATCACTTCATAAATCTCTCGAAAATCCTTAATACGCTGGGTAGCGTCACGGCGCTTTGGCTCAAGGCGTTCAACGGTAATAAAATTTTGCATCTTAGTCTCCATCCTGGGGATTCAAGGGCACTTTGGTCATGTCTTTGGGGCGAACCATCCAAAAGTCCCGCACCGCATGCCTAAAGTTTTCTAAAATATACTGGGCTTTTTCACTCTCGGTTTCATTAATGTGTGTTCGAAGCAAGCGTTTTAAGAAATGGCGCGCTTCGTCCATCTCGTCTGTGTCAATGCGCACGCCAATGACAAGTTCTTGGTTGAGTTTGTCAATAAACTCGTGCTCTTCGTCGTACACAAAGGCGATACCGCCTGTCATGCCCGCGCCAAAGTTCACGCCGGTTTTACCCAAAATACCAACCACCCCGCCTGTCATATACTCACACGCATGGTCTCCTGTGCCTTCCACCACTGTTGTAGCACCGGAGTTGCGCACGCAAAAACGTTCACCCACGCTGCCTGCAAGAAAAACTTTTCCTCCCGTTGCCCCATACAAACAGGTGTTGCCCGCACACGAATAATTACTCCCTTGGTGGCGTGGGGTGATGATAATCTTTCCGCCATTCATCCCTTTGCCAAGATAATCGTTAGCCACTCCCTTGAGGCGAATGGTGATGCCACTGGTTAAAAACGCTCCCATGGATTGGCCCGCAACCCCGCTAAGGTGAAAGGTGATGGCATTTTCAGGCAAGCCTTTGTTGCCATAAAATTTTGCCACCTCGCCGCTAATTAACGCACCAAAACTGCGGTTTGTATTGCGAATGCTTTTGTGCATTACGATGGTTTCATGGGGATTTTCAATCACCTTGTACACATCTTTAAGGATTTTCTTTTCGTAGGCATTGGCATCAAAAGGAAGGTTGGGTTTTCCACTCCATGTGTTTGGGCCATCGATGTAACGCAAGATGGAAGAAAAATCAAAGGGTTTTGCACGTATATCTTCCACCTTGCTTAGCAAGTCTGTTCGTCCAATAATCTCTCCCAAAGAGGCATAACCCAAACTGGCCAAAATCTCACGCACGTCTTCTGCGAGAAGGGTAAAGTAGTTCACCAAGCGCTCCGTGGTGCCCACAAAATGCTCACGAAGTTTCTCATCTTGGGTTGCAACCCCCACTGAACAACGGTTCAAATGGCACACGCGCAACACTTTACACCCCACAATAGCCAGTGCCAAGGTGCCAAAAGCATACTTTTCCGCGCCCAAGATTGCTGCTTTAATCACATCAAGCCCTGTTTTCAAGCCCCCATCCGTCTCTAGCAACACGCTATCGCGCAGGTGGTTTACCTTAAGCGCGTTGTGCGCTTCACTCAGGCCAATCTCCCAAGGGTTTCCGGCAAACTTGATGGAGGTATGTGGCGCAGCACCCGTGCCGCCATCCCCTCCAGAGATGATGATTTTATCGGCATAGGCTTTCGCGACTCCCGCGGCGATTGTGCCCACGCCTGCGGTTGAAACAAGTTTCACCGCAATCATTGCTTCAGGGTTTACTTGTTTAAGGTCAAAAATCAACTGGGCCAAATCTTCAATAGAATAAATATCATGATGCGGCGGCGGAGAAATCAGTGTCACCCCGGGAATGGTGTAGCGCAAAGAAGCAATCAATGGTGTTACTTTATGGCCAGGAAGCTGTCCTCCCTCACCAGGTTTTGCCCCTTGGGCTACCTTGATTTGAATCTCGGTTGCACTGCGCAAATATTCGGGTGTTACCCCAAAACGCCCCGATGCAATTTGTTTAATCTTTGAATTTTTAGGGCCCTTTAGCCGCCCTGGCGCTTCGCCGCCCTCCCCTGAGTTACTAGAAGCCCCAATGATATTCATGGCTTCTCCAAGGGCTTCGTGGGCTTCAGGCGAAATGGAACCAAGGCTCATCGCCGCCGTGCTAAAGCGCTTCCAAATCGCCTCTTTGGATTCCACCTCCTCTAGGGCAATGGGTTTTTTGTCTGGGCTAAGTTCTAGAAAATCGCGAATCATTTTTAAATCGCGTTTATTGATAAGGCCTTTGAGTGTTTCATAGTCTTCTTTTTTTCCCGTGATAGCCGCGTGGTGAATGGCGTGCACAACACTGGGGCCATAATCATGATACTCGCCCCCATCAAGGTACTTGTAAAACCCGCCCATTTCCAAGGGGAAAAGCTTTTTGGTGATGTCCAACGAAAAGGCTTCCGCGTGATTACGCGCAATACGTTGCTCAATATCGCCATACCCAAGGCCTGGAATCAACGCGTGGGAATCGCTAAAACAGTCTTTAACAATCTCACGCGAGAGTCCAATGACATCAAAAAGGGCGGAGTTTCGGTACGAAGCAATGGTTGCAATCCCCATTTTAGAAATGATTTTTAAAAGGCCTTGCCCTAGGGCGTGGTTGGTATTTTTAAGGCGTGTTTTGGTCTCGTAAGAACCAAGCTCTTGGTGTTTGCACTCATCCAGCACTGTTGCATAAAGCAAATACGGGTAAATCGCGCTCACGCCATAGGCAAGCAAACATGCACTTGAGTGGGCATCAAACACTTCGCCCGTAATGGCCACAATGGAAATCTTATGGCGCACGCCCTCTTCTTGCAAAGCATGGTTAAGCCTTCCTGCCACCATCATCATCGGAATACACTTATGGGTTTTGCTTACCCCGCGGTCATCAAGGAAAATGATGCGAATCGCCTCTTTTTTGACGGATTCCACCACATCATAAACCAAATCTTCCAAGCTTCCACGCAAATTATCTTCGTAGAGCGTGGAAAAAGTTTTGTTTTTGTAGTACTTTTTGTAGCGTGGCTTGGTGATGTCCCCAAAGGATTTGAGAATCTCAAATTTCTCTTGCATTAAGATAGGCGAAATGGACTTGATGCGCCTTGCATGAAAGGGACTTTCTTCTAAAATATTGCGCACCTCTCCAAAACCGACATTTAAACTCATGACGACTTTTTCGCGGATAGGGTCAATGGGCGGGTTGGTCACTTGGGCAAATTTTTGTTTAAAAAAGTCGCTAAAACAGCGTTGTTTTTGGCTAAATGCGGCAATGGGCGTGTCGTCTCCCATGGAGCCTGTCCCCTCTTTGCCGTCTTTCATCATCGGCTCAATCACAATCTCTTTAGCTTCTTGCGTGATGTTAAAGTAGCGTTGCAAGTAGTGCAAATTAGAAAGCTTATAGTCCCCCGTTTTGGAAAAAGGAATCTCTACAAACTCTTGCAAATAAACCAAACTTTGGTTAAGCCAATTGGTGTAAGGGTTGGAATCTTTGAGGTAATCGTTGATTTCATCATTTTTCATGATTTTGCCAAATTTTAAATCAATCCCAATCATCTGGCCGCTTTGCAACCTGCCCCGCTCAATGATATTTTCCTCTTCCAAGTCGATAACGCCGTACTCACTGGAGATGATAATGCGTCCATCTTTGGTGATGATGTATTTGGCAGGACGCAAGCCGTTTCGGTCTAAGATACAGCCAATATACCGTCCGTCTGTTAGAGAAATAGCGGCGGGGCCATCCCAAGGCTCAAAATTGATGCTCGAATACTCATAAAAGGCGCGCAACGCCGAATCCATATGGGGCGCATTTTGCCAAGGCGCAGGAATGAGCGAACGGGCGGCTTTAAAAAAGTCAAAGCCGTTGACCAGTAAAAATTCAAACATATTATCAAGGCTTGCGCTATCGCTTTGATTCCCTCCAGTGATGGGCAACAAACGCTTAAGCTCTGCCTTGGAGTAGACACTACTTTGCACCGAACCCCCCTTGGTAATCGCGTTGAAACGATTGGCGGAAATGGAGTTAATCTCCCCATTATGGGCAAGGGTGCGAAAGGGCTGTGCAAGACGCCACCTGGGAAGCGTGTTGGTGGAAAAGCGTTGATGAAACAAGGCAAAGGTTGATTTGAAGTTTGGATTGGTAAGGTCAGGGTAAAACTCTTTAATATGGGTAGGCATAACCAACCCTTTATAGGAAACCACTTTGCTAGAAAAAGAAGGGATGTAAAAATCCTCTTCTTCTTTTAAAGCCGTTTCGACATCTCGACGTGTCAAATAGAGCAAGGCTTCAAAACGCTTGGTAGCAATGAGCGAATTGGGGGCCACAAAGATTTGAACAATCTGAGGCAAGGTATCAAGGGCGAGTTTACCTAAGGCTTTAATGTTAACAGGCACGTCTCGGTAAGCAAGTACTTTTAAATCGTTTTGCTCACAGATTTCCTCAAACACATGTTTTTGTTCGTCATTTTGAAGAAAAACCATGGCAACCGCAAATTGCTTAGGTAAATCCACACCGAGTTTCTTGACTTCTTCTTTCATAAAATCAACGGGTAATGAAAACAGCAAGCCGCTTCCGTCCCCACTTTTTCCATCAGCCGCAATGGCACCGCGGTGCATCATGCGCTCAAGTGCTGTAATGGCGTCCATGACATTTTCATGGGTTGGGATGTTATTAATGTTGGCCAGTAAGCCAAACCCACAGTTGTCTTTATAGCTAGTAAGGAGTTCCATGACCTCGCCCTTTAAGATAATTTCACCTTGATTCAAAGGAATATTTGAGCCAAAAATTTTTCGATGTTACAAAAAATACCCTTAATATTTTATGAATTCAGTAAATAAGGGGTTATTAAGCATTTACATACTCTTTTTTTACTTAAGTGTCAATATCTTTACATGTAACGGTGTTTTGAAAACAAAAATGGTATACTTTCACGACCAATAAAAGGGGTGTTTTTCGCATGCAAGGGTACATTGTCCACATCACCAAGGCCAAAGAAGAGGACTTAATCGTCCATATTCTCACCGAAACAAAGCTTAAAACCGCTTACCGCTTTTACGGGGCGCGCCACTCGGTGATTCATGTGGGCTATAAAATCGACTTTGAACCCCATTATTCTACCAAATCATCCTTGCCCCAACTGCGTGAAGTCCTCCACTTGGGGCACCGCTGGAACGCATCTAGGGAACGGATGCTCTTGTGGCAACGCTTCATCGCCCTTTTTTACCCCCACCTCAAAGACATTGAATCACTCGAAACCTTTTACCTTGACTTGCTTGATTGGTGCGCCCAACGTTGGGAAAAACAAAACCCCAAACGTATTGCCCTAGAGGCTTATGTGAAACTTTTAGCACATGAGGGGCGTTTGCATGAAGAGTTTAGGTGTTTTGCCTGTGATTTACCCTTAGATGAGCAAGTGGTGCTAACGCGCGGGTTTTTATTGGCCCATCCCGCCTGTGTTTTTCAAGAAGGGATGGCGCGCACGCGTATTGAGTATTTGTTGGGTGAGGGCTCCACATTGCACTTGGATGATGGGCACGTGGAGCTTTTGTGGAGAACGCTCTTGGAGGGGCTTTAACGCAATAAGGTAGGGTCCATAAAACTCGAAGTGTGGATTTTTTCAAAAGCTGATTTGAGTGAAATAAAAAGCCCGGGGTGCTCCTTTTCAAGGGAGGCCAGTAGCACCTTAGCGCTTGCCCTTGCGTGGGGCATTTTGACATCAAAACGCATAGCCGGACACGCTTCATCCCCAATCACTTCTAAGCCATTTTTAGTGGCATTGTCGCGAAGTTGGCGCTCCCTCACGTGAATGAAGGGGCGAATCACCACAAGGCCATTGCCAGCGGTGTATTTGGGCGCGAGGGAGCGTAAGGCACCGTTGTAAATAAAATTCATAAAAAAACTCTCCGCGGCATCATCTAGGTGGTGCGCGAGGGCGAGTTTATTAAACCCGTGCTCAAGGGCATAAGTGTACAAAGCACCCCGGCGCATGCGCGAAAAGAAACTGCAAAAAGAAGAGTTTTTCCGAATCTTTTCCCCGGCAAGCTCGTACACCTTTGTTTCGATGGTTTCGTGCTCCACACCGTAGGCTTCGCAGTGGGCGTGAAGCTTGGAATAATCCTCTCCCATCCCATAAGAGATGGTGAGCGCTTTAAAGGTGAAATCAAAAGGGGCCACCCGTTGCATGTGGGCAAGCACGTGCATGAGGGCCAAAGAGTCTTTGCCTCCGCTTAAGCCCAAAAGCACTTTATCACCCTCGCCAACGAGACCGTAAGCCGCGTTGGCCTTGCCCGTTTGGCGTAAGATTTTCTTACTCAGTTCAACCATGGGAGAGTTCTTCAAGCATCGCGATCACAAAACTGCTACTAATCTTGGCCGATTCTTTTAAGAAAGCATCAAAATCAAACTGAGCGTCCATGTCTGCTGCGTCGCTAATAGCACGCAAAATGAAAAAGGGCACTTGCAGGGCATCACACACCACTGCCACAGCCGCCCCTTCCATCTCAATAGCATCGGCTTGAAAAGTTTGTGCAATCCACGCCTTGCGTTCAGCATTGGCGATAAACTGATCCCCTGTTGCAATAATCCCGTGCCGCAAATTCACGCCTTTGGCCTTTGCCACACGGTCCGCTGTGGCAAGTAGCTCTGTGCTTGGTTTTACGTACACCGCACCCTCAGGCACAAACCCATGGGGGTGTCCAAAAATACTAATATCCAAATCATGCTGACACAAAGCAGTGGCCGCAACAAGATCACCGATATTTAATGTGGAATTGATAGCACCTGCAACACCCGTAAAAAGCAAGAGGTCTGCGCCAAATTTTTCCAACAACGTGGCAGCTGTGAGGGTCGCATTCACTTTTCCAATCTTGCTGTACGCAAGAACAATCTCAAGATTTTTATAGGTTCCCTCATGGTACGTGTTGCCGCCATAGCGCATTTCATTGGTTTTCACAAAGTGCTTCAACAGTGGCTCATGGGCACTGTGGGTTAAAAATGGCTCTACTTCTTCGAGCATTGCGCCCATAATTGCAATTTTCATTATTTTTCCTTAGGTGTAACGTAGGTGGTATTTTTGAACACTCGAGAGGGTTGAATCAAGCCTTACATGTAAACATTCTGGAGTAAACAAAGGCGCTTGGGCGAGAATATTTCCCGAAGGGTCCATCACGCACGACCCGCCCCAAAACCCCAACCCATCTTCAAAGCCAACACGGTTCACAAAAATCACATGTGCCCTGCAGTAGATGGCACAAGCGCTTAAAAGCTTTTCCCATGTTTCTTGAATGGCCAGTTTTTCTCCAAAGCCCCGCGCAGGAGAGTTAGAAAGAACCAACACGGCATCTGGGTTCGCCCTAGCAACAGAAGCTACAAAGGAGGCGTCAAACAAATCCTCACACACGGCCATCACGGTTTTGCCCAAAACCGACTCAAAAGGAGCGATACCTTCTCCGGGGAAAAAGAAGCGCGCCTCTTGAAAAAGCCCGTAATTGGGTAAGGTACTTTTTTTATAAACCACGATTTCGCCAGAAGTTCGCGCGTATACCGCTGCATTGTAAATTTTATGGTGCTCTTTAAAAACACACCCAAAGACCACATCGCACGCTGCGTTTATAAAAGGAAGATTTGTGAGTTCTTCGTACGTGTAGGCATCCTCAAAAACAGCATCTTTTAGGGTGTATCCGTTTAAAGAGAGTTCTGGAAAAACCAAAACATCACACGCATCTTCACAGGCCCGCACATGCTTTACATGTAAGGCTTCGTTGTGGCGCGACAACACGGGAGAGATTTGCGCTAATGCGACCTTCATTGCTGTGCTTGTGCCGCCTGGTCTAAGGAGAGCATGTCCGTGATTGCATGGGTGGGTTTTTGGGTAATGCGTCGATTTAACCCTTTTAGCACCGCCCCACCAAACTCCACATAACACTCCACGTGCGCATCATACGCCTCGATAGATTGTTTGTACTTTACAGGCATGGTCAACTGTTCTTTTAAAAGACTCAAGGCCTCTTCTTTGCTCTGGTAGGTTTTTGCCGTCACGTTTGAGACAACAGGTGTTACAAAGGTTGTGCCTAGGGCTTTTTGCATCGAAGCAAGGAGTGGTTCGCCCACACTCTCTAATAACGGACAGTGACTAGCAACGGACATAGCCAAAAGCAACGCACGTTTTGCGCCTGCTTCTTTAAAAACCCCTTCCAATGCCACAAGGTCTTCTTTACTGCCTGCTACCACAATTTGCCCTGTGCTGTTATAATTTGCGGGCCAAACACGTTTGCCCTCTTCTCTAGCACGGGCGCAAATAGATTCAACATCCATGTCTTCCAAGCCCAAAACGGCCATCATACCCACCGCTTCTTTCGCACATGCTTCCATCATGAGTCTGCCACGCGTATGCACCAAAGCCACCCCTTCATGCAAAGGCAAGGCACCTGTTACATGTAAGGATAAAAATTCGCCCAAGGAGTGCCCAAGGGTAAGAACAGGGGCCTTAGGCACCCGTTCTTTGTACAGTGCGTAGGCAATGGCGCTCACTAAGAAAATGGCTGGCTGGGTGTATTGGGTTTGCTCCAAACGGTCATTGGGCTCAAAAAGAAGGGCTTTCATGTCCCACCCTAGCACATCACTCGCTTCTTCAACCATCCTTTGTGCCAAAGGGCTATTGTCGTAAAAATCTTTTCCCATCCCAATGCTTTGGCTTCCTTGTCCAGGAAATATAAAGGCTGTTTTCACTTTTTTTCCTTCCCTTCAAGGTAGTGCCCATACTCAGTGATTTTTTTACGCAAGGTGTTGCGGTTGAGTCCAAATTTTTCAGCCATGGCCAATTGCGAACCAAAGGCATCGTAGCCTGATTTAATCAACGGAACATCAAACAAATACAACAAATCACGGTAGTCGTTGCCGCTACCAATCTTTTTTTTCAAATAGTTTTGCATCATTAAAAGGATTTCAGTTTCCCCAAAAGAGCTCGCCAAAAAGGAGGTGTAAACAGAACGTCGCAGGGAGTACCCGTTTTCACTTAAATCTGGCACAAAATCCTTTAAAAAAATCCGCTGGCTTTCATTGGCATTAAAAACTTTACGAATTTCTAGAAAAAATTTATCTACCAAGGGGCCAACGTCTTCGGGTCGCTCCCTTAAGGGTGTGAGGGTAATTTTTAAACTAAAAAACTCATCCACCAAGGTTTCGCTCAATGTTCCAGAAGTGGTGGCAATGATACGCGTATTGTGTTTGGAGAGCATCTCTTTTAGCAAGTGAAACTGCCCTAACTTATCGAAATTTTTTACAATCAATTTTGGATTGGATTCCACTGCCTTGAGGACTTCGTGCGCGTTTTCACCAAGCACAACAGGAGCTTGCACAATATGGGTTGCCAACGTTGTTTTCCCAACGCCTTGCTCGCCCAATATCAAGGCGTTGATATTGAGGCTTTTAAGAAGGTTCGCCGACTTTAGAGCCTCCAAGGAGGCTCGTGATCGGGCAATAAAATTAGTGTGTTCCACAACAACTTCCGCCATGGTCTTTTCCATGACTTCCGCAGCATTCATCATCGTCATCGTGGGAATGTGTGTGGCTTCCACAACCACCTGTTCCACCGCAACATCCGCCAGCTGCACTACCGCCAACCACGCCAGAAGCAAGCTCATCAGCGGTTGCTTCGCGCACTTCGGCAATAGAAACAGCGAAGGCCAAGTCTTTCCCTGCAAGGGGGTGGTTAAAATCTACATCAACATTTTCATCATCAAAACCCTTGACAGTCACTTGCACCGTTTGTCCGTGCTCGCCTTGTCCATAAAGGGTCATGCCTTCAAACAACTCAATACCAGCAAATTGTTCTTTAGGAAGTGTTTGGATTGCCTCAGCATCATATTCGCCATACGCATCCGCTGCTGCAACTGTAATTTCTGCGTTTTCGCCCTCTGCAAGTTTGGCAATTTCAGCTTCAAGTCCAGAAATGATATGTCCTTTTCCTAAAATAAAAGATAAGGGCGCAGATCCAAGATTGGAGTCTAAAACTTCACCATTTTGAACATCTTTAAGTTCATAATGCATAGAGACGACACTGTTTTGCTCAATAGCCATTAAGGTCTCCTTGTTAAAAGTAAGGGGAGATTCTAACACAGGTTTGTTTTAGTGACGCTTAGTGCTTACATGTAAAGAGGATTTAAGAGAAGAGTTTTAGTCCCTAGGCGCAAGTGCTAACTAACGGTTTGGGGAAGCTTGCGCCTCTTTGGAGTCTGGGTAATTTGTCTTGAGTGCGCGGTAAAAAGGAGCTGCATTGGCAGGCTCTCCACTCTTATCAAAACTGATTGCGGTGTGGTATAACAAACGCGGAATATAGTCTGCCTTATCGTACAAATCAATACTGATTTTAAAGTGCCCAATTGCCGTTTTCCATTGTTGTTTTTTGTAAGCGATTTCACCCAAAAAGTAGTTGCTACGCGCAGGCATGTAGTTCTTTTTGACCAAGATATCGTACCGGACCCAAGCTTCATCCAAACTACCCGCATTGAAGAAATTTAACGCTTCTTGCATAAGCTCAGCACCTGGCTTTGCCTCAAGGGAAGAAGTGCTAGAAGTAGCGGCGGCAGGAGGAGGTGTTTTTTTATTTTCCATTCCATCAACGCGCTCTATGAGTGCATTTAGCGCACTTTTACTGGCGTAGTTGTTGTTGATAGAATCAATCAATGAACTCATTTCACCCAAAACAACACGTAGACGTTCATTATTGGTTTCTTGGATGGTTTTATGCTCTTGGAGTGCTGCTTGAAAAGAAAGGAGTTGGTCGCTCACTTGCGCCACAGTAGCCTCAAGTGTAGCAAGTCTACCCTCAAGTGCTCGCATATCCCCATCACTTCGGCCCACGCGTGTATTGGTTCCGTCCAATACCGAACGCACACCTTCCATTTGTTCTTTAATGGTGTTAAATTCGTTTCGAACACCCGCCAAATCACGACTGAGTTTATCGACTTCTTGGGTTTTTTCAAGGAGTAACTTTTCATTTTGAGTCAACCCATAGGGTGTCGCACTTCGCAAGTTACCCGCTTCAAAAACAGAGACTTCGGCTGCAAAAAGAAGAGGGGCGGCCCAAAAGAAAAGAGCCGCCTTAGAAAAATTGAAACGCATTAATTAGGGAAGAAGTTTAAATTCTGCACGTCGATTTTGGTCCCAGCACTGCTTGTTGCTTTCTGAACAAACAGGGTTGCTTTCACCAAAACTTACTACCATTACACGCTCACTTGGAACACCTTGGGCGATCAAAGCGTCTTTAACTGCTTTGGCGCGCTTAAGGCCCAATGCGTAGTTATACTCGTCTGTTCCCCATTCGTCGCAGTTACCTTCTACTTTGATAGACAAACCCGCTGCATTGGCTTGTTTAAACAAGGCAGCATTCGCTTCTACCACTTTTTGCATATCAGGACGAATGTCGTACTTGTCAAAATCAAAGTAAACTTTTCCTGCTTTTTGCTCAAGATCAGCAATCAATTTTGCGACCGCCTCAGACCCGGTATCTACTTTAGTAGCATCGATACCAGAAATGCTGTCCATTTTTGAATCAACAGTTTTTGGTGTTGTTGTGCTTTGTGTCATGTCTACTTGAGGGCTTTTTTGGCTACATCCTGTAAACACCAACATCAATGTTGCTAACGAGGCTACGACTAAATGTTTCATTTTTTCACCTTTGAAATAAGATTGTGCGCATTCTAGCATATTTTTTCTTTAAATTACCAATCGATAGACTGAATATGACCCGCTTTCAAGGGGAAATGAAAGCTTTTATTTGCACCAAGGCGAATAATGCCAAGGGCACTCTGTGCTCCGTATTCTTTGATAAACAAAATACTCTCCCCATCGTTTGAAAAACGAGGAAATAGATTTTTTCCCGTCGCCGTCAACTGACGAATAAAATCTGTTTGCGTGGAAATGAGATAAAGATTAAACGTTCCCGAGCCAAACTCACTGGATTTTTCTCGGCTTGAATAGACGATGTACCGATCAAATGCGGATACGGAATTGTTATTTCTCCCGTGGTATACCATCTGTTCAACGCTAGAGTGGCCAATTGTTTTTGAGAAAATATTGGGGTATCCAAGCCTGTCAGACACAAAGACAATACGTGATTCATTGTCAATAAACCCTGCACTTACATCAATGCCCGAATAGGTGGTTAAACGCTCCAGATGTTTGGTTTGGGTATGGTACATGTAAACATCAGGCTGATCGCTTGGTGCCATTGTTAACAAAAGTCTGTTTCCGTCCCGACTAACATCAGAAGCCATCATCATGCCTTGGCTTTGAGCAATATACGTGCGGCGACCCGTGGAGAGATTGACATGATACAAGGTAGGTGTTTTTGCCGCATAATCAGAATAATAAAACCCTGATTGGCGCCCATCGGCCCATTTGGGGAAAATATTTAATCCGCCCGTAATCACCGTTTGTTGAAACGTCAACGTATAATCTGCGATTACGATTTCGCTCTGCTTTGGCGTCGTATATTTGGAAAAAATAATAAACCGTTCCATCCAAGCAACAGAAGGAAGCCCCAGCCCCTCATTAAACTCAACCACCATGCGGTGGGCTAAAAAAGGATAGCGTTCAGGCTGCCCAATCTTATAACTTCGTTCACTACGCACCGTTCCTGTTGCCCCGTTAATTACCTTGGCCCGCGCTAAAATTTCTCCGCCATGGGAGAGTTCAAGCTTGTACCTAAGCACCAAATCGGGAACTTTTTGAGTGGTGTGACTGATACGATAGTCACCTCCGTAGTTACTTTTTACATACTCGTCTATCACTTCAAAGTTGGCACTTACTTTCAAATCCCCAACAAGCATTTGGAAAAAACGTCGCTTAAGCCCTGCGTCTACATCATCCGCACTTGCATCTTGTAAGGCAACCACAGGAAGTCTCTCAAGGCGCTTTACGATTTCCACCGTTGCATCAGAAGCAAACAGTCCCACCACACACGCCAATAACACAACAAGTTTTTTCATCATCACTCCATCAAATCTTTAAACATTACATTCAGGCTGGTTGAATCCCCTTCCGCATACGGAGGGAAGGAGACCGACTTCATGCGCTCTAGAAAGTCGCGCAGTTTCGCATTAAAAGCATTATTATAGGACAGTCTAACTATAGAATAACTAAATACACCTTGACGATCAATCGTCACACGCACACTCGCTTCAGCCCCCGAAACAGTATCGATGGTTTGTTGCCAATACCCTTCAAGAAGCTCGGTAATTTTACCCAAGTATTCATTATATACCCCTGTTGAACTCGAAGCCGTTGCAGCACTTTCAAACGTCAACGAACCCACTAATTTACTTGCGGTGTTTAAAGGCGGGGTGGGTGCTTGGGTTTTTTCTTGTTGTGCGCGACTTTGTGCTTTGGGTTGGGGTACAGGAATAGGTTTGGGCTCTGCAAGTTTGGCACTGTCAATTCCCCGAAATAAGTCCCGCACATTGGCCTCTTTGGGAGGGGTTGGCTTAGGCTGGGTAAGGGTGGGTGGAGGTGTTTTTTGCTCAAGGGGCTTGGAAACACTTGGTGCTTGTTTTGTCTGTTGTTCTTGCTTTGGGCGCTCTATTAGCGTGATATCCAAAAAATTATCTTTTTTTGATGAAAAACGCTGCACCCACTCTTGATTGCTCGCCATGTAGGCAATCATCCCTGCAATAATTCCAACATACAAGGCTAGAGCAGCAAAAAATGCTATAACACTATTTTCTTTGGGGGCACACTGCATCTAGCCACCAGTTTCCAAGGCTACCTTATGAAATCCCGCTTCTTTCACACTCTTTAAAATATACATGACGTCTTCATAAAAAAGACGCTTGTCTGCCTTGATATACACTGGCGTATCTTTACTAAATCCTTGCCCAAACAAAACAAAATTATCTGCAAATGAGGCATAAGAATAGGCATCATTTTTAATAAAAATCTTTCGATTAGCATCGGCACGTATTTCAATTTCTGGAAGTTGGCTAACAGCCACTTTTTGAGAGCCATCAGGCAGTGAAATATTTTCCTCATAAACCAATGCTGGCGTTGTCACCATTAAGATTGCCAGCAAAACAAGCATAACATCCACCAAAGGTGTGATATTTAAATCAGGTGTTTCATCCCAGTTGATCATGCTCACTCTTTGGCCCATGAGCTTTTGCCTTTGAAGCAACTATTTCTGCTTGACGCTCCACAAGACTTAAAACCTCATACGCTTTGCGTTTCAATAAAATGTGAAATGAATAAGCAGGAATGGCAACAAAAATACCCGCAGCCGTTACAATCAATGCTTCACTAATAGCAGGAGCGATAACGCCCAAAGAGGCACTTGCGGCACTACCAAGTTTTCCAAACGTTTCCAAAATGGAGACAACCGTTCCGAATAAACCAATAAAAGGAGAGGTTGAAGCAATCACCGAAAGCCATGAAAGACCAACCGTAGCATTTTTTTCTGCTACGTTTTTACAGACTTTCAACATCTCAGGCGAATGGGAAACCGAAGAGGTACAACGCCTTAAAATGGAGTCATCTCTAACATTCTTGGAGCCCATCATAATGGACTCCAGTGAAGCATGTTCGCGCTTTTCCCAATCCGAGAGCTGGGTCCATCTGGCAAAAAGAATGGTAAATGTTGTAATAAAATAAACCGAAAGCCAGACTAAAACCGCCCACGTAACCACATTGCTACGTAAAATATAATTTAAAAACACATCAACAGAAGTCATGTTCATCAACGGGATCTTGCGATGCTCTCAATTTTAGCTTTTGCCATAGCAATGGCGACATCTGAATCACCCATGCTCTCAATCAGCTTGGTGGCGCTCTCCAAAGAAGCAGCAATTTCGCTCTCACTGCTTCCATGGACCGCAACAGCCCCATCGGCCAACACAATGACCTTTTCCTCATCGACTTTTACATATCCCCAATTAACAGCAACCACGTCATGTTTGCCATCTTCAAGTTCAATGTCCATCACGCCTGCTTTTAACATAGAAATGAACGAGGCGTGGCCTGGTAAAATACCAAACTCGCCCTCGGTTCCTGGAAGAGTTACCGCTTTTACATCGTTAGAAAAGATGAGTCCAAGCGGGGTAACAACTTCTAATTTTAATGTACTCATGCTGTCATCCTTAAGGCGAAATTAGCCTTTGAGTTTTTCCGCTTTGGCAATCGCTTCATCAATATTGCCTACCATGTAAAATGCATTTTCAGGCATATCATCGTACTTGCCCTCTAAAATTCCCTTAAAGCCAGCAATGGATTCTTCCAAGGTAACATACTTGCCAGGACTTCCCGTGAAAACCTCCGCAACAAAGAAAGGTTGGGAAAGGAATTTTTCAATCTTACGTGCACGATCAACAACCAATTTGTCTTCTTCGCTAAGCTCATCCATACCCAAAATGGCGATGATGTCTTGCAAATCTTTGTACTTTTGAAGCACTGCTTGCACGCCACGTGCCACTTGATAGTGGTCTTCACCCAAAATCTGGGGATCAAGCATACGTGAACTTGAATCCAAGGGGTCAACCGCAGGATAAATCCCTTTTTCAGCGATAGAACGGTTAAGTACCGTTGTCGCATCAAGGTGCGCAAAAACCGTTGCAGGTGCGGGGTCCGTCAAGTCGTCCGCAGGAACATAAACGGCCTGAACAGAAGTGATTGAACCTTTCTTGGTGGATGTAATACGCTCTTGGAAGCGTCCCATTTCACTTGCGAGAGTGGGTTGGTACCCAACCGCTGAAGGAATACGGCCAAGAAGTGCGGACATCTCTGCACCAGATTGTGAAAATCGGAAAATATTGTCAATAAACATCAACACGTCTAGTCCCATTTCATCTCTAAAATATTCTGCCATAGTCAGACCAGTCAATGCGATGCGGTTACGTGCCCCTGGTGGTTCGTTCATTTGGCCATAGCACAAGGCTACTTTATCCAAGACGTTCGAATCTTTCATTTCATGGTAAAGGTCATTTCCCTCACGGGTTCGCTCACCTACCCCTGCAAAAACAGAATAACCACTGTGTTTAAAGGCAACGTTGTGGATAAGTTCCATAATGATAACCGTCTTACCAACACCCGCGCCGCCGAACAAGCCAACTTTTCCGCCCTTGGAATACGGGGCCAAAAGGTCAACAACCTTAATACCTGTTTCAAAGATTTCAGACTTAGTGCTTTGCTCTTCAAAAAGAGGAGGATCGCGGTGAATTGACCACTTTACTTCTGTCTCAATCGCTTCACCTTCGTCAATGACTTCGCCAATGACATTCAAGATACGACCCAATACCTTTTCGCCAACAGGTACTTGAATAGGACTGCCCTGAGCAACGGCTACAAGACCGCGCGTAAGACCTTCGCTCATGTCCATGGCAATGGTTCTAACACGGCCATCACCTAGGTGCGCTGCCACCTCCAAGACAAGCTTTGCTGGCTTGCCCTCTACTTCATAATTTACGACGATAGCTTCGTTGATTTGCGGAAGATAGCCGCTAAAATCAACATCGACCACCGGACCCATGATCTGGCTTATAACTCCATTCATTGAACGCTCTCCTTTAATAATTCACTCTGCATTTACTTCATCGACTCGACACCACTGATAATCTCAATAAGCTCAGTGGTGATAGATTCTTGCCTTGCTTTGTTGTAAGCAATATTTAACGCTTCAACACGTTCTTTTGCATTTTTTGTTGCACTGTCCATTGCTTGCATTCGTGCGCTGTGCTCTGCAGCTAGTGAATCAACAAGGGCATAGTACATGTTGTACTCAAAATACTTTCGCATTAACTCTTCAAGAATTTTCTCTTCCCCTGCTGGCTCAAACTCCATGAGAGAAAGCGCTGTATTGCTTGAAATCTCTGGCGGCTCAACAGGAACGATGTCATTAATTTTCAACTCTTGAGAAATCATGTTCATGTACCCATTGTGAACCAAAATAACCCCATCAGTAACGCCATTGCTAAAATCATCAATGGCATCACTAATAATTTCTTGTGCCTTTTCATAAGAAGGAGAAGAACTTACCCCTGCATATGTTTTTAGCAGCTCAACCCCTTGAAAATTGAAAAATTCAATTCCCTTGCGCCCAATGGCTCGAAGGCGTACTTTGACTTTTTTGGCCTTATAGGCTTCAAGGAGGTTGCGCACTGCTTTAATTGTTTGAACGTTAAACCCGCCGCACAATCCCTTGTCGGCCGTTACAAACAAAATGTCAATCTTGGAAGGGTGCTCAATAGGCTGAAAAAAGCGACTCTCCAAATTCCCACTCTTGTATTGGTTGACTTTATAAGCGATTTCAGACAACACTTCATTAATTTTTGCCGCATACACCCGCGATTGCTTTGCGACCTCTTCCGCTTTTCGCAATTTGGCCGTTGACACAAGCTTCATCGCACGCGTCGTTTTCTGAGTGTTCTGAACGCTTTTTATCTTTCTCTTAATCTCTTTTAAATTGGCCATGAAGCATCCTTACTTTACAACAAAGGTCGTCTTAAACTCGTTTAATGCCTTTGATAGTAAATCTTCAATCTCTTTGTCGAGCACCTTTTTGGTTCGAATCTGCTCTAAAATCTCTGGGTATTTTGCTTCAATGAAAGGATAAAGCTCTACCTCAAATGCGCCCACTTCGCTCACTTCGATATCATCCAAGTAACCCCTTGAACCAGCATAAACCAACAATACCTGCTTTTCTACAGGAAGCGGGGAATAAGGAGGTTGTTTAAGGATTTCAACCATGCGTTGACCGCGCTCAAGTTGTTTTCGACTGGACTCGTCCAAATCACTTGCAAATTGTGCAAAGGCTTGAAGCTCACGGTATTGGGCAAGGTCAAGTCGCAATGTTCCTGAAACTTGCTTGGTGGCTTTAATTTGTGCTGCACCACCAACGCGAGAAACAGAAAGACCCACGTTAATCGCAGGACGAATACCTGAGTTAAATAAGTCAGACTCAAGGAAAATCTGTCCATCTGTAATGGAAATAACGTTTGTTGGAATGTAGGCAGAAACGTCTCCAGCTTGTGTCTCGATAATAGGCAATGCTGTTAGTGAACCCGCTCCTAGTTCGTCATTCACTTTCGCCGCGCGCTCAAGCAAACGGGAATGAAGGTAAAAAACATCCCCAGGATACGCTTCACGACCCGGAGGGCGTCTTAGAATAAGAGACATTTCACGGTATGCAACCGCATGCTTGGAAAGATCATCATAAACAATAAGTGCATGTCGTGAATTATCCCTAAAATATTCACCCATGGTAACACCTGCATAGGGTGCTAAAAACTGAAGGGCCGCAGAATCACTTGCACCCGCATTGACAACAATCGTATAATCCATAGCACCGTGTTCTTCAAGTTTTTTAACAACTTGAGCAACGGTAGATTGCTTTTGACCAATAGCAACATAGATACAGACAACATCTTGACCTTTTTGGTTGATGATTGTATCAATTGCTACGGTTGTCTTACCTGTTTGGCGGTCCCCAATAATCAACTCTCGCTGTCCACGGCCAATTGGCACAAGGGCATCAATCGCTTTAAGACCTGTTTGCAAAGGCTCATGGACTGATTTTCTCGCCATAATCCCTGGTGCTTTTTCTTCAACGAAACGGGTTTCAGAAGCTTCAATAGGACCTTTTGCATCAATGGGCTCACCCAGTGGGTTTACCACGCGGCCAATCATAGCATCCCCAACAGGAACGCGAAGCAATTTGCCAAGTCGTTTTACAGAGGTTCCCTCTTGGATGCCTTTGCCACCACCCAAAATAACCACACCAACACTAGATTCTTCTAGGTTTAACGCCATGCCACTTTCACCGTTTTCGAACTCAACCATCTCGCCAGCCATCACATTTTTGAGTCCGTACACATTGGCAACACCATCCGCCGTAGAGAGAACCTTTCCCGTCTCTTCCACATCAACACTTAGATCAAAGTTTTCGATCCGCTCTTTGATGATTGAGCTGATCTCATCAGCTTTCATTTTTGCTCCCACGTAATTACTCCTTAGCTCTTATATTGCTTTTAATATGTGTTCTGTAAGTTGAGATTTTAATCTCTCAACCGAAAAACTTACTTCAATCCCAAGGTCTTCCAATTCAATCTTAATCCCCGGATAGTCACTTTTTCGAGAAGCCAGATGAATCGTTGCGCCAAATCTTTTTCCAAAACTTGCCTCAAGCTCGTTTAACTGTTTTTGTGTGAGCTCAAACATTCCCACAACCGAACCTTCAAAACTGTTTTTCTTGATGGAGACTTGATAATCAAGGCCTTGTGCAATATCAGGCAAGATTGCGAGCCTGTCATTGACACTAAGTAGCTTGATTAAATTGATCAATTTTGGACTTGGAGAGGAGACCATAGAAAGAAGTAACTCTTCTTTTTTTGAAGCAGAAACCTCACAGGATTGAATGATTGTTTGAAACTTTGCTATGCCGTACGCCGTGCACAACTGATGCAATGATGAAGTAAAGGCTTCTAATTCATCTTCGCGAAGGCTTTGCATGAGGGCGTTAACGTATTTCTTTGCTACGAGCTCTCTCATTAGGCCACCTTTTTCAAGACAATATTCACAAACTTATCACGATCAAGCGCTGTTGAGTCGCCTTTAAAAATCTCATCCATGACTTCAGAAACAGCCACACGCGTCATGCGCCGTCTTTCGATTTCGACTTGTTCATTGTGAGACTTGTCAAGGCCTTCAAGTTCAAAAGAAAGTTCCTTTTGAAGTTTTTGCTTTAACATTTCAACTTCTTTTTTAGAAGTTTGAATAAGGGATTTTGCAGCAACTTTGGCTTCTTCAACCCGACTAAGCGCCTCTTCTTTTTTTGCTTTTGACTCTTTTAGCTTTTGCTGAATCGAATCTAGGCTCTCAGCAATTCCATTCAGGCGCTGTAAGTAGACGGATTTTAGTGGTTCTGCTAAAAGATAGTAAAGTATTGCAGCAAAGATAGCAAAGTTGATGGTACGGGGTACAATATCGTACTCTCCACTGCCTCCACCGGCTGCAAACAAAGCAACGGGGGCAATAAACAGAAGAAAGTATCGTATCAATGTCATGCTGTGTCTCCTTGTTTTAAATTTGATTAAGTTTGGCCTGAACACCCTCTTTAAAAAGAGGCATTTGCGCCAGTAAACCATTTTTTAACTCTATCCGCTCTTTGTCTAATCCTTCTAAAAAAGCAACATACTCTTCTTCAAGTTCTGCTTTGCGTTGTTCTATTTTCTTCAAAGCGGCGTCTTTAGACTCTTGAATAACTTCAGCACGAATCTTTGCGGCTTCTACCTTTGCTTCGCGTAAAATACGTTCTGCTTCTTCTTGATACGCGCCAATGTCGCTAGTATTTTTCCCAGCATTTTCATAGTCGCTTGCAATTGAGTTGTCTCTGTTTTGCACAAACGCTAAAAGGGGGCGATACAGCACCTTGTTTAGCAAAATCAACATCACCAAAAAAACAGCCACTGCCACCAATAACAGGGCCGGACTAATATCCAACATAGGCTTACTCCTTTATTGTTAAACACCCAAGACAAAAGTCAAAATACGATGGATTGGTATTGAGCACTTTGTAAAGTCGACGGGATTCTAGCATAGCAAAAGAAAAAATTTCATTAAAGCGACACAATTTGTGACATTTTTTTCAAAAAGTCTTCTATTTCCTTCTCGTTTTTAAAGGCAATGGCAAGGGAATTGCGCGAAACTTTCACATTTAGCCCAAGTCCTTGAAGGCGCTCTTTCGCGGAAACCAAGAGGGTTGAAGCTTCGGGGGTAGTGGTTTTTTTAACGGGAGGCTTTCCCTCTTTTATCCGCTTAATGAGTGCTTCTGTGTCGCGTACACTTAATTTTTGCCCCAAAATAGTTTGCACTATTTTTTCTTCCTCTTCGGGCTTTAGTCCAACAATAATTTTGGCATGGCCTTGGGAGATTTTACCTTCGCTAATGTAGCGTTTGGTCTGCTCACTCAATGTCAACAAGCGCAAGGTATTGGTGATTTGGGTGCGGCTCTTGTGAATGATTTCAGAAAGCCCCTCTTGGGTGATGGCGTACTCTTCAATGAGCTCATGGTAGGCATTCGCAAGCTCAACAGGGTTAAGGTTTTCGCGTTGAATATTTTCAATAAGAGCAAGTTCGCGAAGGTTTTCCGAGGCAATATCCGCCACAATCGCCTTAATGTATTCAACGCCTGCTAGTTTACTTGCGCGAAGTCGGCGCTCCCCCGCAAGCAACATAAACCCATCTTCTTTTTCCACAACTAAGATAGGTTGTAAAAGTCCGTGTTTTTTAATAGATTTTGAGAGTTCCTCAAGGGCAGTTTCTTCAAAATGGGTACGCGGTTGAAAAGGATTAGGGCGAATAGACTCAATCTCTATTTCCCGCACCAAGTCCGCATTGCGCCCATTTAGCTCTTGGTTGTACGCATCTTCAACATCTCCAATAATCGCCCCTAATCCTCTTCCTAGTGCTTTTTTTGCCATACTAACTGACCATAATCGACTGGGCTAAGTCTTGGTAAGCTTGCGACCCTGGCGATTTGATATCATAAAGAATAATAGGCTTTCCAAAACTCGGAGATTCTGCTAACTTCACATTGCGAGGAATCACCACGTAATCTCCCCCTTGTTTGTCCAAAAAGAGCTTGCTTTTAAAGTGCTGCTTCAAATCGGCAAAGACTTGCTTGGAGAGGTTGTTTTGAATGCTAAACATGGTCGGCAAAAAGCCTTTGATTTCCAGCTTTGGATTAATGGTTTTTTTGATTAACTTCACCGTGTTTAAAAGTTGTGCTAACCCTTCAAGGGCATAAAATTCGCATTGGATAGGAATAATGATGGAGTTTGCTGCGCCAAGGGCATTAATAGTAATGCTTCCAAGTGCGGGCGGGGAATCGATGATAATATAATCATACTGATCAGCAATTTCCTCGATTTTTGTCTTTAGGATAAGTTCTCGCCCTTTGGTTTTGTTGTCGTAAAATTCTTTTTCCACACCTACTAAACCAATATTTGAAGGGGCTAAATGCAGCGTCGGGAGAGAGGTTTTGAGGATAATTTGCGACAAACGTTTACGACCTATAAGCACGTGGTAAATATTGAACTCATAATCGTTGCGGCTAAACCCCATGCCCGTTGTGGCATTGGCTTGCGGGTCAATATCTATGAGTAGCACACGCTTTTCAGCGACAGCCAAAGAGGCTGCAAGGTTTACTGCCGTGGTTGTTTTTCCTACGCCACCCTTCTGGTTGGCAATTGCGATTGTTTCACTCATCGTAAGCTGTACACCTTTTTGTTTCCAATCTGAATCGAACCATCATCGCACAAGATTGCCTCTTTCAAAGAGACGTTCTCTCCACCAATATGACACGTTGATATTTTGCTGTGCTCGAATTCTAGCTTATATTTACTAAAAATATTCTTCCACGATGGCAAAGGAGACATCTTGCCAACCAAGGCTTGTGTAAATATTTTTGGACACAATGGCACGTCCAAAACCCCAAACGATGGGGGCGAGACCTGAAGATTGATGCCCATAGACACAACAACCTTTTCCCCAGTTTTCACACTCATAATGCCGCCGATTTTCTTTTCACCCACATAGATATCATTGGGCCATTTTACCCATGCCTTCGAACCCGCATCCTTCAAAACTTCTTTTGCTAGCATTCCAAAATAGACCGAAACCGAAGCCAAAGACAAATCATTGGGCAAATGTTTCTCCAGTACACACAGTGTTAAAAAAAGGTTTCCCTCTCCGCCTTCCCACTGGTTTCCTCGACTTCCCTGACCTTGGGTTTGCTCTTTGGCAAGCACCACAAAAGGAGGATGCAAAATACCTTCTTTAAGCCCCTCTAAAACATACGCGTGTGTAGAGGGAACCGTTTCAAGAAAATAGCGCTCCAATGCCACTCCTTTTTCCGGCAAGGTATTCTTTTACATGTAAGGGTTTTTTTGAAGGCGCTTGCACCGTGTGTATGCGCAATGTTCCTTTTGCACACCCAATCACAACACCTTCTTGGCCTAGTGCAAGAATCTCTCCGGGAATGTAATCGCCTGTGGGCGACTCTAAAGAAAGCGTTAAAAGTTTCAGGCCATTTGCCAATGAAAGACCTGGCCATGGGGTGAGGGCTTGAAACCGCCGATACAACGCCACGCTTTCTTGAGAAAAATCAACCAAACCTTCGGTTTTTGAGATTTTAGGCGCATAGGAAGCAAGGGCGTTGCGTTGCACAAGAGGGACAAGGGTATTTAATTGCTCAAGGGTTCGCAAGGTCAGCGTGGCCGCGCAAGAAGCCAAGGCTTCAAACACCTCAGGGGCCGACATGTCTATCTTTAAAGGAAGATACCCAAGCCCAAGCACTGCTCCCGTATCTAACCCCTTCTCCATGAGCATTGCACTCACTCCTGTGTAAGCATCCCCTGCTAAAATTGCCGCTTGGATGGGGCTGGCCCCTCGGTATTTTGGAAGTAAAGAGGCGTGCAAGTTAACACAAGGGGCTATGTCTAGCACCGCCTGGGGCAATAATTGCCCATAAGCAGCCACCACGATAACATCTGGCGCTAATGCACGAAGGGTTTCTTGAATGTCAGGGGTTTTTAACGAAGCAGGTTGAAACAAAGGGAGAGAGGGAGCAAAGGTGTGTAAAAACTCTTTGACATGAGGGGGTTTGAGCTCCATTTTTCGCCCCGCGGGCTTATCAGGCTGCGTCAGCACACCCACAACCTCACCCCCTTCCCATGCCAAAAGGGCCTCAAGAATACGCGTAGCGTACTCAGGCGTCCCCATAAACACAACCCGCATCACGCGCCCTCGCTGGGGCAAAACAAGGTTCCACCTTCATGATGCTCATGAAGCAAAAAAGCATACACATCGCGCAAGTCAAACCCGCTAGCCATAAACATCGACCCGCCACGTTCCAGTAAAAAATTTGCCGCTTTGAGTTTGGTGACAATCCCCCCTGTCGCAAATTCTGTGCCCGGTGAAAAAGGGAGGTGCAACTCTTCCTCTTTGATTTCGTGCACAATTTTTCGCATTGACGCGTCTGCATGTTTGCGTGGGTCTTTGTCGTAATAGCCATCAATATCCGACAAAATCACCAATATATCGGCGTCAAAATAGTGTGCCACATGGGCGGAGAGTTGGTCATTGTCGCCAAAGACAATCTCTTCTGTCGCCGTTGCATCGTTTTCATTAATAATGGGTAAAACCCCTTGGACAATGAGTGCATTGACGACATTTTGTGCATTTTTGGTGCGCTTTCTGGAATCAAAATCTTCCGCAGTGACAAGTACTTGCGCGCCCATTTTGCCAAAAGTTGCAAGTTTTTTATTGTAGGTTTCCACCAAATAAGGTTGGCCAATCGCCGCAAGGGCTTGGCGATTTCCCAAGATGCTTTTGTCAAGTTTGAGCTTCGTGTACCCCGCTGCGATGGCAGCTGAAGAGACCAAAATCACCTCATACCGCTCCATCAGGGCGACTAAAAATTCTACCAAGTTAAACATACGCTCTTTGCTTAAGTGATTTTGCTCACTCAACACATGGGTTCCAACCTTAACAACAACGCGCTTCATCGTCTCGTACCTTTTGCACTAAATCTGAAAGCGCATACCGAAGCGCCTCCGTATTGCCATGGGTTACCGAAGAAAGAGGTAACACAAAATAGGGTTTTTCTTTTTCAAAAGCATGGTAATCTTGAAAAAACGAGGGGAGTTCTCCCGTGAGCCTGTAACGCTCTTTTGGCGGACAAACACTCAATCCAAGGTGGATTAAAAAGGCTTCAATATCCCCAGCAAGGTCTTCGCTATACGCCCCATCGTACCGTGTTAGTGCAACAGCAAAGTGACACGTGGCAAGGCGCGAAGAGTAGTTGGCTAGCTCTTTTTTGAGGGTTTCATACTGCTCAATCAACGGGCGGTAATTGGCAAGGTCAATCATAAAAAGCAAACATTTCGTGCGCTCAATATGGCGCAAAAACTCCAAGCCAAGCCCCCTGCCCTCACTCGCCCCTTCAATAATTCCAGGAATATCCGCCATCACATACGAAGCGTATTCATCAACCTTCACCATACCAAGCTTGGGCGTAAGGGTAGTAAATTCATAATTTGCAATCTCAGGAGTTGCGTTTGAAAGGGTTGAGATGAGAGTGGATTTGCCCACGTTGGGGAATCCTACCAAGCCCACATCCGCGATGAGTTTCAACTCAAAACGAATGGCTTTTGTTTCGCCAGGTTTTCCAGGCTGAGAGTGCGTGGGGCGTTGGTTGACGGAATTTTTAAAGTGCGTGTTACCAAGGCCACCCATGCCTCCTTCCAAGAAAACAATCTTTTGGCCATGCTCCACCAAGTCCATCAACACATCGCCAGTTTCTTGGTCGATCACTTGGGTACCAGGGGGAACAACCACCTCTAGGGATTGGCCTTTTTTTCCATACATATTTCGTCCCATGCCAGGTTCGCCATTTTTTGCTTTGAGGGCGCGTTTTCCTTTGAAGTGCGAGAGGGTGTGGGTATTGTTGTCCACGTGCAAGATGATATCGCCACCTCGACCACCATCACCGCCATCAGGACCACCCAAAATGACATGTTTTTCTCGCCGAAACGAAACAGCGCCAGGGCCACCTTTTCCAGCACTCAGGGTTAGTTCAACGGTATCTATAAACATGGGTCTACCTTTTTTACATGTAAGAAACGAAATTTATGAAAACAAAACGAGGAGGGGTAGGTAACGTACCTACCCGATTGAAAGTGAACTATGCGGGGTAAACAGAGACTTTTTTTCTGTCGCGATCTTTGCGTTCAAATTTTACATAACCGTCAATCAACGCATAAATTGTATGGTCAGTGCCCATACCTACGTTGCTGCCCTTATGTGTTTTTGTGCCGCGCTGACGGATGATAATGTTACCAGCTCGTACAAATTCTCCACCAAATTTCTTCACACCAAGCCGACGACCAGCGGAGTCTCGGTTATTCTGGGTACTACCTTGACCTTTCTTATGAGCCATTTCTTCTCCTTAGCTAGCGATTTTTACGACTTTGACTCGGGTAAACTCTCGGCGGAAACCGCGTTTAAGTTTAGAGTCTTTGCGTCGTCGCTTTTTGTAAATGATGACTTTTTTGTCTTTGCCAGAAGTAATCACTTCAAGCTCAACCTTGGCGCCTTCTACAAATGGTGTTCCAACCGTGAGCGCGCCATTATTGATGGCTAGCACTTCAGTGACCTCGATTAAATCCTTCGGGGAAGCGTCAAGTTTGTCGACATTTAGGTAGTCGCCCTCTTGCACTTTGTATTGCTTTCCGCCGTTTTTGATGATAGCGTACATTGCTAATCCTTGCATCTCGTGGATTACCACAGGGCACTTTTTGAACCGTTTCAAAAAGATTTAGGGGCACCTATATGGCATATAAGAGGCGCATAATAGCTAAAAAAAAATTAAGCCTTGTTTAAAACAATCTGCTTCACATCCTCAATCAAGGCAATGGACGCTTCGATTTCCGCCTTGCGAATCGCCACACTTTCAACATTAAACCCCACAGGAACACCCTTGGATGTGCCGTACATGTAAAGCATTTTAGCCACATACCGCATGTGCGCCATGGAAACTTCTAGCATCTCTTTTGCACCCAGTAGCATCTCTTCAAGCAAGGGGGAGATATGAATACCAAGCCACTTCATAAACGCCAGCGTTTTTTCCGAACCACAAGGGGTTAGGGTAAAAATAATAGGAACCAAAGGGAGATTTTTCGCCTGAGAAAGCGCTACATAATCATCCAAAAACCGCTTTGAGGCTTCAAGGTCATACACCGCTTGGGTGACAAAAAAGGCGCACCCTTCTTCTACTTTACGCACGACCCGCTCGTGTTCGTCATGTTTTTGCATGTGGCGTTCGGGGATGGCGATGCCCCCTAAGAGCAAATGGGGAGCAACTTCTCGCTTGAGGGCATAGGCTTCTTGCATGCTAAGGGAAACTTGTTGGGTGCGTGAAGCAGCGCCCACAAAGACACTTAAGCATTCGGGCCTATTGTGTGCGACCAACCATGCACGGGTTTGCGCCTTGGAGTACTTCCCTACCGCGCGGTAGACAACAGGGGGTACAGACAAAGCATCCAAATAGGTTGTGGCGTACATCGTGGGGTCAATGGTTTCTAAAAATGGAAAGGGGCGTGCGCACTCTGTTCGCTCGGCTTCGTCTTGCAAATCGTACACCACCACCCCATTAATAGGGCTTTTTTCCAACCTCGCGCATTGACGCGCGGCAATCTCTTGCACTTCTTCGTGGGTGTTGTTTGCTTTAGGAGGAGTGAGTCCGTACAAGACAATACCTGATTTTTTTTGACGAATTTCTTGGTCTAGCATCCTATTCTCCTCGCAATGTGAGGCGTATTTTACTAGCCCTTGCTTAGTCTTGGCTTTGCTTTGTTTTTAAGATGACCTGTGTTAAGTTATACCGACGAATCAAAAGGAGAAACAATGAAACACACTCTTGCAGGGCTATTCCTCAGCCTCTTGCTCTTAAGCGGCTGTGACAACAAAGAAACCTCAGCCGACCCCACCCCGACAACACCTAGCACCCGAGAAATTACTCCTCCAAGCCAACCTGAACCCAGTCAACCTGAACCTACCTTGCCCGAACCACAAAACACCCTTCAAGAAGAGCGTGCGCTGGAACAGCAAATTGCCCAAGTCTTAACACCCGCCCAAGAAGAGGTTGCCAAACGGTTAGAGGAAACCAACAGGGAACTTTCTGAGCGCTTGTCTCAAACCGCGCAAGAGGGAAATGATAAAATTCAAGAAACCCTTGAAACCACAGCCTCCATGCTTGAAGCCTCCACAAAAAACACCCCCGCAAAAGCCCAAACTTGTGCTTCATGTCACGGAAACAAAGGGGAAAAAGTTGCCCTTGGACGCAGTAAGATTATGAATGAAATGTCGCCCAAAGCCATCACCGAAGCGCTTTTGGGGTACCAAAACGACACTTATGGTGGAGCGATGAAGGCGATGATGCAAACACAAGTGCGGAGTCTCACCAAAGAAGAAATCGAAGAACTCGCCGCTTTTTACGGCAAAGAGGAGTAAACAAGGGAGGCATTGACTGCCTCCTACCCGCTTACATCACCATGTCAATATAATAGTCTATCTGGTCTTTTTTCAAAATACGAATGTAGTTCGTGCTTCCTTCCACTCCCGTGGGGTATCCTGCTGTGGCCACGTAGGTTTTGTCGTGGTCTATGAACCCCAATTTCACCGCTTTTTTAACCGCGGTAGCTAGCATCAAGTTTAGGCTTGTTTTTTCCACCGTCATAATGGGCTCAACTCCCCAAGCAATGGTCAACGAGCGTGCTGTTTTTTCATCATGAGTTACGGCAAAAATATCCACATTGGTGCGGTATCTGGCCATTTTTTTTGCCGACTGGCCAGACCCCGTGAGGGACATAATCGCGCGCGCACCCAACTGCACCGCCAAACGGGCCGTGGAAGAGGCAATCATGTCTGTTTCATCAAGGAATTCAAACTTGTCAAATTTGCCATAAGGGTACACGCTTTCGGTCTCTTTAATGGTGGCGGCCATGGTTTCTACCACTTTGATGGGGTTTTTGCCAATAGCACTCTCTTCGGAGAGCATCACAGCGTCCGTTCCATCCAGTACGGCATTCGCAACGTCACTGATTTCTGCGCGCGTGGCCGTTTCATTTTGCGCCATGGACAACAGCATCTGCGTGGCTGTGATAACAGGCTTGGATGCTTCGTTGGCTTTTCTGATAATGCGTTTTTGGATGCTTGGTACTTTATAATAGGGCACTTCGATGCCAAGGTCTCCCCTTGCCACCATCAAACCATCGCTCACTGCCAAAATAGCATCAATATTTTCCACCGCGTCAAATTTTTCAATTTTGGCAAAGAGTTGAATCTTGCCCCCATTGGCTTGCATAATCTCCCGTGCGCGTAATACATCTTCTGCGCGTTGAACAAAAGATATGGCGATAAAATCAATCTCATGGGCAATGGCCCAAAGCATGTCTTTTTCATCTTTTGGGGTAATCACGTCAATATTGAGTTTGGTGTTAGGGAAATTGACCCCCTTGTTGGACGCCAGTTTGCCGCTATTTTCTACCCGCGCAATCACGCGCTCACCCGCTTCGAGAACTTTGGTGCGAATCATTCCATCGTACAAGTAGATGTACTCATCCTTCTTTAGCAAGGCGAGAATTTGAGGCTGGTTAATGCTCAGTTCGTACACCCCTTCGCTCTTTTGCCTGCCTACAATCTCTCCGCGCACAAACTCAAGGGTGTCCCCTTCTTTGAGAGAAAATTCAGACTCAAGTTTTCCTACCCGAATTTTTGGGCCGCAAATATCTTGCAAGACGCCGACTTTTTTACCTGTTTTTTGTTCTGCTTCGCGAATTTTCACCAACGTGGCTTCGTGGTACTCGTGAGAGCCGTGGCTGAAGTTGAGCCTAAACACGTTAACACCGGCTAGAATGAGTCCAGTGAGTGTCTCAACGCTGTCGCTTGCGGGGCCTACGGTGGCCAAAATTTTTGTTCGTTTTTCCATGGCGATGCTCCTAAAAGAGTGTCTTTAATCTCCATCTTAACACGGATGCATTACAAAACCCTTACATGTAAGAGGGGCGATTAAAAGGTAACAAAATAGCATATGTTCGTTTAAAAAATAGTAAACATTGCGTTTTTGTAACCGCCTTTTGCTACAATAATCTACGCTACATGTAAAGGAGAATTCATGCGTATTGAAAAAGAAAACACCCTGCTAATGGTCGTTGATGTTCAAGAACGTCTCATCCCGCATGTTGCCAACCACTCCATCTTGGTGGAAAATATTGGCAAACTCATCGAGGGGTTTACCCACCTTGGTATTCCTGCTATCTTAAACGAACAGTACCGCAAAGGACTTGGTGAAACCTTGCCGCAAATCAAAACCTTACTCACGGGAGTCAAGTGCTACGAAAAGGCCACCTTTAGTTGTTGCCAAAACACCCCAACCCTAACCCACATCCTTGAGAGTGGGAAAAAAGTGGTCGTTGTTGTGGGCGCCGAAACCCACGTGTGCATCTTGCAAACCTGCCTCGACCTGCTCTCTAGCGGCGTACTGCCCGTGGTAGTGGTGGATTGTGTAAGTTCGCGAAAAGCGCTCGACCATGACACCGCCCTAAGGCGCATGGCCCACGCGGGCGTCGTGCTCTCAACCCTAGAGTCCATTTTATTTGAGCTGTGCAAGAGCTCTAAAGAGCCTGTGTTTAAGGCTATCAGTGCCCTTATCAAATAAAATTCTTGCCAAAAACTTTAGCAAGAAGGAAAAATTAATGGCACATAAATGTCAAAGTTAGTAAAATGGCAGGCATTACATTACGAGGATTTTAATGCCTGCTTCCACTCATCTCTTTAAAGAGACCTTTGCCTTTCTAGAACAGCACATTGATGAGAGTTTTTACTGTGAATCTTTTGATGAAGCCTTAACTAAAGAACTTTACACAACACTTTCTTACCATTTTAGTGACGAAGAAATTTTTGAAAACCGCGCCCAAATCCGCAAGGCCTTCAAAAGTTACTTCTTGCTGCTTAACCAAAAAATCTCGCTTTTTTTTCGTGGCTCTGACACCATCGTGCTCAAAGATTTAAAAAAGCAGGTGTTTAAAGAGCATTCCCAACAATTTCACGAAAACAGCAAACTTCTCACCCCTTTGTTTGCCCAACTCGACCGCTACTGTGTCAAAGAGGGGGTGTATATGATTCCCAAAGAGACCTTTATTGCCTACGGGTGTGATTATGAAAACATTGAGGATGAGGCCATTAAAAAAGAGCTTTACCGCGAAACGGCCAAAGTGGCTTTTTACCTCGAAACGCGGGATTTAGTCTTTTTTATGAATGAAAAGCTGACCATCAAAAAATTCGCTAGTGTGCAAGAAGGCAGCCCAGCTGAGCGGCGTGCCTACGGCTTGCCTCCGGAAGAGCTTGAAAAGCTTAAGACCATGGTCTTTGAGCAAAGTATTTTAAATGAAATCCAAAGCGGCATTGAGGTGCTGCTAGGTACCAAGCTTAATTTCGCCATCATTTCCAACGAATATTTTAGAAAAAATGCCATTCCCTTTGTGCAAAATATTCTCTACCAAGTGGCCTCCATGTATATGGGAGAAGATAGCCATATTGCCCTTAAAAATGCTTTTGTGAATTATATTTTCAGGGAACATTTTTACTCTATCCATGAACTTTTTTCTCAAAAACTCCTCGAACTTCATGCCTTGCGTGAGAAAAATGCAGAAAATTTTCTACGCTTTTACGATGGCAACATCGAAGTCATCGAGGGGCGTCAAGCTCAAAAGCCAGAAATCATTGACGAAAAAGGACAAAAATGGAATGCCGTCTCCATCTTACCCATCGTCATTCAAAAAATGCGGTGCGACAAAGAAAACGAAACCTTGCAAGAACGGGTTGAAAAAGCGCAGAAAAAGTACGATGAAGCCAATGAAAAGTTGCATGTTCTTAATCAAGAAACCGAAGTTATCCGTCAAAAGAAAGAAGAATTAGACGAGGCCATTAAACGCACCATCACCCAAAGTAAAGAGTTGCAAGATAAAAATTATGAACTCAAACGCCTGCGCAACCAAGGGCAAGCAGACGAAGCGATGCAAAAAGAAATTGGTGAGCTTGCTGTTGAGATTAAGCAATATTCCAAAGAAGAAGAGGCCTTGCGCACGTCCATTCGCGAAACCAACAACGCCCTTGAGGCCGCGCGCATTAAAACTAAAAACCTCAATACAGAAACCCAGTCCCTAGAGCGCTACATTAACGATCACCATAAAAAGCTTGATAATTTGCTTCAAATGTACGCGCCGATCATGGAAAAATACGATCTCATCATCGACGCGGTAGCCAAAACCCTCATGGCAAAGTATTAGTCTGTTAACTCCGCATTAAAGCGCTCTTGGTCAAAGGTTTTTCCCAAGTGCGCGCACGCAAGTTTCACGTCGCGTTCTGCGTTACCAAGGCAGCTAGTGGCCCCTGGACTTGGGGTCATGTTGAATAAAATCCCCGTTCCGGGATTAACAGAAGCTTCCCCTAACATGAGTTTACCCTCTGCTTTGTTGAGCACTTGTGGGCGAACGCCACCAAAGCCTTGGGCGTATTCGATATCTTCAAGCTGTAAAGAGGGGACGATTTTTCGCGCATCTTTTAGAAAAAGGCGTTTGTTAAAATAAGGAACTTCAAACAAAAAGTTGCGGAAGATGTAATTTCGGATGGTGCTGTCTTTCAATAAATCGTAAAAAATCTTAATGATTTTTCCGTCCAATCGCAAGGTGACAAAAAAGTCGATAATCGTTTTGTTGCCATGAAAACGCTCCAACTTTGGAAGCACAAGCGCCGTGGGACCAAAACGTGTGTACCCGCCCAATAAAATATCAGGATCCCCATGCAAAGCAGCAAAGGGAAGTTTGGGGTTTTGCACCATGTATACTTTTCCCGTGAGCATCATTTTGGTTGTCACGTAAAAACTTCCCGCCACAGGCAAACAACTAAAATCGTGGCCGTATCCCATTTGGTGCGCCAAATAGAGCGAATGTGCCCCTGCATTGACAATCACAAAGCCTGCCGTGAAACTCTTTCCATCCCGGGTTGTGAGGCGATGTTTTTCGCCCTCTTGGACAATCTTCACCACTTCACTGTTTAAAAATACTTCTGTTGTTTTACCCTCAATGGCTTTGGCATTTTCCACAAGACTGTTGGTCATGGCCCCAAAATCAACCGTGCTGTACTCGTTTTGCACCCCCACCCCTACGATAGGTTCAGGGCGTTCGTTACCGTTGGCATCAAAAACAAGCTTGGGCTCGATTTCTTTAAGCTTATCTTTTTCATACACTTCCAAATAGGGAAAAATTTCTTTAAAATCTTCGTAGCGCTTGCGCATGTACGCCACCTCGGCCTCACCCACGCCAATGGCCATCTTTTGATGGGCAAACATAAATTTATTTTCATACCCGTGTTGCAAGCAGTACTTGACAATCATGCGTGCTGTGCGCTTAACAGCACCCGCTTTTTGCACGGTATAGTTCGTCTCAATGTCGCCGCAGTGAATGGTTTGCGAGTTACTCTTGCCGCTAGAATTCAAGGGGGCTAAGGTATCGTATTTTTCCAATAAAGCAATAGATTGAACATCGGTGTATTTGGCCAATTCGTAAAAAGCCGCCGCACCTGATATCCCGCCGCCGATCACAATCACGTCATAATGCACTTGACTCATGGGGTCTCCTCTTGGCTATGGTTTGTGTATTTACATGTAAGGATAATTACAATACTCCTGCAAAACTTCACAATTATAATGTGTTATTTTTAAAGTAAGATATTTTTCCCGTCACTCCACCCCACCCTCTTTGCGTTTAATCTCATTTTTACTACAATACCCAAAACATTTCTCAAGGAGTTTTTGATGCAACGATGGCAACGTTTTCTAGCGGCAATGGTGGCGCTCACATGTGCGCTCACGCTTAGTGCGAACGACAACAAGGTTTACCGGCTTAAACTGGCAAGTTCGTGGGGCAATACGGTTCCAGTTTTAGGGGATGCACCCAATGAACTCAAAGAGCTTGTAGAGAGCATGTCCAAGGGGAGATTGCAACTGCGCATTGATGATCCCAACAAACATAAAGCGGGTTTGGCAGTCATGGACTTGGTTAAATTAGGGCAATACGACATCGGCTATACCGCTTCTTACTATTACAAGGGCAAAGATGCGAAATTGAGCTTTTTCACCACCATGCCTTTTGGTCTCTTGCCTCAAGAGCAGCACGCGTGGTTTGATTTTGGAGGCGGCAAAGAATTTGCCCAACAAGTGTACGACAAAGAAGGGCTTATCCATTTCCAAGGGGGCAATACGGGCATGCAAATGGGTGGGTGGTTTAAACGTGAAATCACCTCTTTGGATGACCTCAAAGGGCTAAAATTCCGTATTCCTGGCATGGGTGGCGAAGTAATGTCAAAGCTTGGTGTTATGGTCACCTCCACACCTATTGGCGAGCTTTATTTGGCGCTTGAGATGGGAACCATTGACGCAGTTGAGTGGATTAGCCCCGCCTTTGACATTAATATGGGCTTCCAAAAAGTCGCCAAATTTTACTACACAGGCTGGCAAGAACCCGCTAGCGAAACCCAATACCTTGTGAGCAAAAAAACGTACGAGGCTTTGCCTAAGGATTTGCAAGTGATCTTAGAAACCGCCATCAACCAAGTAGCGACGCGTGTTATGACTAAAGCCATGCACCTTAATGTTACGGCTTGGGAAAAAATCCAGGCCGAGCATCCCGAGGTAAAAGTGGCGAGTTTTCCTGATGATGTACTGCACGCACTTGCTGCGGCCAATATGGAAATCCTCAACGCCGAAGCGGCGAAAGACCCTTTGTTCAAAGAGATTTTAGACTCCCAACAAGCGTTTTTAAAACGTGCGCGTCCTTGGACCATGATGGGCGAGTATTCGTACATTAACAACACATCCAAATAGCCCATACCCCCGCACTTCGCGGGGGATTTCATACAAATTTCATCTGATTTAACTATACTGCGTTTTCTGAATAACCATTCATATTTTAAAAGGAAATGTAACGATGTTTCACGAAAGCGATTCACTACAGCTTAAAGAGTTTGTCACAGTGGAAGAAAAACAGTATTACCTCTCCACCATTGAGATGGAAGTGCGCCACTCTTGGCACAAAGACCATGCGCGTATTTGTGTCTATGAAACCATGGTTTTTGCCACACTAAACGAGGAGATTGACTACCACAGCAGCTTGTACCATTGCCGCTACCGCACCAAAGAGGAAGCCACCAAAGGGCATCAACGCGTCCGTGAAGAACTTCCTCGCATCATCCTTACATGTAAGACCTGTCGCAATAAACTAGTTTCTTAGCGCGATTGCCTCAATCTCCACCAACGCGTTTTTAGGCAGGGTCTTTACTGCAACCGTGCTGCGTGCAGGTTTATGGTCCCCAAAAAACGCCCCATAAAGGGCATTTACCGCCGCAAAATCGTCCATGTTGGCAAGAAAGATGGTCGTCTTCACCACGTCTTGCACTTTTGCGCCACCTGCTTCTAGCACGGCACCGAGATTAGCTAACACTTGTTGGGTTTGTGCTTCGATGCCGCCTTCTACAAACGTCCCCTCGGGTGTGAGGGCAATTTGACCTGAGGTAAACAAAAAGCCGCCCGCTTGGATGGCTTGGGAATACGGGCCAATGGCCGAGGGGGCATGGGGGGTTGAAATGGGTTTCATACAGTCTCCTTAAGGGTTTGAATCACGCGCAAGAAGACCTCTTTTAAGGCTTCCACATCGCGCAACGGGGTGCATTCGTTGGGGGCGTGAATAGTGTCATTGACCACACCAAACTCAATAGTCTCAATGCCAAACTGGGCCAAAAAACGCGCATCGCTTGTGCCACCTGCCGTGGAGTGCTTGGGCCTTACCCCACACACCGTTTCGATGGCCCCATCAAGGGTTTGGACAATAGGGGCTTTGGCATTGGCCACAAAAGGATGGGCACTTTGGGATAAGCGCAGTGTAAATTCCGTCCCTTCCATCACTAAAGCGATGTAGGCTTCAATCTCTTCTTTGGAAGTTTTCGTGGAATTACGCACGTTGAACATGAGTTTAAGATGCCCTGGACTCACGTTAGTCACTTCCATCCCACTACGTAAATCCGTCAACACCAACTGGCTTGGGGCAAAATAAGCATCTCCTTGGTCAAAGTAATGGCCTGCGAGTTTTTCAAGGCGCGGGGCCATGAGGTGCAAGGGGTTAGTGGCTTTTTCAGGATACGCCGCGTGCCCTTGGACGCCAAAAACTTCCAAAACCCCGTTAATAGACCCCCGCCGTCCAATCTTAATGGCATCCCCAAAACGGGTTTCACACGTGGGTTCTGCCACAATCGCCATGTCAGGCAACATGTCAGCCTCTTTCAAATAGCGCAAGATTTCAATGGTACCATAGGTCGCATCGCCCTCTTCGTCACTGGTGAGCATCACCGAAAGGGTGCCTTCAAAATGGTCTATTTCTTGCAAAGCACGCACAAAGGCACACACGCCGCTTTTCATGTCTTGCGCCCCACGGGCGTAAACAATGCCCCCTTTGACTACGGGTTCAAATGGGTCAGTGTGCCACCCTTGGCCCTCAGGTACCACGTCCACATGGCCCGCAAAACACAGGTGTGGGCCTTGACCCGCACGGCGGTACAAAAACAGGTTGGTCGTGTCCGCCACGTCAATGCGCACGGGCGTGAAGTGCGGCAATTGGGCGGCAAGAAAATCTAACGCACCTGCATCGTTGGGGGTTAGAGAGGGAAAACGCAAGAGCGTTAAAAACAGGTCGGTTGTTTTTGCTAAAGAATTTTCGTTACATGTAAACATTTACCGCGTTCCTTGGGTGGCTAAAAAGTTTTTACAATAGGCTTCAATCTTGGGTGCCGCTGTGGTTGCAGATTCGTGAAAACAGCGGGTAAAATACCCATCAAGAGCAGGGTCAGGGTCGAGGTTATTGAGAATCGAATCCTCCACTTGCATCGCCATCCATGCGACATTAATCACTTGCCCCGAGGTGCCAATGCACACGAGCAATTTGGCATCTTCCAACGCAGTATAGAGGGTTTCATACTGCGGTGCCGCCTCCCCAAACATCACGACATTATGCCGCACGGACACGCTTTGGCAGGCAGGACACCGCACGCCTTTTTGAGAGGCATACCCAATCTCAAACACTTCCCCACAACGTTTGCACCGCAGTTGCGTGAGCGTGTCGTGCAAATGCACCACCTCTTCGCACCCTGCTTTTTCCAGCAAATTGTCCACATTTTGCGTCAACATCGCCACGTCGCTAGGGTAAGCGCGCTTGAGTCTTGCGAGCATTTCATGGGCGGCGTTGGGCTGTTTGTCTTCCAAATCTTTGCGCCTTGCATCGTAAAAGGCGTGGACTTTTTGAGGATTGGCCGTGTAGCCTTCTACAGAACACACTTCCATGACATCATACTCTTCCCACAAGCCTCCCGCGTCTCGAAAGGTACGAATCCCACTTTCCGCACTCAGACCCGCACCGCTAATACATACAATCGTTGCCATGTAGCCTCCTTTTAAAGGGTCACTACCGTTGCACCAAACCCGCCAAGGGTGGGTGGGGCGTCAGTAAAGCTTTTGACACTGGGATGGGCTTTTAGAAAGGTTTTGACCGCGTAGGCGAGCTTTCCTGTACCAATCCCATGATACACCAGTACCTCATCAAAGCCGTGAATCAGCGCGTCGGAGAGAAACTGGTCGAGTTTTTCCACCGCCTCTTCGCCACGCATCCCATGCAAGTCCAGTTTAATCCCTCCCCGCGCGGTACGCTGGACGTCGATTTTGGTTTTAGACGCTGGCTTGGGCGTGGGGTTTCCGCTGCGTTTAATGGCGTGCAAGGGGACATGCAAGGTGATGCCTTCACATTCGATGATAGCCTTTTCTTTGTTGAGTGCTTTTAACACCCCTTTGGAGCGTCCGTATTTGATGGCATCGCCTACATGTAAAGGTTCTTTGGATTGCAAAGGCGGAGGTGTTGGTACGCGTTTTTTGGCCGCGTGGGCGTGGTTGAGTGCGCGGTGGGCTTCTTTGGATTCGGTGGCGCGCACCGCTTCCTTGGCCGCGTCAATGGCTTTTTGATACTCCCTTTCCAGACTTGCTTCTTTGGCTTGGTAGGAAAGTTCTAGGGCTTCTTCTTTTTCAATCAACCGTTCGCTTAAGCGCTTGGCACGGTGTTCTTCTTCTTCCATGGTGCGCAGTTTTCGCTTCATGGAAAGTTCCAAGTCAATGTTTTTTTGAATGAGGTCGTTGAGATTTTCCTTGTCTTCCCCATAAAGCACCTTGGCCTTGCCAATGAGTGAGGCAGGGATGCCATAGCGCAGTGCCGTTTCAAAGGCGTAACTTTTTCCGATAGTCCCGTGCAAAAAGTCATAGGTGGGGCGTTGGTTTTTTTCATCATACAAGGCCGCTAACAATTCCACCCGCTCATCTGTGGCCAAAAGAGAGGCAAGGCGTTTGTGGTGGGTGGTGATGACAAGCTTTGCCCCTTGGGCCATGAGTTGGTCGATGAGCACCTTAAACAAACTCGCCGCTTCGTCCGCGTCGGTTCCAAGCTCAATCTCATCCACCCCCACCAAGGTTGTCCCTTTTTTTCCAAACAAGCCACTAAAGTGCACCATGCGTCCTGCAAAGGTAGAGATGTCATTTTTCACATTTTGCGGGTCTTCGATGATGGCTTCGATGTGTTTAAAGGAGCCAATACTTGATTGCGCCGCATTCAAGGGCAAGGGCAAGAGGTATTTGGCCATCAATACCGCGCTGAGGATGGATTTTAACAGCATGGTTTTTCCGCCCGCGTTTACGCCTGTCACCATCAACACACTGCCTTGAAAGTTTACATGTAAGGGTTTGGGCTCATGCATGGCAGGGTGTTTGAAGCCCGAGAGTTTAATGGCCTCACCTTTTCCAGGAAGCAAAAATTCCAAGTTGCGCGACTTGGCAAAACTAATCCGCGCGTGGTACGCATCAAACCTGTCAAAGGCCCCGTTGATAAATTTTAAAAAGGGTTGTTTTTTGGTAAATTCGGCACTGATTTTTTTACAGTACTCCAACACCACGCTCTCGTAATTATCCAAAAGCGTGCTTTCGCGCTTTTTGAGCCCTTCGATGGATTCTGGCACCACATAAAAAAAGCCACTGGTACTACGGCCAATCACGGCACCTTTGAGCACATGATTAAACCCGCCCCGCACAAGAAGTGCTTCTTGAGAATGCAGCAAATGCACTTGGTGATCAACCAAATACGGCTCAAGACGTTTGGTGGAAAGGAGTTGGCGAAACTGGCTTTGGAGTTGGCTTTTTACCTCGCCCATAGCCTGTTTTATCTGCACAAACCGCGGGTCGATGGTTTCGTTTAATGCACCAGAATCACTAAACCACTCGCTCATCTCCTCGACACTGGGCGGGACGATGATGGCACTTATCCACTCCCCAAGGCGCCCCTCAAAAGGTTGACGGGCTAAGAGGCGAAAATAGCGAATGATTTTTACAAATTCCGCAATCTCCCCAAGGCGTAAAATCCCCTGTTTGGTCAAATGCACCAACGGCGTGTCAAGATTTGCAACCGTAGGAGGTGCGGGGTAAAGGTACGTTTGAAGCTGGGAAATCATCTCAAAATGAAGCTTGGAATCCCCTTCTAAAAAAATCGGTTTTTCACGGGCTAAAAAGGCGTGGTATTCCTCAAGGTAGCCCTCAAGGTCAAGGCGGCTAAAGAGGTCACTCACTCGCTTGCCACCTCACAATCACGCAAAGGGATGATGACCCCGCGAATTTCCCGCGCGCTCTTTTTGGCGACAAAAGATGCCGTACCGTTTTCATAGGAAAAGCGCGTCGTATCTACTAAAACCCCCTTACATGTAAGGGCACCACCTTGGGAAAAGTGGTTGATTTTTTCGCGGTTATGGAGCTGTTCTTTGGAGGAAAAAGATTGGTAAAGCATGCCTAGTATTACCAAGCTTGCAACAACACCCATAATACCCCACTTCGCTTTTGGCGAAACGGTTTCTTTGTCAATCATCAGCAGTGCCACGACCACCAACAGTAACACTAAAAAAGCAATTATTTGCATGGACATTTTCCTCGTAGTTGGTAGGTAATATCGCCTGCCCCAAAGCCAATCACCAAGCCCCGAGAAAGTAAGGTATGGTGTTCATCCTCTAACACAAGCGTCTCTTCTTGACGCACAACGCACGAAGCAAAACGGGGCGCATAGCGGGCAAACTCTTTTTCAAAATCAATAAACCGTTCCGCCTCGCCTGCCGACCACACGGGCAAAATAACCAAGTCATCCACCCCTTCAAAACACGCCTTAAAGGCTTCAAGGTTGTCCACCGTGCGCGAGTACTTATGGGGTTGCCAAATGGCTGTCACCCGTGCAAGTCCCATGGCTTTAGCGTAGGTTTTGGCTGAGGCTAGGGTTGCTTTGATTTCCGTGGGATGGTGGGCGTAATCATCGATGAGGACAAATTCTTCATCCACGCGTAAAATATCAAAGCGCTTTTTAATACCCCGAAAGTTTTTGAGCTTTTCGCGCACGGTTTCGATGTCGTATTCTGTCAGGCTTGCCAAAATCGCCAAAGACGCATCCAAGGCGATATGTTCCCCAATGCCCCACACTTCAAAGGTTCCCAAATCTTTGAGGTTAAACCGCGTAAAGGGTTCGTTGTGGCGAATCACTGTCGTGAGGTCTTTGATATCTTTACTGGGGTAAAGGCGAATAGCCTCTAAGCTCTCTAGGGTGCCAAGATAGGGGTCTTCTGCATTCATAACACGCACCGAAGCACTTTCTAAAAAGCGGCGGTACGCCCCGTAAAAGCGCGCGTAATCGTAGTTGTAGTACTCCATGTGCTCAGGTTCGGCGTTGGTGACAACGGCCACGTACGGGTTAGAGTTTAAAAAGCTCTCATCACTTTCATCGGCTTCAAAAATGACATTCTTACCCTCTTTGTAAACCATGTTGGTACCAAATTGCTTTGACTCAGCCCCGATAATCACACTGCCTTCTACCATAGACGCTAGCATCGCACTCGTGGTACTTTTCCCGTGGGCTCCCGCTACAGAAAAAACCCGTCGTTCTTTGAGGATAAAAAGCAAGGCTTCTTTTCGAGACACAATCAATTTACCCTGACGTCGTGCCTCGACCATTTCCACATTGTCTGGCTTAATCACCGCCGAATAGACCACATAATCTTGGTCTGTAATCATCCCTTTATCATGGGGCACACACACGGCGATGCCCTCTTTTTGCAAGGCGTCAGTGATGGTCGTTTGCTTAATATCAGATCCCGTAATATGGTGGCCTTGTTGTTTTAAAAACCGTGCCAATGCCGAAAGCCCGATGCCGCCGATGCCAATAAAATGTATTTTTTTCACGCCCACCCTTTTAAAAAATCTCGTAATCGCAACAATGCTTCCTCAACGCGCGCAGGGGTTTCAACCAACGCTATGCGTACGTAAGCATGTCCCATTCCACCGCGTCCTAGGTAGCCTCCAGGCAAAACTTTGACCCTTTGGGCTTCGTAGAGCGCTTTAGCAAAGGCTTCGCCATCCCTTACATGTAACCACAGGTAAAAGGTGGCTTCCGAGGGCGTGATGCCTAAAATCTCCTGAGCCAACGCCATGTTTTGCGCGTAAATCCTGCGCGCCTCTTCCACGTGGGCTTCATCGTTCCATGCCGCAATGGCCGCCATTTGTAAAGGCAAGGGAGACGCACACCCCACGTAGGTGCGGTACTTGGCGTATCCTTTTAATATCTCCGCGTCCCCTGCAATAAAGCCCGAACGAAGCCCTGGAGCACAACTGCGCTTGGAAATGGAGTTCACCACCAAGGTGTTGTGGTACGTGGTATTGCCAATGGCCTTGGCTGCTTCAAGGAGCGAAGGGGGCGGTGTAGTGGTGTAAATTTCGCTGTAGCACTCGTCATTCAGCACCACCACATCTTGCTCTACTGCCAAGCGTGCCCAAGGCTTTAGGGCTTCAAGGTCCATCACGCGGGCCGTAGGGTTAGAAGGTGAGTTTAGGATAACCAAATCGCACGCCTTTAATACATCAGGGTCGCACACGGGCAAAAAACCGTTTTCCTCTCGTAATTCCAGATGCACCACCCGCGCACGTGACGCGATGGCCGCCCCTTCGTAAATCTGGTAAAAAGGATTTACAAACCCCATCACGGGCTTGGGCACATCAAACAAAACATACTGAGGAAAATTAAACAGCACTTCACGGGTGCCAAAGGTGGGCAAAAGCATCTCTTTTTCAAGGGGCACGCCAAAGCGGCGTTGCATAAACCCTCGCTGGGCTTCTCTTAAGGCTTCTTCTCCCGCAGTTTTGGGGTATTTGTTGAGCAATGCAGCGCTTTTTATCAAAGCCTCTTGAATAAAATCTGGTGTTGAAAACTGAGGCTCACCCACGGTTAAGGCGATAGGCGAAAGGTCGCATGAGGAGGAGCATGCACTTAAAAGATGGTCGAGTTTTTCAAAGGGATAGGGTTCAAAATCCATGGTTTTCCTTACATGTAACAAAAGGCACATTATACCTTTTCCACTCTTAAGTCGTGCTCTTCTTGTCGGTCCATTATTGTGTAAATCTCCACCTTTTTAATCATTTTCGCATACGTTTTTTGGTAGAAGTCTTAATAAAAGAATCTCTTTAAAAAGTTAATGCTATACTCCAAACATTAAATTATCACAAAAATATTCCATTTTAAGGATTACCCGTGGGCAAATACTTTGCGGCACTCTTGTTGCTTCCTTTGTGCGTGTGGGGAGATATCAACCAGCGGTTTATTAACCCTGTTAATTGCCAAGCCTGTCATCCAGAGCATGTTTCCCAATGGGAAACCTCGTGGCACGCCAATTCCCATGAGGACAAAAATCCCCTCTACCAAGCTGCCATCACCCATGTGCAAAAAACCACTTACCAAACACGCGCCGAAGTGACCATCGGTTGTGCCAAATGCCACAACCCCAGACTAGAAGCCTCAAAACCCAATGATGCTTACATGTACGCCAAAGCCTTTGGTATTGAGTCTGAAGAAACCAAGAAAATAGAAAGCGCCTTAAAGGAAAAACACATCCAAAGCGGGATTGGGTGCTATGTGTGCCACAACATTAACGCGTTGCACCCCAAAACGTCCCCCAGCCATGCAGGCACAGACCTTATCCAATGGACCAAGGGGGAAGTGATTGTCGGGCCCTACCCTGCCAACACACGCTCCCCGTACCATCAAAGTCAACAACGGGATTTTTTCCTCGAAGGAAATCAGCTTTGCCTCACCTGCCACGAAGGAAATGCCAACACTAACGCAGCCATCCCAGGTTACGAAACAGGAACCGAACTCGCCCTCGCTTCTAGCAAGGAGCGTTGCGTGGATTGCCACATGGGCACGCCCACCAAACAGGTCATCGCCCCACACATCTCCAAAGAGGGCGAACCGCCGTTGGTGCGTGATGTACGAAGCCACCTTTTTGCAGGGGCACGCAACAGCGATATTTTGAGCACAACACTCAATCTTTTAGTGGATGCCTCACCTGGAAAAGCAACCGTGCGGATTCAAAACCTCACGCCTCACCGCGTCCCCACAGGCTTTAGCGGGCGTAGCGGGGTTCTTGAGATAGTATTTTTCAATGGTACCACCATCATGCAAACCCAACGGGTCGAATTTCGAACCACCTACCTCAACCAAGAAGGGCAAGAAACCCTCTCCTATACCGCTACACGCCTAAAAAGCGACACCCGTTTAAAGCCTTATGAAATCAAAACCCTCACCTTTGCTAGTCCCAAAGGGGCCACCAAGGTTGAGGCGCATCTGTCGTACTTTTTACTAAGTCCTTCGCTCCATGAGACCTTGGAAATCGAAGACCCAGTCTTTACGCGCCCTTACCCCATCGCCAAAGCGGCAGCGTTTTTTAAATAGGCATGGAAAAGGTTTGGTGAATCAACTCGCCTGCTTGATCAAAATAGAGGTAATACAACACGTCCTTTTTGACGCTTAGTCCTGCCAAGTAGCGCAGGGCTAAGTTTGCTTGTAAAGAGGCGATGTGCATCACAATAGGTGCGGCAATGCCCTCGGGTGTTTTATTGAGCACTTTAAACGCGTCAAAACTGCTACGTTCAAAAAAGCACACTTGGCCGTTAAAAGCTTCCACGGAGCCGTAAATCCACGGGGTATTGACCTTTTTGGCGTAGGCGTTGATTGCCGCGCGCGTCGGAAGATTGTCCGTAGCATCAAGGATGAGGTCTACCTCCACCCCCTTACATGTAAAGGTTTCAAAATCCATCAAATGGGGCGTCACTTTAACCCCTTCGTACCTAGAGGTGAGTAACGAAGCAAGTACTTCCGCCTTTGGCTTGCCTTCATCTTCGAGCCTAAAAGCAATCTGCCGGTGGATGTTGTGCACACTCACCGTGTCAAAATCCACCAAATGAATTTCGCCAATCCCACTGCTTCCAAGACCAATGCCTAGCGAGCTTCCAAGCCCTCCACTGCCAATAATTGCAATGCGTTTACCCGTCAATGACGCTTGTACCTCTTCACCCCAAAGCTGCACTTGGCGCATAAAATAATTCATACAATCGTTCCTTTTTTTGCCCACTGCGTGCGCCATCCCCAGACCCGTCGCGCTTCTGCTAGCAAGGTTTTGTCGATGGTTGCCACAAGCAATTCTTCCTTATCGGTGAGCGAGACTTCAATCTCGCCGTGTGGATTCACCAAAAGGCTATCCCCGTAAAAATGCCACCCGCTTTCGCCTTCTTTAAAACTTCCAATGCGGTTTGTTCGCAAAATGTACACATTGTGCGTCAATGCACGCATCCGCAGTAATTCTCGCCACCGTGCCCCGCTATCAAAAGCCGAAGCACTTGGCATCAACACAGCGTCCACACGTTTTTTATCTACCTCTGCCCAAACGGCATCAAAGTACGCTTCAAAACCATTGACCACGCCAAAGCGCACTCCCTCGTGCACAAAAACGGGCAAATCATACGCACCTTTGGGCTCTAGGAAAAATTTCTCCTCATTCCAGTGCTTGAAGTGGATGAGCCAATATTGGGGGTAATAATGGGTCGAACGGGGGGAAAATTTAGCCGTTACTTTGACAAATCCCTCTTTTTTCACCAATACCAAAGGCGCAATCACCGTAAGGTCGTATTTCGCACACAAGGCTTTGAGGGTTTTGATTTTATGTTCACTTTGCTCTTTAGCCATACTTTGGGGCATGGTGGAGAGTTCTTTAAAAAAACTGTTTAAAACATACTCCCCTAGCACCACCACCCCAATCCCTTTTTTGGCGCAAATACGAAAATAATAATCCAACTTCGCATCGCTCATGGGAAGAGTGGGGAGCTGAATCCCCGCAACCACGCTCACGCAACATCCCCTTTGGCATGTTCAAAGGCAAGCTTGGCATTTTCTAGCATCTTGGAAGCTTCTTGCAGGGCTTTCATCCCTTTTTTGTAGGCTTCCACGCTCTCTTCCAAAGTCATCTCGGGCGCGTTGAGTTTTTCTAAAATCTGTTTTGCTTCTTGCAATTTTGTTTCAAAATTTTCCGCCATGTTACACCTTTGCTTCCAATGCACGCTTGATGTGCATATCGATTTTGTCAAGTTCTACCAAAAAGGCATCGTGCCCGTATTTGCTGTCTATCTCAATGTATTCTGCCAAATGCCCGCGCCCCAAGTCGTCCATCGTTTTTTTAATGGTTACCATCTCTTCAGGTAAAAACAACAAGTCCCCCCGAAAACCAATCAGCGTCAATTTGGCCCGCACATGACTGAGCGAATCGTGCAAGGTTTCAAAGTTGCGCGTCGCATCAAAGATGTTCATGGCTTTGATGATGTACAAATAGCTCAAAGGGTCAAAGCGTTTGGAAAAGTTGTGCCCATTATACTCCAAGTACCGCTCCACTTGAAAGCGTCCAAAGAGCTCATACAAGCCATCGGTATCTACGTAATTTCGACCAAATTTTTTCGCCATCGAATCAGGGCTTAGAAAACTAATATGCCCTGCCATGCGCCCAAGCGCAAGGCTCACCAGTCCTTCTTCTTGAATCTCTTTGGGATCATATTGCCCCTCTTTAAACCGAGGGTCGTTGAGCACTGCTTCCATGGCAATTTTATTAAAGGCAATCGCCCAAGGCTGGGTGGCGTAGGTTGAGGCTAGAGAAATGACGCGCTTGGTAAAATTGGGGTGTTCGATGGCAAAGCAAAGGGCTTGCATTCCCCCCAAAGAGCCACCAATCACCGCATGTGCTTTGTGAATCCCAAGCCTGTCAAACAAAATCCTCTGGGCGCGCACCATGTCGGTGATGGTCACCACAGGAAATTTCAAACGGTACGCTTCGCTGCTTGGGTAGCGTGGGGACATAGGACCTGTGGAACCAAAACAGCTCCCAATCACATTGACACAAATGACACAGTACCGCGTGGTGTCCATCACTTTTCCGTCCCCAATGAGCCCATCCCACCATCCTGGCTTTGCCTCGTTTTCGTAACGGCCTGCGGCGTGGTGAGAGCCGGTGAGGGCATGGCATACCACAATTGCATTGGACTTATCAGCATTGAGTTCGCCGTACATCTCGTACGTCAAATCAAAAGGCTCCAAAATCCGCCCACTCTCTAGGTAGAGCGGATTGGTAAAATGTTCTGTTTTAGTACGGAGTTTCACTACCCGTTCACTTTATGCAACCGGCTAGTTAACACGGTAATTGGGCGCTTCATGGGTGATGATAACATCGTGTACGTGGCTCTCTTTAAGGCCCGCGCTGGTGATTTCTACAAATTCTGCTTTTTCTTGGAAAATTTCCAAGCTTGCCGCACCCACATAGCCCATAGAAGAGCGTAATCCTCCCACCATTTGGTGCACCACACTTTTGACACTGCCCACATAAGGCACGCGCCCTTCGATGCCCTCAGGAACCAACTTATCTGTCGCTGTACCATCTTGAAAATAACGATCCGTACTTCCCTTGGTCATGGCCCCGATACTTCCCATGCCACGGTAGGTTTTATACTGACGTCCTTGGTAGACAATCAAGTCTCCTGGACTCTCATCGGTTCCTGCTAATAAACTTCCAATCATCACGCTACTCGCACCCACAGCCAAGGCTTTGGCCACGTCGCCAGAGTATTTAATACCCCCATCGGCAATCACAGGAATCCCGTATTTTCTCCCCACGCTCGCGCACTCTTCAATGGCAGAAATCTGGGGCACGCCTACACCTGCTACGATGCGCGTGGTGCAAATACTGCCTGGTCCAATGCCAACCTTAATCCCATCCGCTCCTGCTTCAATCAATGCCAATGCGGCCTCAGCCGTAGCGATATTGCCCGCAATGACATCCACACCATCAATCTCATCTTTGATGCGTTTAACGGTGTCAATAATCCCCTTAGAATGCCCATGGGCCGAATCAAGCACCAACACATCTACCCCTGCTTTTGCCAATGCGTGGGCACGGTCATACTGGTGCACCCCAATAGCAGCACCCGCACGCAAACGGCCAAAGCTGTCTTTGTTAGCCGCAGGGTACTCTTGGCGTTTTTTCAAATCTTTAATAGTAATCAGCCCCTCAAGCCGCCCTTGCTCGTCCACAATAGGCAGTTTTTCTACTTTGTTGGTGTGAAAAATACGCTCGGCTTGGTCTAGGTCGCATCCTAGGGGTGCTGTAATAAGGGGCGCCTTGGTCATCGCCTCTTCCACTAAACGGGTAAAATCATTTTCAAAGCGCAAATCGCGGTTGGTCAAAATCCCTAAAAGACGGCGGTCTTTATCTATAACAGGAACGCCAGAAATGCGGTACTCAGACATAATATCCAGAGCATCTTGGATGGTCGCTTTTGGGCCAATGGACACAGGGTCGATAATAATCCCGCTTTCGCTTTTTTTCACGCGGCGTACTTCGCGCACTTGCGATTCAATGTCCATGTTTTTATGGATAATCCCAATACCACCAAGACGCGCCATCATAATGGCCGCACGGTGTTCAGTCACCGTGTCCATCGCAGCAGAAACGATAGGAAGGTTGAGGGGAATGTTGCGTGAGAGCATGGTTTGAATATTGACTTCCCGAGGAAGAACTTCTGAGTATTTTGGGATAAGTAAGACATCTTCAAAGGTAAGTGCCCGTTTGCGAATTTTCATCATAGTTGTGCTTCTCCTTAGCGTGTAAGAGCGCGTTCAAGCGAAAGCGCGCCATCAAATAGGGTTTGTTCTGCGTATGCTTTTGCCACCAATTGTCCGCCAATTGGCAACCCATCTTGGCTCATCCCCAAAGGAAGGGCCAAGGCAGGAAGACCTGCAAGGTTAATAGAAATGGTATAAATGTCACTCAAATACATTTCCAAAGGATCACTAATACTGCCAAATTCAAAGGCAGGCGTGGGGGTCACTGGCATAAAAATCAAATCTGCTTCTTTGAAAATAGCTTCGTAGTTTTCTTTAATCAAGTGCCGCGCTTTTTGTGCTTTGATGTAGTAGGCATCATAATACCCGCTACTTAACACAAAGGTTCCTAATAAAATGCGGCGTTTTACCTCATCCCCAAAGCCTTCACTGCGCGATTTTAGGTACATTTCTTTAAGGCTTGTTGCGTCTGCGCGGTTGCCATAACGCACCCCGTCGTACCGGCTAAGGTTCGCACTGGCTTCTGCGGTGGCAATGACGTAGTATGTCGCCACGTCGTACTTGGTGTTCATGAGGTTTTTGTAAACGATGGTGTGGCCTTGGGCTTCAAGCGCCTTGATGCTTTCTTGCATTTTTTCTTGAATGGAAGGCGCCGCCCCTTCGAGAAAATTTTCGATAACGGCAATGGTGAGCTTTCGATCAGGATTAAGTGCGGTGCTCACGCTTTCGTGGGCCATGCGTGCACTGGTAGAATCCCTACTCTCATGTCCCGCCAAGATGTCATACAAAATGGCCGCATCTTCGACGTTTTGGGTAATGGGTCCGATTTGGTCAAGGGAGCTTGAAAAGGCACCCAAGCCATAGCGGCTCACTTTTCCATAGGTGGGTTTCATGCCCACACACCCGCAAAAGGCCGCGGGCTGACGGATACTCCCACCTGTGTCGCTGCCCAAAGCCGCGATGGCAAGTCCGCCCGCGACCGCAGCGGCACTCCCGCCACTACTACCCCCAGGCACGCATGCGTGGTTGTGGGGGTTTTTTGTTTTACCATAGTACGAGGTTTCAGTGGAACTTCCCATGGCAAACTCGTCCATATTGGTGCGACCAAAGGGCGCAAGTCCGTGTTTAAGTAGGTTTTCGATGACGGTGGCGTTATAAGGGGCAACATACCCTTGCAAAATCTTAGATGCGCTAGTGACATTCCAACCTTTGACTTGGATATTATCTTTGATGGCAATAGGAACGCCCTCGCCAAAGGTGTTGAGCGCTTCTCCTGTGAATTGCTCCACGTAAGCCCCTAGGACAACATTTTCTTTGATTTTAGCGTTGAGTGTTGTACGAAAAACAGCGATTTCTTCTCTAGGAAGCGTCAATGCTTCTTTTAATGTCATTTCGTGTCCTTGATTCTCTTTTTATTAACCAACACAATGCCAGCAGCAATGATGAGCACCACCACACCAACGGCACCAAATACAACCCAAAGGCTCACAGGTTGTGCGAGGTTAAACATGGCTAAGCACTTGTGCGCATCTGGGGCATGGGGTGTTTTCATCCTCGGCCGTATACTTCCAGCATCGTGGACATTTTGCCGCGTCTGCGCGCCACAGCACGTAGGGGGTTTCATCCACCTCAAAGCGTCCTAGGCATTCTGTTTCAAGGGCGCGTGGCGAGATGCCACTCACCGTCAGCCAATCTTGCGCGTCTTCTTCTTTAAGAACCTCATAAAACAGCGGTGCCTTCGTCTCTACCACAAGTTCTAGCGTGGATTTGATGCGTTTTTCTTTCTTCAAACTGTCTACGATTTCAAAAAACTTTTCCCGCACTTCTTGGGCACCTTCAAGCTTACATGTAAAGGTTTCCATAGGTTGGTAGGTTAAGTCAAAAACACCCTGCGCGTCTTGCTTGATAATGGCAGGGGCGTATTGCAATACCTCATCCACCGTGTAAGTAAGCACGGGTGCAAGAAGTGGCAAAAAGGCACGCGTCATGTGCACCATCGCACTTTGTGCTGAGCGTCTTAGGCGGTCTTCTTGGTCATTACAATACAAACGGTCTTTGGTAATATCAAGATAAATACCGCTGAGCTCTACGGTCATAAAATGGGTCAAAAGAGCATAGCCTTTGGAAAAATCATACTCCCTAAAGGCCGCTTCCATGCCTCGCAACACTTCCCCTGCCTCGTCTAAAATCCAACGGTCAAGCTCACTCATCTGCGAAGGGGCCACTACCTCTTTTACGTCATAAACGCACGAGAGCATAAAGCGCAGTGTGTTGCGGATTTTGCGGTATTGTTCGCTGACTTGCTTGATGATAGTGGGGCTGATTTTTAAATCTGTCGTGTAATCACTCATCCCCACCCACAAGCGTAAAATCTCAACGCCATTTTGCTTGGCAATATCTTCGGGTGCGACAACATTGCCCTTAGACTTGCTCATCTTTTCACCCTTCTCATCCACCGTAAAGCCGTGGGTCAAGATTTTCTCATAAGGGGCTTTGCCTCGTGCCGCCGTACTGACAAGCAAGGAACTTTGAAACCACCCTCGGTGTTGGTCACTGCCCTCTAGGTACATGGACGCAGCGTAAGCCCCCGCATCATAAGAGGGAGATTCTAAGACCGCTTTCCACGTACTGCCACTGTCAAACCACACATCCAAAATATCCATCACTTTTTCAAGATTTTGAGGGTCTAGGGTACAAGCAGGAGGAAGAAGTTCCGCAATAGATTTATCCCACCACACGTCTGCACCCTCTTTTTCAAAGAGGTTTCCAATGTGCGCTAACACCGCTGCGTCAAATACCACTTCGCCGCTAGTTTTATCCCTAAAAAAGGCAATAGGCACACCCCAATCACGTTGGCGTGAGATACACCAATCGGGGCGGTTTTCAATCATGCTTCCTAAGCGCTTTTTGCCACTGGGCGGGTAAAACTGTGTTTTTTCCACTTCTTTTGTGGCCAACGTCCGTAAGGTTTCGCCCTCGATTTTTGCCTCATCCATGGCAACGAACCATTGGCGGGTGGCACGGTAAATCACAGGCTTGTGGGTACGCCAACAAAAAGGATAGGAGTGCACAAACTTAGAAGCATGCAACAAATGCTTGCCCAAAAGTTCCAAGATTTGCTCATTGGCACGAAATACATGCTCACCTACAAAGTGGGCAGGAAGGAGTTTTTGGTGGACAATGGTTTCATCGTACTTGCCCTCTTCATCCACAGGCATCACGACTTCTAGGCCGTATTTGAGTCCAACCTTGTAGTCTTCTTCCCCGTGCCCTGGGGCAGTATGAACCAATCCAGAGCCCCCATCTACCATAACATGCTCGCCCAAAATTAACTGTGAAGGACGGCCATTAAGCGGATTGGTGGCCAATAGGTTTTCAACTTCCCCGCCCATGAACTCTTTTTGAATCTCTCCTTGGGTGATGCCAAGGGCACTCAAACTCTCCACCAACGCCTTGGCCACCACGTAGCCCTCACCCGTAACCACATAGGGTTCTGTTGGACTAAGGGAAATAGCTACGTTCGCAGGCAATGTCCACGGGGTCGTCGTCCAAATCACAAAAGAGAGTGGGCCTTTAATGCCCAGTTTTTCAGATACTTGTGAGGTTGCATCAAAGGCTACAAAAATAGAATAATCCTCTTTTTGCTCATACTCCACTTCTGCTTCTGCTAGCGCGCTCTTAGCAGCCCAAGACCAATACACCGGCTTACTGCGCTCTACCAACAACCCGCGCTTAGCCACCTCACACAAGGCACGGTAAATGTCTGCTTCAAAGGCAAATTTCATGGTCAGGTAAGGGTTTTTCCAATCCCCCATCACCCCAAGAGATTGAAATTCTTGGCTTTGAATGTCAACAAATTTTTGGGCATGTTCGCGGCACAATTGGCGGATTTTTGACTTAGGAAGGGCGTCTTTTTTTTCCTTTCCAAGGGCTTTTTCGACTTGTTGTTCGATAGGCAATCCGTGGCAATCCCACCCTGGCACATAGCGCACTGATTCGCCAAAAAAGTAGTGGGTTTTAACAATCACGTCTTTGAGGATTTTATTTAAAGCATGGCCGATATGAATATGTCCGTTTGCGTAAGGGGGGCCATCGTGGAGGTTAAAAGAACGCGAGGCATTGGCTCGATTTTTAATCATCGTTTGATAAACATTGTTTTCGTGAAACCATGCGGCATAACGTTTGGGTTCATTGGCTGGCAAATCCCCCCGCATGGGAAAGTCTGTTTTGGGTAGTAGCAACGTCTCTTTGTAGTCCATTTCGTTCTCTCTCCTCAAAGGCATCCGTGTAGATAAAATTTGGCTATTTTAGCTTAAAAGTATTTAAGAAGCACTTATCGCACGCCAAAACAACGGCTGTGCTATAATGCTTCGACGAATTCACAAGGAGTGTCTATGACCCACGCATTGCTGATTGTAGGGGATTCGCTCAAGCTTAATCCTCTCATGATGACTTACATTGAGCGCGCCTATGTGGCCCATTTTTTAGAACGAGGCAACACGTACTTTGTCTCCAAAAATGACACCAAACTTTTCATCACCCTAGAGTCATTAATGCACCAGTATGAGGTTTTAAGCATCGCGGCTTCCCATGAAAGTTTTCACCTCATTAGCAAGGTGCTCTCCACCCTCACTGAAGACACCTTGGTCCTTAAGGAAGAAACGCTCTCTCCTTCCAAGGCGCTTGAAGCAACCAAAGGAAGCTACCTTTTGGCCTTTGGTGAAAAACTCATCAATGTTTTAGAGATCACTCAAAACAAAACCCTTCCTCCCTTCCTAAGCACACTTCCAAGCCAAAAAACCTCCTTTAGCCTTATTGGGATAGACGAAGATTCGTGCCGCATTCTTCTGGAACCTTTAGCCCAAACCTTTGAAATTTCCTTACATGTAACGCCGCTAGTGGAAGGGTGGATCAGCATTGCGGCTAAGTCTCAAAAGTACGGTCAGATTGAACATTTTATTAAAAGCGTTGGCTCTCTCTTTGGAGAAAAAATGCTCCTAGCCACCAACCCTATTGAACACATCGTCGCCCGACTCATTCAGCATGAAAAACGTATCACCTGCGCGGAGAGCTGTACGGGAGGTTTGATTGCCTCCATGCTTACCACCATACCTGGTGTTTCTGCCTGCCTTTCTGGCACCCTCGTCACCTACGCCAATTCCCTTAAGCGCGCATGGCTAGGCGTTGACGCAGAGATTTTAAAAACCAGGGGTGCTGTGAGCGAAGAATGCGTACATGCTATGCTAGAAGGCGCGCTCAATGCTTCCAAAGCAGACATCGCCCTGGCTACAAGCGGCATTGCAGGGCCAGAAGGTGGGAGTGCGCAAAAACCTGTTGGTACGGTTTTTGTTGGTGTAGGTACTAAAGAAGGTGTACGGGTTGTTGAACGTCTCTTGTTGCAAGGCGATCGTCAGTACATTCAACACCAAAGTGCGTACCATGCTTTACGACTTTTACTCCAAAGCCATCCACGCCTCTTTTTGTAATAAAACGGGGCTCCTTTATTTTGGGCAAACTTTCCTTGACAAAGGAGATTTTTTTGCCTATAATTTCATCCTCTTTTTAAGAGACCTGAAAGACACCAAAATGACTCGTTAGCTCAGCCGGTAGAGCATCTCCCTTTTAAGGAGGTGGCCGTTGGTTCGAATCCAACACGGGTCACCATTTTATCTTTGGACCCCTTCGTCTAGTGGCCCAGGACCCTGTCTTTTCAAGGCAGTAACAGAGGTTCAAATCCTCTAGGGGTCGCCAGAACGT
>NZ_JCAHZR010000004.1:0-271338 GCF_059415125.1 Sulfurospirillum sp. HTRB-L1
GACCTAAACGGGTGCGTAGCAGTGCGCACCTACACTTAAAACAAAGGAGTTTCTATGTTATGGCTTGAAGTCATCGTCGTATTAGCCGCCATCTATTTTGGCGCAAGACTTGGAAGTATCGGCATCGGTTACGCAGGCGGGATTGGCGTGCTTGTGCTCACCCTTGGTATGGGCTTAAAACTTGGCTCTATTCCCATTGATGTTATCCTTATCATTATGTCTGTTATCGCGGCCATCGGTGCCATGCAAGTCGCAGGCGGGTTGGATTACATGGTTAGCATCGCAGAAAAAATCCTGCGCAAAAATCCTAAACAGATTGTTTTTTTAGCGCCTGTTGTAACCTACATCATGACCTTTTTTGCCGGCACTGGCCACACCGCGTTTTCTACCTTGCCCGTCATCGCCGAAGTGGCCAAAGAGCAAGGCATCCGTCCTTCACGGCCTCTTAGTATCGCTGTTGTCGCGTCTCAGATTGCCATCACCGCTTCGCCTATCTCAGCGGCGGTTGTTTTTTTAAGCGGTGTCCTTGAACCTCTAGGCGTTGGGTATTTGGAAATCTTGGCCGTATGTATTCCTTCGTCCTTTTTAGCGTGTATGGTCGCGGCCTTTGTCTCTAGCTTTTTGGGCAAAGAACTCAAAGATGACCCCGTCTATCAAGAGCGTCTTGCTAAGGGCCTTATCAAAATGCGTGGCACAACCAAGCTTGACATCAAGCCAGGCGCGAAGCTTTCTGTGGGCATTTTCTTGTTTGCCATCCTCGCCGTTGTCACCTACGCCACCATGATTAGTGACAAAGTTGGCCTCATCACAAACCCTGTTGTGGGCCGCGATGCTGCCATCATGCTTTTCATGCTTAGTGCCGCTGCGCTCATCGCGTTTTTCACCAAAATCGACTCGGCCCAAGTGCTTAACTCTTCTACTTTTAAATCGGGCATGAGTGCGTGTATCTGTGTGCTTGGGGTTGCATGGCTTGGTTCTACCTTTGTGGTCAACCACATCGATGCCATCAAAGATTTTTCAGGGGACCTACTTAACACCCATCCGTGGATGCTAGCCGTGGTGCTTTTCTTTGCCAGTACCTTGCTCTACTCTCAAGCCGCCACTGCTAAAGCCCTCATCCCTGCGGCCATCGCCCTAGGTGTTGCGCCTGTTTCCATCGTCGCTTCTTTTGCAGCGGTCAGTGCGCTATTTGTCCTTCCTACCTACCCTACGCTCATCGCAGCCGTGGAGATGGACGACACAGGTTCCACGCGCATTGGCAAATTTGTCTTTAACCATCCCTTTATCATCCCTGGTGTTGTCGCTATTGCACTTTCTGTTGCCTTTGCCTTTGTCATTGGCGGGCTTATTCTCTAACACCCTTAAGGAGTTACGATGCATTTTCTCAAATTTTCCCTTGTTGCGTGCGTTGCGAGTGCCTCTTTGTTGATGGCTAAGCCCAACATCACCATCCTTGCCACCGGCGGAACCATTGCTGGGTCTGGCGCTACGGCGGTTTCAAGCAGCTACACCGCAGGTGCGGTGACGGTAGATAAACTCCTCGCCGCGGTGCCCTCCATCAATGAGATGGCACTTATCAAAGGGGAGCAAATTTCAAGCATTGGTTCTCAGGAGATGAACAACCAAGTCTGGCTCAAGCTCTCCAAGCGCGTCAATGCCCTGTTGGCTGACCCAAAGGTAGATGGCGTGGTCATCACCCACGGCACCGACACCATGGAAGAGACCGCTTATTTTCTAACCCTTACGGTTAAAAGCGACAAACCCGTCGTGCTTGTGGGCGCCATGCGTTCAGGCACTTCCATGAGTGCCGATGGCCCGTTGAACTTGCACAACGCCGTGAGTGTGGTCACCCACAAAGAAAGCAAAGGCAAAGGTGTGCTTGTGGTCATGAATGATGAAATCCACAGCGCACGGGAAGTGACCAAAAGCAACACCTCTTCGGTCAACACCTTCACCTCGCCCAATGCAGGGAAAATCGGCACCGTGTATTATGGCAATGTGGAATTTTTCATGCAGCCCTTACGCAAACACACCCTCGCTTCAGAGTTTGATGTGAGCGGACTTGAAGATTTGCCCCGTGTGGACATTCTTTTTGGACATCCACACGGCACCAAAGACCTTGTAGAAGCGGTGGTTAAAGCGGGAACCAAAGGCATCGTGTATGCAGGCATGGGCAATGGTAACCCTTTCCCAAGCACCCAAGACGCCCTTGGTGACGCGGTGAAAAAAGGGGTTATCGTCGCACGCTCTTCGCGCACAGGAAGCGGCAGCACTGTGCAAGAAGGTGAGGTGGATGATGCCACATACGGTTTCATCGCTACCACAAGCCTTAGTCCTCAAAAAGCCCGCGTGCTGTTGATGCTAGGACTTACCAAAACTACCGATAAAGAGGCGCTCCAAAACCTTTTCTTGACGTACTAATGCTTTGGGCTAGGGCAGCGCCCTAGCCTACTCAACTTCATGTAAAGGACTTCTTATGACTCTTGGCTTTAAAACAAAAATCTTTCTTAGCGTTGGCACCCTCTTGGGTATCAGTTTGTTTCTTTTGGCGGTTTTTAACCACCTCCAACACAAGCAAAGCATCACCCTTGCCACCGACACGGAGTACAAGATTTTAGCCACCTCCTTGCAAGAAAAAATCGACACATGGATGGAGACAAAAGCCCTCTCCGTAGAGAGTTTTGTGCAAAAACTTACCCAACACAACCCCCATTTAGAAAAACAAGAAATCTCCACCTTGCTGCTTTTGGCAAAACAAAGCGGCGGGTTTGACCATGTGTTTGCAGGCTTTAGTGATGGCAAGACCATCGACCACGACAACCGCAACCGCGAGGGCTACGACCCCCGCACCAGAGGGTGGTACAAACAAGCCATTCAAAGCCAAGATGTTTTCATTAGCGACCCTTATGTGGGTGCTAGTAGCGGAAAATTGCTCATCACCTTCGCCAAGCGCATCCTTGATGCTTCGGGTAAACCCATCGGCGTTTTAGGAGCGGATGTTTCCCTTGAAACCATCGAACGTTCTGTTTTGAACCTTGCTCTTCCCGAAGGGGGAAGAAGCATGATTTTAAATACCGATTTGCTTGCCATCATCGGCATCAAAGACAAAGAAGAAGCATCCCTTTTTAGTCAAAATAGCCAGTTTAATGCTTCCTCCATCGCCCTTGCACCCCACCACAAGCAGACATTTACCCACCAAGATACGCCCCAAATCTTTTTTTCAGCCCGCCTCAAAAGTCGCCCGTGGATTGTCGCTCTTGTTGTAAGCGAAACGGTAATCTACCAAAGCGCTACCACCGCTTTTCGCTCTAGCATGGGGCTTTTTGCAGTGTTTGTGCTAGTGGCGACTGCGTTGATGTACGCGCTTTTAACAACCCTCATGCGCCCACTAGATGCGCTGTATGAAACCGTGAAAGACCTCGCAGGGGGTGAGGGCGACTTAACCAAACGCCTTAGCATCAAACACCACGATGAGTTTGGGCGCATTAGCCATGAGATTAACCGTTTTATTGAAAAAATCGCCAACCTCATCCGCGAAGCAAGCCTCAGTGGGAGTGAAAACGCGGCCATTGCCGCACAGCTCTCTTCGGCGACGACTTCGGTGATTACCCTTGCCCACCAAGAAGGGGCACTTTTACAAGATGCGACTGCCCTAGGACAAACCATCTCCGCTTCTTTGGATGAAGCTTCCCACACAACCCAAACAAACCAAAAACGGCTCCTTGGCACCAGCGAAGAGCTAAACCGCGTGCGTTCGCGCATGGAAACCCTCAACACCACCTTGCAAGCAACCTCTTCAAAAGAAGCGTCCATCGCCCAAAAGCTCTCAGAAATTAGCGCCAACGCTACGGATGTCAAAGAGGTACTCACCATCATCGGCGACATCGCCGACCAGACCAATCTTTTGGCCCTCAACGCCGCCATCGAAGCGGCGCGCGCGGGAGACCACGGGCGCGGGTTTGCGGTAGTGGCCGATGAAGTGCGTAAACTCGCTGAACGCACCCAAAAAAGCCTCACCGACATCAACGCTACCATCAACGTGGTTGTCCAATCCATCGTCGAAACCAACGAACAGATGCTCCAAGCTTCCCAAAACTTGCACGGACTCTCGGACGAATCTACGCAAATTAACCACACCCTTTCCCAAAGCGTCACCCTGATGGACGAAGCCATCAAAGAGACCCAAACCACCCTTTCAGGCTACCTCGAAACCACCACCAAAGTGACCCAACTCACCCACAACCTAACCGCTATCGCGGACATCGCCCAACGCAACATTCACAGCACCCAAGAAGGAGCCAAAGCCAGTGAACACCTCTTTCACCAATCCGAGCAACTCAAACTTACCCTCGGGCACTTTAAGATATAATCTTACATCCACAGGGAGGTCGTAATGGGACTGAGGGCAATTGCGGCACTGTTTTTTTTAACATGGTGCACCTGTGTGTCGCTTTGGGCGAGTGACACCAAACAAATCTTGGTCATCAACTCTTACCACAAAGGGTTTCAGTGGAGTGATGACATGCTTAGTGGCATTGAAAAAGTGCTTTATGAGCACCCCAACATCACCACCAACATCCTCTACATGGATTCCAAACGCATCAGTTCCGAAGAGTACTACGCCGCGTTACGCGAGCTGTACAAGCTCCAACTTAAAAACCAGCGCTACGACCTCATCGTCGCCATCGATACCTTTGCGTACAATTTTTTACTCAAATACTACCATGAGATTTTTACCGATGAACCTCTCCTTTTTTCAGGGCCCGAACAGTTTTTTTTAGAAGAGGTGCAAGCAGTGGGACTGGAAGACCGCGTGGTGGGACTCCTTGAAAAACGCGCCATTGGCGAGTCGATTCCACTGATTTTAAACATGATGCCCGCCCTTGAAAAACTCACCATCATCAACGATGCAAGCATCAACGGGGATGATTCGGATGTGTTTATTCGTCAAGCCATCCAAGAACACCAAGGCACCTTTGCCATCGAATACATCCGCCATGCCACCCTTGAAGAACTCGAAGCACGTTTTGCCGAACCTAAAAAAAACGAAGCCATCTTTTTTATCCGTTTTTACAACGGCAGCGATGGTGCCTTTTACAAAAACAACCAAATCGCCGCCATGATTGATAAAAGCGCCTTGCCTGTCTTTGTCACAGACACCCTTTTCACAGGAAAAGGTGCCCTTGGCGGGAAAGTCGTCCCCATTCGCACCTTGGGCAAAACAACGGGAGAGTTGATTTTACAAACCCTGCAAGGCGAGATTTCTCCCCTACATGTAAGCACCGATGAAACCTACGAATACCAATTTGACGTGCAAAAACTCTCCCACTTTGGCCTCTCTCCCTACCCTTACGTAAGCTCTTACGTGCGCCTCAACGCACCCCTTGGGTTTTTTGACAAGCATCGGGTGCTTATTGATACCATCTTTGTGGCTTCGCCTTTGTTGGTACTACTCATCCTAGGCCTTGGGCACAACATCTACATGCGTGCGCGTAACGAAGCCAAACAGCGCGCCATCGAACTCCAACAAAACAAACACCAACAATTCATCGTCCAACAAGCCAAACTGGCCGAGATTGGCGAAGTGTTTTCCTCCATCGCCCACCAATGGAAAAGCCCGCTCATCGAGATTGCCGCCATCGCCCAAGAACATGTATACACATGTAAAGACCAACCCCACGAAGAAAACAACCCCTACGTCAACGACATCATGGTCCAAGTGCGCTACATGACCGACACCATCAACGACTTTCAAAAGTTCATCATGCCCTCCGTCGATAAAAGCGTTTTTGACGTCACCCAGACCATCGAAGAGATGCTAAAAATCATCAACCACACCATCAAATACAGCTACATCGACATCAGTGTGCGCAAGCAAGGCACCCAGCGCCTCTTGGTCAATGGCTACAAAAACGAGTTCATGCAAACCCTTTTAAACATCATCAACAACGCCAAAGACCAAATCACCCTCCTGCGAGAACGCGGGGGCATCAAACGCGGGGAGATTAGCATCTCCCTTTCGTGCGACGCGGACAAAATCATCCTTGCCATCTGCGACAACGGCGGGGGCATCCCTGAGGAGAAATTGCCCCAAGTGTTTGATGCGTACTTTACCACCAAAGAAGACGGGCATGGGATTGGTCTGTACATGACGAGGCTGATTATCGAAGAGAAAATGGGAGGCAAGATTTGGGCTTCAAACACCCCTGTGGGGGCATGTTTTACGATTTTACTAGGAAGTGCGGCATGAAAATTTTAGTTCTTGAAGACAACGAACGCTTGGCAAAAGTCATCAAAAGCGCCCTTGAACAGCAAGGGTGGCGGGTGGATCTGTTTGGGGATGGAGACGAGGCGCTGGACGCGCTTAATAACGGGTACCATTTTTTCATCCTCGACATCAACGTCCCTTCCATCGACGGGATTTCGGTGCTTGAAACCCTGCGCATTTACCACAAAGGCACCCCCGCTATCATCATCAGTTCCAACCATGAATTGGAAAAAATCCAACTCTCTTACGAGCTTGGGTGCGATGATTTTCTCAAAAAGCCTTTTTTCATCTACGAGTTGGTGCAAAAAATCAAAAAACTCTCCCAAAGTGACGCGGGCATCGCCACCTTATGGAAAGGGTACACCTACGACTACGCCAACCACCGCTTGGTTGACCCCTTGGGCGCGGAGATAAAACTGGCCAAAAAAGAGATGGAATTTTTAGAGCTTTTTGCCAAAGACCCGCGTCGCGTGGTGAGCTTTGGAGAGCTCGAAGAGTACGTGTGGGAAGGGGAGGAAACCTGTATGCTCAACATCCGCGCATTGGTCAAACGCTTGCGCAAAAAACTCCCCGAAGGCGCCATTAAAACCGTCAACAAAATCGGCTACTGTTTGGGAGAGATTTAAGCCTTACATGTAAAGAAAAAATACCTCTTTTTTTAGCTTAAAATTACACAAGGTGGGTTAGAATGTTTCTTGCTAATTAAAAGGGGTTTAATGAAAATTTGTGGGCTTGCGTTGGGTTTCGTGCTTTTGGCGTCTGCCTTTTTTTCGCCACTTTTTGCCCAAGAGCCCCAGCGTGTGTTGATTTTGAACTCTTACCCCAAAAACTTCCAGTGGAGCACGGAGATTATTTCGGGGATTCAGGAGGTTTTTACCGCTAACCCCCACGTCCAAGCCGATGTCATCTACATGGATGGCAGGCAAGCCGCCTCCCAAGACCACCACCAAAAACTCCGCGACGCCATCACCATCAAACGCAAAAAAACCACCTACGACCTCATCATTCCCATCGACCGCCACGCGTACACGTTCGTGCTTGCTTATTACGACGAACTCTTTTCCCATGAGCGCATCTTATTTTCTGGGATGGAGCATTTTTCCCAACTGCATGCGCGCCGTGCGGGGGTGCTTGATAAAATCTCAGGGGTGCTAAAAATCCGCCCCATCCAAGACAATATCGCCATCATCCACGCCATGATTCCTAACCTCAAAAAGCTCTACATCCTCAACGAAACCTCCACCCAAGACCTGCAAGAGGGGGTTTCCATCCAAGCCATCATCGACACCTTGGGCGTGGACTTTGAGGTGGAATACGTAGGAGACATGGCCCTAGAGGAGCTCGAAGCCAAGTTTTCCGTCCCTGCACCCGATGAAGCCATGCTCTTCATCCCCTTTTACAGCGGCAACTACGACCAGTTTTACCGCAACTACGAAATCGCTTACGCCATCGACTCCTTTGAATTGCCGGTTTTTGCCACCGATTCACTCTTTATCACCAAAGGCATCGTCGGGGGAAAATCTGCCCTCATCAAAGACATCGGCCACACCACGGGCGAACTGGCTATCACCTTGCTTTCCAACCCAAACGCGCCAAATCGCATCATCACCGACGTCAAACACGAGTACATTTTCAACTATGAAAAAATCAAAAAATTTAACCTAGAACCTTTTTTGCTCAACCAATCTTTTCGCTTTGTGAACTCTCCCGTACGTTTTTTGGACAAGCACAAAAAATACGTCGATGCCCTTTTTCTCGTGCTTCCCTTGCTCATTTTGCTCATCTTAGGATTAGTACACAACATTTACATGCGCATCCAAAATGAGAAAAAATGGCGCGAGGCGGAGCTTCAAAAAAACAAACACCAACAATTCATCGTCCAGCAATCCAAGCTCGCGGAAATTGGCGAAGTCTTTTCCTCCATCGCCCACCAGTGGAAAAACCCCCTCGTGGAAATCGCCACCATCGCCCAAGAGCATGTCTTTACATGTAAAGAAACGGAAAAGGACGTGGCCAACCGCTACGTGGATGACATCATGGTGCAAGTCCAGTACATGACCGACACCATCAACGACTTTCAAAATTTCATCATGCCCTCCACCGCCAAGAGCATCTTTGATGTGACCGAAGCCATCGAAACCATGATGAACATCATCCGCCACACCATCAAATACAACTACATCGACGTGACCATCGACAAGCAAGGCTCCAAGCGCCTCATGGTCAATGGCTACAAAAATGAGTTCATGCAAACCCTTTTAAACATCGTCAACAACGCCAAAGACCAGATTGGAAAACGGCGCGAACACGGGGAGATTAAACGCGGGGCCATTCACATCAACCTCTACAATGACGCTTCTAAAATCATCATCGCCATCTCCGACAACGGCGGAGGCATCGCCAAAGACAAACTCCCCCACATCTTTGACCCCTACTACACCACCAAAGAAGAGGGGCATGGCATCGGATTGTACATGACCAAGCTCATCATCGAAGAAAAAATGGGGGGCAAGATTTGGGCCTCCAACACCCCTGCGGGGGCGTGTTTTACCATCATCCTAGGAAGTGCCACATGAAAATTTTACTCCTTGAAGACAACGAACGCTTAGCCAAACTCATCAAAAATACCTTAGAGCAAGAGGGCTACAAAACCGACATCTTCACAGACGGCGAAGAGGCCCTTGAAGCGCTAAACAATGGCTACCAGTGTTTTGTTTTGGACATCAATGTCCCTTCCATCGACGGGATTTCCGTACTAGAAACCCTGCGCCTTTACCACAAAGAAACCCCCGCTATCATCATCAGCTCCAACCATGAACTAGAAAAAATCCGCCTCTCTTACGAACTGGGGTGTGATGATTACCTCAAAAAGCCCTTTTACGTGTACGAATTGGTACACAAAATCAAAAAACTCTCCCGCGTTCCTTCTAAAATGGTCACCTTATGGAAAGGCTACGACTACGACTACGCCAACCACCGCCTCTTCAACCCCTGTGGAGAGGAGATAAAACTGGCTAAAAAAGAGGTGATGTTTTTGGAGCTTTTTGCCAAAGACCCCGGACGCGTCATTGGTTTTAGCGAGTTAGAAGAATACGTCTGGGAAGGCGAAGAGACGTGCATGGACAACATCCGCGCCCTGCTCAAACGCTTGCGCAAAAAACTCCCCGAAGGCGCCATCGAAACCATCGTCAAAATAGGCTACCGTTTAGGGGAGATTTAGGCTTTACATGTAAGGCTATAGCACCATCGCCGCAGCCCATCCAAAGAGGATGAGCGGAATGTTAAAGTGGATAAACGTGGGCACGACGGTGTCCCAGATGTGGTCGTGTTGCCCATCGGCATTGAGTCCTGAGGTTGGCCCAAGCGTGGTGTCAGATGCGGGTGAGCCCGCGTCTCCAAGGGCTGCGGCGGTGCCCACAAGGGCGATGGTCGCTAAAGGTGAAAACCCAAACTCCATACACATGGGTACATAAATGGCCGCAATGATAGGGATGGTTGAGAACGACGAACCGATGCCCATGGTGATGAGCAAGCCCACAATGAGCATCAGCAGTGCCGCCAAGGAGCGGTTTTGGCCGATGGTTTCACTCACAAAACTCACGAGCGTCCCCACACCACCGGTGGCTTTCATGACTTCGGCAAACCCCGAAGCGGCGATCATGATAAACCCAATCATCCCCATCATGGCGATGCCTCTAGCAAACACGTCTTGGGTTTGGTCGGGCTTGACGACACCAAAAGCCACAAACACCGCGAGCCCCGCCAACGCGCCCAAAATGATGGAGTCTGAGTACAGTTGCAACCACAACGCAAGGACGATAGCCCCTACCGCCGCGACGATAAACAACGGCTTGATTTCCACCGACTCAGGCTCAGCAGCCAAGAGTTGCTCCAAAGAATATTCGCGGGGTTTGCGGTAACTCACCAAACCCGCCACCAGTAGACCTAAAAACATCCCAAACACAGGGATAGCCATGCCTACGGGCAGTTGGGCCGTGGTCACGTGCACCCCGTTTTCCACGATGTTTTTGAGCAAAATGTTATTAAGAAAGATGCCCCCAAAGCCCACAGGCAAGAGCATGTACGTAGCGGTCAAACCAAAGGCCAGCGTACACGCCACCAAGCGGCGGTCAAGTTTCAGCGTCGCCATGGTGTGCAAGAGTGGAGGGATGAGGATGGGGATAAACGCGATATGCACAGGGATAAGGTTTTGGGAAGAGACGGCGGCAAGCAAGATGATGCCCAAAAGCACCCCTTTGAAGTACAGTTGTTGCAACGCCGTGGCCTCTTTGCCAAGGCTTTTGATGACTTTTTGCGCCAACACATCGGTGATGCCTGAGCGAGAAATCGCCACGGCAAAGGCACCTAGCATGGCATAACTCAGCGCAATAGTCGCGCCCCCGCCAAGCCCGCCATTAAAGGCTTCGATGCTTCCAAGCACCCCAAGACCCGCCAACATACCCCCCGCCAACGCGCCAATCACAAGCGCGATGACTACATTTATGCGCAACAAACTCAACACCAACATCACCAACACGGCAATTACCACTGGATTCATCTTTGCCCTTTTATAAAAAATCAAAGCCGAAGTTATACCACGTTTGTGCTAAAGGGGTGGTTTACTGCGTTACATGTAAGGGATTTTTACGCCTTTTGGATTGGGTAAAATCCACTGTTCTTCCTTAAAGGGAAGGTTTTTTCTTCTTTGGCTATAATGCCCTGTTTCATTCAAATGCTTTATATTTTTCAACCATCGAGGTAGTAAAATGAGTAAATTATTTATAAGCTTCCCAGTTACTGACCCTATTCTTATTTTCTTTATTATTTTGGCTGTTGTTTTATTGGCAAGATTGGGGCTCAAACGGTTTAATCTCCCCTCTATTGTTGGGCTTATTCTTGCGGGCATTATTTTAGGGCCTAACGGGGTAGGTGTCCTTGCGAGAGACAGCTCCATTATCCTTTTTGGCACCGTAGGGTTGCTTTACATCATGTTTATGGCTGCTATCGAGATTGATTTAATCGATTTTCGCAAAAACAAACACCGCAGCCTTTTGTTTGGCGGGCTCACCTTCTTCTTTCCCATGGCCATCGGCACTGTTGCCGCTTATTATCTTCTCGGATTAGGCTTGGTCTCTTCTGTCTTGCTAGCAAGTATGTTTGCTTCACACACCCTTCTTAGCTACCCCATCGCAGCCCAATTTGGCATCACCAAATCCACGGCAGTATCAACCGCTGTAGGTGGAACAATCATTACCGATACCGCAGCCCTTTTGGTCTTGGCTGTCATCGCCGCAAGTGCTAAGGGTGACATTGGGGTCTTGTTTTGGCTCCACCTTTTAGGAGCAACAACCCTGTTTGGACTGGTGGTTTTCTGGGGTATTCCGCGGGTTGCTCATCTTTTCTTTAAAAAATACGACGAAAGCGTTCCTCAGTATATTTTTGTTCTTGCTATGGTCTTTTTTGCGGCGTTTATAGCCGAACTCGCTTCCCTTGAGCCGATTATTGGTGCTTTTGCAGCGGGCTTGGCACTTAATAAATTTATCCCGCAACACTCTGCTCTTATGAACCGTGTAGAGTTCATTGGCAATGCTATTTTTATTCCTTTTTTCCTTATTGGTGTGGGAATGATTGTGGATATTCGAGTCTTTTTTACTTCATGGGAAACCCTTTGGATTGCCCTAGTCATGACTGTTGTCGCCTTGTTTTCAAAAGGGATAGCAGCGCGCCTCGCACAAGCAGTGCTTCATCTTAATAAGGCCGAAGGAAGGGTTATTTTTGCCCTAAGTGTCTCTCAAGCCGCCGCAACCCTTGCTGCTGTCTTTGTCGGATACAATCTTGGCTTTTTTGATGAGGGCATCCTTAATGGAACCATCATCATGATTTTAGTCACCTGCCTCATTGGTTCCTTGGTAATGAACCGCTGGGGGCAGGTACTCTCCGACCAAGAAGCCAGCATTGCCAAGGAAGATGATGCTAAAGAACAGCGTATCATGCTTGCTGCCCACTCTGCCTCCACCATTAATGGCCTTATGAATCTTGCCTTGGTTATCAAAGCAGAAAACAGCAACCCGCTCATCGCCCTTCATATCATCAAACAAGGCAAACATACCGACGAAGAGTTGGTTTTTGGGAGAAAGATGCTAGAAGAGGCAGTCAAGCTGGGAGTTGCCTCAGAAAATCAAGTTCATATCGTTACGCGCATTTCTTCTTCAAGTAGCATTGGCATTGCCAGAAGTGCTAAAGAGTTTGCCGCCTCAGACGTATTGCTTTATTGGGATGGAGAACTTGGTGAAACAGAAGGGAGTTTTGGTAGTGTTATTGACACCGTCGTAGCAAAAACTCACGCTACGGTCCATCTTGCGCATCTCGTCCAACCTTTTAACACATTCAAAGAAATTGTACTTTACATTCCTCCGCGTGCTGAATTAGAAGAAGGCTTCGTTCATGCGGTGACGCAAATCAAACTTTTAGCTAAGAAATTGGCCATCATTCCCCATATTGAAGCCTCCAATATGAGTTTACGCTATGCACAAGCTGTCATGCGCACTATTCCACCTCTTGCTTGCACCACCAATAAGTTTGACGATTGGCGAAGACTTGATGAGGAATTGCGTAAAAGCCCACCAAACCGCTTGATTATTCTTTTTGGGGCACGGGAAAATACCCTTTCATGGGAAGCCTACATGAGCACCTTACCTGAAATTCTTAGTGTTCACAAAGGAGAGCGCAATATGATTGTGCTCTACCAAAAACAGACCTCTACGGAAGAATTGCAGGTGCAAATTGCCAAAAATCGTTACCGTGAAATCTTTCGCGGTAACAAACGCCGCGTCTCGAAACTTCTTGGGTACTGAGCCCTTCGCAAGGGAGAAATTTCCCCTTGCGCAATCAGGTCTGTTGTAAAAACAGTTTACTCAGCCCTGCATATAAGGTGTTTTTTCGCCCCAAGTTTGTCGTACAGCGCAAGCACGTTGACATAATCCCCATGAAACGTCGTGTCAACGAGATACTCCTTACCTTCAACAATGGCGCGGGCTTTTTCCACCTTTTCTTCGCCAAAAATAGCCTCTAAGCCTTCTTGGTATTCTCCGTACGCGCATCCTGCTTCTTGCATCCTCAAAAGCTCCAAAAGCACGCTAGAAAGAGGGTGTGTGGAGTATTCTAACAATCCTATCGCCTCTGTGCAAGCTCCAAGGGAAAGGTAGATTTGAGCTTTGAATTCCCTCATGGTAAAGCTTGTCTCAAAAATCACCCCGATGAATTTTTCCACATCCAAGGAGTCTTCGAGGGCTTCTACGGCGTCTAGCATCTCTTGGGGGTCGTGCTCTTTAAAGCCTAGCACCAAGGAGCGGATGAGTTTGCCTTGGTTTTTGTTGTTGTACACAAGGTCTTCGATGGGGTAAACCTCGGAGAGCCCAGGCACGAGGATTTGGCACGAATAAAACCCTAGGTAGGTGTATTCGCGCAGGTACATCTCCTTGCCCATCCCCTCAACAATGGCGCAAAGGTAGGCAAGTTCTTCTTGGCTTGACGTGCCTTGGTAGGAGGTGGGCGTGTAGTCAAAGGTTTTATTTTTACGCAAAAATCCAAACCCCAACTTACCGTTTGAGTCGATGAAATGCGACTCCAAATTAAAACTATCCTCCACTAGCGCCATGTCAAAGGTAGGGGTTTCAAAGCCCGCCAACTCGCCTAGATTTCTCCCTTGCATCAACTCCGTCATGGTGCGCTCCAACGACACTTCCAAAAGAGGATGCGCCCCAAAAGAGACAAACAACGTGTTGTGCGCTTGGTCAATCAGCGCAATGGCACTCACGGGAAACTTCCCGCCCAAGGACGCATCAAGCACCAAGACACCATAGCCCAACCCTTGAAGCTCTTTCACATCAGACGCAAGACGCGGAAACCCCTCTAGGACGGACGCAGGGAAGCTTGGCAGCGCGTAGCCGTTTTTGATGACCTCTATCTTTACGTAGCGTTCAAACACTTCGCTTAGGGCTTGCACTTGGGCTTCGGCGGGGGTGTTTCCTGAAGCCAAACCGTTGCTCACGTAGAGATTGGAGAGGATATTAAGAGGAAAATACACCGATGCGCCGCTCATGTGTTCCACAAAAGGAAGGGCAACCACCCTCTCTTCGTAGTCGCTGTTAAAGTCGACAAAATCTTCCTCGCACACGCTGTTGCTGGGGTCATACAGCGCCCTTAGCGCCGCGTTTAGGTACGCACCCCCAAACTCATAAGCTACCTCATCGGGGTAAGAGACGCGCCCAGGCAAGTAAAAATCACTAAAAAAATTGTTGGTTTGAAGCCGTTCGATGTACTCGCCAAGGGCGCTGGCTATGCAGGCTTTGGAGTAGATGCCTTTGCCGTTTGAGTAGAGGTGGCGCGGGGCTTCAGCAGAAGCGAGATTCACCGAATAGCAATGCCCAAGGGGGTGTTTTTCTAGGGAAAAATCCACCTTGCACCCAAGGGCATCAAGGGCGTGTTGCATAGCGGCAATAGAAACATCAAGGGAAACATGTTTAGATAAAAGGTGCATGGGCGGTTCTTTGGGGGAAATTTAGTCACAGTATAGCCGATTCTTCGCCCATACGCTTACATGTAAAGCTTCCAAACGTCACGGCGCGGGGTGCATCAAGGGGTTACATGTAAGGGAAAATCCCTTACATGGTAGACTAATTTTGAAACTGATTGAGCTTGGTATTGAGGTTTTCAGAAAGTCGCGAAAGGTGGTCTGCCGCGGAGGCAATCTCTTCCACACTGCGCGCATTTTGGCTTGTGAGGGTGTTGATGTTGGCCACCATGCCGACGATTTTGTCCGTGTCTTTGGCGATTTTCACCGCGTTGCTCGCACTGCTTGTCACAGACACCACCCCTTCTTCCATGAGTTTTGCTGTTTGCAAGATTGTCGTCTCCACGCCATTTGACACGGCAAGCAACCCTTGCACGCCCTTGGCATTGTGGGTCATCTCACCCGAAGAGTCCACGATGGACTGGACGATGACGTTGATGGTCGCGTTAATCTCACTTAGGCTCGTTTGCGTGCGCTCTGCGAGTTTTCGCACCTCATCCGCCACCACCGCAAACCCACGCCCGTGCTCTCCTGCGCGCGCCGCTTCGATGGCTGCGTTGAGGGCGAGTAAATTGGTCTGGTCGGCGATGTCACTGATGACAGTCAAAATCTGCTTCACCTGCTCCGCATCCACGCTCATTTGCTCCAACTTTGCCGCCAAAGACGTTTGGGCGACACTGGCTTGCTCCATCTCATCGCGCAGGGTCGTAATCTCACCCTTGGCCCCTTCGAGTTGGCGTTGGGCGGTGTTCATGGTCTCTTTACTTTGGGTTGAAAGGGTCGCGCTCTCCTCCACAAAGCGTTTAATCGCCTCGATGTCTTGGATGGTTTTTTCCACAATCACACTGCTTTGTTCCGCATTTTTTCCAATCTGCATGCTCGTGGAGCTCAGCTCATGGGAAACTGACGCGTTTTCATTGGAAGAGTGCTTGGCATCGGTGATGGTATGTTCCAAGGTCTCAATCAAACTGTTGAAGCTCTCCACAATCTGGGAAATCTCATTGTTTTTTGCGTACTTGATGCGAAAACCAAGGTGCTTCTTGGTGACAAACTCCCCAATCCCCGACCGCATGAGCGCCACGCTTCCTAGAATATTTTTGCGAAGCAGCAACCCAAGTGCCGCACAAACAACCATAATACCTAAAGACAAAAGCAACATGATGATTTCAGCATTATCTTTGTCTGTCACAGCAACTTGCGCTTCTGCATTTGCCACTTCTTGGTTGTAGCGCATGTGCGCGTCCAACGCTCTTGTAAACGCTAACAGCACAGGCCTGCTTTCATTTAGCAGGCTTTCTGCCGCACTTTTTTGCCCCGAAGCCGAAAGGGCCATCACCCGCTCAATCGCCGCCGTCGCGTTCACAAGAGCCGCGTTGTTTTGCGCCAAATGCTCCTTGTCTTTGTCACTACTAAGCATCGCCTCGTAAGCTTTTAGGTTCGTGGTTAAACGCCCTTTGACGGTTTCGATGGCTTTTTTTGCCTCTTCTTTTCTTGCAGCTTCCTCAAAAGAAATATGCTCCCACAAGTTAAGGCGCAGGCGGTACCCGTCTTGAAGTGTATCGACTAGTAACATAATACTAGGGATAGAATTCTCATTCGCGTAATCAGTTTGGTGGTACACCTGTTCCAATTTTACATAACTGATACCATAAATAGCGCCAAGGCCGAGGATAGTCACACTAATCATCGCCAACAATTGTTTTGAGAGGTTCATGGAAAGCCCTTTACATAAGATGAAGTTGAAAACTTCTGGAGGCATTATAGAATAGGAGTGTTATATTAGTGTTGCAAATTAATAAACTGAAAGTGGTTATCAAATCCCTAAATTTAGGGATTTGAATGTAAGCGTAGTTACAAAATAGGAAGCGTTATCAATGCACTTTGAGGAAAATGGGTGGCGAGGTAAGTCTGAAAATACGCGTGTGTGGCCTTAGAGATTTCCTTATTTTCTTCTGAATACACGTCGTTAAACACCAACGTGTGTAATTTTAACCCTCTTATATGTAAGGCTTCCAAACTTAAAAGCGTGTGGTTAATGCTCCCAAGGCGCCCTGAAGTCACCAAGATGACCTCATACCCTCGCTGAGCGATGAAATCTATCTGCAAAAAAGTCGGGGTTAAGGGCACCATCAAGCCACCCGCACCCTCAATCAGTAAGCGTTCACAACGCAAAGCAAGGGCGGCCGTAGCCGCGTCAATAGCTTTTATGTCCACTTCCTTGCCCTCTTTTTGCGCCGCAAAATGGGGTGAGGCAGGGTACGCAAAGACTTGGGGTAAGCGCAATGCCGCTTCTTCGCCCACAGGCAAAGGCGTTCCCATGAGCGCGCAATGGGTCGCGATGTCTCCAAGCCCCGCTTCCACCCCCGTTTGCACCGGTTTTTGGGTCAAGGTCACGATGCCCTCATCATTCCACAACCGCGCCAAATACCCCGTGGCATAGGTCTTGCCGATGTCCGTATCAATCCCACTCACAAAAAATAGTCGCGCGCTCATGAACTTCCTTTACATGTAAGGGATTTTTGCCTCACCCTTTTAATGAGACTGGCTCCAAAATACTCCCAACAATCCCCAACACACGCCCCAAAAGTTCTTCGGAAGCTTTTTCAATGAACTTCACGTTTCGTGCGTTGTAATCAATAGATTTTACTTGTTCACTCATGACAAAGCCCGTCAGTTTAGTAGAGCCAATCTCCACATGAAAAGGAAAGTTTCTCTGCGTATTGGTGATGGGGCAGGCAAGCGCAAGCCCCACGTGCTTGTTAAAAACCCCGTTGCTGATAATAAGTGCAGGGCGTCTGCCTTGCTGTTCGTGTCCTGCTTGGGGGTCAAAGGTGAGCGCAACAATATCGCCTTGTTCAGGGATGTAGCCCTTTACCATGCTTCTTTACCTGCTTGAGAGACCATCTCTTCGCCGGCTTGGTACCCTTTGGGGATGCGTGAAACAAGGGTGTTAATGTCATAAACATACTGCTCTTTTTTCACAGGCTCTATCACGACTTTCCCGTTTTCTACAGCTAAAGAGACAACATCTCCTACGGTTAAGTGCAATTGGCTAATAATGTCCTTAGGAAGCCTAAGCCCTTGTGAGTTTCCCCATTTGGAAATAGTTGCCATCATGGGTTTGCCCTCCTTTTTTAATGTATATCCAAAGTATATCTTAAATGTGTTTTGGGTGCAATGGGTTGGCAAAACATGCAGTCATTTTAGTCAACTAACGTGTCGGCTTTCTCCGTGCGATGACATACACCGGATGGTACGTTAAGGGCACCTTCCCTTTTTTTTCAAAGGCTTTAGCGTACGCGGTGCAAAACGCTCCCAGTTCCGCTTTACCCCAGCGCACTTTCGCTACGCCACCCACGCCCGTGGCCTTCACGTGGCGCAACACATCCAAAGGCGAATCAAACCACAAGGTGAGCCGTTCCTCCTCGCACACGAGCACTTCAAAGGTTTCTGGCACCATTCTTGCCCACGTTTTTGGCGTAGGATACGAAAGCCCCACACCGCAAACCGCTTTGATTTCCCCCATATTGCCCTCCCCAAACGCGCAAAAGGCTATCCATGAAAGCTCCGGTTTTGCTAGGCGCGCTAAAAACTCCTCGGGCGCCTCAAACCACTGCAAGGCCGAACACGACACGAGGGCATCATAGGGCAACTCAAAGGCCAAGCTTTCGGCATCGCCTGCCTCAAAACGGGTCTGTTCGTCGCACAAGGGGGCGATTTTTTCTTCCATGGAAGGGCAAATGTCATTGAGTGTCAACGCCCTTGGAGCAAAATGCTCTTTAAAGGGGCGCGAAAACAGCCCCGTCCCGCACCCCACTTCCAAGACCCGCAACCCCTGTGGAAATCCCTTTACATGTAAGCGTTCAAGAAAACGTTTAGCGATGGCTTCTTGGGCTTTTGCGGCCTCTTCGTAAGAGGTAGCCGCCTTGGCAAACCGCTGGACCATGAGGGTTTTAGGCACGGGCAAGCAAGGCCTCCAACACGGTTTTGTCGTAATGGTTTGCGTCCACTTCACAAACCCTAGCCAACCCTTCCCACCCTGCGCGTTGGTTTTGGGGGGTAAAAATGCGGTCTTTTCGCCCCACCATCGCCTCATCCCACGCACAAGGCACGCACTCTTGCGCCCCTATCCACGCCAACTCTTCGCGCACACTCTCTAGCGAACGCTTTGGCGCGTGGGCCTTAAATTCTTCGTAGGCATTCCCGCACATGCGACGGGTAAATTTCTCTAACGTGATTTCATTTAGCCCCGCCAAGGTTCCCTCAAACACGGCTCTTGCAATCCCTTTGGCATCATCCACAGGAGTTGGCGTGCCATTAAACGCCAAGGAACGGACCACGCGCGGGTCATTAAGGATGCCACACGCGCACGCCGCCCACACGCCCATCGACCACCCCACCACGCCGATGCTCTCATAAGGTTCTAGCAAGGTTTTATCAAACGCCAAACGGCGGTAATCAAAACACACCAGTAAGTCTTTTCTCAAAGGGCTAAAGGTTTCAAAAGGGCACTCATCCATCCCCCATCCCGCAAAAAACACCACCACGTGGCTCCCTTGCCCTTGGGCTAAAAACCGTGTTTGCATCAGAGCACGTCCAACATCGCGCGAATGTGCGTTTCTTCCACCAACGAGGTCAGGGAAAAACGGATGCGCGAGGTGCCTTGGGGCACTGTAGGCGGGCGAATGGGCAAGGCGTAAAACCCAAGCGCCCGCAAGGCACGTGCCTTTTCAAGGGTCGGGGTGTTTTCGCCCACCATGAGCGGGATAATATGGCTCGAAGAGGGGTGCGGGTACCCTTTTTGGGTCAACCCTTCGCGAAAAAGTGCACTCGTCCGCGCCAACTGGGCACGTTCTTTTTCAAACCCGCTTAAGCGTTCTAGCACAAAGGCACTCCACAGCAAGTTGATGGGCGGCAAGGCGGTCGTAAAGATGAGGGTGCGCATATGGTTGACCAAAAACTCCCGCATGAGCGCTGAACACGCGATGTACCCGCCCACCGACGCCAAGGCTTTACCAAAGGTTCCCGCCAAGATGTCAATCTCTCCCATGCATCCGCACGCCTGCGCGCATCCTAGCCCACTCTCGCCGCGTACGCCTACGCCATGGGCTTCATCTACATACAGCATCACCTTTTCGTAGCGGCGTTTCAAGGCCACCAACCCTTTCAAATCCGCCTCGTCTCCATCCATGCTAAAGATGCTCTCGGTGACTACAATCACATGCTCGTACGCCTCATGGTGGGCACGCAACAAGGTTTCGAGGTGGTTTAAGTCGTTGTGGGCGTAGCGCAAAAATTTGCCCCTAGAGAGGCGAATGCCATCAATCAAGCTCGCATGGACCAGCTTGTCCGCAAGGATGAGGGTTTTGTCGGTACAAAGAGCGGGCAAAATGCCTACGTTCATGTGGTAGCCGCTGTTAAACACTAGCGCACTTTGGGTGCCAAACAGCCGGGCCAACAGGGTTTCAAGTGCTTCATACGCGGGCACGTTGCCCGTTAAAAGGCGCGAAGAAGAGGCTGAAAAAAGCGGAGGCTGGTCTTCAAGGGTGCGTAAGAATTCTTGTTGCAAGGAAGCATTAGACGCAAGACCCAGGTAATCATTGGAAGCAAGGTTTAGCCCCTGCTTTACATGTAAAGGATTTGGCAAGGTGCGTTTGCCCCCGTTTTTTTCTAACGCGTCAAGACGCTCTTGCAAAAATCTCTCCATGCTTACTCCCCTAAAGCGTGCACGACGCGCACGATGGCACGTGTAAGGTGGAGGAGTTCGCGTTTTTTCATGATAAAAGGGGGCATCACGTAGACCAGTTTCCCAAAAGGACGCACCCAAACGCCCTCGTTTAAAAACAATGCGCACGTCTTTTCCACGTCCACGTTCGTGCGTAGTTCCACCACGCCAATCGCCCCAAGCACCCGCACATCGGCCACATGGGGCAACGCGCTAAGAGGGGAAAGATGCTTGCACAGTACCGCCTCAATGCCTTGCACCCGCTTGGCCCACGGGCTTTCCACCAACAGTTTCACCGACGCAGCGGCCACCGCGCACGCAAGCGGGTTGGCCATGAATGTGGGGCCGTGCATGAACACACCAGGGGATTTGCTTGAAATTCCCTGAGCCACCTTTGTGGTTGAGAGCACCGCGGAGAGGGTCATATACCCGCCTGTCAAGGCTTTGCCAATGCACATAATATCAGGCTCCACACCCGCATGTTCACACGCAAAGAGCTTGCCCGTACGCCCAAACCCCGTGGCAATCTCATCAAAAATGAGCAACACTTCGTACGCCTCGCACAAGGCTTTGGCGCGCTTGAGGTAGGTGGGATGGTAAAAGCGCATCCCGCCCGCCCCTTGGACGATAGGCTCTAAAATAAACGCGGCAAGTTCGCGGTGGTGGGCTTTTAAAAAGGTTTCAAGCGCATGGGCATCTTCTTCGTTCCATTCGCCTCCAAAGAGAGACTGGGGCGCAGGGGCAAACAGCCGTTTGGGAAGTGCGGGCCCAAAGATACGGTGCATCCCTGTTTCGGGGTCACTCACAGACATGGTGTTCCACGTGTCACCGTGGTAACCTTGGCGCAGGGTGAGAAAGTTGTTCTTGTGGGGGCGGTCTTTGGCAAACCAATACTGCACCGCCATTTTTAACGCCACTTCCACCGCCACCGAACCCGAATCCGCGTAAAAAATCTTCTCCAACGAAGGCGGCGTGATGGCAAGGAGCGCTTTGCCTAGTTCAACAGCAGGCCCATGGGTCAACCCTCCAAACATCACGTGTGCCATGGAAGAGAGCTGGGTTTTGATGGCGCGGTTAAGCACAGGGTGGTTGTACCCGTGAATGGCACACCACCACGAGGCCATCCCGTCAATGACGCGACTATCATCACCCAAGACCAAAGAACACCCCTTGGCCCCTTTGATAAACGTGGCAGGAAGAGGCTTGGTCATGGACGTGTACGGGTGCCACAAATGGTCCTTGTCAAAGGCTAAAGCGGCTGAAATTTCGGGTGAAGAAACTAGGGTTTTCATGGGCAAAAGTGTAACCAACGCGGTGTTAAAATGAGGTTAATGCACTGTCCCACTGCGCCTGTGAGCGGATTTTTGAGGCCATAAAGCGCTCAGGAGAGCGCTGGCCGAGAACCCTCGGAGGTTTGTCAGGACGACAAACCGAGAATGAGCGAATAGGCGCAGTGGGACAGTGCTATCCAGTCAGACATTCTTTACATGTAAGTGCTATCTATAAGCCTTACATGTAAAGAATATTCATGAGGCGATGGCGTGAAACAGGTTGAGTTTATAAATGCCAAGTTCGCGTTTGATGGCGTCGCACAAGGCAGGACCAAACAGTGGCGGCAAAGCTTCGGTTGTCAACACGCCCTTAAGGGGGTGGTGGTGCGCGTACATAAGCGTGTGAAACAGCAACACACCCGCCCCGATGCCTGTGGGGTAAGAGATGTACGTCGCCCCCGAATAGGGCGTTTTAATGAGGCTCGTTAGGTCCACAAAGCTCACGCCCACCGACTCGGTGCAGGTTACTTTTTGGGGAGTGTTGGGGTAGCGCACCTCCAAAGTCAAATCCGCCACCGCGCAAAAGTGGGCATGTTTGATGGTCTTGTTGCGAATGTAGTCTTCAATCACTTCGGGAGATTTCATCTTAGGAATGACGTCTTTGATGATAGAACTGATGGAAAATTGTGCGTCTTGGTACCCGTAGCAGTAGCGGTTAGAAAGGAGGTTGAGCTGGTAGAGGTTTTTCATCAACTCGACCTCGTTGCCGCCCACGTGCATGCGGATTTCAGGCACTTGGGGGAAACTTTGGGCGAGGGAAATCACCTCTTCTTGAAACACAGGATACACTTCCACGCTGTTTTGAAAATACGGAAAAGCGTAGGTTTTGGACTTGGAAAAAGGAGTCAAGGTTTTGATTTTGTGGTTTTTGAGGTAAACAGGTTTAAAGGAAATCTCTTCGATGGCCACATGCGGCGCCCATGAAAAAACCAACGCTTTGGAACAAATCTCTTCAAGCAGTTGAATACTGATTTTTTTCACCCGCGTCGCATAGGGAAGGTTGTGAAAATGGGCGATGCGCTCCCCGATGAGAAAATTGCTCACGCCGGGGGAAATCCCCAGATTGATTAGCCCAAAAATCCCCTTGGCCTCAAAGGCCTTGGCGTGGTCTTGTTGGGCAAAACGTTTTGTGTCCAACAAAGTTTGGGTGTAAATATCGCTGGCCAAATCCGCGTAATGGGCCCCATACAAAAGGGCGAGTTCCATGATGGGAAGGTTAAGGGAAGGCACAGAAGCATTCACCAACACGTCGCACGCACCGAGGGTTTTAACATGGGCGTCGGGGGCTTCAAACACCGCACTAAACGCCTCCACCTCCACAAAGGTACTGCGCTCCAAAAGCTCAGGGTTTCTGAAAAAATACCCCATCGCGCGCGCACGTGAACGCACCACAAAGACAAAAGAAGGGCTCTTAAGGGTGTTTTTATGGCACAGTTCAAACAAGGCGCGCGCCATCACCACACCCACGGCCCCCACACCAAAAAAGGCGATGCGTAGAGGAGTATTAGTCTTCATTGTACAATCCTGCTTCTTTGAGGCGTTTGCGCAAGGTCAGTCGCGCCACACCTAAGGCTTCGGCCAATTTGGAGAGGTTTGGGGTTGCCTCATAGGCAACTTTGAGCCAAGTTTGGCCTAACTTCGCGTCAATATCACCATAAGGCAAGCCTTGGTCCAAGCCTTGGCGCAACGCCAGTTCAAGGTGCCCCACCCAATCTTCCACCACGCGCTCTTTTTGGGGAAAATCTTTTTCCTTTAACATCCCCTTTTGACGGTTTAAACACGCGCCAAACACGGCGTTGCGCAGTTCGCGGATGTTGCCACTCCAAGGGCGATTTTTAAGGGTCTCAAGGGCTTGGGACGTAATGCCTGCAATCTCTACATGTAAGCTTATGTTTGCCTTTGCAATAAAATGCGACACAAGGATGGGAATATCTTGCGCACGCTCTTTGAGTGAGGGGGCTTCGATGCTCAGCATTGCCAAACGAAAATACAAATCTTCCCGAAAGAGTTTTGCTTCAATCTTTTCGTGCAAGTTGATGTTCGTGGCGCTCACAATGCGCCCTGAAAACACCTTGTCTTCTTTGCCACCCACCCGCCGAAATTGGCGCGTCTCTAAAAAACGCAGTAATTTGCCCTGCGCCAAGGGTTCCAACTCCCCAATCTCATCCAAAAACAAGGTTCCCTCACCCACTTGCTCTGCGTAGCCAATGTACTGGGCATCGGCACTTGTAAAGGCGCCTTTTTCATGGCCAAAGAGTTGGCTTTCAAAAAGTTCTAGGGGAATCGCCGCGCAGTTGAGTGCCACAAAAGGGTGTTTTGCGCGCGATGAGCTTTGGTGAATGAGTCCCGCGATGAGCTCCTTTCCCGTGCCCGTTTGCCCGTAAATGAGTACGCTAAGGTCGTTATTGGCCGCCAAACCAATGCGCCGATAAATCTCTTTCATGGTTTCATAAGAACCCACAAAACTCTCCCCTGTGTTTAAAGGTTCAGGAGGCACTTCCTCTTGCGTGCGTTGTTCGTAAGGCGTCACAAGCTCCATGAGCGCCTCTTCGTCAAAGGGTTTTTTTAAGATGTTTTGCACCCCAAGCTTAGACGCTTCAATCATGTTTTGCGCCGTGGTGTACGCGGTCATCAAAATGATGGGCATTTGGGAAGTTTTTTTCAGCTCTCTGATGATGTCAATCCCGCTAAGCTCCACGCCAAGTTGCACGTCCACAATCAGCAAATCAATCCCCTGCGAGCTAAGGGTTTCGCACAATTCTGCTTCCGTTCCCTCAAAGGCGATGGCCTCGTGTCCGTGGCGTTTTAAGATTTTGGCAACCGAATAGCGAATATCGGGCTGGTCATCAATGACGGCTATACGCATGCGCACTCCTCTAAGGGTAAGAAAAGATGAAAGGTTATCATGTCGCCTTGCTGTTCCACTTCCATGAAGCCGTGGTTTAAGTAGACGATTTTATACACCGTAAATAACCCCAATCCTGAGCCCTCTTTTTTGGTAGTGAAAAAGGGTTTAAAAAAGTTTTTACGCACGGATTCTGGCACAGGGTCGCCGTGGTTTGAGACACTAATATGCACCCGTTTTCGCCCTTGGCGCTCTAGGGTGACAAGGATGGTCGTCCCCTCAAAGGCCGCTTCGATAGCATTAGAAAGAAGGTTCGCAAAAATCAAATGCAAGGCTTCGGGGTCAAGGGCGACACAAAACGCTTCTTTTGCATCTACCTTTACATGTAAGGCTTTTTGCTTCATCTTTTTAGAAAGCCGTTCGTTCACTTCGCGCACAATAGGATTAATAGAGCTCACCACACCCGAGGCCACCACAGGACGCCCAAGGGAGAGAAAATCGCTCACCTGTCCGTCCATGCGTGCCAAGGTAGTGTGGATGATGGGCAAGTCTTCTTTGTCAGGCAATCCCTCTTTGGGCAGCAAGAGTTTTAAAGGTTGAAGCAGGTTTTTAATCTCATGGGCAAACGAGGCACTAATCTCTCCCACGGCGTTGAGCGAATGCAAAATCCGCGCGTCTTTTTCTTCTTTTTTAAGGGTCGTGATGTCCAAAATAGTCGCCACGTAGTTTTCTTGAATGCGCTCAACGCGCAATAACAAAGAGAGGGGTTTTTTACCTTCATTGTACGCGGAAGGGATGGCAAGGGTTTGGGTCTCTTCTTCCATGATTTCTTTAAGTTTTTCCGCAATCTTTGGAAAAAAAGTGTGCAAGCGCGGGTCTAAAACGCTACTGTGCAAGGGGTGGTGGTTGTGAAACTGAATCCGCATCTGTGCGTCAAAAATGATGATGAGCGTGTCAACTTTTGAGAGCACCGAATGGTAAAACTCTTTGAGTTTTTCCTCGTGCTCCATGGCACTGCGGATGTCGTGCATGAGCTCGGTCGTATTTTCCAGCAAGACGGTGATTTCATCTTTTTCATCCCCCTCGTAGGGCAAGATATTTTCCCACTCTTTTTGGGCAACCGCACGGGTATTGTTGACGACTAAATTCAAGCGGTCGATGGTCTTGATGACAAAATACCGCGCAATCACAAGGGCAACGACCCCAAACCCAATCATCAGCAAAATCTGCACAAAAAACATCTCAACAATGAGTTCAAACAAAGACTGCTTTTTAAGCTTCAGGGCAAAAAACCCTAACATCACCCCGTCTTTATACAACGGAATCATTTCGTATTTTGGCTGGTCAATAAATTCACTCCCCATGCGAAACGTTGCCGTATCGGTGTGGGCGACAATCATTCTATCTGGCTTGGTAAATCCCGCTTCTTCGATGAGTTGAGAACTGGTTAAGCTTTTTAAAAACTTGAAAATCTCCCACCGGTTGTCAGTTAAAATAAAGTCTCCCACGTACGCGGAGTTTGATAAAATGGTCGTTTCAATCAAATCATCAATCAGCCTATCCGCTTGGTTTTTGGCCATGTCCAAGGAGAGCACGATGGCGATGGACGAGATACATCCCACCAAAAAAGTAATCAGCACGGCGAGTTTGATTTTAAGGGAAAAGCTTTGCAAAAACCGAATCAGGCGTTTCATCCCTTAACGTTGCTCCAAATACTCAATCATCACGCGCACTGGCTCATAATCTTGGGTTGAGGGCACATCAAAACGGTCTAGCCCCATCTTGGCCAAAATCTCCCGCCCTTTTTGATTAAGGTGCATGGTGGAGAGGGTCCGTTGAAGCTCTTCAAACACCGCCTCACTCAACCCTTGGCGCACCGCGATAGGTGAGTTGGCAAAGGGGCCTAAAATCTGAATGACCTTAAGTTTCCCTCTAGCCTCGGGGTATTTTTCCATGAAGGTATGGTACACAATGCTGTCCACACTCGCCCCATCCACAAACCCTTCTAGCACCGCTTTAATAGACTCGCCGTGCTCAAAAGTGTAGATAGAACGGTGAAAAAACCCTTCCACACCAAAGCCATTAGTGTACAAATAATATTTAGGGGCGATGGAACCTGAGTTAGAATCAGGGTCTGTGAAGGCAAAAATCTTATCTTTAAAATCGTCAAGTTTGGCAAAGGGCGCCTCTTTTTTTACAATGGTATAGGAGTAGTACTGGTCCACCCCCGCCACAATAGGAATCACCAAGAGTTTTCCTGTCTTGTTTTGTTCTAGTTTGGTGTACGTCGAATTGCACACGTAGGCCACATCGACTGTTTTGTTTTCGATGAGGGAAATCATTTGGGCGTAGGTTTTGGAAAAAATAACCGACACACCAAAGGGGGTCTTTTCCTCCAAGTACTGCTCAAGTTTCATAAAATTTTCCAAATCATCCTTAAACACGGTCCCGGTCAACCCAAGGGTAATATTGGGCGCAGCACTGGCAAGGGCTGGGACAAAAAAGCACAACAATGCCATGGTAATTTTCTGACAGGTGCTGGTAAATTTTTTACCAATTTTCATGGGATTTTCCTTACAAGATAGCTTCAAATCCCCAAATTTAGGGATTTGTATTTTTGGAACACTTTTTGCCTATAGGAGATTGTACATGAGATTGTGTTTATCTTTCTTTAAAGGAGTCCACGATGGAATTATTGTGGGATGTTCGAGTTTCACTCGATGTGTTTTTGGGAGGATTGGGCGTTGGCGCCTTTATCTTTGGTGCGATTTTGTTCTACATGGGATCGCAAACGTACGCTTCTACCATCAAAAAAGCGATGGTGATTGCGCCGGTGCTTGTCATCGCAGGCTTACTGCTTCTGCTCACAGAATTGGGAAGACCTTTTAATATCATCATGACAGCGATTTACGTCAATCCCTCCTCTGTCATGTCTATTGGTATCTTCTTACAAGGTATCTTTACAGCCCTTGCAGTTTGGATTGCTTTCCTTGCACTCACCAAAGGTGTTGAGGCGATTTCAGGCACGCTAATGTACATTGGTGCGACCTTGGCAGGACTCATTGGTTTTTACCACGGTATGTTGCTTGCAGGTATTGGCATTGAGCCTTGGAATGGCGCGATTCCTGTCATGTTTATGGTTTCTTCTATGCTTGGTGGTGCCATGGTCGCCCTTTTGCTTTCCTATGGAAGCGAAGAGTTTGATGCCATTTTGGAAAACCTCAAAGTTCCCGTCATCGGAAACGCACTCATCACCCTTAACCTTGCCATTATCGTGGCATGGATTTACTCCCTTGGGTTGAATGATTTGGCTTCAAAAACCATGTATGCGACCTTGTTTGGAAGCTTTAGCATGGAACTTTTTATCGCCATTGCGGGCTTAATCATCCCTCTTGTGCTCTTCACCATGGCACTGATGAAAAAAGTAACGGTTAAATCCGTGGTCATCCCAGCGAGCGTGTTGTTTCTTGTGGGAAGTTTTGTATTAAAAAATCTAATTGTCTATCTTGGGCAAGCGGTATAAGGAGTCAGCAATGAGTATGAATCGACGTGATTTTATCAAAACCTCTGCAGCAACAGCAGCAGTCGCGGCAACCACTTCTGTCTTCACGCCTAAAGCGGAAGCCAAAACAGGTGAACTCGCTTATGAAGGCGAAGCAGGAAAATGGGTAGGCTCCACCTGTCAAGGCTGTACAAGTTGGTGTGCAGTCCAGGGCTTAGTGGTGGATGGCAAAGTCGTCAAAATGCGCGGCAATCCCCTTTCTGCCAACGGTGGACGCATCTGTCCTCGTCCACACCTTGCATTGCAACAAGTGTATGACCCAGACCGTGTCAAACAACCCATGAAACGCACTAACCCTAAAAAAGGACGTGGCGTTGACCCTCAGTTTGTTCCTATTTCTTGGGATGAAGCTATCAATACCATCGCCGATAAGATTTTAGACCTTGTCAAAACCGACGAGACCCATAAATTCTGCCTCATGCGCGGTCGCTATACCCACATGAACGACATCCTTTATGGAAGCTTTCCTAAGCTTATCGGAAGCCCGAACAACATCTCACACAGCTCCATCTGTGCTGAAGCCGAAAAATTTGGCCGTATGTACACCCGAGGCTACTGGGGATACGCCGATGCGGACTTAGAAAACACCCAATACTTCCTCGCTTGGGGATGGGATGGGGTTGCTTCAAACCGCCAAACCCCTTGGTTTATGAAAAAACTGGGTGAACTCAACAAAAACGGTCGCATGACCGTCATCGACCCACGCTTGTCTGCCACTGCTGCAAAAGCAAGCCGATGGTTACCCATCATCCCAGGAACCGACAGCGCCTTAGCGACGGCCATTGCCCACGTTATCATGAGCGAAGGCTTGTGGAACAAAGGCTTTGTGGGTAACTTTGCCGACAATAAAAACTATTTTATTCCCGGCGCACTCGTCCCTGAGACCGTAGGCGAAGACAACACACCACTCGTGTTTAATGAAATCCACACCCATGGCGTAGTGCAGTGGTGGAATCTTGCCGTGTTTGATCGCACCCCCGAGTGGGCAGAACCCATCACAGGAATCAGTGCAGAAGACATCCGTAAAGTAGCGCGCGAATTTGCCGCCGCAGGAAGCAAAGCTATCTCTTGGGTAAGTCCAGGGGCGTGTATGCAAATCCGAGGGGCCTATGGTTCTTTTGCCGGTGAAGTCCTTAACGGCCTTGTAGGTTCTATCGAAGCAGTGGGTGGTGTTTTGGACGGTTCAGGTGCCCCTTCTAAAGGTGCAGCTAAAGTAGATGGTTACATGTCTGAACAAATCGCTGCAGCCGCTAAACGCAAAAAAATCGACAAACGTGGCACACCGCAATTTGCCGCATTGAATAAAAAAAGTGGGGGCGGAGTTGTCACGGCCCGTGTAGCAAGTTCCATCCTTGAAGAAGACCCCTATGACCTTAAACTGGCCATGGGCTACTGGAACAACTTTGTTTTCTCTATTAATGGTTCGGATGTGTGGGAAAAAGCGATGGAAAAATTGCCTTTTTACATCCACATCACCCCAAACTTTGCTGAGATGACCATGTACGCTGACATCGTACTTCCTACCAAACTTCACATGTTTGAACGCTGGGGCTACACTAAAGGAAGCCAAAACATGCGTGGTTACCTCTCTATGCACCAACCCATGATCAAATCCCATGTGGATGGCCGTACGGACGAGACAGAGATTCCGTTCATGATTGCCCAAGCCTTGGCTAAAAAAGGGTTTACTGACCCCCTTCGTTGGATGCAAGACAACTTTAAAGACCCCGTCACAGGCAAAACACCTGAGACACCTGAAGAGTTTGATATTTTTGCCGTGAAGCGCGCCACACAACCTATTTGGGATGGCAGCAGTAACAGCAAGGGTGACAGCATCAACAGTTGGGAAGAGTTGCTTGAAAAAGGCGTGTGGACGTCCAAACCTTACTCTATTGGTAAAAAAATCGACAATTTCCCAACCGCTACAAAGAAGTTTGAATTCTATAGCGAAACCTTGAAAAAAGTCATGGAAGACCACGCAGCCAAAAACGGCATCACCGTGGATGAAGCCTTTGAAGCGGCTAACTATACATGTAGAGGTGAGCTTGGCTATGTAGCCCACTACGAACCGCCTGTGCGCCACGGGGACGCGGCAACCTATCCGCTCATTTTTGCTGAACACCGCTCACGCCTTAACCGTGAAGGCCGAAGCCAAAACACCCCATGGTACTACGAAATGAAAGACGTAGACCCAGGGGACGTGGCCAACAAAGACGTCACCAAACTTAACCCCATTGATGCCAAAAAATACGGCCTCAAAGATGGCGATAAAATTCGCATCACTTCGGTTCAAGGCAGTATCGAAAGCGAAGTCAAAATCTGGGAAGGCACCCGTCCTGGTGTCATCATCAAATGCTACGGCCAAGGCCACTGGGCTTACGGACGGGTCGGTTCTGAAGTGTTTGGCGCCAAAGCACGCGGTGGCAACAATAACGAACTCCACGCGTACGATTACGAGCGTTTGAGTGGTTCTACGCCACGCCACGGCGGTAATGCGCGTGTTAAAATCGAAAAGATATAGGGAAGGATAAACCATGGCAAAAAAATATGCAATGATTATCGACCTCCACCAATGTGTAGGTTGTGGCGCATGTGACCTTGCTTGCAAAAGCGAAAACAATACCCCTACAGGGATTAACTGGGCACATCACTTTACAGAAATGTCGGGAACCTTCCCTAAAGTCACCTACAAGCACGTCCCAACGCTGTGTAACCACTGCGAAGACGCGCCATGTGTTCGTGTGTGCCCTACGCACGCCATGCATTACGCAAAAGATGGCATGGTAGCGCACGATCCGAGCATTTGTATCGGATGCAAAAGCTGTATGTTGGCAGACCCCTATGGTGTCATCAGCTACAACCGCAAAGACGCCTTTAGCGATTACGTGGGCGACACTAGCGTGGCCATCAAGGGCGGAACGTTCTCCAAGAAAGAGCTCAGCGACCGCACCAACGCGCCATTTCCTAACTTCAACGCGGCGCGTGGCGCAGACGGTTATGAGGCGATTCGTGGCAAAGGGGCCGTTGAAAAATGTACCTTCTGTAACCACCGTGTGGAAAAAGGCCTCGCCCCTGCGTGTGTGGTGGCATGCCCAGCGGATGCGCGTATCTTTGGAGATATGAACGATGCGAGTAGCGAGGTCTCCATGATTCTTGCTGCCAATAAACCTACTGTTTTGCTTCCTGAAAAAGGAACAAAGCCTAAAGTCTTCTACGTTGGCAATTACAGCCAAGGAAGTTACAACCGCTAGTTTTTTCGCCTCCGATGTGTATAAATCGGAGGCATCTTCTTACAATTGTGCTATTATTATTTGGCCTGCCAAGGGCATTCTTTTTAAAGGATTTTACGATGCGCATCCTTCTTTTTGTGGCATGTTTTGTGTTTCCACTCTTGGGCGCCGAGCTCACCTATTCGGGTTCTTCTACCATCGGGCAAACCTTTTTTCCGGTTCTTGCCAAACAGTTTGAACACAAATCATCCCACCGTTTTAGTTCTATTGACAATCCAGGTTCGGGGCGCGGTGTGGCCGCACTCATCGCGGGGCAAACAGACATCGCGGGGATTTCCAGTCCCGTCTCTTCTGCCATGCGCGAGGCAAATTTGCGCTTTTTTATCGTCGGGTATGACGCTATTGCGGTCATCACCCACGGGTCAAACCCCCTTAAATCTCTCACCATGGGCCAACTCGCCGATATCTTTTCAGGCAAGATTACCAACTGGAAAGAGGTGGGTGGAAATGACCAAGCCATCGATGTGGTGGTAGAAATTTTGGCGGACAAGCGGGCAACCCAGATTGTCTTTACGGAAATCGTTTTTCACACCAAAACCCTGGTGGGCACCTACGCGCCTGCCATCACCGAAATCGACATGCCCGCGCAAATGGCTGAATACGTCGCCAAAACTCCTGGTGCTATCGCGCCGGTGAGCATGGTGTTTGCCAAAAACCAAGCAGGACTTTCCTTCGTGGCCATAGACGGATCAGAGCCCACCAACGAAGCCATCGCCAATGGCACCTACCCCATTTCGCGCCCTTTAGTGCTGCTCACCAAGGGCAATCCTCCCTTACATGTAAAAGAATTTTTAAACTACGTCTACACCAAAGAAGCGCAAAGGGAAATCAACAAATCCTTTGTCGCCGCGAGAGAAGGGGAATAACATGGGACTTAAACTCACACTCGTCACTAAAATCTTTTTGCTTGTCTTCTCCTTTTTTCTCATGTTTGGTCTCTATGGCACCGTTGTGACCGTCTCTTTTTTCTTTTCCGAGCGCCAAATCCAAAGCACCTTTAACGCCATCGAATCAGAGGTGGAGAGTCAGATTAAAGAGCTTGAAGACCTCAACGAAGTCCAACGTGCCATCACGTACTACACGGAGCTTAAAGCTGTTTTAGAGCGCATGCAAACCTCCCAACAACACTATGCCTCCTTGCAAGATGGGGCCTATTACCTCGACTTTGAACGCTTACTTGCCCAAGCAAACGGGTTTTCCCAGTGCCTTACATGTAAAGGGCAATTAGAAACCATCGCCAACGATTTTGCTCAAATGGATAGCCTCATTATCCAAAACCAAGACGAGCGGGCGCGCCAGATTTCCCTTGTCACCTTGCGTCCAAAACTTGCTGGGCTTATTGAAGAGGTCACGACAACCATCCTTACCAACGAAGCCAACCGCACCGAGGTGATCGCCAAGGCACTCACCATCCAACGGCACACTTTAAAAGGGGTAGAAACCCTTAAAGAACGCAACGATGCCCTTAGTAAAACCATGACCATTTTAAATGTTATTGCCATGGGTGTGGCCGCCATCATGCTCTTTTTGGCGGTCTTTTTTCCCCGTCTTCTTGTGACCCAACTCAAAGTCTTCTCACGGGCATTTAATGGCATGTCCCAAGGGGATTTTACAGGCAAGCTTGACTTCAAAGGAGGCGATGAAATCTCCAACCTTGGTACCTTGTTTAACACCATCGTCCAAACCTTAAGCTCCAAACTTGGCCTTGTTGTGAACACCTCAGGAGAGGTAAAATCCGTCGCTTCTGTGGTTGATAGCACGGCTAAAGAGCTTGAAAATACGGCAAAATCTATGCTAGAACAAACCCACGCCATCACCACACGCAACCATGCCATCGCGACCATTAGCGAACAAATCGACACGACGACGTCCAAAACCATCCAAGACTCCCAAGCTTTGTTGAAAGAAAATGCCGCTTCCATCGTCAAAGTCACCGAAGCCTTGCAAGATTTGGAACGCGTTTCGGTAGACTCGGCACAGATGCTTGAGCTTGCCCGCTCTTTAGAAAGCGCCACCACCGAGGTAGCGACCATCTTGCTAAGCATCGAAGACATCAGTGACCAAACCAACCTTTTAGCCCTCAACGCCGCCATTGAAGCCGCGCGCGCAGGGGAACACGGACGCGGTTTTGCGGTCGTAGCCGATGAAGTACGCCACTTGGCCGAAATGTCCCAAAAAGCGACCACCAACATCGAACACATCGTTGCTATGATTCGCTCTTCTGCTAAAGATGTTTCTTCTAACATCGAGCAAAATGCTTCGAGCTTGCAACACGTCATCGGCGACACCCAAGCGGCGCTTAAAGCCTTTGAAGTGACCAACAGTGGCGTCCAAGCCGTAGAAAAAGACTTGCTTGGCATCCAATCCCACGCCAAAGACCAACGTACCCAAACCACCGCGATTCTCTCCGTCACCGAGGGACTCTCTAAAGAAGCGGCGTCCATGGAAAGCGTAACGTCTAAAATGCTCTCCCTAGCCTCCAAGCTCAACGGCTCTGCTTCGCACCTTGAGGAAAACCTTCGCGCCTTTAAACTTGCACGGTAACCCTTAAAAAATCCTGAATAACCGGGTTGTGTTATAATGAAAAGGGCGCCCTTTTGGGGCGCTACTTCATTTTTCAGGAGACTTTATGGAACAAGGTTTTAAATCAACCCTGCTAAAACCCGTCTTTCTCCCCTCTGTGCTCATTCTCGGACTCTTGGTACTTTACGCCATTAGCATGCCTACCCACGCAGGGGAAGTATTTAGTGCTACCAAAGAGTTTATTGCCCAAACATTTGGGTGGTTTTACATGCTCAGCGTGGGAATTTTTACCCTCTTTATTATTTTTCTTGCCGTCTCTCCCTATGGTCGGTTCAAACTCGGGCCAGACCAGTCAAAACCAGCATACTCCTACCTCTCGTGGTTTGCTATGTTGTTTTCGGCTGGTATGGGCATTGGCCTCATGTTTTGGGGCGTCGCAGAGCCTGTCATGCACTACGCTTCTCCCCCTGTGGGCGAAGGAAGTACCGTTGAAGCGGCACGTGAAGCCATGCGCATCACCTTTTTTCACTGGGGTTTGCACGCGTGGTCTATTTACGCCGTCGTAGGGTTGGTGTTGGCGTACTTTTCCTTTCGCCACGGGTTGCCTCTTTCCATTCGCTCAGCCTTGTATCCGCTCATTGGAGAGCGTATTTATGGCAACATTGGCCACAGCGTGGATACCATCGCCGTCCTTGGGACTATTCTAGGCGTTGCCACGTCGCTAGGGTTTGGTGTCTTACAAATCAACTCAGGACTAAACTACTTGTTTGACATCCCTGTAGGCATTACCACGCAAGTCATTCTCATTGCCCTCATCACCTCCATCGCCACTGTTTCGGTGGTTCTTGGCCTTGATGGCGGCATCAAGCGCCTTTCAGAACTCAACCTTTACTTAGCAGGTTTGTTGCTTTTGTTTGTCTTGCTCGCTGGCCCTACCTTTTTTCTCTTAAGTGCCTTGGTACAAAACGTTGGAGCATATTTGAGCGGGGTTGTCTTTATGACCTTCAACCAATACGTCTACGACAGCACGCCGTGGCTTGGGTGGTGGACGCTGTTTTACTGGGCATGGTGGATAGCGTGGGCACCCTTTGTGGGCATGTTTATCGCCCGTGTTTCTAGGGGCCGCACCATTCGTGAGTTTATTGCGGGCGTGTTATTTGTGCCTGTGGGGTTCACCTTTGTGTGGATGACCATCTTTGGCAACAGTGCCCTGGATATTATCATGAACAAAGGGGGCGATGCCCTCTCTTCCGCCGTTTCAAGCGATGTTTCCACTGCCTTGTTTCAGTTTTTGGAGCACTTTCCTTTTTCGGGCATCACTTCCGTGCTTGCTGTAGTGCTTGTCATCACCTTTTTTGTTACTTCTTCGGATTCTGGTTCGTTGGTGGTAGATACCATCACCTCAGGGGGCAAAGAGAACAACCCTGTGTGGCAACGCATCTTTTGGGCGGTGCTTGAAGGGGTTGTGGCGGCAGCCTTGCTCATCGCCGGAGGGCTTGGAGCCTTGCAATCCGCGTCCATCGTCATCGCACTTCCTTTTGCGCTCATCATGCTCATTGCATGTTGGGGACTTTTTCGTGCCTTGCATTTGGAAGGGATTCGTTACGAAAGTTTGCAACACCATATGAACGCAGGGCGCCATGGGAAAATCAGCGGCACATGGCAATCCCGCCTTAGCAGGCTCATCGCCTTTTCACCCGTGAGCGAAACCAAGCGTTTCATCCAAGAAGATGTCATCAAAGCCATGCACGCCGTGGAAGTAGAATTGGAGAAATTTCAATGGAACGTGGATGTTTCTTATGACCCCAAAGGCGTAGCCCTTTTGCGCGTGGAACATTCTGGGGATTTGGATTTTTCCTACGAGGTACGTCTTAAATCTCAAGACACGCCTACCTACGCGTTCCCAGAGTCGGTCAACCCGCTCAAAGAACAGAAAAAATACGCCCGTGCGGAAGTCTATTTGCAAGATGGCAACAAGGCGTATGACATCTACGGGTACGATGAAGACGTCATCGCCACGGACATCATCGACCAGTTTGAAAAACACCGCCACTTTCTCCACAATACTTCTAGTCTTAATCCTGCTATTCCTATCGAGTGAGATGTTGGCCCTGTAAAGGGCCAACATCCTTTACATGTAAGGGTTTAGTAACCCTTTTGCGTTACACTTTTTCATGAAGATACTTCTCTTTACCGACACCCTATGCGACACCAACGGCGTGTCGCGCTTTTTGCAAGACCTTGGCACCCACTGCCCTGCCTTTCACCTTGTCACGGCAACGCGCAAATCTTGCAACCTTCCTTTTAAAAACTGGACAAACCTCCCTGTGCGCCTACGCCTTGCCATGCCTTTTTACCCCCAACTTGACCTTAGTTTTCCCTCATACGCCCACGCCAAAACTTTGTTTGAAACCTTTGACCCCGACCTTGTGCATGTCTCCACGCCTGGCCCTGTTGGTTTGCTTGGACGCGCCTTGGCGCTCAAATACCACAAACCCCTTGCAGGGGTGTACCACACCGATTTTCCCGCTTACGTGCACAACAACCTGCCCCTTTGGGGGCTAAAACGCCTCACCCAAATGTCCATGCGTTGGTTTTACAAACCCTTTTCTTTGCTCTTTGCCCGTAGCCAAAGTGAAATCCCCAAACTCCAACCCCTTCTTCATAAAACCCTCACACTCTTTAAAGCCGGGGTGGACACGCAGGTGTTTCACCCTTTGCCTCTCCCTAAAGAAACGCGTTTGACCTTGCTGTACGTGGGGCGCATTAGTCCTGAAAAAAACATAGGATTTTTGTGGGAAGTGTGGGAAATCCTCCAAAACCTCTTAGGTCCTCAGGCGGTGCAGTTGTGGTGCGTAGGGGAATGTACCCATCCACTTTTACGCACCCAAGGAGAGGCGCTTGGGGTGCAATTTTTGGGGAAAAAATCCAAAGAAGCGTTGCCTGCTTTGTATGCCAAAGCCCATTTGTTTGTTTTTCCCTCCCTTACTGAAACCCTAGGGCAAGTGGTGCTTGAGTCGTTGTCCTGCGGCACGCCTGTTGTCGTTTCCGACCAAGGGGGACCGCGCACCCTTTTAGCAAGCACACCCCATCCTTGCGGGTACATCCTCTCCACGCGCTCCGCCCACACGTGGGCACACGCTATCAAAGGGCTTTTAACCTCTCCTGCCAAGCACGCGGCTATGGCAAAAGCAGCACGGGCGCAAAAGTACGAGATACAAGAGAGTATTAAAGATTTTTTAGAGGTACATGTAAGGGTTTCTCAAGAAGGAAAGCGGAAGAAAGAAGGGGTCGAGCCCGAAGGCCCGACACAAGATAAGGATTAGACGAAAATAAATACACCCACCAAAAGAACAGCGATGTAAAGGGCGCCAAATACCCCGCCAAGTAACCAGAAGGTTCCTGTTGGAATAAAGCGTGAACCAAACCAAATCGGTGATGGTCCTGTTGCATACGGAGTAAGAATACCCATGATACCCAAGGTACCGGCCATCAAGATACTAAATGGAACCAATTGCTCAGGTGCAATCATTTGTACAGCAATCGCCATGAAAAGAGGCAAGAGCGCTGTGGTGTGTGCTGTAACAGAAGCAAAGAAGTAGTGAAGCACAAAGAAGATGAGAAGCATAGAAATCATCAAGACGGTGGGTGTCATACCTACCAAGTAACCCTCAAGTCCTGTACCCATCCATTTTAGTACGCCTGTGCGGCTTAAGCCTGACGCCATCGCTACCAAGGTCGCAAACCAAATCAAGATGTTGAAGGCTTCTTTATTAGAAAGCACGTCATCCCATGTAATAACGTTAGTAAGTACCATCACGGCTACAATTGCAATCGCCACGGTTGTACCGTTGATGCCAAGTTCTTTTCCAAAAATCCAGCAGACAAGTGCTACAACAGCAAGTACTGCCATTAAAATCTCTTTACCTTTAATCCCGCCCAAGGTTTTAAGCTCTGCTGCAGCCCACGCTGGTGCTTCAGGAGAGGTTTTTTGGGTTGGTGGGTAAATCACATAAGTAATAAGTGGAACGGCTAGGAAAAGTGGCAACATGAGTGGCACCATGATAGAAGCCCATTGGCCCCATGTAATAGCCGCATGACCTGTCCCTTTAGCAATCAAATCTACCGCCAAGAGGTTAGGGGCAAGTGCTGTAAGGAACATAGAACTTGTCACACACGTAGACGCAAGGGCAACCCATGTAAGGTACGCACCAAGTTTGCGTGGTTCGTTGTCTGGTGTAGAGTTAAAGATAGGAGGAATGTTGCTTGCTACGGGGTAGATAGTACCCGCGCTGCGCGCTGTATTGGAAGGCATAAAAGGCGCAAGAACCAAATCTGCAAAGGCAACCGCGTACCCAAGACCCAAGGAGCTTTTACCAAGGTATTTCACCAAAACCAATGAAATGCGTCGTCCAAGGCCTGTTTTTTTGTAGCCAAGAGCAAACATAAACGCCGCGAAGATAAGCCAGATAACGGTGTTAGAGAAACCTGAAAGCGCCCAACTAATATTTGGACCTGGCTTTGGGTCAATAAGCCCCAATGTAGCAACAAGCGAAATACCGACAAAACCCACAAGTGCAGCAGGAACAGGCTCAATCACAAGCCCTACAACCACACCCATAAAAATAGCGAAAAATTTCCACGCTTCGGGGGTTAGCCCTTCGGGCGTTGGCATAAGCCAAAACACCAGTACAACCGCCACTGGGGCGATCATCTTCCAAATTTTTGGTGACATACGATCTCCTTTAAAGATTTGCATTCTGGCGAACATTATAGGTTAAGATATGGGATATTATTGAGACTTTTTTGGGTTTTTAGTCTCGATAAAAAGCCTAAAACAGCGCATTGGAACAGCTTTCTTAAGCCGACTAAACCGGTATAAATACTTCAGGGGGCATAGGTTCAGCATAAAAGTAACCTTGCACCACACGACAACCTTCTTTTTTTAAGAATACAGCCTGCTCTTGTGTTTCAACTCCTTCCCCAAGCACTTCTAAGTGTAGGTTTTTTGCTAACGTGATAATCGCTTTAATAATCGCACAGTCTTTTTCGCTTTCAGGCGTATCTTTCACAAAAGAACGGTCAATTTTGAGTTTATCAATAGGAAGTTGCTTAAGGTAACTCAACGAAGAGTACCCTGTGCCAAAATCATCCACAGAGAGTTTAAACCCCGCTTCCTTAAGCGCCAAAAGCTTGTTGGCACTTTCACTGGTGTTTTTCATGACAAAACTTTCCGTGACTTCTAGTTCAATGCACGTGGGTGAAACCCCCGCTTCCTCGCACAAACGCCGCATGGTTGCAACAAAAGCCTCTTCTTCAATCTGAACTGTGGAGATGTTGATGGCCAAGGTTCCTTTAAAAGCCCCCGCACGCTGCCAAAGGGCGAGTTGCTTAAGGGCTTTTTGGACAATCCACCACCCCAGAGGCACCATAAACCCGCTCTCCTCGGCCCTAGGGATAAACACATAAGGAGAAAGCAGTCCTCGGAGGGGGTGTTGCCACCGCACCAACACTTCTGCCCCTACGGTCTCCAAACGCTCAAGGTCCACTTGAGGTTGATAGTGCAACACAAAAGCGTCCGTCTCAAGGGCTTCTTGAAGCTCTTTGTCCAAGGTGTCCATGTGGATAATTTGCTCCGTCATGGCCTTGGTGTACAAGACGACTTGGTTTTTACCCAAACGTTTGGCTTCGTGCAACGCCGTATCGGCATTACGAAACAACTCTTCGATACTTTTGGCATCTTTAGGAAAAAGTGAAACCCCAATACTGGCCTTTACATGTACACGTTTTCCTTCTACCTTAAAGGGGGTTTTAAGGCTCTCAAGCCACGCAAGGGCGTGCGCGTAGGCGTGGTCCACTTCGGAGGTTACCACCACAAACTCATCTGCCCCCATGCGCGCAAGAAACCCTGTGTGTTCATTTAGGGTCTGAAACCGCGCCGCAACAGCTTCGATAAGCCGGTCTCCAAAACTGTGCCCGTGCAAGTCGTTGACCCGTTGGAAATGGTCCAAATCCAAAAATAACAACGCCACGCCTTTAGCGTAAAAAGGTTTTTCAAGTTCACGTTTTAGCAAGGTACGGTTAGGAAGTTTGGTAAGGGGGTCATAATGGGCTAAAAACATGACCGCTTCTTGGGCTTTTTTGCGCTCGCTCACATCTTTGTGGGTGCCCGCGATGCGCAAGGGGGCACCTGTTTTTTCATCGCGCTTCACAACAGCGCCCGAGCTTTCAATCCACACCCAATGCCCTTGGCGGTGACGCATCCGAAATTCAACCACGTACGAGGCTTGGTTTACACTCGCCGTGGCAATCGCTTCTTGGATGATTGCTTTATCTTCAGGATGCACCAAGCTCATCCATTCTTCCACCTCGCCCTTAAGGGCTTCGCGTTTTAAGCCCAACATGCTTAGCCACGTGTCGTTTACAACATGCACATTGGTCACGCAATCGCGATCCCAATACCCAAGGCCTGCGCCTTGAATGACGTATTCTAAACGTTGCTTGTGTTCTTTGAGTTGGGCTTGAATATGTTGCAATGAACGAAAATGGGATAAAATCAACCCGTACAGCAACACCGCCGTCACCAACACAAAGGAGAGGCCTTTGTAGGTTTGTATGGTGTTAAGCACGGAAATATCTTTAACAAAAAAACCTAATACCTTGTCGGAAAATAAAATCCAAAGCACTGAAAAAAGGGTATAGACTCCAACAATGCGAAGGGATCCGTGACGCAGGTTCATTGCGGTGCCTTTTGCTTAGTAAACTACGATGGGACTTCTTTGCAAAAGCCCTTGTTAGATTGTAACTAAAAAAGCATCTTTATGACTTATTTGCAAACAAATAAACGTCGTTTTTAAGAGGTTCTAGCCACCATTTTTCCCACATTTTTGAACAAGCTCATCGTACCACGCTTCGTTATTGCGCGTACGTTTTGTGCGTTGCAAGTTATCGCGAATCGCCGCAAGCTCCATCTCTTCCATGACCATCAACACACCATACGCCACAGGTGTCGCGTGCGGATCAGACTCAATCAATTGTGCAATTTCTTCAATAAGTGCTGTTTTTGAGGGGGTTTCCACGCCCATTTCCTTTACTGCAATAAAATTTAGCTTCGGTTTACCCAAGGCCTGTATAATACCACAATTTTAACACACGAAAGGTCCTTCATGAAACACCTCAGCCTCGTTGCTTTGCTTGCAACTTCTTCTTTATTTGCCGCTACTGACGCGCAAGTCATTGCCTATTTTAAAGCCCAAGTACCCGACCATATTAGCGTCACTATTGAAAACCGCAAAGCCGTCGATAAACTCAAAGGCTACGACATCGTCACGACCAAATTAAGTGATGGCACCCAAAGCCAAGTGATTACTCTTTTCACGAAAGATGGCCTCATGTTTCCTGACATTATTGACCTTGATTCTGGCGTTTCTATGAAAGAATCTATCGAACAAGCACAACTGCAACAAAAGATTGGTGCCATCTACAAATCAGAAAAGAAAAACAACATCATCGCCCTTGGCAATGACAAAAACAAGCCTACCATGGTGGTCTTTTCAGACCCCGAATGCCCCTATTGCCGCAACGAACTGGGCACGGTTGAAGAGCGCCTCAAAACCCACAACCTTCGCCTTATCCTCACGCCCGTTCATGACACCAGTGCCCTTCAAAAAAGTTACCTCATCTACCAAGGGGTAGCAAAAGCCAAAGACGATGCGGCTAAAATCGCTATTTTACGCAAGTATTTTGACGAGGCCGCAACAGTGGATGCAACGGTTTCTGAAGATGGGGTAATGCAAATGGACCAATTGCGCCGCAAATACCTTCAAGCAGGCCTTAAAGGCGTTCCTTTTTATATTGAAGAAAAAGAACTCTTACAATAAAACATAAAGGACTAAAGGGCATGCCCTTTAGTCCTTTAGCAGAGGGCTCGCGCACTAAAAGTGCTTTTTTACTTTGATACGCCTTTGAAGCAAAGCTCCACAGGCTACGCTAACGCTGTGTTCTCTTCAGCAGAGGGCTCGCGCACTAAAAGTGCTTTTTTATATCTTTATTTTCACTTTTTTTATTATTGGTGGTATAATGCGGTTTTAACGTCTAGCGCTAAGGATACCCCATTAAACCTGTACCCTCTAACTCCTTTGCTAATCGTTTTATTTTTGGGATTTTCCTTGCATTTGGAGTCCCTTATGCCGCCTTATGGGCGCAGGCTCCTTGGCTAGCCGATGCCTTTGCCTTTGCCGCTTTATGTGTTTGGGGATGGCGTGTTGGTGGGAGTATCTTTGCTGCGTTGTTCCTTTTTACTGCTTTTCCCCACCTTACACTCGAAGCAAGTCTTGCTTCATTAGCCCATCTTAGCGCCCTTATGGGTGGCGCACTCTTTTTTTTCGCCTTTGGGAAAAAGGGGCAATTAACCCGTCTTGAGAAGGGTCTTTTTTTTGGTGTGGCAAGTTTTATCAGCGCCTTTCTTTTAACCATTAGTGCGTCCATGGAAGGTATTTCTTTCGCGGAAACAGACACCTTAAGCCTTTCGCTTTTTTTGTTTCACTTTGCCCAGTTTTTCTTTCTCTCTTCCCTTTTTGTACTCCTCTTCCAACGAAATCTCATCGCCCCATCGGATGCTTCTGCGTCTCTTATCTCTTTTGAGCACCTCTTTCAAAACCTTCCCGTTCCTGTTGCTTACAAAGACATCAAGGGGGCTTACCTTGGGTGCAATCGCGCCTTTGATTTACACATTGGAAGTGCAAAAATGGAGGTCATCAAACACCTCCAAAACCTCCCACCAAAGCACACCAAACACACCCATTTGCCCTACGATAACAACGTCCTTAAAGAAATCCACCTCACTTGTGAAAAAGTAACAAACGCCGCAGGGGAGTTACTAGGTTCGGTGTGCCTTTTGGTGGACATTACCGAATTTGAAACCCTCAAAAAAAGGTTGCAATACTGGAAAGAACGCTATGAACTTGCCCTTGATGGTGCCAATGATGGCTTGTGGGATTGGGATGTTCTCAACGATACAGTCTTTTTTTCACGACGCTGGAAAGAGATTATGGGGTACAAACAGCACGAAAATCCTAACCACGTTGACCATTGGCTAGGCCTCATTCACGACGCAGACACCAAGCACGTCACCACAGAACTTCGTGCCCATCTCAAAGGCAACAGCGCCCTTTTTGAAGTAGAGCACCAATGCGCTCCCCTAGGCGGTGCATTACGGTGGGTAAAGGTTCAAGGCAAGGCACTTTTTGATGCCGCCCACAAACCCATTCGCATGGTAGGGTATGTTTCTGACATCACCCAAACCAAAAAAGCCCAGCACGCCCTCAAAGAGAGCCAAGAACTTTTTTTACGTTTTATGAACGCCCTACCCGCCCTTGCTTTTATCCGAAATACCGAAGGGGTGTTTACCTACATGAACGCTTCTTATGAAAAATTTATTGGTGGCAAAGAGTGGCGCGAGAAAACAGCAAGTGCTATTTTTCCGCCCTCTGTTGCCGCCTTGCTCCAAAACCAAGACCGCCTGACGCTGTACGAGGGGATAGGACAACACGAGCAACGCTTTCCTGATGTGTTGGGCAAAGAGCATATTTTTCAAAGCTTTAACTTTCCTTTTCAAGATGCCAAGGGCGCCCGCATGCTTGGAGGCATTGCCCTTGATATCACCAAAGAACGCTTATTGGAAGAGCGAACCAAGCTCTTTGCTAAAATCTTTGAAACAACCTCTGAGGGCATTGTGGTCACTGATAGTGCTGGAACCATTGTCACCATTAACCGTGCCTTTACCCTACTCACGGGTTTTGCTTCCGCCGAAGTGCTTGGGAAAAACCCCCGCATTCGCAAAAGTGGCCACCATGGCGAGGCATTTTACGAGGCGCTTTGGAAAACCTTGCTCGAAACTGGAACTTGGAAAGGAGAGCTGTACAACTTACACAAAAATGGCGATGTGGTGCCTGAACGCTTTAGCATCAGCACGATTAAAAATGAAACGGGTGCTATTGTCTATTTTGTAGGGATTTTTACCAATATTTCCGAACAAAAAGCCCAAGAAAAACGCTTAGAAGCCCTAGCGCACTACGACACACTCACAGGTATTCCTAGTCGTTTTTTGTTTTTGGACCGGCTAGACCAATGCATCGCCAACACCTTGCGTACCCAAAAAAGAGCGGCGTTGCTTTTCATTGACTTGGATGATTTTAAACCCATTAACGACACCTACGGGCACGAGGCGGGGGATGAAGTGCTTAAAACCATCGCATCACGCCTAAGCGCACAGATTCGCAGAAGCGACACGGCCGCGCGATTAGCAGGGGATGAATTTGTTGTACTCTTAACCAATCTTGGCTCTGGGGCCAATTTGCACACATTGTGTTCCAAAATCCTTGCCACCATCCAAGAACCCATCCCTTTCAAATCCGAAACCTTACGGGTTGGTGCTAGCATTGGGATTTGCGTCTGCCCAGACCATGGCGACACGGTCGAAGCCCTCTTAAGCCACGCCGATGAAGCCATGTATCAGGTTAAAAAACAAGGCAAGAGTGCCATGGGGATGTACAAACCTCCCGCTAAGGCCCATTAACACTCCATCAACCCACCCGTGTTATACTTTCCAAAACCTTTTAGGACCTTGCCATGAAGATTGCGATGATTGAAGATGACACCGAACTTGCCGAACTTTTGTGTGCTTTTTTAGCCCAATACAACCTGCATGTCACCAACTATGAAGACCCTTACCTTGGCATTAGTGCCTTGGCGATAACTCCGTATGATTTGCTGATTCTCGACCTTTCCTTGCCTGGCATGGATGGGTTAGAGATTTGCCGCGAAGTGCGCCAAAAAAGCGACATTCCCATCATCATCTCTTCCGCGCGTAGCGATTTGGACGACAAGGTCATTGGCCTCTCTTTGGGAGCGGATGATTATTTGCCCAAACCCTACGAACCCAAGGAGCTTTACGCGCGCATCCTTAGCGTAGCAAGGCGTTACAAAAAAGGAAACCAAAGCGCGCCCGCTCCTGTTTCTGCCCTTATTCTTGATGAAAAAGCAGGGCTTATCTATTTTCACGAAGCGCCTTTGAAACTCACCCGTGCCGAGTTTGAAGTACTCAGCGCATTGGTGCAACAACACGGGTGTGTGGTGTCACGCGAACAGCTCATAGGTGCGGCGCCAAGCTTGGGAGAAGAGAGCGAAAGCCGCAGTTTAGACGTCCTCATCAGCCGCATTCGCGCCAAGCTTGGGGAAAGTTCCAAAGAACCCAAGCACCTCCATTCGGTACGCGGCATCGGGTACAGGTTGGCTGGATGAAGTGGTACCATAGCCTATTTTTTAAAATCACCCTGATTTTTAGCATTGCTTTTATGGGTCTTGTTGTTGTTGGGACAAGCTTTACGGTACACCAAAAAAAAGAGCAGCTCAACGACGTGCGGCGCTTTGCCCAAAGCCTGTTCCGTAGTGCTTACCTCCCCAAATCTGGCCAACTTGATACGGCCTTACTGGCCCAAGAAGGTTTCTTGAGCATTGATAACACCGGACATTTAGACCCCATCCTCCAAGACCCTCCACCCCCGCCCGTACGCCGCCAAGGGGAAATGGGACGCCGTATGTTTCCTGTAGAAATTGTTGAATTTAAAGGGGAAGTGTACGCCTTGGCTTATTTAAAAGAGCGTCCTGTGCAGGTTTTTCAAGTCCCTTTTCGTCCTTCGCATTTCTTACATGTAAGCTTGTTTGTTCTGATTGGCTTGGCGTTGGTGTTTCTTTATGTGCTCACCTTGCGCAGTATTCGTCCCCTTGCTCCACTAAAAGCACGGATAGAAGCTTTGGCAGAAGGAGACCACACCCTCCCCTCTCGAAGCCAAAGCAAAGATGAGATTGGCGCCCTTACGAATGCCTTTTACGACACAGTCTCAAAAATCAAAGACCTCAAAGAGGCCCGCCAACTGTTTTTACGCAACATCATGCACGAGCTTAAAACCCCCATCACCAAAGGCAAACTAGCCCTTGCGATGCTTGAAGACTCCCCTTACAAAACCAAACTCAACGCGCTTTTTGAGACCCAAGAACACCTCTTAGAAGAGTTTGCGCGCATTGAAAAATTAGGAGCGGGAGAGCTCACCCCTTCATGCAAACCTTACCATTTGGACGACATTGTGGCCCAAGTGCGAGATTTGCTCCCTGATGAGTCCGCGCCGCTAGAGGTCTATGCTAACGGGCAAACCTTACATGTAGACTTTGATTTGTTTTGCGTGGCCCTTAAAAACATCGTAGACAACGCCCTGCGCTACAGCACGGATGGACGCGCGCGCCTTACATGTAAAGGCACAACCTTGTCCATCTCCAACCACGGCGACCCCTTGCCTCATCCCCTTGATTCTTACGCCAAACCCTATTTTCTAGGAGGCTCCAAACAAAAAGAATCCCGCGGCCTTGGCTTTGGGCTTTACATCGCCCTAGCGGTTTTTCGCCTCCATGCTTTGCCTTGCCACTACACCCACGAAGCAGGGGTTAGCACCTTTACTCTTGAGCTTACTCCCGTGCTTTAACCCCGTGCACAAACTGGTACATGAGCACCGAGGCGGCCACGCCCACGTTGAAGCTTTTGATGCCCTCTTCCATCTCGATTTGCACGCACGTATCGCACGCGGCTAATACCTCAGGAGACAATCCTTCGCCCTCATTGCCTAGCACTAGCACCCATCGTTTTGGCACACGAACGCGCGCCAGAGGCGTTGCATTGGGCGTGACTTCCGCGCCAAAAACATGATACCCCAAAGCCTTTAAGGCCAAAATCGTCGCCACGGCATCCTCGTACACGTGAAACTTCAGCTGGCTTACATGCCCCATGGAGACCCGAAGAACGCGCCGTCCGTAAGGGTGCGCACCTTGGGAAGCACACACCAAAGCACCCACGCCAAGGGCGGCCGCGCTGCGTGCCATGACCCCTAGGTTTTCACTCTTGGAGAGCATCGTACTCATGAGCACCCGCTCGCCCAGTGCATTAAGAGGTGAAGGTAACGGGCGAAGGCCATGCATCATGACATGGTGGTGCACCGTGTGGCCCACGATGCCTTCCATCATCTCGCGGCTTGCCACAAAAAACGTTACCCCTTGCAAAGATTCCAAAAGGGCACGCTCTTGCGCGTAAAACGCAGGGGTTGCAAGAAGGCTTAACGCCTGCACCCCTTGCCTCAGGAGCATGCACACGACCTTGGGGCTATCGGCGATAAACTCTCCCTTGGCACTCACTGCTCCATCACGCAAGGTGCGGTACAAGGCGAGTTCGGGTGCCTCTAGGGTGGTGAGCTCTACAAGTTCCATCATCCCTCCTCCACAAGGCTCAAACTCACCTTACCCCGCACAAGGTCGATGCCAATGACACGAATGGAGGGCAAATACTGGTTCAAATGCACCACTTCCAAAGGATGTCCCACTCGCGCGGATGTGAGTTTGGAGAGGTGAATCATCCCGTCATTTTTAAGGCCAATGTCCACAAAAACCCCAAAATCCACGATGTTGCGCACCACGCCTGACACCACACTTCCTTCTTCTAGCATCCCAATGTCTGTGACACCTTCTTTAAACGGCAACGGTGGCAACGCCTCTCTGGGGTCAAAACCGGGTTTTTGTAGCTCAAAAACGATGTCTTTAAGGGTGGCTTCGCCCGCGCCAAAGGTCGCCATAAGCCCTTCGGGCGAGGCATCTGGGTTTTTCAAGAGCGCAAGGGCTAGCGGGTAACTCTCAGGATGCACACCCGTGTTGTCCAACGGACTTTTGCCCTCTTTGATGCGTACAAATCCTGCGGCTTGCTCATAGGCTTTGGCTCCCAAGCCCTTCACTGCTAGCAAATCTGCCTTACATGTAAAGCGTCCGTGGGTTTCGCGGTGGACAACCATGGCTTTGGCAACTTTTGGGCCAATGCCCGCGACGTATCCTAGCAACGCGGCCGAAGCGGAGTTAGCATCCACCCCCACGCGGTTGACCAAATCTTGCGTCACGTCTTGGAGTTTTTTTTCCAACTGTTTTTGATCCACATCGTGCTGATACTGCCCGATACCAAGGGCTTTGGGGTCGATTTTCACCAACGCCGCCATAGGGTCGCGCAACCGCTGGGCAATGGAGATGGCACCCCGAATGCTCACATCAAGCTGTGGGTACTCTTCCGAAGCAATCTTAGACGCCGAATAGACCGACGCGCCCGCTTCTGAAACCACCGTATAAGGCAACACCACCTCGCCTTTGGCGTTGAGCGCGGCAAAAAACTCTTGGGTTTCCCGCGAGGCCGTGCCATTGCCAATAGCCACCGCGGTGATGGCGTAGCGTTTAGCCAGTGCGACGACTTTAGCGGTCGCCCCTTGTGTGTCATTGTGGGGAGGCGTGGGGTAGATGACCTCATGGGCAAGGTAGGTTCCCTCCAAGTCAATCACCGCAAGCTTACACCCCGTGCGAAAGGCGGGGTCAACACCCAAAATCACCCGTTGTTGCACGGGCGGGCTCATGAGCAGTTGGTGGAGGTTTTTGCCAAACACGTCGATGGCAGCAGTGTCGGCGCGCGCCTTTAAAAGGCCGTGCACTTCGCGTTCCAGAGAGGGCAAGAGTAAGCGCTTCAAGCCGTCCTTGTAGGCCTCAAAAAGCAAGGGGCTTTTAGCGTTTTTGGGGAGCTTGTATTGGTAAATGTTTGCTTCGATGCGCGCCACATCCACCACCATTTTTACACTCAGTTGCTTTTCTTTGACCCCGCGCATGAGGGCGAGGTAGCGGTGCGAGGGAACGCTTGCAACCTTTTCACGCGCCTGTGCCAAAGAAACAAAGGGCCCTTTTTCGTCAAAAGTTTTGGTTTTTTTCGCTTCCAACACCCCGTGCTTTAGCATGAGGGTGCGCACCGCTTCGCGTTCCCTTGGGGCATCCGCAAAGCGCTCGGCGAGGATGTCTTGGGCTCCTAAAACTGCCTCTTCTACAGAAGCAACCTTTTCGCCCACGTAGCTTTTTGCCTTTTCGTAAAACGTCACCTCGTCGCCTTTTTCTAACGCGTCTGCCAAGGGTTCAAGGCCTTTTTCAATAGCACTTTGTGCACGGGAATTCTTTTTTTCTTTAAAGGGACGAAAGATGTCTTCCACTTCACTCAAGGTTTGGGCAGCATCTAAGCGCTGTTTGAGCGCACTATCAAGGACGCTTCGCTCACTAATGAGCCTTGCCACATCGGCTTTGCGCTCCAAAAGGTGCTTGGCACTTTCAACGATTTTTTCAAAGTCCCGCAAAGCTTCATCACTCGCCCCGCCTGTCATCTCCTTGCGGTACCGCGCGATAAAAGGCACCGTCGCCCCGCCTTCAAGGAGGGTTAAAATGTTGGTAACCGCGGTGATACTAAGGCCTGTTTGTTTTATAAGGATGTCTGTTAAGGTGTGCATGGTGTCCGTTCTTACATGTAAAAGGTTTTAAAAGGCGCATTATACGTAAATTTTATTCTGGCGACCCAAAAGCCTTTCTTTTTATTCCATCAAAAAAATGTATAATGCCCGTTACTTTAAAAAGAGACTGTGCTGTTTTTATACACAAAAACCCGCTATTCTGGGCTCTTTTTAACTATCACTTTCACAACAAAGGACACATTTTGACCACACCACGAAAAGGCCTCATGCATAACATCGGCGTTCAGATTGTTATCGCTATGGTCATTGGCACAGCCGTTGGCGCCTTCATGGGACAAAGTGCGGCGATGTTCGCACCCCTTGGCACCATCTTTATTCACCTCATTAAGATGCTTGTCATCCCCCTAGTAGCCATCTCCATCATCGCTGGAGCCGCAGGGCTTGGAGATAGCCCCTCAGCGGGAAAAATTGGCGTAACCACCTTTGGATTTTTCCTTGGCACCTCCGCATTAGCCGTAGGGCTTGCGCTGTTTATGGGCGAGGTTTTTGGCCCAGGACGCGGGCTGGATCTAAGCAGTGTTGAGGGGATGTTTTCCACCAAATACGCCGACCAAGGGGCGCTTCCTGGGTTTTTTGACACCCTTACGGGCATGATTCCCACCAACGTGTTTCAATCCCTCACCGATGCGAACATCTTGCAAATTCTTGTCTTTTGTCTCTTTTTTGGCATCGCCATTTCCAAACTGGAAAAAAGCAAAAGTGCGGCGGTACTTTCCCCACTAAATGCCACCATTGATGCGTTTATTTGGATGATTCATGTAGTCATGCGCATCGCGCCTCTGGGGGTTTTTGGCCTCATGGCAGACGCGGTAGGCACCTTTGGCTTTTCCATGCTCACCTTGGTCATGAAACTCTTTCTCGTCTATGTGGCGGCCATCCTCCTCTACGGGTTTGTGTTCTACCCTTTGTTGGTGAAATTTTTCTCCAACACCCCCGTGTTAACCTTCATGAGTGCCATGAAAAAACCCCAAGCCGTGGCCCTTTCCACCGCTTCGTCCATGGCAACCTTACCTGTTACTATTGAGACATGTGAAAAAGAACTCGGTGTTGCCAAATCCACCGCCGCCTTTGTCTTACCTTTGGGTGCGACCATTAATATGAGTGGTAACGCCATTTACTACGGCCTTGTGGCTATCTTTTTTGCCCAAGTCTTTGGGATGGAGCTTGGGATGGGCGAATACATCGCCATCATCCTCACCGCCACCATCGGTGCCATCGGCCAAGCGGGCGTGCCTGGGCCTACATTTTTAGTCGTTGCGGTACTCATCGCCGCGGGAATTCCCATCGAGGGCTTGCCCTTGTTGTTTGCACTGGATCGCATCTTTGACATGATTCGTACCGCCCTAAACATCACAGGCGATGCCGCGTGCGCGGTTATTGTCGATAAATACAACCCCGAATCCACCAAGGCGTAAGCTTCTTTTGTGTCTTACATGTAAAAAAGCTTACATGTAAGACACACTTTTTTTTCTTAAAGTAACTCCTAGAGTTTATTTACAATTTATTTATAAACTGTTTACTTTTTTAATACTTTATTAAGTATGTCGGATATATGATGGCCTTTATCATACTATAAAGGCATATTATGCGTGTTATAAGTCCTTTAATCCCACCCCTCGTGCTCTTAAGCCTTTCTTCCCTTGGTGCCTCCGAAACTGTTTATCGTTTTACAAACGATTTCTACATTCAACACAATGAAATCACGGGCAATAGTCCCTCAAGTTCTATGCTCACCAAGGGATTTGTGTACCAAAATCTTTTTACCCTCTACACTAAAGGTCAGTTTGAAGAGATAGACTATACGTTAAACGCGGGCCTCAAGCTCACCGATGACAAACGCAAAGATGCCAAAACGGCCTCTTTAATTACCCTTGCAGGGCACTTGCAAAAGGGGGCGCACCAGTTGCATTTGGGGGATTTTTTTAAGTCCTATTCCAAATACTCCCTTAACACCTCCCTAAAAGGTGGTGCCTACACGTACACCACAGAACAAAAAGACACCCTTGAATTGGTTTATGGTATAGCCTACCCAAGGTGGGACAACTTTTGGGACAACGAAGTGGATTCCACAAAGCGCGAAGTCTTTGGAGCACGTTTTAACAAAAACCTCAGCGACACCCTCAGCGTTGGCGTTGACGCAGTGGCTACGGACGATTCAAACTCCGTTGTGACAGGCGTTCCCTTATACAAAACAAAACTCTACACCATCAACTCCACCTATCGCCCCATCCCTGGGCTAAAGCTTTACGGGGAGTACTCTTACTCAGACAATGAAACACAAACAACCACCACCACAAAACGCAACGGCACGGCATTTTTTCTCCAAGCCATCGGCAATAAAAATCCTAGCCGCGTACAGTTAGAATACGAGCGCATTTCACCTGATTTTAAAACCGTCACGGGCTCAGCCACCCCTGACCGCGAAAAATTCAAGGCCACATGGCGCTACATGATGACAGACACCATCACCATGAACACAGGGTTTTTATGGTTTCGTGACAACCTTGATGGAGACAAGGCAAACACCACGCACACTTACCGCCCCAATCTTGGCTTCACCTTTAAACAACTCTTTGACAGACGCTATGCGGTAGTGGACGTAAACTATAAGTACAATTACATCGACAAAAAAACTTCTGTGACCAAAGACTCTACTTATGACCTTAATTACCGTGACCGCTTTGGCATGGTTTACTCGGACATGCAACTTTCCTATTCCGACTACAACACCAACAATGCTGGACGCGACCAACAAGAATGGCGTTTTAACTCTACCTTCAACACCCGCCATTCCTATAAAGACCTCGTCCTTAAGCCCTCCATCATCCTTGGCACGTGGGACATGAACGATGAACTAAGCAACGGCGACAATACCTACACCCAAGCTGCCCTAGGGTTTGGTGTTGACATTCCCAAGCACAAGATTGCCACCAACCTTCGCGTCGGTAAAAACCATTCAAAAAGAGATGCGGGAGATAACCTAGACAAGGTTTTTGGCAGTTTTGATGCCCACTGGAATATGGGCGACAGGGGACAATTTAAGCGCATTATGGTCTACCTAAGGGCGCACATTAATGACCTAAGTTATACTACCTCCTCAAGCGATTACCAAGAGCGCAGTGTGACCCTTGGTCTTCGTATGACGTTTTAAAGGATAAGCCATGCAAAAAAAACTCATACTAGTGCTCTTAGGCCTCTTGTTTGCAAGTTCCCTTCACGCCAAATGGTGGATTTTTGGGGGTGGCGAAGAAGAGGTAGGATTTGACTACTTGTACGCCAACTCCCTCTCTTTTGACGATGCGGGGCAAGAAGCCATCTTGATGCGCGATAGTTTAGATAACGGCTATGTACATGTAAGAGGAAAAGCGCGCACAGGCAAAAATCCTGTGGGTGACGTCTCAGTCTCTCTTGATGGGGGAAAAACATGGAATAAGGCCCGTTTTGAAAAAGACGGCGGCTTTAACTTTTCCTTTGAGCCTGACCTTACCCAAACCTACCACATCATCGCCAAAGTCATCGACACCACAGGCAAAGCCAACACCCTAGAAGACGCCCAAATCCGCCTAAGTTTTAGTGACCTTGATGCGTATGGGATGATTCAAGAAACCCTCACACAACTTAAAACCTTCTACGAGCAAGAAAACGATACGGGCTTTATGCAGTACGTGGACAGAAACTTTGAGGGCGATGAGATGACCCTTGAACGGGCCTTGCGCAAGGATTTCTCAGCACTTGATAACATTCAAATCGACTTTTCCATCAGCAGTGTGGCGTTCTCAAACAACCGCTACTACGCCTCCATCCTCTTCAACCGTAGCGTTTTAGCCACCACTGATGGCACCCTCTACCAAGACAAGGGCGTTACAGAGTTTTCCTTTAGTGTGGGCGAAAAAGGAGCGATGTTGCTTTCTATGAAACACCCGCTCATCTTTGGTCTTTCTTACGCGGCAGACGTGGCAAGTGGCACGACGGCCAACGTGCAAAACAGCGAGAATTTTTTAGTAGTCAACGACAGCGGAGGAGTTTCCCAAACCTCTTTAGCAAATCTTGAAGCAGGTGGTGGGGATGATTATATGACGAGTGGAACGTTTGTATTGCAAAAATGTACCATTCCAATTTGCCCGCTTCCCGTAGGTTTCAATTTTACTGAAGATGATGCAGTATATGACTCTTCTCTTTCAGAAATTCATATTGAAGGGAATATTATTTGGGGACGTTTTCTTTCTGGAGTCGCTCTTCAGGATTTTGGCTTAGGAGCATCTTTTTCTGGCATCACTGTACCAGAAGGTGGTTACGATAGTGGCACCGCGCCTAGTGCTGAAGACCCAGGGCGTGTTTTTGGAGTAAAACTTATGAACAACACCTATGCCCTGGTGCGGATCCAATCAAGCATACAAATAAACCCCCTTGCTGATCCAGATGTTGATGATGCTGCCGTTAACGTTTGGAGGGTTACTCTTGAATACAAATACAACCCCAACGGTTCGCGTTATTTTCCCTAAACCATAGCTTTACATGTAAGCCTAAAAAGCTTACATGTAAAGCTCACCAATGAGGTAGATTCATGAAAAAGCAAGTTTCTTTTTTTCTTTCTCTATTTCTCATCAGCACATCCCATCCTCTAGCAGCTGGCTCGCTTTTAACCCAATCGCAAGAGTTCTCCAAGGCTGCTACTTACGGTCTCAACCTCGCTACCTATACTGCTGAAAAACAAGACGCTAAAGAAGTAGCTACCAAGCTTTTAACCTTTGATATTATCTGGGAACTTTTAGGCAAAGGTGAGGAGTTTTTTCTCAACGGCGACCCCAATGCTTTTCCTAATTTCAAAGACGATTTGCTTAAAATCAAAGTCGTTATCGAGAAAGTTGCTGAAGTCTCTTCAAAACTAGGTTCAGGGGATTATGGTGATGCTGTTATAGGAATACTTGATGGGGTTGCAGGGGCTGTCAATCATCCTGTTATCAACGCCGTATGGGAAGCTTCAAAGCTAGTCATCGAATCTGAAAAGCAATTTCGAAGCACCAAAGCTGCCCTGCAAATCGAAACCCTCTATGGCGTCGTCAATCACGACCGAAGGCTTATAGGCTCAAGTTCGGGCAACGCGCCTGCTACGGTCCCCATGGATGGCGACACTATTACCTATTTTTTCAATAAATACCTCATCACCGATGCGGGCACGCGAGAACTGGTCAAAACCTACGTTCAAACCAAGCTAGGCGAAACCTTTCCTGAAATCTCGGTCTCCCTATGGGACCATTTGAGTGGCTCAGCGCAAGCCATCCAAGAAGAACATGAGTTGCGTCAATTGCAAGAGTTTGAAAATGTTTCAAGGCGTTGGATTAAAGAATTGCTTCAAGATTTAAACAAACAGGTTGAAAAAGAGTGGGCACAAACACGCCTTCGACAAGAGAATGAAAAATTTAAAGTGTTTAGCGAAAAGTTTGGAAAAGCCTTTGCGAATGTGGATGAAGTGATTGCCTACTACACAAAACTCAAAACTCTTGAAAAACAAAAAGTGCTCTTCCCTGCAAAGCTAGCAGAGCTAAAGAAAATAAAGTCAGAGGCCGAAGCAGAAGCACAAAATAGCGATTTTGCCCTAAAACAAAAAGCAAGAGCAACACTCTTCTACCTCTCTCAAGAGTCTAATCTGTTTGCGGTCAATGCCATGATCATCAGCGAATACGATTTGGAAAAAGAGTTTACTGCACTTCAAATCCAAGCCCTTGAATTAGTCAGAAAACTTGATAAAGAACTCATAGATAATCAAGAAACGATTGTAGAAAACATGCTTCAAGCCGACAAAGACTCTTCCCCAACACACCAACAATACCAAAATTCTCTCTTGGAACTACGCAAACCCTCTTTAGAGATTGCCCAAGGCATCGCTTTAGAGTATAAAGAAGCCCCTTTTACTGATGTCAAAGGGGCACTACAGTCTAACAACCTAGAAGAAGCCCTGCTCCTTAAAACAAAATGGTCAGATTCTATTGATGCCTTGCTTAAAGAGATGGGTGTGCTTTTTAAGCAAGGCTTAGAGGCAACAGAGTTGTCCAAACCATCGGTTCATGACACCCCTCACATAAGATGGCTTAAAAGTGAAAACAAAAAAGTAGGCGAAGAAGAAATTAGCTATGCACAAAATGAATTAGACAACGAATGGAAAATATCCAAAGAAAAAACACTCAATGCCTATGGCACCCTAAGAAGCATTACTGAACTGCGTTATTCAAACGACAAAAGCCGCCTTCGAGCCATGATAGACTATACGATTAGCGAAATGAAGCGGGTTGGTATGGCAGTGTACCAAAACAGAAAAATCCTAGAATCCTTCCCCATGGTTTCTGGCACGGGCGAAGACCCTGTTATTATGCACTGGATGCCTCAAATAGAACATACAACCACAGGGGCTATCACGTATCTTCAAGAGCACGCATATTCATCTATTGGCAAGATAAACGACGAGGGCGTGTCGTTGCATTCAGTAGGAGCCATCATTGGTGTCCGAAAGGAACAAATTATTGCTCCTGCTTCCGTTCACGATGCTATTATCGCCGACCTTAGCACCCTCGAAAATGATTTGTATGCTATTGAGACCTTGCAGTCTGAATGGAAAAAATTTCCTGTATTGGATAATGAAACATTACAACTTTTTAATGACTTTGCGATGAAAACAGCGGAAGAGGCCGAAATGTTAAGCAGGTCAATGCCCATCTATAATTTAGAAGAAAGTCATGGTATCGGGCTGTTGCACGGAAATATGGACGGGTATAAAGATACGTTAAGCAAAGTTAACAGTGTCATCTCTCGCATCGCCACTGGCACTATTCGTTCCCAAGCAACATACTACTTACAAGCTGCCCAAAGTGAAATAGAGAACCGTCAAAGAGATTACGAATATTTAGAAAAACTTCAAAAACAGTGGGGGGAGTGGTATGCCACACAGCTTTCACAAGAGGTTTTTTCTTTAGATAAGGAATCTGGAAAAATGGTCATTAATGCAGGCTTGAAAAGTGCCAAAGAGGGCAATTATGCCATCATTTTAGAACCTTATGCACGCTACGCCCAAGAAAAAGAACTTAATGAAAATGAAAAAGTCGAAAAGGCCAAAAAAGAGCTTATGGCACTTCATGTTTATGCGTTTATCAAAAACAGCATGCCCAACACAAAAAACCTTCTTGATAGCTACTTTTCAATCCAAGACTTTAAAGCCGCACCCGAAGAAAACTTTCTTCTCCACGGGGAAGTCGTGGTATGGAAAAGTACTTTAGACAAAAGCGAAAAGCTCATTAATGCTATGGATATTGAAGATGAAAGGACTTATTTAGAGCAATTAAAAGAAATTGCGCTTTTGCTTCCCTATACAATCACCTTTCCCGCCCTCGCGGAAGATAAAAAAAGCACCTACGAAGAGACGTACTATGCCAAATATGGAAAATTTAACAGTAGCTTGACAACATACGCCCTTGAAGAATTTCCCCTTGGGAAAAGATATGTCCAACTTAGGCTTCGCGTACAAGAACTTATGGCACTCAAAGGAAAGCTTATCGAACAAAAACGCTTGGAAGACTCCGTGGTTGAGTCTGCCATGCTTAAAGAAGTCAAAATCCTGCATGCCAAAGTGGAAGAGTTGGCCATTGGTGAAACACAAGCTTATATTACTACTTACAACGCGCTTTATACTGAATACGAACAGCATGTTTCTACCGTAGAAGCCGCAAGAGCAAAAGAGGTATTTCTTCCTGATCAACATCTTATTGTCACTCTTTTAGAGCACATAAGAGGCCGCCTAGTCACCCATGCTGATTCTATCAAAACCCAATCAGAGATAGCCCAACAATCCTTTGTTCACGAGCTTTACCAAACCTTTGCCGAGCGTTATTCTAGTAAAAATCTCTCCTCCTTAATGGCCTTACTCTCAGATGACTGGGTGAGCAGTAGCGACGGGACAACCTTGATGGACTTGGAAGATACCCTAAGCAATAGTTTTTCTATTTTTGATGACATCCAATGCGTCATCGATGGCTTAATCATCCACCCCCAAGGAAACAACCGCTTCTTGGTTTCTTACACCATCACCATTGAGGGTCATATGTATGCTAATGACATTCGCCATCTTGAGAAGTCTTCTGTTGTAGAAGAAGTCGCCATAGAAGAAGGGAAGCCACGCATTGTCAAAACAACAGGCGGGCGGTTTTGGCCAGTACATTAGTTCATTTTAGCGTTACATGTAAGGCTAAACATTAAGCATTCTTGTGGTAAATGTTTTTATCGCGCTTAGTTTTAAATAATTTTGGCTATAATGAACCAAATTTCGACCAATCTAGCCCCAAATTCTGCTATATTGATCTACTAGGAACCCCTTACATGACTACCACATTCGAATCTTTCGCCCTAGACGCAGCTATCTTTAAAGCTGTTCAAGAAGCCGGCTTTAAAGAGCCAAGTCCCATTCAGCAACAAGCCATTCCCCTTATCTTAGAAGGTCATGACATGGTTGCCCAAGCCCAAACAGGTACGGGAAAAACCGCTGCCTTTGCCCTACCAATTCTTAGCAAGATTGACCCCCGTGAAAAAGGCGTCCACGTTCTTGTTATCACCCCTACCCGCGAACTTGCTACCCAAGTCAGTGATGAAATCTACATGCTTGGACGTTTTAAAGGGTTCAAGACCGTTACCGTTTACGGAGGCAGCTCCTACACACGCCAAATGAAGCTTATCGAAGCGGGTGCTAGTGTGGTTGTAGCAACCCCCGGACGGATGCTAGACCTTCTTAAAAACAACCGTCTCAAAGACTTTAACCCTTCCATCGTAGTCTTAGACGAAGCGGATGAGATGCTTGATATGGGCTTTTTGGACGATATTAAAGAGATTTTTACCTACCTTCCAAGCTCACGCCAAACCATGCTCTTTTCTGCCACTATGCCTGAGCCCATCAAGGTCTTGGCCAAAAAAATTCTTAAAGAACCAAAATTTGTCAGCGTGACACCTGCGAACATGACCACCAACGTGGACATCGAACAGTGCTATTACGTCATCGAAGAGTGGGAGCGCGACGATGCAGTGATTCGTTTGCTTGACACCCTCGATCCTGACAAAGCCATCATGTTTTGCCGCACCAAAAAAGAAGTAGACATGCTCGCCACCAAACTTACCGCAGGAGGTTTTGCAGTCAAAGGCTTGCACGGCGACATGGAACAAGCACAACGCGAAGAAGTCATCAAAGCCTTCCGTTTTTCCAACATTGACTTGCTTGTCGCCACCGACGTGGCCGCGCGCGGACTCAACGTGAAAGAAATCAGCCACGTCATCAACGTGCACATTCCTTTCGACCCTGAAAGTTACGTCCACCGCATCGGCCGTACAGGACGTGCGGGACAAAAAGGGATGGCCATCACCTTGTGTACGCCTATGGAATACAACTCCATTCAACGCATCGGCAAAAAAGTCGGCACCAACATCGAACACCGTGTGCTTCCAACGCGGGGCGAACTTCAAAAAAGCCGCTTGAGCAACCTTGCGCGCACCATCGAACAAGCACCGTTAAATGAAAACGCTCCTGCAGTGTTGACGGCCCTTGAAAACGAAACCGACCTTGCCAACATCGCCCTTAAAGCTATTTCGCTTTTATTAGAGCAAGAAAAAGCCAATGGCCCTGAAAAAATCGGACTGGATGAACAAACCTTTGCAAAAGTCATCAAACGCCTTGCAGGACGTCCTGATTCTAAAAACCGTAGTAACTTCCGCAGCCGTCGCCCTTCTAGTGGTGGTGGAAAAAGCCGTCCATCAAGTGGCGGACGCAGTGACTATAAAGGCGGGGGACGTAGCTAACGCTCCCCTTTACCGACGCTAATTGCGGCGTCGGTACTCTTCGTATCCAAACTCCCGCACCACTTCAAACCGCCCGTCTATTTTTAAGAAAAAAATGCAACTGAAACCACCTCAATATCGCCTTTAAAAAAATTCTTGTCGTTGGTGATGATGCGTTCGCATGATGCACTTTTGGCACACGCGTATTGCAAAATATCTTCAAAATCTTCTTTTAACTCATTTTTATTGAGTTTTATGGCGTACTGAATAGTCGAAAAATCAATGGGTATCACGTCAATAAAGCTCAGTATCTTCTCAAGATCACCTAAAAGCACCTCACGCGCCACATGCTTTTGCGCCACATAATACACCGTAGTAAAGATGTCACAACTGGTCATAAGTGTGTCGCCATTTTGGAGCAATGACGCAATAAGCGACCTTGTTTGCTCAACGCAGTTGCGATTCTTATCAATCAAGTCTAAGATGATGTTTGCATCTAAAAAAACCTTACACATGGCTCATGTCAGCCTTTATCTCTTTGGCAGACTTTCCGCCAAGTTCATACGAACCCAATGCATTTAACGCTTCAAGCTTGGCGTTTTTTTTATGGCGCTGATGCATCTTGATAAGTTTCGTGTATTTTTCAAAATCAACAATAACGGCAAAAGGTTTGTCGCGCTTCGTCAGCACGATATCTTCATCTTTCACGCTTGAGAGAAGATGTGCATGCTGTCTAAGTTCAGTCGCTGAAATATTCATTTTACATCCTTTATGTCTAATTGTACAATTGTACTTTTTAGATACTTCCTAAGAGCTTACATGTAAGGAGCTATTTCTTGTATTTCACATAAAAAGTTTAGAGTTTAGTTCGACCCCTAAAACTATCAAGCAGGGGACGTAGCTAATCCCTCTCTCACCGACGCTAATTGCGGCGTCGGTACTCTTCGTATCCAAACTCCCGCACCACTTCAAACACACCATTTTTTCGCAGCACACCTAAATCGGGTAATTTAATGCCATTAAACGTCGTATTTTTCACGATAGTGTAGTGAATCATATCTTCAAAAATGAGTTTTTGCCCTACATGTAAAGGCGCATCAAAACTGTAATCCCCCATGATATCTCCCGCCAAACACGTGTTGCCTCCAAGGCGGTACGTGTGGGCTTTTTCGTTTGCCTCGCTGGCTCCTCGAATCTGCGCGCGGTAGGGCATGGCAAGGGTGTCAGGCATGTGGGCTTCGGCGGAGGTGTCTAAGATGGCGATGTTCATGCCATTGTCCACAATATCAAGCACCGACGCCACCAACGGCCCCGTTTGCCACCCCACCGCTTCGCCGGGCTCAAGGTACACGGGGATGTTGTTATAGCGCGCACGAAAGGCGCGAATGACGCGGATGAGTCCTTCTACATCGTAATCCTCACGGGTGATGTGGTGCCCGCCCCCAAAGTTAATCCAACGCATTTGCGGGATAAACGCGCCAAATTTTTCCTCAAACCCTGCTAGTACCGCTTCTAAGGCGTCCACATTTTGTTCGCAAAGAGCGTGAAAATGCAACCCCTCGATGCCTTCAAGCTGTTCAGGCTGAAACTGGGCGCGGGTGATGCCAAGGCGGCTGTAAAGCCCACAAGGGTTATACAAATCCGCAGGCGAAGCGGAAACTTCGGGGTTAACACGTAGTCCGCACGAAACTTTTCCTTTGGCTAAAGCGCGAAACTTTTCCCACTGGGCAAAGGAGTTAAACACTACATGGTCGCTGATGGAAAGGATTTCGTCCATCTGTGTTTCTTTGAAAGCGGGCGAATACGTGTGGGTTTCTTTGCCCATAAATTCATGGGAAAGGGTAGCTTCGTGAAGCCCACTAGCGGTGCACCCTTGCAGGTATTTTCCGACCATGTCAAACAACGCTGTGAAAGCAAAGCCTTTGAGGGCAAGGAGGATTTTGGCTCCCGTTTGTTCTTGCACGTACGCTAAACGTTTGAGGTTTTCTTCCAGCAAAGCTTCCTCACAAACGTAACAAGGGGTGGGGATTTGGTCCAAGACTCTGGCAATGGCGGAGTGTTTTTGAAGGTGCATTGGGGGCCTTTTTTGGTGGGATTATAACGTATTTTGCTCTTAGAATAAATGTGCTAAGATACCCTTTTTTAGGAGTGGCCTTGAAACAACCCATCAGTCTAATTAAACTTGCGTCTTTGCAGTTTTTTATGCTTTTTTGCATCATTGCCATTGCCTCTGGAGTGATTGCCTCCTACACCCTCAAACAGCATGTGGGTACTTTGGAGCAAAAAGAGCGCGAACGGCTCCTTTACGAGCAAAAAGCCTCCTTAAAATCTGAAGTCCTGCGGATGCACACCATCCTCTCCTTGCAGTTGGAAAAAGCCAAACAATTCAAAACCCTTGACTTGCTCAACGACCTTGCCGACCTTCACGCACTCCTTGAGATGACACAAAATGCTTCGGGCAGGGACGCCTCTGCTTACTACGAATTAGAACGCGCCATCCTTGAAATCACGGCATTGCACGGCAAAGATTTTCCCAAAGAGACCGAAGATGAACTCTTTGAAATCCTCGCCGCACAACGCCTTGGAAATAGCAACGAAGGGTATTTTTTTCTCAATACCTTTGATGGCAAAATGATTGTCAGCAACGGCACTTACTTTCCCAATCGGCCCAATATTTGGGAAACCACCGACCCCAATGGCGTCAAAGTGGTCCAACTCAACAGCGCCACCGCCCAAGCCTCTACCGAGGGTGGATTCACCACGTACGCGTGGAAACGCCTCGATGGCACCCTTGCACCCAAAATCTCTTACGTCATCGCCATCGCCAATCACCCTTTTTTCCTAGGGGCAGGGGTTGACCTAGAGCACATCGACACCCTTTTAGAGGAAGAGGCAAAGGTGTACCAACAGCTCATCGACAAGGGCAATACCCTCATCTTTAGCCTGCTTTTTTTTGCCACCCTTGGCCTTGGATTTGCCCTGTTTTCCTTGCACAAACATTTGCAAAAAATCATTCGTCTTTTTCTCAAAACCTTTGAACGCGCCGCCCACGAACACGCGGTCATCGAAACGGAAAAAATCACCTTTAGCGAATTTCACCCCCTTGCCCTTGGGGCCAATGCACTGATTCACACCTTGCAGCATCAGCAAGCGGCCATTAGCCACCAAGCGCACCATGACTACCTCACAGGCCTGCCCAATCGCCTCTTACTTATCGACCGCCTCACCCAAGCCATCGGGCGCGCCAAGCGGGAGAAAAGCAAACTCGCCGTTGTTTTTATGGACCTTGACCATTTCAAACGTGTCAATGATACCCTTGGACACGATGCGGGCGATACGTTGCTTCAAGAAATGGCCAAACGTTTTCAAAAAATCATTCGAGAATCCGACACTCTTGCGCGCATCGGCGGGGATGAATTTATCTTTATTTTGACCAATATCACAAAAAATGAAGTACTTTTTGAGATTTTAAATCGCATGATTGAAACGGTCAATGCCCCCTTACATGTAAACCACCACGAACTTACCATTGGGTGTAGTTTGGGGATTGCTCTGTACCCAAAGGATGGCACTACGACGGCTGAGCTTATCAAAAATGCCGACATTGCTATGTACGAGGCCAAACACAAAGGGCGCAACACTTTTCAATGTTTTAACCACGAAATGGACGAGAAAATTCACGCGTTGGTGGGCTTGGAGCGGGAGATTCTTTTGGGAATCGAACGGGGTGAATTTGAGCTCTACTTCCAACCCAAGGTGGAAACCAACACCAACACTATCCTTGGCGCGGAAGCGTTGATTCGCTGGAATCATCCCGAAAAAGGGCTCTTGCACCCTTCTATGTTTATCGAAACGGCGGAAGAATCAGGCTCTATCTTGCAACTTGGAAAATGGGTACTAGAAGCGGCATTGGAACAATTGGCACGCTGGGAAAAACGCGGGTGGAACCTACACCTTGCTATCAACCTCTCCGTAAAACAGCTAGAACACCCCACCTGCGTCAGCATGGTGCGCACCTTGCTGCACAAAACAGGCGTCACCCCTTCGCTCGTGGAGCTTGAGATTACGGAGAGTTTTTCTGCTTCGGGGGACCTCAACACCCTCCACGGGCTCAAAGCCTTGGGCGTCAAACTGGCCATCGATGATTTTGGGACAGGGTATTCCTCTTTGAGTTACCTCAACAAGCTTCCCGTTGATACCCTCAAAATCGACCGTTCTTTTGTGCAAGGCATCCACGAAGACCCCAATAAACGTGCCGTGACCGAAGTCATCATCCAAGCTTCTAAAATCTTTTGGCTTGGAGTGGTGGCCGAGGGCGTTGAAACCAAAGAAGACCTTCGCGTCCTCCAAGAACTCGCCTGTCCTTGCTACCAAGGGTACCTCTTTTCCAGACCCGTTCCTATCCCTCAATTCAACGCACTCATCCTCAAACAGCGTTAAGTGGCTTTTTTAAGAAGCTTGTCCAAAAGCAATGTAGGCAATAACCGCTTGGCATACCACAGCACTTTGGTGGGTGTGGTAACACGGTAACGTGCTTTGGGCTTTGACGCAGTGATGGCCTCTAAAAGGGCGTCATACACCGCTTCGGGCCCGAGGGTAAAAGGGGTGGGTTTGCTTCCTTGCAAGCGCGAAAGGGTCGCTTCGTAGGTGGTTTTATGGGGGCTATTTTGCACATCGATGTGGGCTAAAAACTTTTGCAACGCGTTGGTGCGAAAGGCGCTAGTGATGGGGCCAGGTTCAATGAGCACCACATGGATACCGCTATCACTTAACTCTAAGCGCAAGGTATCGGCTAACCCTTCGATGGCAAATTTACTGGCATTGTACGCACCACGGTAGCCCATGGCGGCAAAGCCTAAAACCGAACTGTTGTACACAATGCGCCCGCTTTTTTGGGTGCGCATGGTTTTTAAAACGAGGTTGGTGAGGTATTGGGTGCCAAAGACATTGGTTTGAAACTGGGCCTTAAGGGCTTCATCACTCAGGTCTTCCACGGCTCCGGGTTGTCCGTAGGCCCCATTGTTAAAGAGCACATCCAACCGCCCACCGCTTTGTTCGAGCACTTGGGTCAAGGCCGCCTCAATGCTTTCATTGCTATCCAAATCCAAACGGCACGCCCACAACCCCCTCTCCCGCAAACGCGCCACGTCCTCAGGTTTTCTGGCCGTGGCGTAAACGCGAACATCTTCCTTTACATGTAAGGCTTTCGCACAGTAAAGTCCAATGCCAGAAGAGCAACCAGAGATAAGGACGTGGCGCATAAAATCAATCTACCTCGTAACTTTCGCCCGGTTTCATTTCGATGAGTTTCCATGGCAAGCCTTGGATGTTGAGCTCCTCCATGAACGGTTTGGCGTCAAAGTGTTCCATGTTGAAGACACCTTGGCCTTTCCATTTGCCCTCTAGGATGAGTTTTGCGCCAATCATCGCAGGCACGCCCGTGGTGTAACTCACCGCTTGCGCACCCGTTTCGCGGTAGCACGCTTGGTGGTCACAGGTGTTGTAGATGTAGACTTTTTTGGGTTTACCCTCTTTGATGCCCTCAATCACGCACCCGATGTTGGTCATGCCCACGGTGCGCGGTCCTAAGCTTGCGGGGTCGGGAAGCAAGGTTTTTAAAAACTCGATAGGGACGATTTTCATGCCCTTGTGCTCCACCTCTTTAATGCCTAGCATGCCCACGTTTTCGAGGCATTTCATGTGGGTGAGGTAGCTTTGGCCAAAGGTCATAAAAAAGCGGATGCGTTTGAGTCCTTTGATGTTTTGCACCAACGACTCCAACTCTTCGTGGTAGAGCAAATAGCTGTCTTTGGGGCCAATCTCAGGGTAATCCCAAACCATTTTAATGGCCACAGGCTCCGTGTCAATCCACTTGCCCTCTTCCCAATAACGCCCCTTGGAGCTCACTTCGCGCAGGTTAATCTCGGGGTTAAAGTTGGTAGCAAATGGATAACCGTGGTCGCCCGCGTTGCAATCTAGGATGTCGATGGTGTGGATTTCATCGAACAAATACTGCTGGGCGTAGGCGCAAAACACGTTAGTAACGCCAGGGTCAAACCCGCTTCCTAAAAGACCCATGATGCCCTTTGCTTTAAACGCGTCGTGCTTAGCCCACTGGAGCTTGTACTCAAATTTGGCCTCATCGGGATGCTCGTAGTTGGCGGTGTCAAGGTAATCCACGCCCGTTTCCACGCACGCATCCATGATGGTCAAGTCTTGGTAGGGAAGGGCCACGTTAAGCACCAAATCGGGCTTCACCTTTTGGATGAGCGCGACGAGTTGGGGAACATCATCCGCGTCTACACTGGCGGTTTCAATGCTTACATGTAAGCGCTCTTTGATTTCTGCGGCGATTTCATCACACTTGGATTTGGTGCGGCTTGCAAGGACGATGCGTCCAAAGGTTTGAGTATTCATGGCGCATTTGGTGGTCGCAACACGGCTTACGCCGCCCGCACCGATGATAAGAACAGTTTTCATTGGTTTCCTTTTAAGGTATTTAGTAGGGTCATGGCGTGTTTAAGTGCCCTAGTTCGGTGGGAAATATCCCGCTTGCTTTGGGCATCCATCTCGCCCAACGTGGTGGTGTAGCCCTGAGGGATAAACATGGGGTCGTACCCAAAACCGTTTTCGCCTCTGGCTTCGTTGATGGCAGTGCCGTGCATCCAGCCGTGCACGCTAAACGCACCCCAGGGCGTAGCTAGAGCGATAGCGGCCGTGTAAAAAGCGGGGGTTTGACTCACGCCGCACGCACGCAAGGTGTCCACAAGCTTGGCTAAATTTTCTTTATCGCTAGCACCAAGCCCAGCGTATCTGGCACTGTAAATGCCAGGCTCCCCGCCCAAAAGCGGCACAGAAATCCCGCTGTCATCGGAAAGAACGATAACGTTTTTCTCTTCCAAGGCATCGTACACCGCGTGGGCCTTGATGAGGGCGTTTTCCTTGAAGGTTGCGCCTGTTTCTTCGATGTCAAAAGGGGTGAGGACTTCCTCAAACCCTACCACGTCAAACCCTTCTAAAAAGGCTTTGATTTCGCGGATTTTTCCTTTGTTGGAGGTAGCTAGTACAATCTTCAACGGCTTCCTTTGTTGGCTTTACATGTAAGGATTTATAACAGAATTTTCTTGCACAGAGGTTACATGGTGCGCAATTTTAACATAAATACCCAAACCTTTTTCAAAGCATCAAAGGAGTAGAATAGGACAAAATTTATCTTAACCATCGAAGGTGTTTGTATGCTTCGCACCGTTGCTCCCCTGAGTGCTATTATTGCGTTACGTTTTTTGGGTTTATTTATCGTTTTGCCTGTGCTTTCTGTGTACGCGCTCGAACTTCCCGGTGCCAATGAATGGCTCGTGGGCATCACCCTTGGGGGGTACGCGCTGACGCAAATGGTTTTGCAAGTGCCTTTTGGAATGCTCTCAGACAAGATTGGCCGCAAGGTGACCATCGCCATCGGACTCGTGATTTTGATTGTAGGTTCCTTGGTGTGCGCGGCAGCCACGGACATTTACATGCTCATGTTTGGGCGTTTTTTGCAAGGGGCTGGAGCCATTGGCGCGGTAGGTGCGGCATTGGTAAGCGACCTTGTTAAAGAAGAGATGCGTTCACGCGCCATGGCGGTCATGGGCGGGAGTATCGCGCTGAGTTTTGCCTTTTCCATGGGACTTGGGCCACTGCTTGGAGGCTTGTATGGGGTCGGGGTGTTGTTTTTGCTCACCGCGGCCTGTGGGGTGCTTGCTATCATCGTGCTCTTTACTAAGGTGCCCAGTCCTCCGCGCATCACCCACGCGTACGAACTAGACGAATCGGACATGCCCAAACTCATGAACAATTACGCCCTTTTAAAGATGAACCTTACAAACTTTTTGCAAAAAGGACTCATGACCTTGGCGTTTTTGGTCATCCCGCTCATGATGGTAGGCGAATTTGGCGTGGAAAAATCCGCCCTGTGGAAGGTTTACATGCCCGCCCTTTTGCTTGGCATCGTTGCCATGGGCGCTTCGGCGGTGTATGGGGAGAAAAAACAACAATCCAAAGCCATGCTTATCCTTGGCGTGGTGCTCTTTGGCATAAGCTACCTGCTCATGGGCAACGCGCAAAGTGCGTGGGTGTTCATCGTGGGGGTGGCGGTGTTTTTCGTGGGCTTTAACATCCACGAACCCCTCATGCAATCTCTCGCTAGCAAATACGCCAGAGTGCACCAAAAAGGCACGGCCCTTGGGGTGTTTAATTCCTTTGGGCACTTGGGGACGTTTTTGGGCGGGGCACTGGGAGGCTGGCTGTACCTGCACTTGGGCCTTGAGGGCATCAGCTGGGTTGTGGTGGTGGTGTGTGTAGCGTGGATTGGGCTTTTGCTCACCCTCTCAAACCCCCACCAAACCAAAAATCTCTACCTCCCTTTTGCAGATATTGCCCTAGAAAATCGCCCTAAACTGGCGCAACTTGAAGGCGTCGTAGAGTGGTATCAAAACGAAACCGAAGCCTTGCTCATCGTCAAATACGACGCGAAACTCGTAGAAGAAGCGCGCATCGTGGAGCTGCTTAAGGCGTGAGTTACCTCGTCCTTTTTGCTGTGTGCTTTGGGGCAGCAACCTTTTTGCCCCTCCCTAGCGAAGTGCTTTTTGTGTACGAACTCACCCAAGAGCGCTCTTGGGGGTTGTTGCTTCTTTTGGCTTCGGCGGGCAACACCCTTGGGTCGTTTGTGAACTATGGCATCGGGCGCTTTGCCATCGACTGGGCGCTTGGAAAAGGTTACATCAAGCCCGTGGTGTTTGAAAAGGGACGGCGCACCTTTGAACGTTACGGCCCGTGGTCACTGCTCCTAACGTGGGCGCCCGTTATCGGCGGACCAATCATGTTCGCCGCAGGCGCCGCGCGCTATGGGTGGTGGAAGTTTCTCATCCTCGTCGCCATCGCCAAAACCTTGCGCTATGGGGTGTTGATGCTTGGAGTGATGGGGTATGTGTGAGGGGAGCTTGACCCCTGTGGTAGAGAATTTTCTAAATCTCTTTACATGTAAGCGGGTTTAGGTGTTTTTTAATCATTTCTAGACTCTCTTCAAACCCTTCGGCCTTGCTGCCAAAATATTCGCTTTGCCCAAAATTTCAATGTCTGTGAATTCCCAAAGCTCTTCTCTCCAAAGTGCCCTGTGCATATTGGCTAGTGCTTCAATCTTTTCAATGATAGCTACTATATTTTCTTGTTTTATAACCATACCCTTTACCTTACTCTATAAACTCCACGGCCAACAAACTCCAAAAATCCCTTATCGCGCAACACTTGAAGTTGTTGGCTAATTTTATATTCAATGTGTTTATTTTGTGGGTATTTTGTTTGCAAATATGGAATAAATGCCAGCAGTTCTTGGCGGGAAAATAATGGCTTTTTAAGCATATCAATACAACGCATTATTTCGATTAACCATCCTTTTTGAGAAAGGGAAGATTCCTGAATAAAACGTGTTTTAGACCAGTTTTCCAAAACATTTTCTTTAGGTATTACTCTTTCGTTGTAAATATAAAAAATCTTTCCACTTTCTGGCAATGCGCTTAAGAGAATATTACACCCGACCCATCCTGCTCTTTTGGCAGTGGCTGAAAGTGGTTTACGCCTCTCAATCGTTTCTGGCGTAAAAAAATAATGGGGCACTACGGCAAAATTTGAAACGTTAAACGCCTTATTGTAAGTTAAAAAGAAAAAATGGGGACTTTCATTGCTTTGAAGGCGCGTTATCATGGTGCCATAAGCACCGTCTACAACTTTTTTTCCTAATGTATTTTTCTTGCTTTTGAGTTCAAAATCATCTTTACATGTAGCACAATAAAAATCTGCCACAGGACGATTGTTTTCATATCCTGAGAGTTCTTGACCACAACGAGGGCAAAAGATAAATTGCTCCACCCAAGCTTCACTCATTTTTCGCACTTGTTGTGCTTTACTCTTGTAGTCTAAAGCCACACGAGAAGGAAGTGCTGTATTCATTCAATGAGCCTTTAAGCGGAGTTTGTTGGATCTTAGCAAAGCGGGCTAAAAAGTTAGCTAAAGAGGCTTACATATAACACTACAAAAACACCCCAAGAGGGACAGCTAGCAGGTCTTCTCCTAGTTCCATTACCCTCTCGCCATTGTAAAGCACAACGCCCAAACAAGGCTTGGGGCTTTTGCTTTGGAAGTCCACGATGTGCCTAAAATCGTCCCTTTGAATGCTGCTGCTTTGCTTTACTTCGATGGCCAACACGCTATCATCAACCTCCACAATGAAATCTATCTCTTTTTTGTCCTTGGTTCTGTAATGGTACAGCGCGCTGCTTGCTTGGAGTGTGCAGAGGTGCTTTTGCAACTCCCCAAACACGTAGGTTTCAAACACTTGGCCGCTGTAGGGCGAGTGCAAAAGTTTCTCTTTTGTGCTTAGTTTTAGCAATGAACACAACACGCCTGTGTCGTTAAAAAAAACCTTGGGAGACTTGGTAAATTGCTTGCCTATGTTGGCAAAATAGGGCTTTAAAAGGCTTGCTTGGTAGATGCGATTCATGATGGAAAGGTAGTTATCTGTAGTGATGTCTTTGATGCCAATGGCAGTACTAAGGTTTGATTTGTTAAGCAAGGTGCCACTGCGCGAAGCGAGCACATTGACAAAACGAATGAAACTATCAATGTCGCGGATGTCTGCCAAATCTCTCGCGTCACGCTCAATGTAAGATGCCACGTAAGAACTAAACCATAGCTCTTTTTGGAAGCCCTCAAGGCGTAAAATCTCAGGGTAACCGCCGTTTAAAATGTGCGCGATAACTTCGTCTGCGTAGTCTTTCTTGGGAAGGCTTACCTCGCGAGACAAAAGCTGAGATATAACATTTTGGGCGGGCTTGTCGTTTTTTTCTTTGGAGCTTAAAGGGTGGAGTCTAAGTTCTATGAGCCTGCCTGCTAGGGTGTCTTTGGCTTCTTTGTGGTCAAGGACATTGGAGCTTCCTGTGAGCAAAAAATTTCCATTGACACGTGCGGTGTCGCTGTGGATCTTGATGTATTCTAGCAGCGAAGGGACTTTTTGGACTTCATCGAGGCAAACAGGGAGAGTGAGGGATTTGAGAAAACCTTTGGGATTGTCCTTGGCAAAAAGGCGAAGTTCGCCATCATCAAAGGTAAGGTAGTGCTCGAAATTTTCCAACGCCAATGTGGATTTTCCCACTTGTCTAGCGCCATTTAGCAACACAACAGGAAAGGTCTCCAGTGCCATACGAAGCAAAGGCTCAAGGGCTCTTTTTTTCATTTTACCCCCTATAGTGGTATATTTTCTACCATTATACTATAGAATTATCCAAAATGGCTTACATATAAAGCCTTCGTTCATCCTACTCGCACAGCATGTTGACGATGAGGCTGATGATGGTTTCTTTTTGTTTTGGGTCGCTTTTGGCGGTCATGAGCGCTAAGGCCACAAGGGCGTTGTCGTTGATGTTAAGCTCGCCGTTTGGCTTGTGGAGTAAGTTGTTTTTGGATAAAAAGAGGATGAACATAAACGCCCCGATGCGCTTGTTGCCGTCTGTGAAGGGGTGGCCTTTGATGATGTAGTACAACAGATTTGCCGCTTTTTCTTCCACACTTGGGATCAAATCCACCCCGCCAAAGGTTTGGTAAATCCCACGCAACATCCCTTCAAACTCACCCGCTTTTTCGCGCCCAAACAGCGCGGTAGCCTCTCCTTTTTGCACAAGTTCTTCTTTGAGTTGCACGATGGCTGCTTTGGCTTCGTTGGCATCGAGGATAAACTTCGCCTCTTTGGGCTGAATGTTTACATGTAAGGCGTCCTCATCGTACCCTTGGAGTAACGTCCACGTGCGTCCGTAGTTTAGGATGACCTCCAAAAGCCCTTTGGCTTCGCCCAGTTCAAGCTCAGTCCCTGAAATAGTCGTTTGCAATAAACTGAGGGTTTGGCGCAGTTCTTCTAAGCCTTTTTGTTGCAATCGCTTTTGGTTGGTGGCGTAGCCGTTGATGAGGTATTCTCTTAAAATTTTAGTTGCCCAAATGCGAAATGCTGTTCCTCGTTTGGATTTAACACGATAGCCTACAGAGATGATAACATCAAGATTGTAATACATCACATCGTACTTTTTACCATCCGCAGCAGTTGTCCGGAAATTCCGGACAACTGAAGATTTCTCCAATTCGCCTTCTTTAAAGACGTTGTTTATGTGTTCGGAAATCGTCTTTTTGCTTTTATCAAACAGCACTTCCATCTGCTTTTGACTCAGCCATACCGTCTCGTTTTCCAAAGAAACATCTAGGGCTATCTCACCGCTTGCATCTTCATAGAGAACGACGGGATTGATTGATTCTTGATTCATGGCAGACCTTTTGCTATCTACGGGGTATCTTGTCTGGAAAATTATAACTAAAAATCACCATAGTTAGTAAATTTGTATTATACAATGGGCGCAAACCACGAGAAGCTTTACATGTAAAGCTTCTCACACTTCTAGTCGCAGTATTTCTACTTTTTCGCCTTTCTTTAAAAGCGTGGTTTCTTTGGGGATGCACAGCACTGTGGCGCCGCCGAGGAGGTTGTTTAAGATGGCGCTGGAGCCTAGTTTTTTGCCCTCAAGGGTAGCGAAGAGTTCGCCCTCTTTTTCGCGCACATCGCACGCGGTAAATTCGGTAAATTTGGAGCGTTTGGCGTAGTCTTCTTCCAAGGTTGCGGTGCAAAAACGTCTGGCGTACGCAACCCCAAGCATCGTGTCGATGAGGCGCAAGCCATAGAGTCCAAAAACCACCGCGCTTGAGTAGGGAAATCCGGGCAGTGCGACGATGTATTTTTCGCCCACTTTCACCACGCGGATGTGGCGACCAGGCTTGATGTCCGCCCCTTCGATGATGGTCTCCACCGCCAAGTCCCCAATGATGTCTTTGACAAAATCATAATCCCCCACGCTCACGCCGCCCGTGGTGACCACGATGTCCGCACACGCTAGTCCTTCTACGATGCGCTGTTTAATGAGCGCTTTATCGTCCCCTGCGATGCCTAGCAACACCGCTTCCGCGCCCGCATGTTGCGCCATTGCGGCGATGGTGACGTGGTTGGAACTGCGAATGTGTGCAGGGCTTGGAAGCGGTTGACCTAAGTCCACAATCTCGCTGCCCGTAGCCAACACCGCCACACGTGGTCGCACCGCCACAGGCACTTGCACCTCACCAAGACCCGCCAACACGCCAATCTCCGCAAACCCAATGCGTGTCCCTTTTGGGATGAGCACTTCGCCCACGCGGTAGCCCTCGCCCACAGGCCGCACCGCGTAGCCACGCTCCACAGGCTTCACGATGTGCACCGTGTCACCCTTGACTTCCACAAATTCAATAGGGATGATGGTATCGGCCCCTGCGCTCAACAGCGACCCTGTAAAGGTTTTGATGCACTCACCCTCGCCTACATGTAAAGAAATCTCCGTGCCCGCAGGAACGCGGTGGGTGAGCGTGAGCATCCCTTTTTCTTGGTCAGCAAAGCGAATGGCATAGCCGTCCATCTCAGAAGTAGGAAACGCGGGTTGGTTTTCTTGCGCGATGCTGTCGTGGGCCAAGATGCGTCCGCGCGCTTCCATGAGCCCGACAACCTCGACGCGCCCCTTACATGTAAAGGTTTTTTCAAGGCGTGCGATGGTCTCTTCGTACGGTGTCCACGCCATTTTACGCCTTCAAAAGCCCAGCACCCGGAAGTGCCGTGCTACGGTCTTTGGCGTACACCCGCGCGCCGTTGATGATGTCGTATTTCCAAATGGGTGCTTTGGCCTTAAAATCCTCCACAAACGCGTCTAGTAGCTCTAGCCCCGCGCGCCGTTTGGGTGAGATGACCCCCGAAATATACGAGCTTGTGTGGTTAGGCACATCGCCGATGGAATGGGCCATCACCAGATGGGCGTCGCGCTCCTTGGCCTTTTCTTGCCACGCATCAAACCAGCTTTTGAGGATAGGTTCGTACACATCAAAACTGAGCCCCTCGATGCCATCTTCATCCCGAACAATCCCTACAAAGGTGACAAACGCCCCGCAATTTTGGTCACGGTAGGTGTTGTACCAACGGTTCAAAATGGCCTCTACATGTAAAGGCCCTTGGTGCAGTTCTAGCATCCTAGCCTCCGCACACGGGAGGTAAAAGGGAGATTTTGTCGTTCTCGTTGATGGGCGTGTCCAGTCCGCAGACAAGCGTGTCATTGACCGCTACAGAGCAAATGGCTAGCCATTCGGAAAGTTGCACGTCGTCTTTAAAATGCTCTTTAAGTTCAGCCAGTGAGCTTACCGAAACTTCCACAGGTGCGCGCCCGATGGGGCCTAAAAATTCTACTTTTGCCATGGTATATCCTTGTTAAGAAACGTTGGAGGATTATACCACAGCTGGCTTTTTCGTGCCTTGATACATTTTTGTACATTAAGGTCACACCAAAGCCCCGTGTGTGTGCTACAATCTCACTTTTATGACTTTACATGTAAAGGATGTCTCATGACACTGATGAGCGCGCTCGCCCTTGCGGGCGCCATGACCCTTTTGGCCGCCAGTCCAGGACCAGGAGTCTTTGCCGTAACCGCTAGAGCCTTAGCCAGTGGGTTTACCCACGGCGCCTTGCTCGCCTTTGGCTGTGTGCTGGGAGATTTGGTCTTTTTACTCATGGCGGTGTATGGCCTTAGCGCACTGGCGTCGGTGATGGGGGAAGTGTTCATCGCCGTTAAATACCTCGGTGGCGCGTACCTTGTCTACCTTGGAGTGCAAATCTTGCGCAGTTCCGCCCACGCACGCACCCTCCAAGGCTCCAAAGAAAGTGCTTTGAGTGCTAGCTTTCTAAGCGGGTTTTTCATTACGCTGGGCAACCCTAAGGTCATCTTGTTTTACCTGAGCTTCTTGCCCACGTTCATGAATCTCCAAGCCCTCAGTGGCGCGGATGTGGCACTTGCTGCTACCATCGTTTCTCTCGTTCTTGGGACGGTTTTGTGTACGTACGCGTGGATGGCCCACCGTGCTAAAGCCCTCTTTACAAGCCCTAAAGCGCTGCGTCGCATGGACGTAGGTGCGGGAAGTGCCATGGTCGGTGCGGGCGGATTTTTACTCTTAAAACCGTTGTAATCCATGGAATTTGAACTTTACGTTTACGCCATTTTTTTGGCGGTGGGTGTTGTGGCAGGGTTTATTGATGCTATCGCGGGAGGCGGCGGGATTATCACCATCCCCGTACTTTTAGCCGCGGGTATCCCGCCTCACATGGCCCTTGCGACCAACAAACTCCAAGGCACCTTTGGTAGTGGCATGGCTTCGTTTAACTTCATTCGCAAAGGCTTCATCGCGTGGCGCGACGTGTGGTTAGGCGTGGGCTACACCTTTGTGGGCGCGGTTTTGGGCACTTATGCCATCTTGCTCATCAATCCTGATATCTTGGCCAACATCATCCCCATCATGCTCCTTGCCATCTTTCTCTACACGCTCTTTTCACCCAAAATGGGCGAAAACGACCGCCGTGCGCTCATGGGGAACCATTTGTTTTTCTTGGTCTTTGGCGTTGGCATCGGGTTTTACGATGGCTTTTTTGGACCCGGAACGGGAACGTTTTGGACTATCGCCCTTGTGAGCCTAGCGGGACTCAACCTCAAAAAAGCCACCGCCCAAACCAAGGTCATGAACTTTACCAGCAACATCGTCTCACTCGGGGTCTTTTTATGGAGTGGGCACGTGCTGTTTTTGGTGGGTTTGTTGATGGGCCTTGGACAACTCATCGGTGCAAACATCGGGTCTAATATGGTCATCAAAAAAGAGGTGAAATTTATCCGCGCGTTTTTCTTGCTCATGGTCGGTGCTACCCTCATAAAGCTGGCGTACCAAAGTTATTTCTCTTAACTGCTTTCAAAGCATTTATCAAATAATATTCGTTATCATAATCAAACTAAGGTAGCCAGCGCGTGCTCAAGTATTACGATGAAATAGCTTATTACCTCCAAAAACTCACCCGAGACAAAGATGCCGCCAAAGATTTGACACAAGATACCTACGTCAAAGCGATTGAGATTGTCAACAAGTCCAACATCACTCTTCAAAAAGCGTACCTCTATAAAATAGCGCGCAATCTGGTCATCGACAAAGTAAGACGCGACAAGCGCACACCCCAAACACCTTTTGATGAAAAAGAAGAATATACGGTTTGCGAGAGCGAACTGCCCGAGGCCATACTGCACCGTGAAATGAGGCAAGATGCCTTCAAGCGGTGCATCGAAGACCTTCCCACGCAAATGCAAAAAGCATTTGTGTTGCATTTTTACGAGGGGTTGAGTCGAAAAGAAATCGCAGAAATCATGGGCATTAGCGTGGGTGCTGTGGAAAAAAACATCACGCGTGCTATCGAAAAAATCAAAGAAGCTATCCAAAAAGAGAACGTATGAACGCAAAAAATACCCCTAGCCAAGACGCCAATGCATGGATTATCAAAGAAAACGAAGGGTTGAGCCAAGCCCAACAAGCAGAACGGGATGCGTGGCTTCAACACCCAGACCACAAGGAAGTTTACGAGGAAAACAAAGGACTGTTGCGCGAATGTTTAACCCTCGATGAAGCCTTTATAAAAGGGTTGAGAGAAAAACACGCGCCAAAACCAAAGCCGGCGAACCGCTTTTTGACCTCACGCTACCTCGCCGCTTCGGTTGTGCTATTGTTCATCCTTGCCTGTGGTACCTTTGGGGTAAAACGGTACTTCATCCCCACTTTTGATCACACCTACGTCAGCGCCGAGGCAAAGATGCTTGGCATCACCTTGCCTGATCATTCCACCCTTGACCTTGATCAAAAATCGCACGTTCGCGTTCGCTACTACGATACCAAGCGGGTCATTGAACTTTTGGAGGGCAATGCCCTCTTTTTTGCAACAACAGACCCGCAAAAGCCTTTTTCACTCACCTCAAAAGAGGTGCTCGTGGAAGTTTTGGGCACAACCTTTGAAGTGCTTCGTTTCAACGACAACACGACCATTAACGTCTTAGAAGGGCATGTCAAAGTTAGCTATCGGCATCAAAACAAACCATACCTGCTGAGTGAACTTAAAAAACTCGATTCCTTGACCCTAGACACCACCGGAAAAGTTTTAAACCGCCGCACATTAGAGAGCGCCGAAATAGCGCCTTGGCGGGAAGATATGATTTTTTTCAACAAAACATCACTCAAAGACGCTAGCGCCATGTTTGAAAGATACACCAAAACCAAGATAGTGTTTGAAACCGACGCCCTAGCAAGACTCAAAGTCTCAGGAAAGTTTTCCACTCTGCGCTTTGAATCGTTCCTTTCTTCGTTAGAACTTCTCCATCCCATCAAAGCCATCAAAGAAGGGGATGAGATAAAAATCGTCAAAAAATAAAAATCCATGTCGGATTTTTCCCTGCCTATTCGTTTCATTTAATAGAGATAACAATTCTCAGAATCACAACAAAAAGGAAATGGAATGAAGTTTGGCAAAACAGCGTTAGTCGCTTCAAGCTTGGTGTTGCTTTTAAGCATAAACGCGTGGGCACAAGAAAGTTACACCATCCACAACAAAACCCTCAAAGAGGCATTGGAGATCATCTCCCAACAATCCAACCTGCTCTACATCGGCGATGAGACACTCTTTGAGTCTCGCAACATCAACAATATTGAAAATATCGAGGGTGTTGAAAAAGCATTAGAGCTTCTGCTTGAAAACACAGGACTTGAAGCTACCGTTAAAGACGGCACCATCATCATCAAAGCAAAAGAGAGCGTGGCGCTAGATGCGATTTCCATCTCCGGGAGAGCAACAAGCGTGCCCACAGAAACAACAAATTCGTATACAACAAAAAGTGCAAATACGGCAACAAAACTCAGTCTCTCACTTCACGAAACACCACAATCTGTCACAGTACTAACCAGTCAAAAGCTAGAGGACATGGGTATCACTTCTCAACACGATATGCTAAACCATATTGCTGGAATAAGTGTCAACAGGTATGATGAGAGGCTCTTCCCTACTGCAAGAGGTTTTGATGTAGATTATTACCTACTTGATGGCATGCCAACATATGATAGTGTGGATGCGGGTGCAAACAACACTGATTTGTCTATCTATGACCGTGTGGAAGTTGTCAAAGGCGCCAATGGGTTAATGACGGGGGCTGGAAACCCTGCTGTGGGATTAAACTTTATAAGAAAACATGCTAATTCTAGAGAAGTCAAAGGAGCACTAGGCGTAGCTGCAGGCTCTTGGGATGCCTACAGTTACTTGGCCGATGTTTCGTCGCCACTAAACAGCGAAGGTGCTATTCGGGGAAGAGTGGTAGCAAAACATGAAGATAAAAAATCTTTCATGGATGACTATGAAAAAACTCACAATATTCTTTATGGTGTCGTTGACATGGATTTGACAGATACTACCTTTCTTTCTTTAGCGGGGGCGTATCAAAAACTTGATAGAGATGGAATTAGGTTTGGTGGTTTGCCTGCTTTTTACAGTGATGGAACAAGGACAAATTTCAGTAGGTCTAAAACCGTGAGTGAAGATTGGACATACTGGAACAGCGAAACAAAAAGTTTTTTTGTAGATTTCAAACAGTACCTATACGACGACATCTCTTTAAATCTTGCTTATTCATTTAGGAGACTTTCAAGCAACTCATCTTCATTATTTTATGTGGGAACCGTGGATAAAAATACGGGGACTGGTATAGGCGGTGCAGGAGCGTATGTTGATGACACACTATACCACGAACAAAATTTGGATATATATTTTTCTGCCCCATTCGAATTAGCCAATTTAAAGCAAGGAGTTATAGTTGGTATCATGCAAGGTGAAGTTGATACCAAGCGTTATAAATACAATTGGCAGTGGAACGGGTCTAGCTTATTGAATCCTACTATTAACCTATACCATGTAGATGTTGTTAATCCTGAATTACAGACGAGTTTTTCTGATACCCTTGGCAAAACAACCCAAACAGGAATATACTTAGCGGGCAAATTTTCCCTTTCAAAGGATTTGAAGTTTATAGGCGGAACAAGGATTTCAGACTGGAAATATCGCGCTGAAAATGGGGAAGGGAATAGAGAATTTACCAATGAGCTTACTCCTTATGCTGGGCTTATTTATGATTTAAATAAAAATTATTCGGTTTATGCGAGCTACACTAATATTTTCAAACCTCAAAGCAGAAGGGATGTCACTGGGGACTATCTTGACCCCACAATTGGTAAAAATTATGAAATGGGTATCAAGGGAGAATATTTTGACAACCGTCTCAACGCTTCCTTATCTTTTTTTAGAATTGAACAAGACAATGTGGCAGAAAAAATTGATGGTGTGTATGTTGCGGGCACGGCAGAGCAAGCTTATCGCGCGGTAAAAGGTGTCACGAGTAAAGGGATCGAACTCGATATTAATGGTGAAATTGCGGACAACTGGAACATAGGCTTTGCATTTGCCAACTTTGAAGCCAAAGACGCCAATGGAGACAAGGTTAAAACCACCTCTTCTCGCACAATGGCAAACATTTTTACCAAATACACTATCAACAAGTTTAGCTTTGGTGGCGGTATGAACTATAGAAGCAAAATCTACACAGGAAGCGGTGTGGAAAAAATTGTTCAAGATGCCTACGTACTAGTCGACCTCATGGCTACTTATGCATTTAGCAAAAACATGAAACTACAACTCAATGTCAATAATATTTTTGATAAAAAATATTATGAAGGAATTGGTTATGATGCGATGGTTTACGGTGCGCCACGTAACGCCACCCTTAGCTTTAAATACACTTTCTAGCTCAACCTCAAAGAGGCCTTCGGGCCTCTTTGCATGTAAGCTTTTTTAGCGTTGAAGCTTAAACGCGTAAGGCAACAGTGTCTTTAACGGGGTCACCACCACGGCCCCGTCCCATTCAAAAATCACCTCTATGTCTGCACCAAACTCACTAATAACCTGACGGCATGGCCCGCAAGGGGAGAAGTTTTTTCCCGTAGAAGCGATGGCGATAGCCACCACGTCTGTGGGCTTGTAGCCCAAAGAAGTGGCGGTAAACAACGCGGCCCGTTCGGCGCAGATGGTCGCGCTTTGGGCAGTGTTTTCCACATTGCATCCCAACACTACCGCCCCATCGCGCAACAACACCGCCGCACCGACCTTATAGCCCGAATAGGGCGCATAGGCGTTTTCCTTGGCCTCGTGCGCTTTTTTTAGCAGTGTTTCGTACGACTCCATGGTTTCGCCTTTTTGGCGTATTATAACTTACTTACAGCCCATGACGCACCCTAAAGGCTTCCGCTTCGGTAATGGCTTCGACAATCTTAGCACTTAACCCTGGAAGCTCCCCGTACTTGACCCACAGCGTGTCTTCGACGATGTCATGCACCTCTCCTGCAAGTTCTACTGCCACGCGTTTAAGCTTGGCGTATTCTTTTTTCAGCTCTTTTTCATCCATCCTCTTCTCCTGTGTTTTCACGCTTACAGTGCAAGAATAATTCCGTCCACAACTCACCCTTTTCTATGCTACAATTTCGCCATATTACCCCAAGGAAATTCATGAGACATAGCGAGCTCAAAGCAGTTGACATCATTCAGATGGCTTTAGGCAACAAACGCACGTTTAGTAAGAGTGAAACGGAGTTGGCTTTTTTACTCAAAAAAAGACTAACAAAAAAAGAGTGTAGTGTCCTTAACGACCTCGCCAATGGCGTCGAACAAGAGGTTACCATGGCAGAGCTTCGCATTGATGAAGAGCGGTATGATGAGATTGTTTCAGGCGCAATGAAAAAGCTTAAAAACCAATCCGTTCACGGTGATTTTTTCGACTAATTTCCCCAAGGCTGACTTGTATACTTTTGGTTAGTTTAGATGCAAGACGTCGCGATGCACCATGCTTCAAAGGCATGGGCACCTTCTTTTTTCCATTGTTGCGCCGTTTCTTGTGGTGTAAGTTGCACGCGGATAACACATTCCCCAACTTCTTCGATGGGCACTTTCAAACTCTCTACGAAATACCGACACGCCAACACAAAGGTTTCGTAACGCCCGTGCCCACAAAAACGCGCAAGCGCGGTAATAGCACCGTAAATATACGCGCACGTGTGCATCTCACCCAAGGGCTCTAGCGGAACCTCTTCCCTAAAGCGTGTCAACTGATGAATAATGTGCTCAACCTGCTCATCTGGTATGTTTTCCAAGGGCGCATCTTTGGCGTAGGACACAACTTTCCTTTATTTTCACTATAGTGAATTGTGAAAGCATTGTATTCCGTTTAAACTTACAGAAAAATAACACTATGGTGAAAATTTTGTGCAACCTTACGTCACTCGACTTTAACGCTCATCACATCACCACACTCTATAAGATTATCGGTAAAAATGTGAGAAAAATACGCAAACAAAAGGGGGTTTCTCAGCTAGATTTGGCCCTTGCCGTAGGCTACAAATCCGTCTCCTCCATCGCCAAAGCAGAATCGCTCATCGAAAACAAACATTTCAACATCGAACAACTCTATAAAATCTCTAAAGCCCTTGGCGTTCCTATTGAAAAATTTTTTGAGGGGGTATAAGGAGTGTAGGAGTGCGCCAAGAGCCCCTAGAGAACTCTTGGCAAAAAACTAAGAAATCTTGGTTTATCCGCGCATCTCTTGGATGATGGCGCGGGCTTGTTTTTTGGCGCTTTCCACCTCATCTAGCACCAAGGCCACTGCCATGCGGCGCCCTACGTGGCTCACGGGTTTGCCAAAAACTCGCACAAAGGAGTTTTTACTAAACGCGCTAGAGGGAATCTCAAGCACTGGCACGTTGGCTTCTTGTGCACTTTTAAACGCCCCACTCGCCCCTGGCCCGTAAAAGGTAAAATCCAGTGGCAACCCAAGCACCGCCCTTACATGTAAGGCAAATTCGCTTTGGCTTTGGGTGATGAGCGTAACCATGCCCGTATCGTGCGGACGGGGACTAAGTTCACTAAAGTACACCTCTTCGCCTTTGATGAAAAATTCCACCCCAAATAACCCACGCCCGCCCAAACCATCGGTCACCGCTTTGGCCATGACTTTGGCTTTTTCAAGCACCGATGCGGGCATTTTCATAGGCTGCCAACTGAGCACATAATCCCCATCTTCTTGGATGTGGCCGATGGGTTCACAAAAAACCGTCTCTGTTTCGGTACGCACGGTCAGCAAGGTGATTTCATAATCAAAGGGCACAAAGGCTTCCACGATAAGCTCACTGGCATCCCCGCGCGCTTCTTTGGCGTGCTCCCATGCTTTGGCGATTTCTGTGACGTTGCGCACGGTACTTTGGCCATGACCCGAGGAGCTCATCACAGGCTTGACCACGCAGGGAATGCCCACTTCTTTAACCGCAGCTTTTAAGGATTCGTAATCTTTCACAAAGCGGTACGCACTGGTTTTAAGTCCCAACTCTTTCGTGGCAAATTCGCGGATATGCTTGCGGTTCATGGTGAGTTTGACCGCATTGGCATTAGGGATGACACAAAACCCTTCCTTCTCCGCTTCGATGAGTGCGTCGATGCTCAATGCTTCGATTTCGGGTAGGATAAAATCAGGTTTTTCACGGCGAATCACTTCTAAAAGCGCGGCTTTGTCTTTCATGTTGACCACATAAGAACGGTTGGCCACAAGGTGCGCAGGGGCATCGGGGTACGCGTCCACGGCGATGGTTTCGATGCCAAGGCGCTGGGCTTCGATGACCACTTCTTTGCCAAGTTCGCCACTGCCAAGGAGCATGATTTTGGTACTGTTGCTTTTTAATGGGGTAGTAAAGTGCATGGGGTTTTCCTCTGTCATAATGTTGGGGTATTGTACAAAAAAATGGCTAAGGCTTGGCAAAGGGCAAGGGGATTATAATGACCCTTTTAAAAAAGGAACCGCGTGATTTTTGGCAAAATAGACTACATCAACCTCCTTCCCTTTCATGTTTTTTTAAAAGGCAGTTCCCTCCCCAATGCTTTCAAACACACGTTAGAATACAAAAAAGGCGTCCCAAGCGCGCTCAACCACAGGCTAAAACGCCGTCAAATCGACGCCGCTGTGGTTTCAAGCATCACCAGTATGCATCCCATGTACCGCCGCCTTGACATGGGGATTGTGGCCAAAAAAGAGGTTAAAAGTGTCCTTGTCAAGCGCGGAAAATGTGCCCTCGACCCCGCCAGTGCAAGCTCAAACGCCTTGGCAAATGTCTTACATGTAAAGGGGGAAGTACTCATCGGAGATCGGGCGTTAAAAGCCTATTTGCAAGAGCCAAGTGCCTATGTTGACTTGGCAAAAACGTGGAACGAGCGCACTGGGCTTCCCTTTGTCTTTGCTAGGCTTTGCGTCACCAAAGACACGGCGTTTTACCGCCGCCTTGCTACGCGCTTTGTAGGGCAAAAAGTACGCATCCCGCGCTACATGTTAAGCCAGTACGCCAAAGAACGCGGCATCAGCGCAGCGGACATCTTGGACTACCTCACCCTCATCTCGTACCGCATCGGCACCAAAGAAAAACGCAGCTTAAAACGGTTTTTAAACTTGGCAAAACAACAGTCCCGTTAACCCTCTTTTCTTAGCATCCAACGGATAACCACAGGTGCCAAGCCCATCACCAAAAAAAGCCTGATGACATGGTGGAGTGCCACATAGGGCAAGTTAGCGCCCACGACGATGGCCATGACGTTCATCTCTGCTTGCCCTCCGGGGGAAAACGCAAGCAAGATAGAAAGAGGAGGGAAATCCGTACTCCACCACACCAGCGCAATAAACAGGGCACTCACCGCAGAAAGGATGAAGAAATACCCCAAGGTTTGCAGCAAAACCTTTCCAATTTCCCGTAACGAAACCCCCACAAACACAAACCCCACCATGCTCCCTAAAATGAGTTGAATCAGGTTAATGATTTCCGTGGGCGGCCTTACATGTAAGAAGCCCAAACTGTAAGCAAACATACCCACAATCATGGGCCCAATGAGCGTTCCACCCGGGATTTTTAGCCACAAGGCAACCTTCCACCCCACAAGGGCACACGCCGCCATTAAGCCAAGTTCAAGCAAGGGAGTTTGGCTTAAGTGTTGGGTGATTTTTTGGTTCGCCCCCAAGGAAATGTGCGCCCAATGTTCGATGATAAACGGAATAGTAAAGACGATAAACAAAAGCCTTGCCGATTGATTGAGGACGATTTTATGGGGGCTTGTTTTAAAGCTCTCCGCCAAGCTCACCATCTCTAATAGCCCCCCAGGAATAGCGCTAAAATAAGCGGTGTAGATGTCATAATGCAGCACTTTTTTGTAGTACCAAATGCCCGCCAAAGAGGTAAGTGCCACAAAAGGAAACACCAGCATCAAGCTTCCCAAGAAACTACTAAAATAAGTAACAATCTCGGCGTTAAATGCACTTCCTACGGTCAAGCCAAGAACCGCTCTAGCCGGAGAAGAGAGCATTTTTGGAGGCGATAGAGAAAGAGAAGAGAAGCGGCTTGCGACCGCTAATGCGACGATAGAGCCCAAAAGCCAAGGCATTGGCATGTCAACAAGGTAAAAAAAACCCACGCCCACCAACGCAATCATCAGTGTGCTTAGCGTAGAAAAAAAAGCCTTAGTATTCACCATCAATCCTGCCGTATTAAACGTATTTGTGCCATTCTACTCTCTTTTGTTGTGGGAAGTTTTAAAGGTTTTCTTTATGGCTATTTTGCGCATAAAGTGCATAAAACCATGGGTGCCAAAAAAGGAATATGGCGCGTTTAACCACCTTTGCATGTGACCATCTTGAGACTTTCGAGTGCTATAATCATGCTACATTTTTGTACTATAGTAAGCCATTACAGTACAAAACAAGGAGGGCTTTTATGTTTAGTTTTTTGGGCAAGACGTCACAGGCGGAAAGTAAAAAAGTATCTCAAACCCCCATCACCACGCTTCTTTTAAGGGAAAAAGAAATCCAAAATGGGCCATTGCAACGTCTTTCTTTCACACCAAAACTTATCCTTGGTTTTGTGCCTCCCAATCTTGATTTTTCAAGCGTAGCAACTGCGCTTAAAAATGTGCTACCGAAAGAAACACTGCTCGTTCTCTCTTCCACCGCAGGCGAATTGTGTAATTTTAATGGAACGACCCCTACAAACACCCTGTACTCCCAAGAAGACCCGGGTGCAGGTACCGCCATCGCGCTCATGCTTTTTGGCGAAGCGATGATAGAAGATGTTTTTGTGGCCACTATTCCTTTGCACAGTAACGTAGGGGCAAACAGCGCGAGTGAACGCATCGCCAGCATCGCCAAAGAGCTAAAAAACATTAAAATCCCTTTTAAACTCAACCACGAAAACACCCTAGGCTACACCCTTATCGACGGGCTTTCAGGGAGTGAGAGTTTTCTCATGGAAGCGGTGTACCAAGGCGGGCATTTTCCCTGTTTGCTCGTGGGTGGAAGTGCGGGCGGCAAGCTCGACTTTCAAGCCACACACCTGTACAACAACCACCAAGTATTGCGCCACCATGCGGTCATTACCTTCATCAAATTTGCGCCGCCTTACCGCTTTGGTATCTTTAAAAGCCAAAACTTCAAAAAAACCTCCACAAGCTTTACTATCCTAGAAGCCAATCCCTTAGCCCGCACGGTTTCGGGCATCCTTAACACCAAAACTAACGAACATGTAAACGTTGTAGACGCGTTAAGCAAGCACTTTTCGTGCGCACCAGAAGCACTTGAGACAAAACTGGCCAACTTTACCTTTGGTATCGAGATTGACGGGGAAATCTACGTGCGTTCTGTGGCGTCCATTGACACGCAAAACAAGGTGGTGCATTTTTATTGCGACGTGGAGGCAGGAGAAGAGCTCTTTTTGCTTGAAAAAACTGATTTTGTGCGCACCACAAGCGAAGACTACGCCAAATTTAGCCGCACCAAACCCGCGCCCATTGGCGCCATCTTCAATGACTGTATCCTAAGGCGCTTGTGTAATGCCCAAGCCCTCAACAACCTTGTTGCCTTTAACGAAATCCCCATTGCTGGGTTTTCCACCTTTGGGGAACTTTTGGGGGTCAACATCAACCAAACCCTCACGGCCATTTTCTTTTACAAACTAGACAACGACGCGTCCTTTGAAGGCGAATACGTCAGCCAGTTTGTGCAAAAATACGCGGGGTTTAAAAGCTACTTTTTACTGCGAAAAATCAACCGCCAAATGATGATTGGCTCCATCAACAAATCCATGCTTTTCCAGATGAAAGAGAGTATGCCTGTCATCCAAACCATCGGTTCTGCCCTTTCCAATGCGGTCACATCTATCACCCAAATCGAAGCGCAGCTAGGCCATGTACGAGAGCAGTTTTCGCTCTTTTCTACCGACATGGAAAAAAGCAGTGCGAGCAACCAAGACCTTCTTCACGAAGCCCAAAACCTCACCTCACGAGTGGAAGATATTCGTTCCGTCCTTGGCATCATCGCCGATATTGCCGACCAAACCAACCTCCTCGCCCTCAATGCCGCCATCGAAGCGGCGCGCGCAGGGGAGCATGGACGCGGCTTTGCCGTCGTGGCCGATGAGGTGCGTAAACTGGCCGAACGCACCCAAAAAAGCCTCTCAGACACCAATGTTTCGGTAAGCACTGTCGTCCAAGCGGTAGAAAATATCAGCGGGGTTATGAAAGGAGTGAGCGAGGGACTTTTGCACATGGCAAGCAGCAGCACGCACCTTTCCCATGAGATGGACGACTTGTCGCAAAAAAGCCAAGGAATAGCAACAGAACTTGCCTCTCAGTCGCGCCTCACGGAAGAGCTAAACACCGAACTGTCTAAATTATCCGTCTACGAAAAGACGCTAGATATTCTCAACCACTAGCCCTACTGGTGGGGTATCTTGACCATGTACCCCACCCCTCGAATGTTGATGATGAAGTCTTCCTTGAGGTTGCTTTTGAGCCGATTAATCTCCGCGCGAATGGTCGCTATGTCTACGTCTACATCGTTCCACACGTGTTCCATAAACATTTCATAACTGCACACAATCCCGCGGTTGTACGCCAAAAATTCGATGATGCGTGATTGTCTTTTGGAGAGAATCTGAGGCTCGTTGTTAAAATACAAGGTCGTGTTTTCGCAATTAAAGCTGTAAGAACACGAAAGCCTTTTGTGTTTTCGTTGGGTTTGGATGACCTGAGAAATGCGGTTGATTCTCAGGTTTAACTCTTTGAGGTGAAAGGGTTTTTTGAGGTAATCAAAACACCCTAGCTCAAAGGCTTTGGAAATGTCTTCGATGTCAATGAGGGTCGAGATAAAAATCACCGGGGTGTTTTTCTTTTGGGCGTGAAGTGTTTCGAGGATACTTAACCCGTCAATATTGGGCACATTGATGTCAAAAATCAACAAATCAAAGGTTTCTTTTTCCAAAACTTCCAAACACACGTTACCATCGCGCATCGATGTTATGGCATGGCCAATGGAGGTGAGGTAGGTTGCAATAGCACCGTTTAGCAGGATGTCGTCTTCTAATAACAAAATTTTCATGGCATGTCCAGTGTAAAGCTGTAGCAAAATGTCGTCGCTTTTTCGTCAGAATGTAAGGTGATTTCCACCCCTTCTTCTCGACAGATTTTTCGCACAAGGTTCAGCCCCAGTCCAAATCCATCTTGCACCTCCTCTTCGCGGTAATACTCTTCAAAAACTTTTTCGGGGTTTTCGATTTTACGCGAGTGGGAGGCGATGCTAAAATACGCCCTGCCCTCCGCCTGCCCTACACGCACAAAAATCGCTTCGTTTTCAAAGGTGTATTTGATGGCATTGGTGAGGTTGTTATCGATGATGCGTTGCAATTTTGTTTCATTGAAAAAAACCATCGGGTGTGCTTCTGCCATTTCGACATAAAACCGCGACCGTGCCTTACTCGCCACTTGTTCAAAAAAATCCACACGGCTTTGCACATACTGGACAAGATTGATGCGTCGTTTCATGTACACCACTTGGTCTTTTTTGACAAGGTAGCTCAAATCATCGTACAAGGAAAAAATGCTTTTGGCTGCCACTTCGATATTTTCTAGGTAGACACTTTTGCTAAACTGCATTTCGTGCAGCTCAATACTGGTCATGATGACACTCAACGGCGTGTTCATCTCATGCACCGTGTAGCGCAAAAACTGCCGGTGGGAAGCCAAAAGGTTTTTGGAGTAGTGCATCTGTTCTTCTAGTTTTTTAGACTGGATGTCATAATCCCGTGCGCTTTGTTGGATGAGGTTTGTTAAGGATTCGATGGTTTTAGCGTAAGAAGCCTCTGCTTCGTTTTTTTTCTTTTGCAACGTCTTAGGGCAACAGCTCGCGTCGCTGTGTTCGTATTCGCTTAGAGCCACCACGGTGAGGGTTTGGTTGAGCAATTTGTTGTGCCCTTTTTTGTGAAAAAACTCCGCGTAGGTAAAAAACCCCGCCGTGGGAGCAAGCTTGGCAAAGGGTTCCACTTCCAAACGAATCAAATCGGGCATGTAACGCCTTCTGGCCATGCACGAGTAAAGGTAAAAGGTTTCGGCTTGGAAGTTACGCAATTTTTTCATCGCCTGAATGGGGTTACGCAACAAGGCCTTGGCATCACCAAAACCGATTCTAACCTTATCCCCTTGGGCAAGGTTGCCCCCGCAACTTAGGCTTCCATCCTCGTGCTTAGCAACCACCGCCCTAGCTATTTTGACCCCATTTCTTTTAACGATGAGGGGAAATTCGGTTTGGGAGACATGGTTTCCGAGGTATTTTTCATAAAACTTCACTGGCGTCATGCCATCAATCTTGTAAATCCGATTGCCCTTGACTTCTTCGATGGTATGTTCTACCCCGATGGCTTTCCAGTCAAATTTATAATCCCTCACCACGTGCAAGGTTTCCGAATTGAGCGACACCCCTACGACACCTTTGTCTAAGATTGTCCCTTGCGAGGCGATAAACGTTTGCTTGAACTTTCCATTATCGCCCGCCATGCCGCCGCAAATTGGCACCGAAGCGTCAAAAGAAGCGATGCCCTCAAGAAGGTCCTCCGCGTTGGTAGAAGTCCCATCAGAAAAGACAATCAAAAGTTTTGTCGCGGGGGTGATGAGCGTGGAGGCAAGCGCGCGCCCGCTTTCAAAGGCGTCCTCTTCTTGGAAGTAGCATGTTTTAAGGGTTGTGTGTTTAAACACACTGATGGAAATGCTCGTTTGAAAGGTGCTCACATGCTCTTCGCAAATTTCGCCATCGGTGGTCGTGCCCAAACAAACTGCTTGGGGAAGGCGCGCTAGTATGGCCCCAATCACTGAGGCAAACACGTCGCCCTCCTGACCGCAAAATACTTGCACAAGCACATTGGGTTCATCTTGAAATAACGCGAAGTTAATAATGCTATCCACATGCCCATGATGGTAAAGATAATTGTATGTTTTCATCCCCACCTTTTCCGTGGCATGCAACTGCACGCTACCCTTATTTGAGTGTTTGATTGTACCATACAAAAGACTCAAGGGCTTTTAATGTTGCCAAAAAGGAGGGGTGGCAGCTTTTTGTTGAGGTGAGCAACACGCCCTTAGCGTGCCAAAATGCCAGATTCTAGCATACAAAGACTACCATAAGGTTGTTCTATCGTAAATATATCCTCAAACTCTATACTAAGGAGTTGGCGTAAAATCACACGGTTAACCCCAGCGTGCGCCACAATGAGCACCGTACCATGGTTGGTTTGAACGATGGTGTTAAAGGCTTTTAGCACCCGCTTGGACAATGCCCCAAAGCTTTCTCCCCTAGGAGGTACAAAATGCTCGATGTCGCGCCCGCGCGCTTCAAACGCCTTGGCATCACGAGATTTTAGTTCTGCTATAGGCATATTTTCCCACGCTCCCATGTTTATCTCACGCAAGGCTTCCACCTCTTTATAGACTGGTGTAATGATTTGCGTGGTTTGCACACAGCGCATCAATGGACTGGTAAAAACAGCGTCAAGGGAAATGCTCTTAAAATACTCCTGTAAACGGTGTGCTTGCTCAAGACCTAGCGCATCAAGAGGCAGGTTGGTTTGTCCGATATACCGCTTTTCACCCCCTGTATCAATGTGCCCATGGCGTACCAAATAGACGTTTTCAACCATAAGGAAAATCTTTACATGTAAGGGTTTGAATTTTGCCAATAATCAAACGTGCCGATGCAAGGCGTTTGTGGATAAAGTGAAGGGCTCGCGTATCGTCTTTGCACTTCTTCAAAGCACCCTCAAAACGTTTCTCAAGCCCACACACACTCTCTTCTTGCACCACTTTATCGGCAATAAAAAGGAGTTCATTGGCATTTAAAGGGGTGTTTTCATCAACTTCGATATCCATGTGTGTTTCGATAATCGCACCAATAACCCCATACCCCATCGTACGTAATTTTTGTGCACCCACCCTTGCGTGGTCTTTTTCTTCTCGTGCTATATCATGCAGTAGTGCTGCTGCACTTAAAGCGTATTTATCAATACAAAGCCCAAAAGAAGCAACACTCTCACAAAGCTCGCTTGCTATTTTTTCGACTGCTTCACAATGTTTAATGACACGATTTGAAACTTTATGTTGAAGCATAATCGCCAAACACTCCTCTTTTGTTGGCGCATGCATCGCTTCATACTCCAAAAGGTTTTGATACTCTTCTTGCGTGTCCATGTCCATTAAAATAGATTTGTCGCAAACGCTTACATGTAAGGCATCATTCTCAAAGGCTTCAAGCACGTTTTTGAGCCCACCCTCCCCTTGACTTGAGAGAATTTGCTCTTTGTACTTTGTGCTAATCAAAGGAGGATGCCCTTTGCGTCCAAAAAACGCAGGATAAACAATGCCTTTGCCCTCACGCGCATACGCTTCATACAAACACTCTAACGTTTGCCCCTTAATCAGGGGAATATCAACGGGTTGCATGTAGAAAGCATCGATTCCTTTTTGTAGATTGCTGAGTCCTTTTTGGATAGAGTTAAACATCCCCTTCTCATACTCTTCGTTGTAAATAATGTGGATGTTGTATCCCTTGAGTGCTGTTAGTAGTTCATCTTTTTTATGCCCAACCACTACATAGATATGTTCAATACCTTGTTTTTGATACGTCTGAATCAGTCGCTCTAGGGCACTTGTTTTTCCAAATGGCAAAAGCGGTTTAAAAGCATTCATGCGTGAAGAGTAGCCAGCTGCAATAATGAGGGCTGCTAATGTACTTTTCATGCTAGCTTCTCTTTACTTCAATAAGCTCGGCTAAAATACTAATAGCAATCTCTTCAGGCGTTTGTGCATTGATAGGAACACCTATGGGACAAGAGACTCTATCCAAATCACCTTGCGCAAATCCCTCCTTTAAAAGCAAAGAATAAACATGGTTTTTCTTTCCCTTGCTTCCTATCATTCCGATATATTTTGCATCTGTTTTCAGGGCTTGGGCTAACACTTCTTTGTCTAAAGAGTGCCCTCTAGTGACAATAACGATGTAGCTATTGTTGTGGATTATTTGATCCAAAGAAAGCTCCGTATAAGAGGGAACCACACGTATTTCATCTGCATTTGGGAAACGCTCTTTATTGGAAAAATCTGCTCGATCATCCAATACACTTGTTTGAAATCCCAGTGTTTTAGCAAAAAGAGAAACTTTTTGTGCAATATGCCCAGCGCCTACAATACACAAATGCTCCAATCCGTAAAAAGGCTCCACCACATAGTGTTGGCTCTGTTTTAGTAGTTGAAAGCCGATTTGGTTAAAATTTTCCCTCAGAGACATTACAAGGGTCATGAGTGCTTCATTTTGTGTTCCATAACACTGCGTTGGCGTAAAAAGGAATTTGTCTTCTGCTCCAATGGGAGTATTGTCCTTTGGAATTTTGGTAATCATCACAAAATCTTTTCCCTCTTCTCGCAACGCTTTGGCTTGCTGGTAGATTTCTGCTTGTTCTGGCATATCGACCCCGATATACTCAAACAAAATCTCTACACTTCCCCCACACACCATCCCCTCAAGAGAAGCGTCTTTATGAGAAAGTTTAAATTTTTTGGTTAAAGATGTTTTATTTTTAAAAATATCGGAAGCAAGCTGTATTGTCATGGCTTCAAGCAACCCTCCTCCTATTGTTCCTACAATAGAAGCATCTTCTCCTATAAGCATTTTTGTTCCAGCACCTCTTGGTGCAGAACCTTTTTTACTGAGTATTGTTGCAACAACGAGGGCTTTTTTTTGGTTTAACATATCCCCTATTATTTCAATCATCGTTTTCATATTTTCTTTTCCTTTGCCAAATGGTATATTTTTCGTTTAATCATGCTATTTGTACTTTTCGCTGAATGGGTGTCTTGCTCCCACGCTACTTTTATTTCAAAACCAAAACGCTCTAATAATGCTTCGCAAACCCTTGCTACAGTTCCCGTTTCATCCCACTTCTCTTGCAAAACAAGCTTTACATGTAAGGCCTTTTCCTCGTCACAGTGCGCACTATAATCCATCACTGCATCATAGTTCAAGATGATTTCATCCAAATCTTTCAAATGCACCTCATGCCCCTTAATGTTCACTTTGTTTTCCATGCGTCCACGCACTTTTTCCATGGTGCGCAAAAAGGTACCGCACTCACAAGGCTGGGTAACAAATCGTGCCCTATCGCCTGTTTTGTAGCGAATGAGAGGCATTGCTTGGCGATTCAGCGTGGTAAAAACCACCTCACCGTACTCGCCATCTCTCACAAGTTTGCCAGTTGCGGGGTCGATAATTTCAAAATAGAGATGGTTTTCTCGTAGGTGATACCCATTCAAACACTCGCACTCCACGCCTCCGCCATAACCCATCTCGGTCATGCCGTAGTGGTTAAAAACCTTACATGTACCGTTGCGACTGAGGGTTTTGACGAGTGCATCTGGGACATAGTCAGTACTTAAAAGCACTTTGTGAATGTGTGTGTTAAACAGTTCAGGTTTCATGAGACTAAGGTAGCGCACTTGCATGGGAATGCCCACAATACAGGTAATGTTATGTTCTTCAATGCACGCCGCCGTTTTTTCAATATCTTGCAAAAGACCATGCACCACACACTCAATGCCTGAGCATAAAAGTGCTTTTTTGAGCAAATCCCCAATGCTTCCATAGCTAGGGCCTGGGAGTAACACCATAACCTTGTCACCTTTTTCCACCACACAATTCATGCCGTATTGAAAAAAGTCGATGGTCTCTTCTAAGTCTTCGTGGGTAAAAAAGAGGCGCTTTTCATCGCCTGTGGTGCCTGAAGTGTTGAGAGTTACGATGCGCTCTACCTCATGGGCAGAAACACACAAAAAGTCATGGGCATTGTGTTTAATATCCAAAGGCGTTGTAAAAGGAATGTGCTCAAAATCCCCCAACGAGGTGATGGTATCAAGGTCAGTCTCTTTTAATTTCTCGTTATAAAATCGGCTTTTGTCTTTGGCATACGCTAAGGTGTGCATGAGTTTTTCAAGCTGATATGCTCTTAAAGCTTCTTGGCTTTTTGCGCTCAAGTGCGTACGCTCAAGTATCCAATTTTGAAGTGGTGTGATGTGCATCATGCCCTCTTTGCCTCTCGGTACAGAGACTTCCCATCCATGTTGGTGATGTTGTACATGCAAAACGGAATGAGTTTTCCCTCCACCGTGGAGACATGAATACAACAATCTTGAATGCGCTCCAAATTGACATTCCACGCATCTTGAAACGCCATGCCTGAAAGACTAAAGGTGTTGTTGGCAATAGCATTTAGGATTTTGTCCCAATCGGAGAGTTTTTCTTCTTTGACCTGTTTTTGGTACGACCAATTGCGTGCTACAAAGGCTTTGGCTTTGTCCGCCCCCTCTTGCGCATTTTCTACAGTGGTTGAACAGCATGAGCGTTTGCTTACAGGCTTTAATGTCCCCTCTTCAATGAGGTAATTGCCATTGAACGAACAAAGCGCATTTTCACACCCGGGAGGTTGCATACTCTGAAGCTCCACCATGCCATTCATCTGTTCGCAAATGTGCTCCATCACTTCTGGCAAGGTGATGCGCTCAGAATCTTGAGGTGCTTGCGGAATCCGTCCAAAATAACTCACAGGCTGAAAATGCACCCCTCGAACCGTAGGCGAGTGACGCATCCCAAAACGGACAATCTCACCGATACTTTTCACGTTCACACGAGGAACGATGGTGGGAACGAGCACAACACCAATGCCATACTTTTGGCAATTTTCAATCGCTTTAACTTTAAGCTCAAAAAGCGCGCGCCCTCGTAATGTTTTATAAATCGCATCATCAATGCCATCAAATTGTAAAAAAAGAGAACTCAGTCCCGCTTCTTTTAAGGCTTTGACATAGGCTTCCTCTTTTGCCATGCGAATACCATTGGTATTGACTTGAATGAAAGGAAAGCCCAGCTCAACCCCGATGCGAATAATCTCCGCCAAATCATCTCTCACCGTTGGCTCACCGCCTGAGAGTTGGATATTGCATTTGCCTGAGACTTTTAAAATACTCTCAAACTGAAAACGCAACTGTGCCAAGCTTGGGTCTTTGCTTGGAGCATCCATCGCATCGGCAAAACAAAAGCGACAGTTAAGGTTACAACGAGAGGTCACCTCAATGAGGGCGGTACAGGTGTGTTGTCGGTGCGCAGAACACAAACCACAATCAAACGGACACCCTTTTGCTACGGATGTGATGGGGTTTTTAATGGTGGCTCGCTCCTTTGTGCGAATCCACTCACGCATAGGCGTTTGCCCTCGCCACACCACCGTTTTAAAAGCACCGTGTTCGGGACACTCTTTGTACATGTAAGACGATATGCCCTCCCCAAGAATGGTCGCATCAAGTTTGCGTAAGCAGATAGGACAAAGACTCTTTGTGTGCATCATTACCTTACTCTCTGTTTCCGTACTCGTAGCCGTGTTCTTGCAAAATCTCATAGACTTTGATGTAGGATTTTTGAATCATTCCCGCACAAAGGGGCTTATAGCTTTCATCAACTCCATGAAAATCTCTCTCTCCAATGAGTGCAACACACTTGGTTGAACCAAATTCGGCTGCAAACCATGCATGAAACTCTTCAACCATTTCCAAAAAATCTGCTCTGGCTTCTTCGCTTTCATCGCCTTTTGCACTGTAGAGTCCCAAAACACCAATTCCACCCGTGAGGACACCGCAGGTTTTTTGCGTGTTTGCAATACCTCTACAAAGGCCTTGCGCTGCACGTACCAAGTCTTCATTTTCGCTCCCTTCGTCCTCTAGGGCAAGCTTGTACATGATTTGCGCACAGCAAAATCCTGCTGATGAGAGCTTAAATAAACGAACCGATAAATCATCCATTGCGTTCTCCTTTTTGTAAAATCATCATAAAATACCCTGGTTTGCACGCTTTGAGATTTTCCTCAAACGCACAGCACGCATGCGGTGTTTCATCTTCAAGAGTTTTGCTCCAAAAAGCACTCATCGAACCGTGTGAAAAAATGATTTTCACCATCAGTTCTTTAAGCAATGGGCTACACTCCTCCAAAAGCATCACTTCAAATCCCATCATCTCTAGTTCGTGTTGCAACAGTGGCAAATGGTGAAGCCCCCGCATACACGAATTGAGCGAAAAATTTTCCATCGGTTTGAGTGCTTCAGGGTTTTTTGCATACACATCGGTGATGACAAACCAACCCCCTTTTTCTAATACCCTAAACACCTCTTTGAGGCTTACATGTAAAGCATGCATCAAGGACAAGGTGCACTCGGCAAAGACACATTCAAAATGCTCATTTTCAAATGGCAGTGACTCGCCTGAGCCTAAAACAAATGTAGCAAAAGGATTTTTAGCCTTTGCCATGCCTAAAAGCTTAGGAGAGGGGTCGATGCCTACCGCTTGTATCCCATAGTGTTCATATAAATACGAAGCCGTCGCACCCATGCCACATCCCAAATCCAAAACGCTAGATTGTTTTGTTAAGCCACAAAAACTGATGGCTTTTTGGGTAAGCGTAAATCCTCCAGGGCGCAAGGTTTCCCCTGTGGCTTCTTGCATGCAACAACTCTCATAAGCATTCATTACTTATTTATCCTCCAGCCCTTTTTCGACTTCAAGCATCTTGCCCATTGCCAACGCGTCGCTGATGAACACCATCTTACATGTAGGGCATTTTAAAAGCTCTACTTCAAAATTGCCCTCCAAATAGCGCACCTTGGCCTTTTCTAGCACCAATGCTTTTTGGCATTTGTCACACATCCATGGGGTTGTTGTATCGATTTTAGTTTCCATCTCAGTCCTCCACCACTTCCATACGATGGCTGTAGACATCTTTCACCGTGATGTCACTGCCACGCTCTTCGTACTTCACCCAAAAGGTCACATTTTGCACTCTCAGGCGTGCGAGAAAATCCAAGGTTTCAGGATTGTAAAATCGCTCTTTACATGTAAGGGAGTGATCCACCACTTTTTCAACATCACTCATTAAAATAAATCGCTTCTCCATCAGCGCGATTATCGCATCGGAAACATGGAGTGTAAAATCATACATCTTGCTCATATCGCTCTCCTCTTCGTTCCAAATCTCTTTAAGCAACTGGTGTTTGAGGCGTTTGCGATTGTTTTGGCGCTCTGAGAGGGTTGGCATTGTTTGAGGCGCATCATGGTTGATTTCATTGCCATAAATGATGTCCAAAATATGATACGCCCGTTTATTGCCTTTGACCAACATATCTTTGCACATTGCGCAATACACCAGCACATCTTGCTCACTCTCATCGATACGGTCTTGAACAAAATCTTCTGCTTGTTCAGGATTGGCACAAGCGACCAAACCGCCATAACCGCAACATTTTGTCTTTTCTTTGGCATATTCAAGCTCTTGGATGCTGTAGCCCAAGGTTTTGACGATGCTGCGGATACTTTCATGGATTTTTCCATCGTGCCTTGTCGCACACGCATCGTGAATGCAAAGCTCACGCTTACCTTTTTTAATATCCACCTCAGGCAAACCGTATGTAGCAAACACTTCCCATAACGAGATGGTCTTAATCATCGGCAGATACTTCTCAAATGTCGAAGCACAGCTCGAACAGGCTAAAATGAAGGTCGGCTCTTCCATCTCTTCCCATGTTTTACGAATTTTTTCGATGCTTTGGGGCATCAAATCAAGCCTCCCCGCCCAATCCGCAGGTGCACCACAACAGTCCAAATACAAGCCAACATCATTGTCCGCATCTTTATCCTTAATAGCCCCCACGAGATGTTTGTAAATATCCCCGATATATTCTGTATGCGTGGAACTAAGCTGACACCCTGGGTAAAACAGATAGCCCGTTTTGCCTGAGCCTTTATACAGCCCTCGTGCGTACGCCGAAAAAGCAATCACAGGATAATAAAAAAGATCTTTTGAAGCTTCTTTGCTTGGTTGTTTGCGTACCAATGAAAAATAATCGCTGTGGCTGTACTGCATATCTTTAAGGGCAAAATCATGCGCTGATATGGGCATTTTTTTACGCTCAACCATGCTTTGTCTTGTAGCGCGTATGATGTCTGCCATACCAATGCCGATAGGACAAACCTCTTTGCACAAGCCACACTCCGTACAGGAGTTAATCATCAAATTGGCGCTTCTGTTTCCTAAAACAATGCGCTCGTTGTGATTGATACTCCTGATATAGCGATCAGGTGTGATATTAAAGCGTTGCATATGCACGCACGCTTTAATACAGGCATCGCATTGGCATTTAAGACACCGGCTTGCTTCCTCTTGTGCTTCATTTTCAGAGTAAAGAGAGGCTCTTTTTACGACGGTCTGAGTCGGTTTTACCGTATCAATTTTATAGTCTAATTTCGTTTCAAAAACACCTTCTCGCTCCCGAGAAGCACTCATCGAGGTTTTGGTAATATAGCGGTCAATAGAGACCGCCGCTCTTTTTCCTGAACTTGCCGAAAAGATAATAGAATGATTTTGCGTTTGAAGTGTGCCACCGATAAACAAGGAAGATTCATTGACTTGAAATGTTTCAGGATGAATGGTGTACGCTTTGCTCCAAGCCCCTGTTCCTAAATAGAGCGCATCGTATTTTTCAATGTAAGTTTGCAGATTTTCTTCAGTAACTTCCGTGTTATAACAAACTGTAATACCTTTTTTTGCAATCACGCAGAGTTCTTCTTCGATGATGGCGGTCTCTAACGCTTGACCCTCATACGCCCAAAGGCTTCCGCCTAAACGGTTTGTTTTTTCGTAAATGCTGACTTTGTAGCCTTTTTTATCCAGCTCAATCGCTGTAACGCACCCACTGAGCCCCCCACCAATAATCGCAACAGTCCCTTTGTTTTTGGGCATAAGTAGTGGTTTTTTAGGACTCGTATACCCTAAATCAATCACCGTTTTTTCCAGTTCACTGATGCGGATACTGCCACCTACCTCTTTTCGTACACAGAGCTTCTCACAAGGGTGGTCGCAGATTTTTCCAATAAGTCTGCTAAAGGGTATTTTGGCTTCCATCACCTTATACGCTTTAGCAAAATCACCTTTTTCAATTTCGTGTACAAAAGCAATCACATCCATATGAACCGGACACGATGCCACACAAACAGGAGGTTCTGAATGAATACACTGATTGCTAATCTCTAATAATGCGTCTAAATCCATTCTTTTCTCCTCAAACGATCGTGTTAAAAGCAAAATCAGGCGTGCGATACACATGTATCCCACGCCTTACATGTAAAGCGATTATGCCATCGCTGCTAGAACTTTCTCAGGGCGTGCTGGTAAGTGTGTCACTCTCGCACCACACGCATTGTAAATCGCATTAATAATCGCCGCATGCGGAGCCGCTAAAGGCATTTCACCCGCACCTGAAGCGCCAAGTAAGCTGTTTGGTCGTTGGTATTCGGTGTAGATGAGATCCAAATTGTCGGGAACATCTTTGATTTTAGGGATACCGCATCCTGTTAGGGTCGTATGTTTTTTAAGATCCTCAAAATCTTCAGTCAATGCTAGACCGATACCTTGAACCAAACCGCCATACATTTGCCCATCGACAACGAGTTTATTGATGATCGTACCAACATCCGATGCGAGTGTCATTTTCTCAACATTGGTTTTGCCCGTTTTAGTATCGACCTCGACTTCTGCGATGCAGACACCGTACATGTAAGCCGCAAATGGGTTACCTTGACCATCGGTTGGAGGTGTATCGGTGCACGGAGCTGTCCATTTACCCATGTATTTAAGCTCTCGACCTTCAGTGACCATCTCATCGTAGGTTCGGTATGTGCCATCTTCTTTTTTCATCGCTTCAAGCAAATTGCGGCATGCCACAACGGTTGCATTACCCGTAACCACATTGGAGCGACTTCCGCCTGCTGGGCCGCTGTTTGGTGTTTTGGTCATATCGTTGAGGACTAAATCAATTTGCTCAGGTCTAAGATGCAGAGGTTTTAAGGTTTCATGCGCAAAGGTAAGCGTTCCGATGTCCGCCCCTTGACCGTGATCTTCCCATGAATTGCCCACTGCAACACCGTTTTTGGTGAGCTCTGCCCACGCCTCGGAAGAGTCAGGGCCATCTAAGCCACAACCGTAGATATTGACCGAAACGCCCACGCCGTATTTTTTATCGGCTGCTGCACTGGCGTTCTTTTTTGCCGCTGTCTCTTTCGCTAACGCATACACAGGACGACTTTTATCAAACAGTTCTTCTAAACAAAAAACATCGGGAGAACATCCTGTTGGGGTTGTGTCACCTGGTCTGTAGATATTTTTATAGCGGAAGTCAAACGGATCCATACCCACTTTTTCAGCCAACTCATCAATGAGTACTTCGGATGGGAACATGATCTCAGGAGCACCATAACCACGGAACGCTGAACCCCAACCGTGGTTCGTACAAACGGTTCGTCCATTACCACGAATATTAGGAATCATATATCCTGCTCCACCAAATTGGAAACCTCTTTGGGTTAATAAGTCACCAAATTCAGAATATGGACCATGATCAACACTCCAATCAGATTCTAATGCTAAGATTTTGCCATTTTTGTCCGCCGCCATTTTCATCGTCGTCCAGAACGGGGAGCGTTTACCGGTGTAGGTGATTTGTTGTTTCATATCAAATTCAAGGTAGACGGGTCGTCCCGTAGCAAGGGTTGCAACCCCAAGTAAGCCTTCCATCGTTGGGCTAAATTTATAACCAAACGTAGCTCCCGTATTGTTTTGAACGATGAAAACATCTTCGGCTTTCATGCCTACACCCTCAGCAATCATCAATGCATGAAAATGCAGTGCGATACTTTTAGAGTGAACAATGAGTTTGCCCTCATCATTGACATACGCAAAACCAACATCGGGCTCTAGCGGTAAGTGCGGTTGACGTTGGGTATAGAAACTATCTTCCACTACATAAGGTGCCTCTTTCATGATAGGGCTGGTTTCGGCTCCTTTACTTATATGGTTGGTAAAGTAGACATTAGGCGTTCCTGGGTGAATCTCAATCGCATCATCTGCCATCGCGTCAGGTGCGTTCATGTACGCAGGTAATACTTCAAGTTCCACTTTGACTTTATCAACGCCCGCATGAGCGGCTTTTTCATTTTCAGCGAGGACAATTGCGATGGCGTCACCGTATTGGAAGATTTTTTTATCGTTTAAGATGGGTCTATCTAAGCCATCACCCTTATTGGTAGGAAATGCCAAACCATTGATGCGGTTCGTTCCTTTCACATCTTTATAGGTAAGAACAGCGACAACACCCGGAACTTTTTTCGCTTCTTCGGTGTCAATCGAGATAATATTCGCATGAGAAACTTCGGCTTGAACGAGTTTGGCATGAAGGGTATTGAGTGGGAGTTTTAAACCCAAATCGGCTCCAAAATCCCATGTTCCCATGACTTTTGCAAGTGCGGAGGGACGAATAAACTCTGAACCCACCAACGAAGCGCCCTCAGGAAGCTCTTTCCAAAACTCTTTTACTGTGATTTCACCACGCACAAGCTTTGCAGCATCCATGACCGCATTAATGAGAGGTACATATCCTGTACAACGGCAAAGATTCTTGTTTTTTTGGAACCAATCTCGCACGTCTTCACGTGTTGGACTAGTGTTTTGATCTAATAGTCCTTTGGCTGAGACGATGAAACCTGGGGTACAAAAACCGCATTGTGCTCCACCATGCACCATCCATGCGATTTGAAGCGGGTGAAGGTTGTCTTTGGTTCCCACGCCTTCAATGGTAATGAGTTCATCATTGTCATTCACTTTTTTCATCTTCGTGATACATGCTCTTACCACTTTGCCATTAAGAATAACCGTGCATGTGCCGCATTCGCCGCTTCCACAGCCGACTTTTGTTCCTGTAAGTCCTAACTGTTTTCTGAGAACATCTGATAGTTTCTCTTCCGCATCAGCTACTAATGTCACCTTCGAACCATTAATCATTAACGTTCTTTTTAACATTTTTCATCCTTTCCTAAGATATAAATTCACACAAGCTTTTAAGCACCATAGCCCTCACTACAAATATGTAAAAATTGCATATTTGTAGTTAAACGAAGTGGCCTAACACATTTCAAGCTTTCTAAAAAAGCAAAATGTGCCACTCCTTCTAGGTAGCCTTACCTCCTTTATATAAAGATCTCAACATGTTTCCCTCCTAGGATATATGCATTTTTAGCATATATCCATGCAAACGATTACGAAGCATTCGTAAATAAAACGCTACACACCTAATAAGGCATGGTATACCAACTTTATAGCACGAACATAGCAAAAAGTATGTTTCAACGTTTTTGCCTAGAACAAGTGGTGGTACAGTTACAAAACAACACAGCATGAACCTCACCCCCCGCCAACTTTTGGAAAGAGGGAGAGAATATCTCCCTCCTGTAGCATCACCTCTTCTACTTCGTGCCGTCCGTTACGCATCAAAACACCTAATGGATACGGACTCACATCAATACCAAGGGCCGCTATCACTGCTTTGGCGCAGGTTCCCTCGGGGTACTCAAGTACTCCCTCTTTGAACCGTCCCTCGCGGTACTGCGCAAAGAGCTTCACAGTAATGGTCATCTAAAAATCCCAAAAAGCATCAAGCTCTGCGCCTGTAAAGTCCCACACCACGTTGTGCGGTGGAAGGGCTTCGTATTTCATAAATTCTGGCAAGCGGTCATCGGCGCTTGTAAGGCCTGCTTTGATGTTAAAGGCGCGTTCAGCTTTAAGGATTTTGATGCCCAAGTTGCTCACATCATCGCCCGTGAGGTTGATGCCAAAGCGGGCATTAATCATGTCCACCAAGGCAGGCAAACATTTGGGGTCATCTAACGCGGGAAATGCCACGAAGATGCACATGCCCGTGCTATCCACCGCCGCAGTAGCGATTTGAAGGTTACGCGCAAGGGTGATTTGTCCCTCTTTGCTCAAAGGGTCCACGTGGCCACCGCTGTTTAAGATGTTGGTCGCTACGGCGTAGCCTGCGGTGTGATCTGCCCCCATGGTAGAGGTTGCGTACGTGACACCTTGCCCCTTAACCGCGCGAGGGTCATACGCAGGGATACTTTGCCCTTTAACCGTAGGAACCCGCACAAGGCCATAGATTTTTCCTAAAACATGGGTACCTCCACCCAAAATGCGTCCAAGGGGCGTCCCTGTGGCAATGTCATTGGCAATGAGCTCATACGCCCGTTTGCCATCGCCGTATTCTAAAATACCTGCATCCACCGCCAAACCAAACACCACACCCGTTTCAATAGAATCCACCCCCAAATCATCCATAAGCGCATCGATTCTGGCGATAAGGTCTAGATCCGTGATGCCCATGTTGGCCCCATAGGCCCAAATGGTCTCGTATTCAAAACCAGAAGTTACGTAATTTCCCTCGGCGTCGTTGTACACTTGTGAACACTGAATCACACATCCCGCGTGGCATCCGTGGGTAGTTTTTCCGCCTCTGGCTTTGATGTTCTCTGCCATGGTTTCACCGCTAATTTTTTCTGCGTGCTCCCAATTGCCACTTCTAAAGTTACGGGTAGGAAGGCCGCCTGCTTCGTTGAGGATATTCACAAGCACGTTGGTGCCAAAAGCGGGCAATCCTTGGCCACTGATGGGGTTTTCTTGCAAAGCTTTAGTAAAGATTTTGCTGGCTTCTTTGAATTTTTCAGGATCCGCGATGGTGGTTTCTTTGTAACTTTCCGCATCCACCGTGATGCACTTGATTTTCTTAGAACCCATGACCGCACCAAGGCCGCCGCGTCCGTGGCTTCGTAGCTTTCCACCTGGGTCTTTGACGGAGATGTTGGCCAAATTCATGCGCATCTCACCCGGGGTTCCGATGCTCATCACCGCCACTTTTTTGCTGTATTTTTCCAACATATAATCCAGCACTTCGTAGTTATTTTTTCCCACAAGCTCTGGCACGGCGAAAAACTCCACCTTGTCTTTACTTACATGTAAATGGTAAAAAGTGCTGTCGTCTTTAGGCAAGCCTTCGATGATGAGTGCTTTGACCCCAAGTTTAGCCATAATCCCCGCACTCGTGCCCCCTACATTTGACTCTTTAATGCCGCCCGTTAGTGGACTTTTTGCGCCACAGGAATTACGGCCACTGTTGGCTGCACTTGTGCCTGAGAGCAATCCTGGAGCAAAGACAAGCTTGTTGTTTGGTCCTAATGGGTGGCATTCAGGATCCACCTCTTCAGCAACGACAATGGAGGTTAAAGCGCGACCGCCAAGCCCTGCCCATTCTACGGGAACCTCTTCCACGGAAAAGCCCATAGTAGCCATGTTAACGCGATAAATTTTGTCCGACATTTTCTCTCCTTCTGAGAATTTTTGACATCACAATGGTATAGAAAGTTTGTAGCGCGAAAATAGCGGTGAGAGGGATTTTATATTGAAATTTACTGTTTATTTTAAAATTCTCTAAAACATTATTATTAGATAAGTTTTAAAGGTGCACACCAAGCGAGCCACATAATCCAGCCCGTCTGTGCATGAAAAAGAAGATGAGACCAACAAGAGGATTTAGCCTTACATGTAAAGGGGTTGGTCACAATGTGTCCGCATTTTTATTATCAATTTTTCACTACCTCTACGACAATCCCCACTGTGTTGAGATGGTAGCTTCTTCTGTGGGGAATGTTGGTGCTTCGGTTTGATGGGTTTGTATCGTTGGATAAATGGACGAGGGTATGTTAATCTTCATGGATTGGGGTATATTTGATGCACTCAAAGATGCAATACTACTAGGGTTACGGTTGCGGCACGCGTCTAGCGTGTGTGTTGCACAAAGCGGGGTGAGAAGAGTTTAAAACCCCTTATTGGAACCCTTTACATGTAAGGATATTTGCACTTTTTTATCGACTCAAACCACTACACCTCACCTTGCTTGGACAATACAGATATTCCAAAAAAAGCACACACTACATCCCCTAAGTGCAAAAGATAAAATGCGCAATCAACCCAAAAGAATGGACTGTGGCCTTAGTGTTGCATGATGGGTCAAAAGAGGAAACTCCCATTAAAATCTGCTGTTTATTTTAAAATTCTCTAAAACATTATTATTAGATAAGTTTTAAGGGTATACACTCTCAATAAGCTATTTTCGTGCTATACATGTAGTGTATTATTTCGTTATCACATTCTTGGGACGTAGGGTTTTTGACTGCTCAAGAAAGGTTCTAATAACTTTGGTTTTTCAAACCATACAAACCGTAAAAGGTCGTCTATGTCAAAAATTCATCAATTTGTCATCACCAACCCCGACATGTGCATCGCCTGTAATGCCTGCATGAAAACCTGCATCAAGCACGCGTACATGCGCGGGAAACTCTCCAAAAAAAGGTTGGACGTGCTTACGCTAGAGAGTGGCAAAATGCCCAACCAATGCCGCCAGTGCGACGACGCACCCTGTGCCAATGTCTGCCCCACAGGCGCACTTTATATCGCCAATTCTTGCGTTGAGCTTTGCGAAGAGATTTGCATTGGGTGCAAGCTTTGCACTATCGCCTGTCCTTATGGGGCCATCGTCATTGACGCAGAATTTCCCCCTTCCATCCAAGAAGAGGTGGAGCGGCATTTGGAGGCGGGCTGCATCAGCGGCCTTAAAAGCATCGCCATCAAATGCGACATGTGCGTGGGCATTGAAAGTGGACCTGCGTGCGTGGGCGTGTGTCCAACGGGAGCGTTAGTGTTTGTAGACCCCGTGTCAGGGGAGTGTAAATTTGGCAAAAAAATCAAAGGGGATTTAGCACCCTTTTTAAAAGCCATCGCGCCTGATACAGTATTTAAAAACGTCCCCGAACCTTTTGTCAAAAAGCCCAAAGAGCCAAAACCTGCTTCCAATGAAACGCCAAACAGTGAGGAATCCTAATGCAAACGGTATACACACTCTTTTTACTCACCTCTGCTCTTTCTCTCCTTTTGTACAAAAAACCCCTCCTTGCTCAAAAGGTTGGGTTTGGACTGGCCACGCTCTTTTCCTTATACGCCAGCATCTTTTTCTTTTCCAGTCTGGGCGAAACCCTCGTGTGGACACTGCCGGGAAACTTCATCAGCGCCCCCGTGTTTCGGCTAGACCCTCTGGGGATGTTTTTTAGCTTCCTTGTGAGCCTCGTGGCCTTTGCCGTGTCGCTGTTTAGCTTTGATTACGCCAAATTTTACGAAAAAAAGGCCAATTTAGCCGTCTTCGCGTCCTTGTTTAACGCGTTTATTCTCTCCATGTTATTGGTCATCGCTAGCGATAATGTGTTTTCCTTTATGCTTTTATGGGAAGTGATGACCCTTCTTTCAGCCCTATTGATTCTCATTAATGACGGCAAAGACGCGTCTAAAAACGTTATGGTGTACCTAGGCATCGCCCAAATAGGCGCCTTTTGTTTGATGATTGCACTCTTAATCATGGCTAGCGTTGCGGGCAGTTTTGAATTTAGCGCCTTTGCTTCCATGGACATCAGCTTTGGCATGAGCTTGACGCTTTTTATCTTACTATTAATAGGCCTTGGCTCCAAAGCGGGCATGTTTCCTTTTCACGTGTGGCTGCCTCTGGCTTACTGCCGATGCCCTTCCAATGCCTCTGCACTCATGAGCGGGGTGATGATTAAAGTGGCCCTTTTTGCCTTTATCAAATTTTCCCTTTTACTCCCTTCCTTGGTGGAGTTTGGCTACATCTTACTCTTTATGGGCGCCCTTAGCTGTGTGTTTGGCATCATTTACGCATTGGTTTCCAACGACTACAAAGCCGCCATCGCTTATAGCTCCTGTGAAAACGTCGGCATTATCTTTCTAGGGCTTGGCGGTGCATTTTACGGGCTTGGGACACATTCACCCACCCTTGCCCTGCTTGGCTTCATCGCAAGCTTCTTTCACATCCTAAACCATGCGGTCTTTAAATCCCTCTTGTTTATGTTAAGTGGCAACGTCTACACCGCCACCCACACGCGCGACATGGACACCCTTGGGGGTTTGCATAAACAAATGCCCTACACGTCCATCATCTTTTTTGTAGCAGTCCTTTCCATCTGTGCCCTCCCCCCGCTCAACGGCTTTGCCAGTGAATGGGTGGTGTACAAAACCATGGTAGCAGGAGGCGTTGGCGAAGGCGCGGCCCCTCGCTTTTTCTTCTCCCTTGCCATCATCGCCCTTTCCATTACAGGCGCCATGGCCATCATGGCTTTTTCTAAAGTATACGGTTCTGTTTTTCTTGGCCTTCCCCGCGACACCAAACGTGTTGAAGAGGTCAAAGAGGTCTCTTTTGTGCGCCTTTTACCTTTAGGATTGCTAGCAAGCTTGTGCGTGGGGATTGGTATTTTTATGAACGATGTCATCGGGATGCTTACTACCCTTGTGCTCACGCTCATCCCCCAAACATCCCTTGTCACCGAAGATTTTATCTCCATGCCACTCATCATCCTTGTCATGCTTCTTTGTGCCATCATTCCTTTTGTGTTGTTTTACCTCTTTAAGGCAAACAACAAAGAAGCGCGCGTCACAGACCCGTGGGCTTGTGGTTTTCTCTACAGCAACACTATGCAAATTGGCTCAAACGCCTTCACGGGCGACATCAAAAAAGCCCTCAGTTTTATCTTGCGCTACGAGAGTGAAGTGAAGATTGAGGGGTACTTTTCCAAGGCGGTTTACACCCACAAAACCCGTGATTTTTTCTGGGACAAGCTGTATGAGCCAGTGATTCACTACATCATGGTCATTGCCGATAAAATCGGCGTCTTTCAAAACGGCCGAACCAATCTGTACGCAGGTTATATCTTGATTTATCTTTGTTTGGTGCTCGTTTTCGGGCATTACTTTTTATAGGAGGGCACTATGGATTACATGTACTTACTTTTACAACTGGTTTCAGCCATAGCAATCGCTCCTTTGTTTGATGGGATTTCAAGGAAGCTACGGGCCAAATTTCAATCCCGCATCGGGCCAAGTATTTTTCAAACCTATTACGACATTTACAAGCTGTGCAAACGGGGTCGAACCAAATCCCGTAGCGCCAGCTTCATCTCCCAAATCGCCCCTTATGTGCTCTTTGTGAGTGCGGCGGCGATGTTTTGTGCCTTACCCATCACCTATGGCACTGATTCTGTGTTGGCGCGATTTTCTGACATCTTTGTGTTGCTCTACCTAGGGGCTTTGTTTCGGTTTACGTTTATCGTAGCGGGCATCGACACGGCCAACCCTTTTTCAGGGGTGAGTGCAAGCAGAGAAGGCACTGTTGGGTTTTACACCGAAGAGGTGGCCGTTATTTGCCTTATCGTTGTCATGATGGGTGCAGGAAGCACCAACTTGCCCTTCATCACAGGCTTGATTCAAGGGGGAGTGTACGGGTATGCCGTTCCTTCTTTTTCCATCGCTGCTACCGCCTTTTTGTGGGTCATGTACGTAGAAACAGGGAGAAAACCCTACGACTTAGCCGAGGCTGAGCAGGAGTTGCAAGAGGGGGTGTTGGGAGAGTTTTGTGGGAAAGATTTTGCCCTCATTGACGTGGCCATCCTCTTGAAGCAATTTGCCGTGTTGGGATTTTTCCTCGTCATTTTTATTCCGTGGAACTTTGCACACCCGCTCTTGGCGTTGGTTGTTTTCTTAGCAGAAGTGGGCTTTTTGTATGTCATGGGCGTTTTCATTGACAACTTTGGCCCACGGTACACGATTAACTACGGCCTCAAACGCACCATGCTCTTTGCGTTGGCTATTTCGTGCACCTCTTTAGCACTTTATATTATGGGGATTTAACTATGGCACATATAATTGATATCGTTGCAGTGTTGATGATGGTCACCAGTTTTGCGGTCTTTGGGCTCAGGCAATACCGCCACAGCATCCAAGCCTACGCCTTGCAAACCCTTTTGCTCGTCATCATCTTTTTGGCGCTCTACTTCAAATACGGCACACATGAGCTTCTTATCTGGGCAATCACCGCCTTTGTCATCAAGGTGGTGTGTGTGCCTCTTTATTTGCTCAGACTCGTGAAGCGCTTGGGTGTTGTGGTGGAAGATGAGCCCGTGGGCGGATTTTTCATCTCCCCTGTGGTAGCCCTGAGCTTTTCCCTCGCCGTTGCCATGATGTTTTACAAAGTCTTTGTCAACTTTTCACTCTTTCAAGACGCACTGCCCCTTTTTGCCGCGTCTTTTATCTTCATGATGGGGATTTTTGGCTTTATTTTACGCAACTCTTTCATCAAGCAAATTCTCTCCTACTGCCTCTTTGAAAACGGCATCCACCTCAGCCTTGCACTCATGGCGTACAACTCCCATGAACTTGTGGAGGTTGGCATCTTAACTGACGCGATTTTTGCGGTGCTCATCATGGGGATTTTAGCGAAACGTTTTTACGGCACGTACGGAAGCCTTGATACTTCCAAAGCGGTTAACTTAAAGGGTTAATATGGACAATCTTACACTCATACTCATCGTACCTTTTGTTTTTGGCATCGTCATGTTTTTTATGCCACTGCAATTTAAACTTTTGCAAAACATGCATATCGTGTTAAGTTTTGTGGTCTCTTTGGTCTTGCTTTTAGCAGTGGCAGAGGTGGTTCAGGGAAATGAACTTTGGGCTTTTAACCAGTTTCTTTTTCTAGATTCCATGGGGGCCATCTTTTTATCGCTCATCGCCATCACAGGCTTTTTGGTCAATGTCTACGCCACCACCTACATGAAATGGGAGCTTGAAGAAGGCCATGTCACCCTAAGGCAGGTCAAAAACTATTTTGCACTCAGCTTTATCTTTACATGGACCATGAGTTTAAGCGTGGTGTGCAATAACATCGCCTTTATGTGGGCGGCCATCGAAGCCACCACCTTGGCTTCTGTCTTTTTAGTAGCAATCAAAAACGATAAAAAATCCACCGAAAGTGGCTACAAGTACATCGTGTTGTGCAGTATCGGCCTTGCCTTTGCCCTCTACGCCACCATCTTACTCTTCGCCGCAGCCAATGGCACCATCGAGGGTGATGCGATGTTGTACACCAACTTACTTGCCAACGCGGAACACTTAGATACTAGCGCTTTGAAGCTCATCTTTATCCTTGCGCTCATTGGGTATGGCACCAAAGCGGGCCTTGCCCCCACCCACACGTGGTTACCCGATGTACATGCTGAGGGCCCAGCACCCACCTCGGCCCTACTCTCAGGGGTCTTGTTAAAATGCGCCTTGCTTGCCCTTATTCGCTATTACGCCATCGTGGCAAACGGCGTAGGGTTTGATTTTGTGCAATCTGTGATGCTTGTGAGTGCTACACTGACCTTGTTTGTCTCCGCCTTTTTCTTAATTCGCCAGCACAATGTCAAGCGCATGTTTGCCTACCACTCCGTAGCCCACATGGGCGTCATTGCCTTTGGATTAGGTGTGGGTGGGCCCATCGGGCTTTTTGCCGCACTCTTTCACTGTGCCGCCCACTCCTTTACCAAAGCCCTTGCCTTTTGCTCCACGGGCAACATCGCCAAGATTTACGGCACCAAAGACATGACCAAAATGGGCGGGATGATTCGCATCGCCCCCATCACCACGGTGCTTTTTGGCATTGCCATTTGTTCCTTGGTGGGCGTGCCTGGCTTTGCGATTTTTGTGAGCGAGTTTCTCATTTTTAAAGCCGCGGCCATCGATGGGAAGTATGTGTTGATGGGAATCTTTGCCCTTGCCTTAGCGATTATCTTTATCGCAGATTTTTCACACTTCTTTCTTGCTTCTTTTGGTAAAGTGGAAGGCACAGTGGTACATAATGGCGAAATGAAGCTGGGGGAAAACCTTCCGCTCATTGCACTGGCTGTTTTGATTGTCGCCTTTGGTGTGTGGCAATTTGAGTCCTTTACCTTTCTTTTGGATGAGAGCGTTAAAAGCATATTAAAACAATAGGATTACTCATGAAATGCGACAAATTTATAGAAGCACTCAGTGCCAGAGTTAAAGTCTTAGAAGTCACAAGGCAATACGAAGACCAAGTCACGGCCTTAGTAGAACTAAATGACCTTCCCGAAGCCGTGCGCTTTTTGTACTACGACATGGGAGGCTACCTCTCCACCATGGTGCCCAACGATGAACGCAGTATCAACAAGCACTACGCCCTTTACTATGTGCTCTCCATAGAGGGTGGCAAACTGTTTGCAGGTGATGAAGTCGCCCAAGAGGAAAAGTGTTTTGTGACGGTCAAAACCCTCATCTCACCTGATAGTTTAACGTACCCTTCTGTCACCCCTTTCGTGCCTGCTTGTGTGTGGTACGAGCGGGAAGCATACGACATGTTTGGGCTTGTGGCCGAGGGTTTGCCCGATAAACGGCGTTTGGTGTTGAGTGATGATTGGCCCAATGATTTGTTTCCTTTGCGCAAAGATGCCATGGACTACCGCTACCGTCCTGACATGAAAGACCACTACATGGAGCCTGAATACGACTTCTTGCGCCCTGAGGGAACAGGGATGATTGACGTGCCCCTTGGGCCGTTACACATCACGGCGGATGAGCCAGGCCACTTTAGGCTCTTTTGTGACGGAGACACCATCATCGACGCGGATTATCGCCTTTTTTACCAACACCGCGGCATGGAAAAACTGGCTGAGAATCGCATGAACTACGACCAAATGGGCTACTTGGCCGAACGGGTGTGTGGGATTTGTGGTTACGCCCACGCCATTGCGTGTATTGAATCGGCCGAAAAAGCCATTAACCTTGAAATCCCCGCCCGTGCCCAAGCCATTCGGGTGATTTGTTCGGAAATCGAACGCCTTCACAGCCATTTGTTAAACATCGGGCTTGCTTGCGAAGTGACGGGAAATTACAATGCCTTCATGCACATTTTCCGCATCCGCGAGTACTCCATGAAACTGGCCGAACTGGTCACAGGCGGGCGAAAAACCTACGGCAATGTGGTCATGGGTGGCCTTAGACGCGATGTGACGGGTGTTGAGATTAAAGAGAGTTTGAAGATTTTGAAAATCATCGAAACCCAAGTGGACGAAGTGTGGGACGCGGTCATGGACGACAAGCGCCAAATGAGTCGCTGGAAAGGGGTGGGCATTTTAGACAAGCAAGTGGCCCGTGACTTTTCCGCTGTAGGACCTAACATTAGAGGCAGTGGCATTAAGCGCGACACCCGCTACGACCACCCTTATGATTTTTTCAAACAGATTGAGTTTGACGTTGCCGTCGTGGAAGGGGGCGACGTGTTTGCCAGAGAAATGGTGCGCTATATGGAGCTTAAAAGCTCCGTGTCTATCATCCGCCAGTGCTTTGAGCTCATGCCCCAAACAGCCATCATTGTCGACCCAAAATTCCATGTGAAGCCTGAGAACTACGCCCTTGCGTACGTGGAAGCCCCAAGAGGGGACAATGTCCACTGGATTATGCAAGGGAGCGCGCAAAAGGTGTTTCGATGGCGCTGTCGGGCGGCGACGTACAACAACTGGCCAAGCTTGCGCTTCCAGTTTCGCGGCAACACCATCGCCGATGCGGCACTCATCGTGTGCAGCTTAGACCCGTGCTATTCGTGCACGGAGCGCATCACCGTGGTGGACATCAAAAGCAAAAAGAGCAAGATTTTGACCAACAAAGACTTGAAAGAGTTTTCCAAAACCCTTAAAAACAGCCCGATGAAGGATCTGCGATGATGAAACTTCTCGATATCAGTAAAAAATACGGGGATGCGACCCACAAGTACCCCTTTGAGCCTTACAAGGTGGCGGATAATTTTCGCGGCAAACCTGCTTACATTTTTGACTTGTGCATTGGGTGCGCGGCGTGCGGCATTGCGTGTCCTTCCAATGCCATCACCGTGGCCTTTAATGAGGAAAAAACCAAACTCATTTGGGAGTTTGACTGCGGACGATGCATTTTTTGCGGACGCTGCGACGAAGTGTGCCCCACGGGTGCGATTAAACTGAGCGAAGAGTTTGAACTGGCCGTGAGGTTTGACAAATCCGCCCTTATCCAACGGGGAGAACTTGAGGTGCAATATTGCACTACATGTAAGAAACCCTTTAGTGCCAAACGGCTTGTAAAATACAGCTTTGAGTGTTTAAGCAAGGCAAATGTGGGCCCAAAACGGCTCGAAGAGGCAAAAAACTACCTCAGCGTTTGCCCTACATGTAAGAAATACGCCACCGTCGCAGAATTTACCACTGGAAAAGAGAGGGTGATAGAATGAAAACCTATGAAATGCCAAAAGAGATTGAACTGGCCAACTCCCTTGAGGAAAAACTTGCCCTTTTAAAGCACATCGGCCGAAGCTTTAGCGTGTTTCGTGTGGATTGTGGGAGTTGCAACGGCTGTGAGATTGAGATTTTTGCGGCCATCACCCCCATGTGGGACCCTGAACGCTTTGGGTTTAAACTGGTTGCCAACCCGCGCCACGCGGACATTTTGCTTTGTACAGGTCCTGTAACACGGCAAATGTACTACCCGCTTTTGCGCGCTTACGAAGCGACCCCTGACCCTAAACTGGTCGTCGCCCTTGGGGCGTGTGGTGCCACCGGAGGGATTTTTTACGATGCCTACAGCGTGCTCAGTGGGATTGATAAAATCATCCCAGTGGATGTGTACATCCCAGGGTGCCCACCCCACCCTGCTAGCATTATTTACGGCCTCACCACTGCCCTTGGCATCATGGAACAAAAACTTCAAAAAGAGAGCCATGAAGAAGAGGGAGAGTTGCCCTCACTCGTGGCAGAATCTGTCCTGGGCAACACCCTTTTTGAACGGGATTTGCTTGTACAAGCCAAACGGCTCATGAGCTATGTGTTTGGGCGAAAATTGTACGACAAATACCTCACAGCACTGACCCAAAGTGGCAACGTCAAAGACACTAAAGCCACCAAAGCTGCCCTCACTGAGGCCATCAAAACAGAACCTGACCCGCGGTATGCGGAATGCCTTGGCATCTTGCACAACGAAATCTACACCCAATACGTGCCTTGCGAAGAGGAAGATAAAATCAGCCTCCACCGCGTGGAATGGGGGAAATAGATGGTAGTGGTTTATCGGCTTACCAAGAGGCACCTTGATGGGGCAAAATCGGGCGATGCACGGCTTGATCAGATTAAAATTTTCTCTACATGTATAGGGCACGGGGTAGGAACGATTGATTTTAGTGAAAAAGTGTTGGAGATTGACGAACCTGAATTTGAACAAATCCTCCACCACGGCGGGGAGTATTTAAACTTTAAACTGGGCAATTTGACCAAATATTTTGAAATCGAAATCTTCCCCGAACACGCCCAAAAACTTTTACCACACCTGATGGAATGCCCCTTCAAAGAGCTCTTAAAGGAGCTAAGGGAAGGGTATTTGGTCTTAAGAAAAGATTTTCAACACGCGTAAAAAAGAGGAGCAATTTGGTGAAAAAAGCACTGTTATGTGTGGGCAATGAACTGCGAGGAGATGATGGGGTAGCGATTGCGCTGGGGCGACTGGCGCAAGAACACTTGCCCCAATGGCGTATCTTTTTTGGCTACGACACTCCTGAGGACGAGTTTGGCTCTTTGCGGGAATTTGCCCCTGATATCATCGTCGTTGCCGATGCCATGAGCGGATTTAAAGAAAACACCATAGAGTTTTTAGACCTGAGCGATGAGCACACTTACATCTACTCCACCCACAACCTTCCCACGCCCATTCTCATCAGCTACCTCAGAAACATCTGCACCAAAACCATTTTTTTGGGCATTCACGTCTTGCTAGAAAACGTTTTGCACTTTACCGAAGGCTTAAGCCAAAACGCCCAAGCCTCCGCCTTAGCCTCCCTTGAAAAAATCAAAGAACTTGATGCCATGCTTGAAGCCTAATCCCCCCGCCTAAAACGCGCAGGGGGGGGGCGCTACACCTTAAACTGCCCCAATTCACTGTCGAGTTGGTTGGTCATTTGAGAGAGGTGTTCGCTGGCACTGGCCACTTCTTCGACACTGCGCGCGTTGGAATTGGCAATCTTGTCCACCTCTTTAATCTGCTCAATAATCCCTTGAATCTCTTTGGAAATCTTTTCATACTCAGCGACACTGTGGCGGTTGGCGTTGATGCTTGAACGCATGATTGCGGTATTGGCACTGATGCGCTCTTCGAGTTTTTCAGAAGAGCGGGAAAGGGCAAGGATTTCTTTGGAGGTTGCGTCCATTTCCGTACTCGCATCGGCGATGGATTGCACCACGACATTGATGGTCGTGTTGATTTCCGTGAGGGATTTTTGCGTGCGCTCGGCAAGTTTACGCACCTCATCAGCCACGACGGCAAACCCGCGTCCGTGCTCCCCTGCGCGCGCGGCTTCGATGGCGGCGTTGAGGGCCAAAAGGTTGGTTTGTTCGGCAATATCGTTGATGACACTAAGGACGTCTTTGACTTCATTGGTACTTTGGCTGGTGTGGTTAAGTTTTTCAGCAAGGCTTAACTCTTTTTGGGAGGTTTGGGTAAGCAATGCATTTAAGTGCACCATTTCGTCTTTGATTTGCACAAGGTTTTTGTCCGCTTCTTCGAGGCCTAGGCTATTTTCTTGTGCTGTTTTCACCGACGCTTGGATATTTCCTAGCACGCTTGCTCCCGCCCCAGTCGTTTGGCTAACGATAAAAGTTTCTTCTTCGGAGCGTTTGCCCACGGACGTGGAGGTTGAAGAGAGCTCATGGGCAATGGACGCATTTTCAGCACTAGTGTGCCGCGCTTTTTTCAACACCGTTTGGATTTTTTCGATAAAAAGATTGATATCTTTTCCCATTGTCGCCAACTCATCGTTGCCCTCAATGGCGATACGGCGGGTCAAATCCCCCTCCCCTTGCCCAAGGTCACGAATCATGGTGCCAAGGGTGCCTAGTGGCCTAAAGAGGTACGAAAGGGTAAGGATGATGCTTAGCAAGGAAACGCCCACAATCACCGCGCTCATGAGGATAAAACGGTTGCGGTAATTGGCCACGTCCTTAAATGCCACGTCCGCATCAATCACCGCCAAAGCCTTCCACCCCGTACTAGGGACGGTAGAAAACACTAACACTCGGTCTTTTCCACTAAACGTGTACTCAATCAAGCCACTCTCTTGTGTGAGCATCTTTTGCTCCATCCACGCAAGGTCTGGCATCGCTTTGGCAAATTGTTTCCCAAAAAGGTCTTTACTGGGGTGGGCTAAAAAGATACCCTTATCGTCCATGAAGGCCAAATAGCCCCCTTCGATTTTCGTGCTGTTGGCACGGTGTGTGAGGGCATCTAGGGTAACATCTGCCCCTACAACGCCCTTAAATACGCCATTGTGCACCACTGGAGCCATGGCTGTTGTGATAAGTTTTTTGGTAATTGCATCTTCGTACACCTCGGAGACGGAGGCTTTTTTAAGCTCTTTGGCCTTCATATACCACCCCCGTTTTCGCGGGTCATACTCCGCAGGCGCTACCCAACCGCTTCCATCCACAAACACGCCATCTTCAAACCCAATATACACATCAGGAACATTGAGCCCACGCATGCTGTTTTCCAAAAAAGGCATAATCAGCTCTTGCTGTGAGGAAGTGTGTGTGCCAAGTGTTGCCGAGAGGCCCACGAGGGTGCTTAGGTTGTAGCCAATCCATGAATTTAAGTACTCAGCAGCACCTTGAGATACCTGCGAGAGGGTAAGCTCAACGCCTCTTTGGATGTCTTTTTTGGCTCCCATGTACGCCGTTGTGCTAAAAATACCGTACCCCAAAACCAATAAAAACCCTACGGTGAGATAGATTTTTTGTTTAAACCCCATAATTACTCCTTGTTGTGCAAATGTGACCGTTAAAAATTTGGCCCGATTATACACAATTAGGAAAACAAACCGGTAACAACTTCTGCTTACATATAAGGCACCAATGCCTCTAGTGTTTGCCCTCGCAGCCGCAGGTGTTGGCACAATTGCCAGGATCTAAAAGCGTGTCGCAATTGGTAGCATCAAGTTTTTGAAGTTCGCCCCTTAAAAATTGCACGTAAATAGCATCGATGCTTAAAGGGGTCTTCTTACATGTAAAGACAGCAACACCTTGCTCGGCATAGCGCGTGTAAAGCCCTTTGCCCATGTGGTAAAACACGGTGGCCGTGATGCCTTTTGTCATCAAAAATTCAACGCCTTGTGTGCCGTTGCCACATTTGGGGTTTTTCACCACGTGCATGGCGCCACTCTCCTCATCCAACAGGGCAAAAAATGGCGCGTTGCCATACAATGGGGAGATGACCGTAGCGTCACTGGTATCAAGGGGGATTGCTATCATACGTGTTCCTTTTTTACAAAATAGGTATGCATATGGCGTTCCACACGAGGGAAGTGCTTTACATGTAAAGGATTAAGGGGTTAAGGTTTTGATTTTTTGCCCCACAGCCTCTAGGGGCGAAGGAGGAAAAGCATTGAGCGCACAGCCGTTTTCTTTGGCAAGGGTGTAATGTTTGGTGTAGGTTTCTTGGGCGGCGTTGATGTTTTGGGCGAAGTCTGTTTGGGCCTTGGTGCGGATGAGAAAAAGTTGGGCGTTGGCCCCGTGAATATCTTTGGCAGCCAAATACGCCATCTCAAACTCTTCCACAATGTACGCATACGCGTGTTTTGCTGCCTTTTGATGGGTATCGCAATGGGGGTATGTGCTCACAGGAGGCACTTGGGAAGGTGTGGGTTCTTGGGGTTTTGAGGGTGTAAAAATAATCAATGGAACAGGTTCCTTAGGCGCGCATCCTGCCAATAATATCCCCAAAAAACATCCAACAATAACCTTAATCATTCATTCTCTTTGTCTTGAAATAAGGGGGTATTATAACACAACCCGTTTGGGTGTTGGTCTAACACAAAACAGGCAACAAGCGCATGTTCTTGTTGCCTTAAAGGGGATCGTAAATGCCTAGAAAAAACTACTGTTTGGGTGCTTTATCGGCGTTGATTTTTTCGATGGCTTTAGCGCGGTCTGCTTCGTTCATGTCCAAAAGTTTTTGGTCAATCTTTTGCATTAACTCGCTTTTTTTCGCCGCATCGGTTGTTTTGTTCATCTCATCTACAAGCACATCGATGCTTGAACCTGCAAATACACTTGTTGCTGCTACTAGTACGAGGGCAGCCACCTTTTGTCGTAATGTCATTGTCTCTCCTTTAGTTAAGTTGTAATGACAGTATAAAGAAGATGTGTTAGTTAAGTGTAAGTACGACTTTGGTGCCTTTGCCAGGCGTACTGGAGAGGGAGAGAGGGAGATGAAGGGCCTCGCACAGCTGCTTCACGATGGCCAGTCCGATGCCCAGTCCTCTAGCGTTTTCTTTGTAGTAGCGCTCAAACGCCCGCTTGGTGTCGCGGATGCCAATCCCTGTGTCTTGGATGCACAAAGAGTCTTTTTTGAGGGTAACGTGCACGGTGCCGTTGCGACGGTTGTATTTGCACGCGTTGGTGAGCAAGTTGTCCACGATGCGCGCTAGGGCGTTGTGGTTACTTTGGAGGCGCACGGGGTCAAGCTCAAGGGTAAAAACGATGCGCGGATAGAGTTTTCTCAAAAGGGTCACTTGCGCCTCGATGAGCGTATCTAGCGCAACGTCGTCGTCTTTAGTAAGGGTTTCAAAACGGAGAAATTGCAAGTTTTTGTGGAGTGAGGCGATGGTATTGGCGCTGAGTTCTATGCGCTGTGTCTCTTCAAAATCGCCCCTTTTACGCAACAATCTGGCGTTGAGTAAGATGGAAGTAGCGGGCGTATTGAGGTCGTGGATAAGGTCTTTTAAAAACTCCTCCAAGAGACGCAGGGCATGGCGCATGGGACGGAGGGAGTACATGGCAAAGCCTGCGGCAATCCCCAAGATAAACACGACACTCACGCCCAAGAGCTTGAACATCTCTTGGCGCAGCGCGTCAGTGAGCACCGCAACCTTTTCTTGGGCGTACACCACCTTTAAGAGGTAAGGCCCCGTGGTGGGGATTTCAAAATAAGCGCACAGTCCCTCAGGGCAACGGTACATGTAAAAAAGTTGTTTGGTGTCGTCTTTTTCAACGATGTCTAGCGCAAACTGCTTTCCTTGAAAATCAAAGGTATACGCTTTCATTTGCTGTAAAAGGGAGTGTTCCATTTGGCTTAGGCGGTCTTGGTGGTACATGTAAAGGATGATGGAGCTAAAAGCAAACAGTGTCAGAAAGAAAAGGGAAAACGTGGTAAGGAAGGATTGTTTTTCATAGTTTCTCAAGACGGTACCCTATGCCTTTGCTGTTGGTAATCTCAAGGGCAAAGGTCTTTTTGAGCTTGCTAATGAGCACTCGAAGCCCCGCGTCACTGGGTTTATTCATGTGCTCAAAAAAGGCATCTTTTTCCACCATCAGCCCAACATGACGCAACAAAAGTGCAAACACCGCTTTTTCCACGCTTCCTAAATCCACCTCCACGCCTTGGCGGTATACGCGGTTGGTGAGCAAATCAAAGGTAACCTCTCCGTAAACAATGGCAGGGTTCTTGCGGCGCAATATGGCTTTGATGCGAATGAGCAATTCGTCTACGTCAAAGGGTTTTTTGATGTAATCATCGCACCCACTCTTAAACCCCCGTGACACCGAGGCAATGTCTCCTAGCGCGGTGAGAAAAAACGCGGGCGTGTTGTCATTGGCATCGCGCAAAAGGCCTAGGGCATCGGCGCCATCAAGCATGGGAACGTTTACATCAAACAGATACATGTCATACACCGCTTCGTATGCTGCCTCTAGCGCCTCTTCGCCGTCGTACGCCACAGTGACCGCAAACCCCTCTTGGGTTAAGAGTTGGTGCAGGGTTTGGGCGAGCATTTCGTCGTCTTCGAGGAGGAGGATTTTAGGGACTTGATTCATGGTTTTGGGGCCACAAAAGGCCGGCTAGGCTGCTTGGAACGCGCCTCAACAAGGGCTTGCGCTTCCTCGCGCGCTTGCTTATTCAAGGTGGCAAGCTCTTGCTTCACTTCTTCCATCAACACCCGCTTTTCTTCGGGGTCTTTGGCGTGGTTTACCTTTTCAATAAGCACATCAATCGCCTTACTTTGCCCCTGCGCCACCGACACCAAAAGCACAACACTTAGCCATCCTTTAAACCATCCCATCGCTTTCCTCCAAATTCTTCCCTTATGGTACTCAAAAAGTATTAATTGAGTGTAAGTTGGGGCTTACATGTAAAGGTCAACGCCATGTTCTGGCTCTTCTTCTTGGGCGTATGCTTTGCTGGAGGGGGCACTATTTTCTTCTTGTTGGGCTTTGGCAATCTCTTGCAACGCGCGCATTTCAAGCAAGGAAGCGGTGGCGGCTACTTGGTAGTCGGTGGGGCTAGGGTCTGCAGGAGCGAGGGCGGCGGTGCGTACTTGACGCATTTTGGAGGTAGTCTCTTCGGGCGTGCTACCTTCGGAAGTGTCGATAGGTACTTCGCCGCCGATGGCGTATTGGCGGTTGTCAGGGCCTATCTGGTAGGTAAAACTAGCCCCGCCAGTAACCACACCCGCCCCTGCGGCAAGGTGGGCCGCTTCGTGGGCGCGCACTTGGGTATCACGGGTTTGGAGTTGGGTGAGCTGGGCTTGTTCGGAGGGTGAGAGCGTCTTTGGGGCATTGCTTTCTTGGGAAGAAGTGTCGTTTTGTTTAGTAGCGACAGATTGGGCATTAACACGAGTGTAAGAGGGGTTTAATGCGCTTCCCACTTCCATACTATTCCTTTATTACATGTAAGGCAAAAATGCATACCTTTTAGTATACCAAATATTTTTTGGTCGGTCGCACAAGGGGCTAGCCCGCTGCGCTTTTTTGTGGGTGCGTGTTACATGCAAGGAAGTAGCGACCCCGAAGGGTCGCTACAGGAGGATTACGCTTTGGGGTGAATCATTTCTGAAGGGATGACGTATTTGTCAAAATCGCTTTCGCTTAAAAGGTCCAGTTTGACGCACGCTTCTTTAAGGCTTAGGCCTTCTTTGTGGGCAAGTTTGGCCACTTTGGCGGCATTTTCATAGCCGATGTAAGGGTTGAGCGCGGTGACGAGCATGAGGGAGTTGTTGAGGTTGTGGGTGAGTGTTTGCGTGTTGGCCTCAATGCCCTGTGCGCAGTGGATGCGAAAGGAATCCATCACGTCACTAAGTAGCCGTACTTGTTGCAAGAAATTGTAAATAATCACAGGCTTAAAGACGTTGAGTTCAAAGTTACCCTGACTCGCCCCAAAGGCGATGGCCGCGTCCGCGCCGAAAACTTGGCACGTGACCATGGTCACCGCTTCGGCTTGGGTGGGGTTGACTTTGCCTGGCATGATGGAACTGCCTGGCTCATTCTCAGGAATATTGAGCTCACCAATCCCGCACCGAGGCCCTGAAGCAAGCCACCGAATGTCGTTGGCGATTTTCATCAAGTTGGCCGCTAAGCCTTTGTTGGCGCCGCTGGCAAACACGAGGGCGTCGTGGGACGTAAGGGCGTGAAATTTATTGGGCGCGGAGATGAACTGTTTTTGGGTGAGGGTTGAAAGTTCTGCGCTCACCATTTCGCCCAGCTTTGGATGGGCGTTAATCCCCGTGCCCACCGCTGTTCCGCCGATGGCAAGTTCGCGCAAGGAGTCTAGGGCGAGGCGAATATGCCCAGCCGAATGTTCCAACATGCTTTTGTAGCCGCTAAATTCTTGTCCCAAGGTCAACGGCGTCGCGTCTTGCAAGTGCGTGCGGCCTATTTTGATGATGGGTTCAAACGCCTTCTCTTTTGCCTCTAAAACGGCTTGCAATTTAGCCAAAGAGGGCAAAAGTTTCTCTTCCACTTCGATGACACTAGCAATGTGCATGGCCGTGGGAAAAGTGTCGTTGGAGCTTTGAGACATGTTGACGTGGTCGTTGGGATGCACCAGCTTTTCCTTGCGAAAATCCCCGCCCAAAATCTCCGTGGCACGGTTGGCGATGACCTCGTTGAGGTTCATGTTGGTTTGGGTGCCACTGCCTGTTTGCCAGATGGCTAGAGGAAATTCGTCGTTAAACTTGCCCTCTAAGATTTCGTCGCACGCTTGGATAATCGCGTCTGCTTTTTGCCCATCAAGCTTGCCTAGGGCTTGATTGACCGTGGCTAATGCGCGCTTTAGGTACGCAAAAGCGCGGATGAGTTCGTGGGGCATTTTCTCTGTGCCGATGCGAAAGTTTTCCAAACTGCGTTCACTTTGGGCGCCCCAATAACGCGCGTTTGGCACCTTAATCTCGCCCATCGTATCTTTTTCGATGCGGTATTCCATGAAAACTCCTTTATAAAAAATGTGTTTGATTATGGCACAAGAAAGATTTGATTTTGATAAACATTTTCAAGGCGTTGTAATAATAAATCTAACAAATTTTACGCCAAAGATAATCTACAATAGCCCTTTTCCAAAAAAATGGCAAAGATGCAAGAACCTTGCTGCAACACGCGGATTTAGCCATGCACAAGGCAAGGACGGAAAGAAGAGGGAAATACTGCTGTTTTTTTTCACGTAAGGCACGGCAAAGAAAGTAATGCAAACTGATCAAAACTCATCACCTCAATATCGCCCAATATTTCATTGGTGTCGGAAGTGATAAGCAGGTTTTTATACCGACCTTCTTTGTTAAAAAGAGCAAAATTACCCAGTTCCCGTTGCCGTGTTTTTGGCTCATCAATTTTATGTGCAACTTGATAGAGCGTTTCTTTAGAGAAAAAATCAATCTCGTGGGCTTCTTTGAGGTAATACACGCTCTCTTGCTGTTGATGCAACACCGTAAAAACCATATTTTCTAAGCGCTTGCCGAGGTTTTTTGAGGCACCCTCAACGATTTGCAAAAAGCCGTTGTCGAGTGCATATATCTTTTTAAAAGATTTAATCCGCTCTTTGGGCTTGTTGTGAAATTTGTCAATGCGTTTGAGTAAAAACGTATCCTCAAAATAGCCGATGTATTCTTTAATGCTTTTATCGCTCACTCCAAACGTTTGGGACAATGTCGTATAATTTAGAAGTGTTGTTGCGTTGGAAAGAAGGTAGAAAAAAAGCCCTTCTAGCGTCTGGGAATTGCGAATACCAAAGCGCGGAACAATATCTTGGTAAAGGATACTTTTGGCATAACTTGTGAGAATTTCTTTTTTAATCAGCGGCTCTTCCACTTCAAAAACCTCATAAAATCCGCCCCATGTCAAATACTCTTCCTTTGCCCGCGCGATATCTATTTTGTTGGTTATGCGCTCAAATTCTGTCGCATAACCAATCCCTTTGTACGTCAAAAACTCTCTAAAATTAAAGGTGCTAAGAGAAATAGTAAGACTTCTTCCACTTAAAAGTGTGTTGAGTTCATTTGAAAGCATGGCCGAGTTTGAACCCGTAATGATGTATTTAATGGCACTTGATTCGTATTTACTCTTGATGTACACCTGCCAGTTATCGATGTACTGTATTTCATCAAAAATGCAATACACCTTACCTTTTGGATTCATCAGCTCAAGGTAGGTTTCGTACAAGGTGCCCAAAAACGCAGGATTGCTCTTGTGCTCCAAAAACATGGGGTTTTCAAGGTTGATAAAAAAGATGGCCCTTGGGTCAACACCATGTTCAATGAGGTGGTTGATGGCTTGTTTGGCAAGTGTACTTTTGCCACAGCGCCGTATGCCTGTGATGGTGATAATCTGCTTAAGAGGAAGGTAAGAAATGAGTGTTGCTAATGCTTCTCTTTTGACACTCTTGTAACCCTTATTTTGCCAGTGAGGATTTTGCTCAATCAATATTTCTTTCACTATACTTCCTTATAAATATATATTATTAAGAAGTATATTACCGTAAAATTTATATTTTTCCAACGCATTCACACCAAAAGTAGCTTTACGTGTAACACCCTTACATGTAAAGCTACCCACCAAAAACATTCTTTCGCATTCCTACCCGTAACACGAACAAGATAATCTCACCTTCAACGACCCGAAAAAGCACGCGGATTTTCCCTAACTTCTTTGCTTTAAAACCGTACTAGCACCACAAGCGGTACATAACAAAAACACGTGCCACAAAAATCCCACTTAAAGCACCTAAGCAAAAACTTACGCCTAGAGAAAACCAAGAAACATTCAAAAGCCAAGGTGAGACGATAGAAACAACGCTCAAGAGGTACTTAAGCCAAAAAATCCCCATAATCGCCCAAAACCAAACCCAATTTCCTTGAACAATAAAGAGCTTTTTTTGCACTTGGTAGACGATGCTTTGGATGACCTTGTACCCCAACGCTACCTTGGATGACAATGCCAATCCCAAAACCCACACCACCACAGCAACACTAAATCCAAACGAGGAAACAACCCCTTGAAGCGAAAAGAAGAACATTACTAGCGGAACAATGAGTGCACGCACAAGAGGCAAGGCTCTTTCTTTGGTTTGTGCATATCCAAGCGCAACTAAAAATCCAAAGAGTATCCATACCCAAAGGGGCGTTTTTGCAAAATTTCCAACACTTCAAATCCCTTTTTGTAGCTATTTTACCTCTATAAAAACCCGCCCAGCCTAAACCCGCGCTTAGAGACGTTTCCCAGCACTCCTTTGGGGAGTTTTAAAGTTTACATGTAAGCACTATCGCATGCAACAAAAAACTACTTACGGTTAATTTCATCCTCAAGCGACCCAAGAAGGATTATAATTTCCTCAAACGAACACTGCTTCTGGAAAATCATATGCCCCATGGCTTCATAATCTTTCTGGAGGGCTTCTAGGCGATATGCAGGAGGGATGAGCTTGAGTGTTCCTTGCGTTGCTTCGTCAAATTTTGCCCAAGGCGAGGGATAAAACTGCATTTTAAAGGCCACAACATGCGCCAAAAGCGCCCTGTCTTGTAAGGCTTCATTTTTAACGCTAGATTGTGCCATCATGGCCAAATCATAATAGTGTCTCGAGTAGCGAAGGGGTAGGGGTTTGTTGGGGGAACGGTAAGCTTCTTGATGCAAAATCGTTGCTTTCTCCCAAAAGGTTCGCTTCGCCACAATCGCCTTTACACGTGTATGTTTTTTTTCAAACACTTGCGGAAATTGCTCGGCGGCATAGGGTGAAATTTCAAATGCGTCACAAGGTAGCCATGAAGCCAAAGGCCCAATCTCAAGCAATACTTGCGGTCGCAGATAAGCATCTTTAAATGCCGCTGGATAATGCACTTGAATGTTGTAAGGATTTGCTTCATCAATGCTACATGTACACAACGGGGCGAGAATCGTTGAGATGAGCGGTAAAAGCTTGTCTTGTATGTAGCGCAGGGCGTCTTGGTTGAGGGCTTCATTGCGTTTAACTTGCTTGTTTTTAGTCGGCAAAGGTTCCGCGCAATCTTCCTGTGTGATCTCACGCCAATCTAAAATCAAATCGATATCTTCTGAAAAACGTCCAATAAGGTGAAACACTTTAGACAAAGAAGTTCCGCCTTTAAACAGCAATATTTTGCCCAGTAACGGATGTGCAAAAATCTTATCTAACACCCACACCACCCAAAAATCTTTTTCAATAATGGCATTGGTAGTGTTGAGCGCAAAAGCACTTTGGCTAAAAAGCTCTTCGCGAATTCTAGACGATGCGTGTGCTATTTTGTCCACAGGTTGCTTCTTTAGTCTTGGCAAATGACTTTAATGGCTTCATAAATCCACGTTGTCGCTGTCTTTGTGTCGGCTAAAATCTTCCCATAAAGCTTTGGATCCACACGGCTTTTAAGGTGAGTGATGGTCTCCTTGGTCATTTTTTCTTTGCCCAACGCCTTGAGTGCTTGCACGAGAATGGAACTCTCTTTGTGCTTAAACCCAATATTTTTAAGCGCCGATTTTTTAAACTCTAGGCGCATTTTTTCTTGAATCACATAGGTTTTATTGGGGCCATTGCTTAAGTAAATGTAGGTAGCGAGAACTTGCGTGCTTAGGCCAAAAAAGCTCAAAGCGCTCTCGCCACTGATTTCAATTTGCCAATTAAATTTGCGCGCAATGGCACGAGCGGCTTGGTCAATATCTGCACTGCGTTCTTGTTTTAAAAATTCGCTGTATTGGGGAAAGTCATACAACCCTCTAGCAATCCGCCGAATCTTGCCTTGTTTTGCGAGACTAGAGAGTGCTTTGTCGATGTTATTGATTGAAAAATCTTTAATAAAATCGCTGGATGAAAATACATACCCTTTGCCATGGCCATATATCTTAGAAAGCATCTTATCTTCGATAGATTTCATGGATTTACCTTATTTATTTTTTCAGGAAAAAGTATATCTTTTTCTGAATATTTTTATGCTTTAGTGCCTGAAAAAGAAGGAGCGCCATGGCATATCATTGAGAACTTTACCATGTAAAGCTACCCACCGCAACTATTTTTTCGCGCCCCCAACACAACCAAAACACTTAACGCCAAGCAAGCAAAAACCCTGACTTTAGCCCAGCCGAAACCCGCGCTTAGACACGTTTTCCACCACTCCTTCGGGGAGTTTTTTGCGTAGGTCGCGGATGAAGCTTTTGCGGGCGGCTTCGCTGACGTCGCCTTGCCACAGCTGGGTTTCCATCATGGCGTACGTGACGAGGTCGTGGGTGGCAAGAAGCGCTAAAAAACGGCTCTCTTTGTGGCTCAAAAGCGTCATTTCTCCTTTACATGTAAGGGTTTCTTTTTCCGCGTCTAAAAACACTCCTTCGCCCAAGGTAAAAACCCCACTGCTCTCTCCCACAAAGGCCGCCCTGATGCCTTCCAGCAAGCGGTCGATGGAGGCGGGTTTTTGGATGAAATGCTGAATGTTGAGGTTGATAAGCTCGATGAGGTACCGCTCGCTCGTGTACGCCGTGAGCATCACGATGGGCGTGGCGCGATCGGTTTTGCGGATGTGCTTGGCCACTTCGATGCCATTGCGTTTGGGCATTTGGATGTCACAAAGTACCAAATCAGGCCGTTTTTCTTCCCACAGCTGCACACCCTCTTCCCCATCGCGCGCACTGTAAACGTCCTTGAAATAGTACCTTAAGGTGTTGACCAACCCTTCCAAAATCCCCGCATCGTCCTCGATGCACAGCACCGTTTTAAGCGGATACGTCGTCTCTTTCACGCGTCACCTCCATCACAAATACTGCGCCTTCCTCGCCGTGTTCGTACCACAGTTTTCCGCCCATGCTTTGCTCTACGATAATCTTGCTCATATACAATCCCAATCCCGTGCCGTGTTCTGCCTTGGTGCTCACATACGGCTCAAACAACCGCGCTTGCACGCTTTTTTCCAGCCCGCCCGCATTGTCCTCGACACGCACGTGCACGTGATCGCCGTGGTGCTTTACATGTAAAGCAATGTGCGGTTCTTTGATGGCACGCTCCACTAGGGCATCTTTGGCATTTAGGAGCAGATTTAACAGCACTTGCGCCCATTCACGACGGTAATTCACCACCGCACAAGGCTGGTGTACATGTAAAGAGATTTTAACGCTAGAGGCGCGCAAACTGGCTTTGGCCAACATGAGCGCTTCTTGGCACACTTCCTCCACCTCAAAACGCTCTTTGGCCTTGGAAGGTTTGAAAAAATGGCGAAAATCGTCGATGGTTTGGGACATGTGGTCTAAAAGTTTCGTGGCGCGCGCGGAGGTTTTGGCCATCAAAGCGCGGTCGAGTTTGTTAAACCGCGAGGCCGCTTCAAGCTCCATAAACATCCCCGAAATCTCACTCAAAGGCTGTCGCCACTGGTGGGCGATGAGGCTCATCATCTCTCCCATCTGCGCAAGACGCGCTTGGTGTAGCATGGCATTTTCTCGCTCTTGTTGCGCCACTTTTTCTTGGCGCAACCGCCACAAAAGCACCCCAATCACGCCAAGGGAGGTGAGGAGTAAAATCGCTAAAATTACCACCACAAAATCTCCTCAAAGGTGATTAAAGGTTTCAAGTATTCACCATCTACTACTTTATTAACCTATCTATTTGCTGCTGAAAATATTCTCTAATTTTTTCTTTGCTGATTATCTCTTCTGGCTCAAGATGGTCTATCGCATCATCTTTGATGTCATCAATATAAACGAGCGAAACAAGAAACAATTTCATGCTTATACCCTCCACCACCCTTTGCGAATGGTTAAAAATATTTCTCAGTCCCATGGTTTTTTCTAAAAAATACATATCATAGTAATCTCGATATTTTGCCCGCAAGAAAAGAACATTGACCTTCATGGCTGCGATAGCTTCCAGACCAGCAAGATTAAATGTTTTTATCTTCGTTGGCGTTAAAAAGCTCCGGTGTGCATTAAAAAAAGTAACTTTGACACCCTCTAGCAGCATATCTATCTGTTCATTGGTTTGGTTGATAATCTCAACGGTACCAAAAGAGCGCACATAGGTTAAAATCTCTTGTTTGTCAAAACTGTTTTCATAAGTAAAAAAGTCTAAATCTTCACTTTTTCTGTGCTTTACATGTAACGCCAAAGCAGAACCCCCGACAAGCACATACTTTTTTAAAAAAGGGCAATTTTCCATCAGTGCCATTAAAACTTTTTGTGTTTTAGGAAGCAAGAAGTTTAAGTTTTTCAAGTCGTCCATTTTTCTTCTCCTTAAAGTAACCGCTCTCTACATCCATCCCGAAAAAGACTCTCGCTAACAGCAGGTTTGTTTTGATAAAGCCCTGATCACTGACAAGCCTCTCTTCCCACACTTTTTTACTCAAGCGCTTCCCAAAAAGCTTCATTCCCGCACAAAGCCCATCAAAATCACCATATTTTAGGAGATACTCTATCACCAGTTTTTCTCCAACCTCTTCATAAGTCATCTTTTTGCTATAACTCCAAAAGATTCCCTTGCTTTTTAACCCTTCAAAAAGCTTAACTTTTGATTTGTATATTTTATAGAGTTTGGAGATAGATACGGTCGAAAGATTCAGGTGTTTTGCTATGTGTGTTTGCAAGTACCCTTCCTCTATGGCTTTGGCGATAGCCACTTCTTTATCGTATGTTTCAAAAAAATACGTGAGTTCTCTTTTTGTTTTTTTTACTATCTTTTCCTCTTGTTTTTCTAGCTTTGCGCAAAAGAGTTCATGCACTTTTTCTAGCTCTTCATCATGTAAATCTTGCGTAAAATTTGTTTTATCAACGAGTGCATAATCCATCGACGGCAACGAAACAGGCTTACTGCTCATCGCCCATCGGTGTTCGCCTATGTGTTCGCTGATGTGTGCTTTGATGGGGTTAAATTCGATGTAACGCACCAAGGTGGTTAAATACTGCTCATCGTAGATATAGTGTGACTTGAAGCGCCCTTGCCAAAGTGGCCCAATGCGTTTGTGCTTGTTGTTAAAATAGATACTGTATTTGGAGTTTATCTGCCGCATAAACAAGGAGAGATTTTTCTCCTTGTTTTCCACCAAAAGATGATAGTGATTTGGCATGAGACAAAAAGAGTGCAACACACACTTATAGGTTGACGCACTTTCATCGGCTATCTCTAAAAATCTTTCATAATCTTCTTGTTCAAAAAATACCGTACGCCTTTCGACCCCTCGGTTGATTATATGATAAAATCCTACTTCATCTATCCTAGGCTCTCTTGGCATGGCATTCCTTTACATGTAAAGGTGATTGGGTGTGTATTGTATCATTTTTGAGTAAATAGTAAATACTTGGAACTGTTTAATCAGTAATTTTTACAAAGGACTACAATGACTACAATTTATTTTCCACGCTATTGTAATGAAAGTAATATTTTCAATTTTTGTACTGAAGTTGAAACTTGCGATAGTGGAGATATAACGATTGACTTTTCTTTAATGGGGAGAATAGAACCATTTGCAATGTTGTATATAGCAAAAATAATTAGATATTATAATCGTAAAAATTCAAATAAAATATATTGTCAAGAATTTGAAAACAAAGAATACGCATCAAATATGGCTTTTTTCCATGCTTTTGGGCTGAAGTATGGTAGAGAACCAAACTGTATAGATGGCAATAATCGATTTGTGCCTTTTACCATCTTGAGAATGCAAACAATTAAAGATGAAGCTTCAAGGGAGTGGGAAGTAGAGCAAGAGATTATTGAAAAACGCGCGAAACATCTTGCTCAAATTCTTGCACAACAAGAAACTAGTAACTTAGTAGATGCGCTGACTTTCTCAATTCGAGAAATAATGCGAAATGTTTTTGAACACAGTGAATCAAAAAGTATAGAGTACTGTGCACAATATTGGCCTTCATACCATAAAGTTGAGATTGCAATTTTAGACAATGGCATAGGTTTAAAACAATCTATCTCAGCAAACCCCTTCATAGAAGTTGAATCAGATTCAGATGCAATACAACAGGCACTTATGCCTGCAATTTCTAGTAAAAACTATAAAGGTGCCTCCGTCAATACGAATAACCCTTGGCACAACTCCGGCTTTGGCTTATACATGATTAATCGTATATGTCGCCTAGGTGGAAGTTTTTTAATTTGCAGTGGAGACCATGGAATCAAGCTAGATGAGAATGGAAAAGAACATATTGATTTAGGACACCACTGCAATGGAACTGCCGTTCGCATGATATTAAATACTAGTAAATTAACGGAGTTGAGTAGTATGCTAGCCCAATTCCGTGACGAAGGTTATGAAATTGCGAAAGAAATTAAAGGTGTAGGCATGTATACAGCTTCGGCTGCTTCACAAATGTTATCAAGGGATTTTCAAAAAAATGCCTAACAAATCAAAGGAAGCCAATCAAAAACTATTCTCCAAGCTAGACTATCTACCGAGATTTTTCACCCCCCCGCCCCATCGCCCTATAAAACTCCCGCATGATGCTTGCGCCCTCTTTCATCGAGATGGGTGCAAAGCGCACTTTCGCGCCCGCGGGGCGTTGGGCTAGGGCGAAACAGTCCACCCCAAGCACTGAGCCAATCTTCGGGTATCCGCCGATGCTTTGGCGTTCTTTAAGCAGCACGATGGGCTGTCCGTGCGGGGGAATCTGCACCGCTCCAAAAGCGATGCCCTCCGAAATGATGCCCCCACCACTGTACCCCACCGCAGGCCCCTCTAGGCGGTACCCCATGCGGTTGCTCTCTTTGGTGATGGTGTATGCACTCTCAAAAAACCGCGCTTTTTCTTCGGGCGTAAATTTTCCCTCTTGATACCCAAGCACCACCCGCAAGGTTAGGGGCGCGGCGAAATCAGGAACATAGCGCTCTTTAAGCCGTGCGCGGTGAGGCAAGGTTTGGGGCGCAAACACCACCGTGTCGCCTTTCCAAAAGCGCTGCCCACCGATGCCCTCTTTCACCGACGTTGAAGCGCTCCCAAACAGCAAAGGCGCGTCCATCGCCCCCTTAAACGCCACATACACCCACTGCCCGCACTCCACCATCCCAAGGCGAAGGCGCTGGCCTTTTTCCACCCGAAAACTTTGCCACAAAGGTACTGGTTTTTCTTCTACATGTAAAGAGACTTTCGCGCCCGTCACCACCGCTTCAAAAGAGGCAAGGGCCTCAAACACACTGTTTCCAAAAGCAATCTCCAGCATGGGCGTATTGGGCGGGTTTTGCAAGAGCATATTGGCCGCGTAAAAGGCAAACTCATCGGCCGCCCCGCTTTGGCTCAGCCCCACCGCCGACGCCCCCACACGCCCCGCATCTTGCAAAGTACACAGCGGACTGCAAGAGAGAATCTCCACGCTCACAGCACGCCTCCAAGGTCTAAAAACTCCCCGCGCGAAATGGCACGAAAGCGCACCTTGTCGCCCGCTTTGAGCAGGCTCAACCCTTCGCGCTTGGGGTCAAAAAGCTCCACCGGTGTGCGCCCTAGTATCCGCCATCCTCCCGGACTTTTTTGGGGGTAAATGGCCGTTTGGTTTTCCGCAATGCCCACGCTTCCTTTGGGAAGTGCCGTGCGCGGATTCGCAAGGCGCGGCGCGGCAAGGCGCGGGTCAACCGTGCCCATGTAAGGAAACCCGGGCAAAAACCCGATGGTGTACACGTGGTACACAGGGCTTACATGTAAAGCGACAATCTCCTCCACACTTAGCCCCTTTTCACGCGCCAACTGCGCCAAATCAAGCCCCACTTGGGGGTCGTAAAACACAGGAATTTCCACAAGCGTGTGCGAAGATTCTTCTGTTTTAAGCACGGTGTTGGTGAGTTTTTCTTGCAAGAGGGCTTTACATGTAAAGGGGTCTAACACCAACGGGTCAAAAGCCACGTACAGCGACGTGTACGAAGGGGTCACTTCCACGATACCCGCGCACCCTTTGAGCGCCTCAAGGCCACTGAAGACCTGTGAGGCTACCGCAGGGTCGATAACATCGCCAAGATAGACGATGTACGCCGTGGCTGAGGCGGTTAGGATTTCCATGCGTCAAGGTACGCGCGCAAGGTTTTGACCAATTCCACCGCTTTTTCGTTATCCCCATGCACGCACAGCGCGTCGGCTTTAAGGGCAAGGGTGTCGCCCGTTTCACACACCAGCTTGCCTTCGCGCAGCAACAAGTCGATGCGCGCTTTGACCGCTTCTTCGCTGTGAAGCACCGCCCCTTCTTTGGAGCGCGCCACAAGCAATCCCTCTTTGGTGTACGCCCTGTCCGCAAACACTTCATAGAGCAGTTCAACCCCAAGGGTCTTAGCAAGGGTTTCGTAGCGGGCATTGGCGGCACCGGAGAGAATCATGAGCTTCATCCCATAGCCCCGCGCTACTTCCGCTACTGCTGTAAAAATGGCTTCGTTGACCATCATGTCATTGTACAGTGCGCCATGGGGTTTGATGTAGCTCACCCCAACCCCTTGCACCGTTGCCATGCCCAGCAGTGCGCCCACTTGGTAGCTCACTAAGGCGGTGATTTCTTCCGTTGAACACGCCAAAGAGCGCCGCCCAAACCCCACCAAGTCAGGGTAACTTGGGTGCGCACCTACGGTGACGCCGTGTTTTTTAGCCAAGCCAAGGGTGTATTGCATGGTCAGCGGGTCTGAGGCATGAAACCCACACGCGATGTTTGCCATGTCCACAAGAGGCATCACTGCCTCATCCATGCCCATTTTCCACGGGCCAAAGCTCTCGCCAAGGTCAGAATTTAGTCGTAGCATTAGAACATCCTATCGGGCAAGTATGAAACAATCTCTGGAAAGAATGTTACCAAAAAGACCACTAAAATGGTCAACAGGAAAAAAGGAAAAGTCGCTTTGAGAATGTAACTGATGCTCTCCCCTGAAATGCTCTGAATCACAAAGAGCGAAAACCCAACAGGCGGGGTAATCTGGGAAAGTTCCACCATCAACACCAAAAAGATGCCAAACCACAACGGGTCAAACCCTGCCATCATGACGATGGGCAGTACGATGGGCAAGGTCATCACCACGATGGAAATGCCATCCAAAATGGTTCCCAAAACGATGTACATCAACCCAATCACTAAGATGAGCATGTAGGGCGAGAGGCCCATCTGCGCGATAAACTCACTAATGGCCCGCGCAATCCCCAAAAACCCTACCACTTGGGACAAAAAGCCAGCACCCGCGATGATAAAACTAATCATCATAGTCGTTTTGATGGCATTTAAGAGGGCTTCTTTAAAAACCGCAAGGCTGAAGCTCTTAAAGTACATCGCCAAGGCAATAGCGCCCACCACGCCCAAGGCCGCCGCTTCGGTAGGCGTAGCAAACCCGCCGTAAATACTCCCCAAAATAAGCCCAATAAGCATAAAAATAGGCACAAGCTCTTTAATAGAAGAAAGGTGTTGCGCAAAGGTAAAGCGGGGCTTCACAGCGGGCATCACACTAGGATTTATCACAGACACAATCACAATATATACCGCGTACACCGAAGCCAACAAGAGTCCTGGCAAAATCCCCGCGATAAACAGCTTCCCGATGGACACATTCGAAAGCACCCCGTAGATAATCATAATCAAACTCGGCGGAATGAGAAACCCCAGCGTCCCGCTTCCCGCCAGTGAGCCGATGGCTAATGATTTACTGTACCCGCGCTCTTTGAGCTCTTCTAGGGTAATCTTTCCCACCGTCGCGGTCGTCGCCGCCGAAGAGCCAGACACCGCGGCAAAGAGCGAACACGCCGCCACGTTTACATGTAAGAGCCGCCCCGGGATGTGTACAAGCCACGGACGCAAGCCTTCTAAGATGCGTGTAGAGATGGACGAGCGGTATAAAATCTCCCCCATCAAGATAAACATGGGCAACGCCGCCAAAGACCACGAGTTGAGCGAGTCGTACACCGAGGTAGCAAGTAAGTCGCCCGTTTTTTGCATCACGCTCATCACAGGGGGCAAATTGTGTTCATACAACAGCATCCCCACCACGCCCGTAAGCGTCAGTGCCACCCCAATCCACACGGAAGAGAGCAAAAAGAAAAACATCACGGCAATCAAGACAACAGATAATAGCAGCGGATCAGCGATCATGGCACAACCTTTTAAGGGTAAAGCTAAACAGCGCAAACCACAGCAAGGCCGAGCCCACCACTACAGGAATTTGCGTGAGGTACAAAGGGGTTTGCGACACACCCTCAGACACCATGTCCATGGACTTGGTGTCCATCATGAAAATCCACGCATAGTACACCACCACACTCATGGTCACCACACCCAACACGCCACAAAACACGTCAACAGCACGGCTAGCGCGCTCACCCAAGTGGGACGTGATGATGGAAATGCGAATGTGGCTCTCATGGTTGAGCGCGTACGCTAACCCAAAAAACACCGCTGAGAGGTAAAGGTATCCGCTGTATTCATCGGCGATCATTGTCGAGTAGTGAAAAAAGGAACGCCCTAAAATCTCCACCAAAATCAGCACGATTAAAACAATAAGTGCCACCGAAGAAAGAATGGCTCCCCCGTTGGAGAGCCACCTGTTCAGTGTGAGAACCCACCCAATCATTGGGCGTAGTATTCCGTAAAAATCGCTTTGATGGCAGGCTCCGCGTCAGCTAGGTACTCTTCTAGCATTTTCTTCGCCACCTCATCCAACTGCCCTTTGAGGGTGTCGCTGGTTTCACTAACACTCATGCCATTGTCGATGAGCATCTTAAGGGCTAGGGCGTCTTCTTGTTTGCTCGCTTCCCATTGGGCCGTTTCGATCTCGCCTGCCGCTTTTAGCATCGCTTCTTGTTGGGCTTTGGAGAGGGATTTCCAGTAGTCAAGGTTGATGGTCACCGCTTGCAAAGGGTACGCGTAGCTAATTTTTGTAAAGTGTTTGAGCACTTCCCAAAAGTTGCCATCTTTCCCTGAAGCCGAAGAGGTGAGCACGGAGTTTACCATGCCTGTTTGAAGGGCAGAATAAACCTCACCCCATGGAAGTGCCACGGCATTTCCTCCCACCATGCTTACAAAGTTGGCGGAATTGCGGTCATAGGTTCGGGCTTTGACGGCTTTAAAATCCGCTGTTGTGTTCAAAGGGTGCATGGTGTAAATCCCGCTGGGTGGCCATGAAACCGCGTAGAGAATCTTTTGGTTCCACTGGGCAGCAGTCGCTTCGTAAGCGGGCTTGGAGATTTGGTACAAACGGTACGCATCCTCATAGCTTTGCGCGATAAAAGGAAGCGCAGAAATCCCAAAAGATTTACCCCCACCTGCAGTGAAAGGGATGAACATATCCGTCATGGCCACGGTGCCATTACGCACCGCTTGGAGCGGATTTCCCTTTACGAGCGACGCACCAGGATGCACGACAATGTTCACACTGCCACTGGTGTACTCTTTCACCAAATCGGCGTATTTTTGCGCTCCGATGGTATGAAAGTTGTTAGCACCATAAATGGCGTTGAGGTCGAGCTTGATGGGGTTGGCGCACAAGGCAACACCCAAGCTTGCTAAAAGCAATGCTTTTCTTAGCATGGTAACTCCTTTAGATGTGGTTTTGGACTCCATCATAAAAGAAGGCGGAGGGGAAAAAGTGGGGAAATGGGCGGGGGAGATGATTATTTTTTCATCAAAGCCCGCAAAAAGGGGTTTTCCTTAAAGGATATTTTTTCAAAGTGTCACTTTTTTTCACAGCAAAGGCGATAACCCAATTGGGAAACATTTTCAATAATGTCCGCGGGAATCTTTTTCCGCAAGTCTCGCACGAAGCTTTTTAGCGCGTCTTGGCTCATGGGTTTGTCGTTCCACAGCCGCTCTTCAAGGGTCGCATACCGCACCACATGGTGGTCATGGTTTACCAAAAGTGACAAAAACACCACCTCACGGCGGGAAAGAGAAATTTCCTCATTGTGCCACAACACACTCTTGCGCCCAAGGTCAAGCACCAACCCCTCACACAAGCGCATACGCCCCGCAATCTTCCCCCGCAAGGCCGCTTCCAAGCCCTCCAAAAGCCGCTCACTGTTTACGGGTTTTAAGATGTAGTGGTGGATGTGCAAATTCACCAGCTCTAGTAAGTACTCCTCTTGCGCATACGCGGTGAGCATGACGATGGGCGTTGTAAAATCCTCTTTGCGAATGTGGCGCACTAGCGCAATCCCATCCATCACAGGCATGTCAATGTCGCACAAAATCACATCGGGGCGGTACTCTTCAATGAGTCCAAGGGCAGTAGCGCCATTGTCCGCTTCGTACACACTGTGAAAATAAAACGCCAAGGTATTAACCAACCGTCGGCGCACCCCCGCTTCATCTTCCACACACAAGAGTGTCAATGACGAAAAACGTTCATCCCCCACGGCTCATCCTTAGCGTAAACACAGCACCCAGGGCACTGTTGGTAGCTTCAATACTTCCACCCAAATGTTTTTCCATAATCATCTTCGCCATGTAGAGCCCAAGGCCCGTTCCTGAGCCTTTTTTGGTGGTCACATAGGGCTCAAAAAGGCCCTCTAGGACCTCTTCATCAATCCCGCCGGCATTGTCACTTAAGCGCACACACACCTCTTCCCCCTCATTTAAAACCTCGATCTCAACCCAAGGCGAAGGCGTGCCATGGTGCAAGTGGGCATCCTTGGCATTTTGGATGAGGTTTAACACCACTTGCGCGTACGCAGAAGGATACCCCACTGCCCACACTTCCTTTTGAGCCTTAAAAATCACCTCGATATTTTGATGTTTTAAACTCGCATGGGCCAAGGTTAACGCTTCTTGGCACGCCGCCACAATGCAAAACCGCTCTTTGGTGGTTTCGGGTTTAAAAAAGTTGCGAAAATCATCGATGGTTTGAGACATGTAGCGGATGAGTCTGTCGCCTTCTTTGGCTTCGTTTTCGATATAACGCTGGTCGGCTTTGCCAAATTTCGCCGCCGTTTCAAGCTCCATAAAAATCCCCAATACTTCACTCAAAGGCTGCCGCCATTGGTGGGCGATGAGGCTCATCATTTCCCCCATTTGGGCTAAACGCGACTGGTGCAAAAGCGCTTGGTCTTTGGCCTTGGCCTCTTCAAGGGCCGCTTCGATGCGCAAACTTAGCGAAGCGTTGAGCTGGGTTAGCGAGTGCTCCTTAAGGGCCACACTCTCTTTGTACACATCAAGCACCCGCACCATTGCCCTAGAAATAACATAGCTTATCACCCCAAACACCACCGTGAGCAAGATAGCTGTGAGCAACACCACGCGCACGTACGCATCTGTTTGAGCTTCCATTTGGCTTTTGCGTTTAGCCAGCTCTTCGACGATGTCATCCACATACACGCCTGTGCCAATCACCCAACCATACTGGGGTTCGAGTTTCAAAAAGCCAATCTTTTTTGCCGGCGTCTCCACTCCTGGGCGCGCCCAGTAGTACTCTACAAACCCACCTTCGGGAAACATTTGCGCTGTGTCGATAAAAGAGCGAAAAATGAGTGCGCCCGTAGCGTCAGTGTTGTCCGTGTCATCGTTGCCAATGCTTTCTTGGCGAAAAGGGTGAGCGACAAGATGGTGCGTGGTGTCATGCACCCAAATGTACCCATCCACCCCATAGCGCACACTCTCCATCCAACCGATGATTTGGGCCTTGACCTTCGCAGGGTCTTCTTCTTTCAACAAGCCACGGTGGTAGGCGATGTAGGCGTGAATTTTGTCGTTTTCTTCTTTGAGCAATTGCTTTTGGTTGTGGAGGTATTCTGTCTCCAAGAGTGCCGATTCACGGGCAAAGGTTTCATACTGAGAGGTGATGATGCCATAAATCATGGCGCTGGCAAAGGCCAAAATGGTGACGATGGGCGTCAGGGTGATGAGTCTGGGAAGGGCGCGTTCGGTTATCATTGGGGCATTGTGCCACAAGGGAGGTTAAAAAACAAAAAAGGCACAAAACTGTCACCGCCCGTAGCGTACCGCCTCTCTCTCTTTCTCTTTTTCTCCCTCTCTTTGCACATTTTTTCTTCTTTTCGCTAAAGTGGAAGCAACTTTTTTCAAGGAATTTTCCCATGTCAGTTACGCGCTATATCAACACCGTTTTAGAACGTATCCAAGACGCCACCCCAGGCCAAAGTGAATTTTATCAAGCCGCCGAAGAGGTCTTGCGCTCTTTAACACCCCTTTTGCAAGCCGAACCCAAATACGACAAATACAACATCATCGACCGCATCGTTGTGCCTGAGCGCACGATTATTTTTCGCGTGGTGTGGGTGGATGATGCGGGCGTGTACCGCACCAACATTGGCTACCGCGTACAGTTTAACTCCGCCATTGGGCCCTACAAGGGAGGGTTGCGGTTTCACCCGTCGGTGAACCTGGGCATCATCAAGTTTCTGGGCTTTGAACAGATTTTTAAAAACTCCCTCACGGGCCTTAATATTGGCGGAGGAAAAGGGGGAAGCAACTTTGACCCCAAAGGCAAAAGCGACAATGAAATCATGAAATTTTGCCAAGCCTTTATGAGTGAACTCTACAAGCACATCGGCGAAACCAAAGATATCCCTGCGGGCGACATCGGCGTGGGCGCACGCGAACTGGGCTATATGTTTGGTCAATATAAACGCTTGACAGGAAATTTTGAAGGGGTACTGACAGGCAAAGGGCTAAACTGGGGAGGTTCTTTGGTGCGTAAAGAAGCCACAGGCTTTGGCTCGGTCTACTTTGCCGAAGAGATGCTAAATAAAAATGGTGAGAGCCTAAAGGGCAAAACCTGCACCGTTTCGGGTGCGGGAAATGTGGCGATTTATACCATCCAAAAGCTCTATTCCATGGAAGCATTGCCTGTTACATGTAGCGATTCGCGCGGGATGATTTACGACAAACAAGGTGTTAACCTTGACACTCTAAAGCTTCTTAAAGAAGTAGAGCGCAAGTCCTTAACCGAGTACGTTGCCATTCATCCCCACGCCACTTATATCCCTATTCATCAATACAAAGAGGGGCGCAATGGGGTTTGGGACATCCCCTGCGATGCCGCTTTTCCCAGTGCTACGCAAAACGAGATGAACCTTGAAGATGTGAAAACACTCTACGCCAATGGGTGTCGCCTCATTTGCGAGGGTGCCAACATGCCCACCACCATGGAAGCCATCGAGTTCATAGCTGCACACAAAGAAATCCTCTATGGGCCCGCTAAAGCGGCTAATGCAGGAGGGGTTGCCACTTCGCAGTTAGAAATGAGTCAAAATGCCAGCATGCAAAGTTGGAGTTTTGCCGAAGTAGACAGCAAGCTTCACTGTATCATGCGCTCTATTTTTGCCACGTCTTATGCCGCGTCAAAAGAATTTGGAAATGAGGGGAACTTACTCATGGGGGCAAACATCGCAGGATTTCGCAAAGTGGCCGATGCGATGATCGATCAAGGGGCGATTTAGTTCATTTTTTTGTCATGCAAATGCGCTAGACTTCTTGCATCATTTGCCTAAATGAGCTTCCAACACGCCCTTGCCTAAACGAGCTTGCTTGTTAGGGCGCGTTGGATTTATTTACATGTAAGGCTAATTTCCCGTGTTAAACACACGATCTCCCGCATCTCCAAGACCTGGCACAATATAACCTTTTTCGTTTAATCCCTCATCAATGCACGCCGTAAACACTGGCACATCAGGGTGCACAGCAGTAAACCGTTTAAGGCCCTCAGGTGCGGAAACAAGGGCTAAAAACCGAATGTCTTTTACCCCTTTTTCTTTCAAAAAATTGACCGCGTCTATTGCCGTGCCGCCCGTAGCAAACATGGGGTCGATGATAATAGCAGTGCGTGAAGCATGGTCGGCAGGAAGTTTCGCATAATAAAACTCCGCCTCAAGGGTCACTTCGTTGCGTTGAAACCCTAAAAACCCCACACTTGCATCAGGAATGAGCTTGAAAATGCCGTCCAACATTCCCAAGGCCGCACGCAAAATCGGACAAATCATCACACTCGTTGCAAGTTTTTGCGCACTTGCCATAGCGACAGGTGTTTGCACTTGCACTGCTTTAAGAGGCAAATCTCGCGTTGCTTCAAAGAGCATCAAATAAGAAATCTCATCCACCAACAAGCGAAAGTGAAAAGGTTCTGTTTTGACGTCCCTCAAAATGGAGAGTTTGTGCTCAATCAGCGGGTGGTTAATGACGTGAACGTTTTGCATACGGCTTCCTTGGGATTAAATTCGTGCTTCTAATTCTTCTTTGTACTTTTCAACGTCAAAACTCTCAACGTTTGCCACTTTGTGCTCCCATGCCGCTTGCGCAACCGCCGCTGAAACCCACACATACACACGCTTGTCAAAAGGCGTAGGGATGATGTACTCGCGTCCAAAACTCATCTCTTCGCGCTCATAGGTTTTTTTGATATGCTCAGGCACTGTTTCTTTTGCCAACGCAGCCAAGGCTTTCGCCGCAGCAAGCTTCATGCTCTCAGTAATCTTTGACGCACGCACGTCTAGGGCGCCGCGGAAAATAAATGGGAAGCCAAGGACGTTGTTGATTTGGTTGGGATAATCGCTTCGACCTGTGCCCATGATAGCGTCATTTCGCACTGCCGCTACTTCTTCGGGTGTAATCTCAGGCGTTGGGTTGGCGCATGCGAAAATGATAGGATTGGGACTCATAGAACGTACCATATCAGGCGTCAACACCCCTGCCTTACTAAGACCAAGAACCATGTCCGCACCCTTCATGGCTTGCTCTAGTGTCTCGTCATCCGTTTGGGCAACCAGTTCTTGTTTGACCCTATCAAGACCTTCACGTTTGTGGTTAATCACCCCTTTGGAGTCAATCACGATAACGTTTTTAGCACCCAAGGCTTTGTACATTTTGGAGCATGCCACACCCGCAGCACCCGCGCCAATGACGACAATTTTAATACCTTCGATTTTTTTACCTGTGATTTCAAGGGCATTAAGCAACCCTGCACTTGAGATAATCGCCGTGCCGTGTTGGTCATCATGCATGACAGGAATGTTTACGCGTTCTTGAAGCTTGCGTTCAATCTCAAAACAACGCGGGCCGCTAATGTCTTCGAGGTTGATGCCTCCGAAGGTATCGGCAATGGCCACACAAACGTCGACAAATTTTTCAGGGTCTCTTTCGTTTACTTCAATATCAAAGGCATTCACGCCCGCAAATTTTTTGAATAAAACCGCCTTGCCTTCCATAACAGGCTTACTAGCTAAAGCGCCAATGTCGCCTAGTCCCAAGACCGCTGTACCGTCGCTAATAACGGCGACAAGGTTGCCTTTGCCTGTGTATTCATAGGCTAACTTTGGGTCTTTTTCGATTTCCAAACAAGGAAACGCAACACCAGGACTATACGCGGTTGAAAGGTCGCGTTGGGTAACGCACGGTTTGGTAACATCGATACCGATTTTGCCACCAAGGTGGTACTCTAACGCTTCTTCGCGTTCAACTTTGCCGCTTTTGCTCATTGCCTAACTCCTTTTATAGAATGTAATAAACGTTTTCATACGGTCAATCACTTCATCCTTGCCAAGGGTCGCTATCACTTGAAACACCGATGGACTCACCGAGCTTCCCACTAAACTGATGCGAATAGGTTGGGCCAATTTTCCAAGGCCAACGCCGCGCTCCTCTAAAAGCCCTTTGGCTACGCCTTCAAAATCCGCTTCATGCACTAGTGATTCGCCAGCAGCGATTCTATCGCAAAAAGCTTCCAATAATTCCATGGTTTCAGGAGTAATAAACTTATTAAGTGCTTTTTCATCATAAGATATTGGGGCTTCTAAGATAGTCCGTGCGCCCAAGGCAAGCTCTTCAAGGGTCTTTGCGCGCTCCCGCAAAGAATCCAAAAGGAGTGTTTTTTGCGGATGCCTACTAAGGTCTAAACCAAACCGTTTTAGCTCCTCCACAAGCACGTCACAAGGCAACGTTTTGATGTAATGGGCATTAAGCCAGTCGAGTTTTTGGGCGTTAAATGCCGAAGGAGAAGCGTTGATAGCATTGGGGTCAAACAGGGCAATCATCTCTTCCATGGAGAAAATCTCTTGGTCTCCATGGCTCCATCCAAGGCGTACTAAAAAGTTCAAAAGCGCTTCTTTAAGGTAGCCCATTCTAGGGTAGTCCATCACGTCAGTAGCCCCATCGCGTTTGGAAAGCTTTTTGCCTCCCGCATTAAGAATCATCGGGACGTGAAAAAACTTAGGCAAGTCAAATCCAAAGGCTTGGTAGATGATGATTTGTTTTGGAGTGTTAGAAAGGTGGTCGTCCCCGCGAATGACATGGTTTACGCCCATGAGTGCGTCATCCACTGCGACAACAAAATTGTACGTAGGTGTACCATCACTGCGCGCGATGATAAAATCATCTAAAATGTCCGCTGCTTGAAACCGCATGTCGCCTTTTACGCCATCGTAAAAACAAATCTCCCCTTCCAATGGCGCTTTGATGCGTACTACTGGAGCAATCCCCTCGGGTGGCGTGCCTGTAAAGTCCCGGTATCTCCCGTCGTATTTGGGGCGTTCTTTGCGGGCAGCTTGGTCTTCACGAAGGGCGTCAAGCTCTTCTTTGGACATGTAGCAATAATACGCCTTGCCCATGTCTAAGAGTTTTTGGATGTATTCTTGGTAGATGTCCATGCGTGAAGATTGGTATACAATCTCCCCATCGTACGCTAATCCACACCAAGCAAACGCTTCTTCGATGGCCTGAGTGGCCTCTGCAGAATTACGTTTTAAATCCGTGTCTTCAATGCGAAGGAGAAATTTTCCCCCCATGCGTTTCGCCCAAAGGTACGAATACAGCGCCGTGCGCAACCCACCAATATGCAAATACCCCGTGGGCGAAGGCGCGAACCGCGTTACAACCATTTTTTTCCTTTTACATGTAAGCCTGTGTCAATCATGGTAACTTTTACAAAATCAATTCCATGCGATTGTTGAAGCAGTGAAAGATTTTAGTTAAATTCAATTGATTTAATGCTATCATTAAAGCTTGTTTGAGTTTAAATTATATTGACTTCTTACTTAAATAAAGGATAATTCTTATGCTCGCCAAGCCCTTAAAACTCTCCCTTTTAGCCTTTGTTGCTACGTGTTCGTTCTCTTACGCAGGTCTTGTCAACGCCATCTCTGTCACCGTTAACAGTGAACCCATCACCTTGTACGAAATCCATAAAGCCGCTGGGGCAAAAAACATCTCTTTGCGCGAAGCCTTGGACGTGTTGGTACAAGAACGATTAGAAGATTCGCAAATCAAACGCCTTGGTATCAGCACCAACACCTTTGAAGTCCAATCACGCATGGAAGGCATCGCTGCGCAAAATGGCATCAGCGTAGCAGAACTCACCGCGTTTATCAAAAGTAAAAACATGGACATCAGCGCCTACGAACAAGAGTTAGAACGTGCCATCAAACAAGAAAAACTCTACCAACGCATCTTTGCTAACGCTATCGCGCCCATTGATGCAGCAGAAGTGCACCGTTATTACGCCGCGAATAAGCAAGAATTTATGCAAGCGAGCGCCTTTGACGTGACGCGCTACGAAGCCCCCAGCCAACAAGCCCTAGAGCGTGTCATCGCCTCTCCTATGAGCCTTGTCCCTGGCGTTATTATGCAGCAAGAAACCCTACAAGCCAACACCCTTGATGGCCGCACCCAATACTACCTCAACCAAACCAATGAGGGAAGTTTTACGCCAATTGCCCCAAGTGGACAAGGAGCTGTGATGTATTTAGTAGGAAAAAAGAGTGGTTTTGAACAGATTCCTTTTGAGCGTGTTGAGCGCGCAATCGAAAATCATCTAGAAGAACTCCGCCGCCAAGAAGCCATCAACAACTACTTTGAGAAACTGAAAGCTAGCGCGGATATCGTTGTCCTTAGGCGTCCTTAAGTAGCGCCGCAACACGCCCTTTAAAACGCGCGCCCTTGTGCACATCTTGCCCTTGTTCTCCCCCAGGGGATTCGTGTGCACTAAGGGCAGCAAGGGTGTTAAACGCCGTTACCTCTCCCACAAAAAGGGCTTTTTCCACCTGCTTGCGCGCCGTTTGAATGCGCTCAAGCCCTTCTTTTAACCCTTCTTCATCATCACGTTCTAAGGTTTCTAAAAACCCAAAAGAAGGCATCGCCACGGTACCCTCAGGAAGTAAAAGGGAGGGCGTTGCATGAAACAAAGAGCGCTCCTCATACAAGGAATTGTCCACCACGTCCATCATTTTTTCCAAATGCGCCACAAACCCTTCTTGGGTACTGGGTGTTGCCTCACGCGCCGAAAGAGCAATCAGTTGAGTGGCCCCTTCCTCAAGCGCTTCAATCCCTTGGTGTAAGGCTTGTAAAAACCCTTGGGTTGTATTAGAGGAGAGCAATTGGTGCGTTAGGGCGCTCTTGGTCGCTTCGTGAGACTCTAAAACAAGGGAAGTTTCTTGGGTGGGGGCAGGAGCAGTGGGCAAAGTAGCGACACGTTGTTGCTGAACATGGTTAATGTTAGTTCCAAACGTTGTGTGTATTTTCACGCACTGCTTCCTTAAAAATTAAAGAGTAGAAAGGTAGTTGGTGTCGTAATTGTTGCTGATAAAATCAGGGTTGTCCATCATCGCAAGGTGGAAATCCCGCACCGTTTGAATCCCTTCTACATGTAACTCTTTGAGGGCTTGTTTCATCTTGGCAATAGCGCGCGGTCGGTCTTCCGCCCACACGACGAGTTTGCCAATCATCGAATCATAATGGGAAGGCACCACATAGCCTGAATAGGCATGGGAGTCCAACCGTACGTTGCGCCCACCTGGAGCAATGAACGTGGTGATTTTTCCAGGACTGGGGATGAAACGCACTGGGTCTTCCGCAGTGATGCGGCACTCAATGGAGTGGCCTTTACATGTAATGGCTTCTTGGGCAGGAAGGGCCTCGCCCTCGGCCACACGAATCATCAGTTCAATGATGTCGATGCCGCTGACCATTTCGCTCACACAATGTTCCACTTGCAAACGGGTATTCATTTCCATGAAGTAAAAGTTTTTATCCGCATCGACCAAAAACTCAAAGGTACCAGCGTTTTCATAACCAATGGCCTTGGTGGCTTTCACGGCGGTAGCAAGAAGCTTAGCACGGGTTTCATCATCAAGCAAAATAGCGGGAGATTCTTCGATGAGTTTTTGGTGGCGACGCTGCAGTGAACAATCGCGCTCGCCGATGTGAATAGCGTTGCCGTGGCTATCGCCCATGACTTGCACTTCGATGTGGCGGGGTTTTAAAATGTACTTTTCCATATACAAGGTGCCATCACCAAAGGCACTCACTGCTTCACTCTCGGCACCCAAAAAAAGTTTTTCCACATCTTCTTCTTTGTGTACCACGCGCATCCCGCGTCCACCGCCACCTGCGGCAGCTTTGATGATGACAGGGTAGCCCATTGCATTGGCTAATGTTCTGGCTTCTTCGACGCTTTTAAGCGCGCCTTCGCTTCCTGGGATGACAGGCACGCCTGCTTTTTTCATCACTTCTTTGGCTTTAGATTTGTCGCTCATCATCATCATCACATCCACGCCTGGGCCGATGAATTTGATTTTATGGTGCTGGCAAATTTCCACAAAACTCTGGTTTTCGCTCAAAAAGCCGTATCCGGGAAAAATCGCGTCGCATTCGCTGATTTCAGCAGCGGTGATAATGGCAGGGATGCTTAAATAACTTTGGGCAGACTTTGGGCCGCCAATGCAAATAGCCGCGTCGGCGTACTTTAGATACAGCGCGTCTTTATCGGCTGTGGAGTACACCGCAATGGCTTGCTTGCCCATCTCTTGAATGGTGCGAATCGCGCGAAGGGCGATTTCACCGCGGTTGGCAACAAGGATCTTTTCGATCTTCATTACAATTTCTCCACACTAAACAACGGCATATCAAACTCCACAGGCTGTCCATCTTCCACTAAAATACTGACAATCTTGCAATCAAACTCTGCTTCGATTTCATTCATGATTTTCATGGCTTCGATGATGGCAATAGGCTGCCCTTTTTTCACCACCTGTCCTACCTTAATAAAAGGCGCAGCACCAGGGGCTGGAGCTTGGTAAAAGGTACCAACCATAGGGGATTTGATACTTGGGCCCTCACTGCAAGGAACAGAAGCAGCAGGCGCAGGAGTTGTGGGGTTTGCAACGGGAGCAGGGGCAGAAACTGTCGAAACAACGGTGGCTACTTCGCCTCTTTTTTCGATTTCGATTTCAAAATCATTTTCTTTTACATGTAAACGGGTAATTCCAGTACTATCAAAAAATTTCATCAAATCTTTGATGTCTTGTTTCTTCATAAGGAGGCTCCTAAATGTGAGGGTTTTGAACCGCTTTGAAGGATTTTTGGCGGCACAATTTTGTGTTATAATACCACACATTCAACTAACTTGCACTTAAGGATACCCATGGGTTTGAAAGCCGACAGCTGGATTCGAAAGAAGTCACTTGAGGAAAAAATGATTGAGCCGTTTTGCGAAGAACAGGTAGGAAAAAACGTCGTTAGCTACGGCGTAAGCAGCTACGGATACGACATCCGCGTCGGGCGCGAGTTTAAAATCTTTACCAATGTTAACTCTACAGTGGTGGATCCCAAGCACTTTGACGCCCAAAATGTGGTGGATTTTGAAGGGGATGTGTGCATCGTTCCGCCCAACTCCTTTGCCTTGGCGCGCACAGTAGAATACTTTCGCATTCCCCGCAATGTGCTTGCCATTTGTCTAGGCAAAAGCACCTATGCCAGATGTGGCATCATCGTCAATGTCACGCCTTTTGAGCCTGATTTTGAAGGGCATATTACGATTGAGATTTCTAATACTACGCCATTGCCCGCGAAGATTTATGCTAATGAGGGCATCGCGCAAGTGCTCTTTTTTGAAGGGGATGAACCGTGTGAAACGACGTACAAGGACAAGGCGGGTAAATACCAAGGACAAACCGGTATCACCCTGCCTCGTATTTTGCGGTAACTACCTTAGCAACATGGTCATTTGCTGTTGCAAAACGGCCATGTTGTGAGACTGGGCCAAGGTCGAAGCGGTAAGTCCCGTTTGGCTTTGGGCCAGCTCATTGAGCTTTTGACTTAGGGGTGTCTCAGAAACTTGTGCGTAGCTCGACGCGGTGCTACTGATGCCCGCAAGCAGATTATTCACCGCTACTTGTGCCCCTTGGCTCGCACTGCCTACATCTGAAAACAATCCGCTCACTTGCTCCCGCAACCCTTCAATACTCTCTTGATCATCAATGGCAATCTCGCGCATGTTGACCTCCCCAAGCCCCAAAGCAGACGCGTTCCCAAAAAGAGCTTGTCCGTTAAAGGTGGTTTGATTGATCATGTCGCTCATGGCATCACGAGTGGTGTTGAATTCTTGCTCTAGCATCGCTCTTTGGTCACCTCCCAAAGCGGCGTTATTGTACGCGACGGAGAGTTCATTGAGCCGTTCTGTGCCCACTTGCACCCCTTTGAGCGCGCCATCGGCCACTTGAAGCATCCCGATAGTCGCGTTTTCATTTTGAACTTGCTGGGTCATGGTGGCAAGTTGGGAGTTGAGCATGTTGGCGTTAATGAGATTGGCCCCGTCTTTGCCACTTAGTTCTCGCGTTGCCGCGATTTTTGACAATGTCTCTTCGGTGTTGGTTTTATGTTGGTTCATCACAGTGGATGTGAAAGTGTTGGTTAACGATCCGATTTGCATGGGAACCTCCTTAATGCATCTTAAGGTAGATTTTACCCCTTTTATGGCACGAAAGTCAAACCAAACCTAGGTTTTGGTATCATTGCGCATCTTCGCGCAAGGATTACATCAGTGTTTAACGGTAAAAACATCCTCATCACCGGCGGAACAGGCAGTTTTGGCAACATGGCCACCCGCATGCTTCTTGCCTCTTACAAACCCAACAAAATCATCATCTACTCCCGCGACGAACTGAAACAATACGAGATGGCCCAACGTTTTAACGCCCCTTGTATGCGCTATTTCATCGGGGATGTGCGGGATGAAAAGCGCCTCCAAAAAGCCATGAATGGCGTGGATATTGTCATCCACGCCGCCGCACTCAAGCACGTTCCTATCGCCGAATACAACCCCATGGAGTGCATCAAAACCAACATCAATGGCGCGCAAAACGTCATCGATGCGGCACTGGACAATGGCGTGCAAAAAGTCATCGCCCTCTCCACCGACAAAGCGGCTAGCCCCATCAACCTCTACGGCGCTACCAAACTGGCCAGCGACAAGCTCTTTGTGGCGGCCAATAACATCAAGGGGAGTCAAGACACCCAGTTTTCCGTCGTGCGCTATGGCAATGTCATCGGCTCGCGCGGGTCTGTGGTGCCTTTTTTTAAGCAACTCATCAGTGAGGGCGCCACAAGTTTGCCCATCACCGATGGGCGCATGACGCGGTTTTGGATTACCTTGCCCCAAGGGGTCGAATTTGTTTTTAAAAGCTTTGCGCGCATGCATGGCGGGGAGATTTTCGTGCCCAAAATTCCTTCCATGAAAATCACCGATTTAGCCTACGCCATCGCGCCTCACCTTCCCACGCGCCTCATCGGGATTCGACCGGGGGAAAAACTGCACGAAGTGATGATTCCAAGCGATGATAGCCATTTGAGTTTGGAGTTTGACGACCATTTTATCATCCAACCTACCATTCGGTTTTCTAAAGCTGTTGACTTTACGCGTAACGTCCTTGGGGAAAAAGGCAAGGAAGTGCCTCTTGGGTTTGAGTACAACTCCCACGCCAACACCCACTGGCTAGGCGCTAGGGAACTGCTTGGGATGATTGAAGCGCTATGATTCCTTACTCCTGCCAGCGGGTTGATGAGGACGATATTGCCGCGGTCGCACAGGCCCTTCGGGGGGATTTTCTCACCGGCGGAAGCACTGTGGAAGCCTTTGAAAACGCCTTGGCGGAGTACTTACATGTAAAGCATGTGGTGGTGGTAAATTCCGCGACTTCGGCCTTACATGTAGCGTATCGGTGCATTGGTTTAAGCGAAGGAGATGCACTCATTACCACACCCATCACCTTTGCCGCGACCGCTAACGCCGCGCTCATGTGCGGAGCGACGCCTGTTTTTTGCGATGTAAAATACGATGGCAACATGGATGAGCGCAAACTCGAAAGCCTCATCACCCCCAAGACAAAAGCCATCGTACCGGTGGATTTTGGCGGAAACCCTGTAGAGATTCATGCCATCAAAGCCTTGTGCGACACCCACGGACTCTTTCTCATCGAAGATGCTTCCCATGCCCTAGGCAGCCAAATCAACGGCGAAAAAGTAGGCGGCATAGCCCACATGAGCATTTTTTCCTTTCATGCCATCAAACCCATCACCACTTGCGGTGAAGGCGGAGCGATTGCCACCAACGACACCGCTTTGTACGAAAAAGCCAAAAAACTCCGAAGCCACGGAATTGTGAAAAAGGCGTTGTGGAACTCGGACATGGAGGAGCTTGGGTACAACTATCGCCTCAGCGACGTGGCGTGCGCCATGGGGCTGAGTCAACTGAAAAAACTGGAGAGTTTTATCGCCAAACGCATGCAGATTGCCGCCTTTTATGACGAAAGATTTGCGGGACATCCTGATGTTTTTCCCATCACGCCACCTTTACATGTAAAGAGTGCAAGGCATCTGTATCCTGTTCTTTTAGACCGCTCACTGTGGTGCGCCAAAGAGGATATTTTTAACGCCTTACATGCAAGAGGCATTGGTGTGCAAGTGCATTACAAACCCATCTACCAGTTTAGTTATTACAAAGCCCATTTTGGCGAACAGCGCCTGCCCAATGCGGAAGAGTTTTACCGTGCCGAACTTTCACTGCCGTGCCATCAAGGGATGAGCGCGGATGACGCGAGCTTTGTGGCAAAAGCGTTTTTGGACGTGTTGGATGAGGTAAAAGGCTGCAAGGCATGAACATCGCCATCATCCCCGCGCGCGGTGGGAGTAAGCGGATACCTCGCAAAAATATCAAGCCTTTTTGCGGTAAACCGCTCATCGCTTACAGCATTGATGTGGCGCGAGAAAGTGGGTTGTTTGGGCGCATTGTTGTCAGTACCGATGATGAAGAAATCGCCCAAGTGGCAAAGGCACATGGCGCCGAGGTTTTGATGCGTCCCTATGCGCTTGCCGATGATTTCACTGGCACCACACCTGTGGTGGCCCACGCGCTTACATGTATGGATTTGGACACAGTGGAAGCGGCGTGTTGTATCTACGCCACGGCGCCTTTTTTACAAGCCCATTATTTGCAAAGGGGGTTTGAAAAACTCCTTACATGTAAGGCGGACTTTGCCTTTAGTGCCACCACCTTTGCTTACCCCATCCAAAGGGCTTTAAAACGCAGCGGCGCGGGCGTAGAGATGTTTTACCCCCAACATGCTAGCACTAGAAGCCAAGATTTGGAAGAAGCCTACCATGATGCAGGGCAGTTTTATTGGGCGAGGCCACAGACGTGGCTTGCGCAAAAAGCGGTTTTTTCACCCCAAAGTGTGATGGTAGAGTTGCCTCGTCACTTGGTGCAAGACATCGACACCATGGAAGATTGGACGCGAGCGGAGCTGATGTATAAGGCATGGCGTGAGCATTCTCTTTCGGTGTGATAGTTCGAGTGCTCTTGGGCTTGGGCATGTGATGCGCTCTTTGGTGCTTGCCAAGGAGTTTGGAGATGGAGTGGTGCATTTTGCGTGTCAAGCCCTTGAGGGCAGTATGAACGACCGCATCCCCTACCCTGTTCATGTAGTCCCCTCTAATGAACCTGAAGAAATTATAAAACTTATTTTCTCTTTACATGTAAAGATGCTAATCATCGACCATTACGGCATTGGCTATGAAACTGAAAAATATATAAAAGAAAAAACAGGGGTGAAACTCTTTGTGCTTGATGACAATTATGCAAGGCACTATTGCGACATTTTGCGCAATCCCAACCTTTATGCCGATGCTTCGCGCTACGAAGGTTTGGTGCCAAGCCACTGCGAACTTCAGTGTGGCATCCCCCTCATTCGCGAAGAATTTCACCGTGAAAAAAAAATAAAACGAGAGAAAATCAGTGACATTTTTCTTGCCATGGGCGGTGCAGACACGGCGAACCTGAATATTTCCATCCTTGACGCCCTGCCAGAAACCTTACATGTAAGCGTACTCACCACAAGTGCGAACAAAAACCTCGCCACTCTTGAAGCCTTTGTCAACAACAAGTCCAACATCGCCTTACATGTAAACGCCAACGAAGTCGCCAAACTCCTCCACCAAAGCCGTTTTGCCATCATCTCCGCTAGCACCCTTGCCCATGAAGTGCTCTTTATGGACATGCCATTTTTGGCCATTAAAACCGCGGACAATCAGGCCGATATGGTAACATACCTCCAAACGCAAGGCCACCCCACCATGCAAGCATGGGACGAAGTGCTGTTTGACCAAACCTTAAGGAGCATTTTTGCGCATCGGGACCTTTGATTTTGCGACCCAAAAAACCTTCATCATCGCCGAGCTTTCCGCCAACCACAACGGTTCTCTTGATTTAGCCCTCCAAACCATCCACGCCGCCGCGCGCGCAGGGGCAGATGCCATCAAGCTTCAAACCTACACCGCCGACACCATCACCCTAGATGCCCAGACGCCCGATTTTCGCATCGAAGGAGGCACGCTTTGGGACGGACAAAGCTTGCACGCCTTGTATCAAAAAGCCTACACGCCCTGGGAATGGCACGCCGAACTTTTTGCTACTGCCAAAGAGGCGGGGTTGCTCTGCTTTTCTAGCCCATTTGATGGCAGTGCGGTGGAGTTTTTGGAGCAATTTGACCCGCCCGCGTACAAAATCGCCAGTTTTGAAGTGACCGACCACGCTTTAATAGAGCAATGTTTGCGCACCGGCAAACCGCTCATCCTTTCCACGGGCATCGCCACCGAAGAGGAGCTAGACGAAGTGGTCGCCTTGGCACGAAAGGTTGGCAATGAACAGCTTATTTTCCTACACTGTGTCTCCGCCTACCCCGCACCTCTTGAGCGGGCCAATCTCACCACTCTTGCCAAAATCCCCGAACGCTTTGGCGTCCTAGCGGGATTTTCTGACCACACCCTTGGCATCACCGCGCCTGTTGCTGCGGTGGCACTGGGCGCGCGCGTCATCGAGAAGCATTTCATCCTAGACAGTTCCATTCCCAGTCCCGACCACGCCTTTTCCCTAGACGAACACGCCTTTGGCGCCATGGTCACTTCTGTGCGCCAGTGCGAAGCGTTGCTAGGAAAACCCAGCTTTGCCATGGACGCATACAAAGAAAAAAACCGCCGTTTTGCACGAAGTCTGTACGTGAGCGCGCCCATTAAAGCGGGCGAGTGTCTCACAACAGCCAACATCAAAAGCGTGCGTCCAGGCTACGGACTCCACCCGCGCCACCTGCCTCAAGTTCTTGGTAAACGCGCCGCACGAGACTTGCAAAAAGGGGAGCGTTTGCGTTTAGAGGATTTACATGTATAACGTCCTTGCCACGAGCATTGGGGCAAAATTTCCCTTGCTTACTACCCTCAAAAGCGCCCTTGGTGTGCTTGGAGAAAAGGCAAAACTTTTTGGGGCGGATGCGAACCCTGAGTGCCTTGGGCGCTACGGCGTGGATGGTTTTTGGGCCATGCCGCCACTAACATCATGCACTGCCCACACGTTTATTTCCTACTGCAAAGACCAAGGCATCGGCGCCATCATCCCTACGCGTGATGAGGACGTGTACTTTTTTGCCCGCCACAAAGAGGCTTTTGATGAGGCTAAGATTGCCCTTTTTTGTGCGCCGCTTGAAGCAGTGAAAGCGTGTCAAGACAAGCTTTTTTTTGCCAGCACACATCCGTTGGCCATCCCTGCAAGTACTGACATCACCACCCTTAGTACTTCCCGTTTTGTGGTCAAAGAGCGCTTTGGCGCAGGCAGTCGCGCCATGCTGCTAGACGCTACCAAAACAGAAGCTCTAGATTTTGCCAAAACCCTCTCCTCCCCCTTGTTTCAACCCTTTATCCAAGGCCAAGAATTTAGCGTAGACGGGTATGTCAATGGCAAAGGTGAATGGGTCGGAGGTGTGGCTAGAGCGCGCTTACATGTAAAGCATGGCGAAGCCAAACTCACCGCTTATGTGGACGCTCCCGCACTTTTGGAAGCCACCAAAACCCTTGCCCAATCCTTACATGTAAAGGGCCATTTGGTCGCCCAGTTTTTGCAAAACGACCAAGGCATCCACCTCATCGAATGCAACGCGCGTTTTGGCGGAGCTAGCACCCTCTCCTATGCCATGGGTTTGCGCAGTTTTGAGTGGTTTTTTAAAGAACTTTTAGGGGAATCTTACGTGTTTGTTCTGGACACCTCAGTGACCCATCAGCTGCGCGTCGAACAGGATGTGCGATGGTAAAGGTTGTCGTGTTTGACATGGATGACACGTTGTACCATGAGCACAGTTATGTTTCAAGCGGGTTTTTGGCCGTGGATGGGTTTTTGTGTGGGCGTCTTGGCACACCAAAGGGCGCGGTAGCTAAAGCGTGTGAGGAGATACTCGCGCAACAGGGGCGCGGGAAGGTCTTTGATGCGGCATTAAGCGCTTTTGGGATGTACTCCAAAACCTTGGTGCGCCGCTGTTTGCACGCGTACCGCCACCACACTCCCGCTATCTCTTTGTTTCCCGATGCAACGGCGTGTCTGGAACACTTAAAAGCGTTACATGTAAAGCTGTATGTGGTCACTGATGGACACAAGATAGTCCAAGCCAACAAGGCCAACGCATTGGGGCTTGCGCGGTGGATGGAGCATGTGTTCATCACCCACCGCCATGGCACACTGCACGCCAAACCTTCGCCTTACTGTTTTGAAAAAATCTGCGCGCGCGAGGGGGTCGCTCCCCATGAGGTGCTCTACGTGGGAGACAATCCGCACAAAGACTTTGTAGGCATCAAACCCTTGGGGTTTGGGACCGTGCGCGTGATGCGCGGGATGTTTGCGGAAGTTGAAAAAGAAGCAGCGTATGAAGCAAAGCGGAGGATTGAGACGCTGGAGGAGCTGCTAAAGATTTTATAATTAGGGATTGTGTTCCTTATTTATATATTGTATAATGGTAATGAAATACTTAATATGGAGTAGCCTGTGCTAGAAAAATTGCAGATTGAGTCTAAAAAATTTTTATTGCGCAACAACCACACATACCAACGCTATTTCATTAAAGAAGGCAAAATCAAACATCGCTTGAGCATCATAGTAGGGCAAAGAGGCATTGGTAAAACAACGACTATTGCCCAGTATATGCACTTGCATCAAGAGATGCAATCTTTGTATGTCAGCATGGATAGCTTTTTGGTGGGTGAGCTTAGCATGTATGCGATTGCAGAAGATTTTGAGATGCAAGGCGGAAAACTTCTTTGTTTTGATGAGATTCACAAGTACAGCAACTGGTCGCAAGAACTCAAGACCATATACGACACCTTTCCAGCACTCCAAATCGTTGCATCGGGGAGCTCAGCGCTAGAAATCAGCAAGGGAAGCCATGACTTAAGCAGGCGCGCGCATACCCTAAAAATGCTAGGCATGAGTTTTAGAGAATACTTGGAGCTCACACTGGACATAGCACTACCAAAACATCCACTTGAAAATATCTTAAGCAGCCATCAAGATTTGGCTTTTGACATCGTTGCAAAACTACAGCAAAAGGAGCAAAAAATCCTCCCTTTGTTTAAACGGTATTTGAAAATAGGCTATTATCCTTATTCTTTAGAGCTCGAGAATGACGATATCTTTTTTGAGTTGCTTGCGCAAAATATCAATGTTTCCATCTCAAATGATTTGTTATTTATCTATCCATCGCTTGATGGGAATAGCATCAAGAAGATGCGACTTCTGTTAAGTGTCATCATGGAAAGCGTGCCTTTTGTCCCCGTTATCGAAAAACTAAAGACACTTCTTGAGATTGGGGACGGAAGAACCCTTAAAGATTATTTTCTCAAACTCGAAGACGCAGGGATACTGAAGCTCTTGATGAAAGCTTCTTCAAAGGGCTTAAATCAGCTTGAAAAACCAGAAAAAATCTATCTGGACAATACCAATTTGCTCCATATCACAAACGCTTCCGTGGGCACCATCAGGGAGACATTTTTTTTAAACGCCCTACAGCAACACAATGTTACCTACCCTTCAAAGGGAGATTTTCTAGTAGACAACAAACACTTATTTGAAGTGGGTGGAAAAAACAAAGGATTTGAGCAGATAAAAAACATCCCAAACTCTCATGTGGCCTTCGACGATGCAGAGATAGGATATGGCGCTAAAATTCCCCTTTGGCTTTTTGGGTTTTTGTATTGAAAGAAGGAAAAACAATAAGGCACTCTAGCGAAAAAATAAAGCAAAAAAGGTGTGTTTTGAAAACTAAAAAAACCATCCTCACCTACGGCACTTTTGATATGTTTCACATAGGCCATTTGCGCTTGCTGGAACGCTTAAGCACCTTGGGAGATAGGCTCATCGTTGGAGTTTCTACCGATGAGTTCAATGCCATAAAAGGCAAAAAAACACTCATTCCCTACGAGCAACGCGCCCAAATCGTGGGGGCCATTAAAGGTGTGGATTTGGTCATTCCTGAAAACACGTGGGAGCAAAAGCCTCACGACATCAGAGACTATCATGTAGATGCCTTTGCTATGGGCGATGACTGGGCGGGAAAATTTGATTTTTTAAAAGAGTATTGTGAGGTCATTTACCTGCCGCGCACTGAGGATATCTCCTCAACAGAGCTAAAAAAGGCCTTGGATGCGTTTTTACTGGAGAATTCTATTGAGCTTTGAGGCATTATTGGGCAGTAAACGCTACTACATAACTCCCCACACCCCAAAAACAACCATGCTGCAAAAAGAGGTGCAAAAATATGGCACGTTTCTTGGATTTATTGATAGTAATAAAAAGGCTGATGGTATTTTTGCTCCTTCTCAGATACAAGAACCTTATGATTGCATCCTTATCTATTCGCCAAACCATGACAGGGCTATTTATAAAAACTTAAAACAAATGTGTCCAAAAAAGAAGCTGCGTATTATCAAAGAAGATGGTGCGAAATACAAGATTTTAAACAAGCCGCCTTCACAATGTGTGGGTAATTTTATCTTTACATGTAAAGAGTTTTTTCTATCAGTTTGTGTGAAATATCATGATATGTTCACCAAAAGAGAGAAGGTTCTTTTTATCTCTAAATCCTTCGTGGGCTCAAACAACTATGCCTTGTTTGTTTACATGTACAAACAAGGTTTGCCTGTTTTTTTAGCGACAGACAATAAGGAGCAGGCCGAAACTCTAGCTGCACATGGTTTGCCCATTATGGAACTTGACTCATGGAAATTTTATGAACTTTTAGGAAAATCTGCGTGGATTATCCAAGACCAAGGCAATTGGAATGGGCCTTTTAAAAAACTCAGCGCGCGCCAAAAAACAGTGCAGCTTTGGCACGGGATTCCTCTCAAACGGCTTAATGTTTTGCGCACAACGGTTTATGATTTTCACATCTCGCCCTCACGCTATGTAAATGACACTGCTCTTTCCAAAGTCATTCAGGCAAAAGAGCATCTAAACCTTGGTTATCCACGTAATGATATGCTTTTCAAGGAGCATGATGTTTTGGACCTAGCTTTATGCGACAAGAAGCTCTATACTTTAGCCAAAGAGCGATTTGAAAATGGCAAAAAAGTCTTTGTTTATATGCCCACCCATAGAGAATCACTAGAGGATAACCTACCGCCTTTGGACTTCAGGGTTCTGGATGAAGCATTAGGCAAAATTGATGCGGTGATGATTCTCAAATTCCATGCTTTTGCCTTAGCCAAACTTGATGCCAGTCAGACCTACCAAAATCTCCACTTTCACAATGCCGCGGGAGATATTTACCCTATTTTGAAATACACTCATGTTTTAGTGACAGATTATTCATCGGTCTATTTTGATTTTTTGCTCTTGAACCGTCCTATCATTTTTTATGCGTATGATTTTGAAACCTACCATGCCAACATGGGGGGGTTTGTGTATGATTATGAAACTTATGCACCGGGTTTACATGTAAAGAATCAGGAAGAGTTGCATGAAGCACTATCTGGGGGAAAAGATGATTTTTGTCTAACTCGGGAAACGTTATGTAAAAAGTTGTTTGACAGCAGGGACGCAAAGAGCTCTTTGAAGATCTATCATTTTAAACAAACTATGACAGGATAAGAGATGTTGGAAAAAAACTTTGAAAAATATTTGAAAAATAGTGACATCAAAGTCATCTCTTTTGACATATTTGACACTCTTTTTTTCCGCACCTGTGGAAAAAAAGAGGAGGTTTTTTATCTTGTCGGGGAAACGCCTGAATCCAAAAGAATCTTTGATACCTCTTCGGCTTTTGCGCTTTACCGGCAAGAAGCTGAAAAAAATGCACGAAAAGAAAACGGAACCAAAGAAGAGATTACACTGGATGATATTTATGAAAAATTGCCCCTATCTCAAGAAGAAAGAAAAATCCTTAAGCAAATTGAGTTAGAAGTTGAGCAGTCCGTCCTCGCGCCAAACTTTCAGCTCGAATACTGGATAGATATGGCCCATGAGGCAGGAAAAACTGTCATTTGCATTTCAGATATGTACTTAAACAGCAAGCAAATCAACACTCTTGTTCTTTCAAAGCTCTCCAATGCCCACAAAATCCACACATGCTATCTCTCCTCGGAACACCGTAAAACAAAAGCTACGGGAAATCTTTTTTTGCATGTGATAGATGACCTAAGTATCTCGCCCCATGAGCTTTTACATGTAGGCGACAATGAGCGCTCTGATGTGGCTATTCCAAAAGCATTTGGCATACATACTCTTTACTATGGGCTCGATACACAGACCAAAAAAATGCTCTATCATGAAACAGCTTACATGCAGCAAGCACGACATAGAGGCCATCATGTGCGCACAGTGAGCTTGCTTGGCAACCCTTTTGAAAGCGGTAGTTTGGAAAATTTTTATTACCGTTTGGGTGCGGGTGTTTTTGGACCTGTGTTGTGGGAATTTAGTCATTGGCTAGCTCAGATTGTCGAACGCTTTGGACTAACATCGGTCTTCTTTATCATGCGCGAAGGGGGTATTTTTGCAAAATATTTTTCTATGCTTTATCCGAACATTGCGGCAAAATTACTTTACGCTTCACGCAAATCAACCCACTTTATGACCCTAAATCCAGAAGATATTGGCACACTCAATCCCAATACATTTCGCGGACTTAGCCTAAGAAATCTTTACGAAAACTTTTTTTTAGATTTTGACAAAAGCGAACTATGCGCCTATGGCGAAACACAGTTTGAATCTTTGGCGACCATCATCATAGGCGACAAAACTCTTTTGGAATTAGTCCAGAGTGAAATACTTGCACAGCAAGGCTTGGTAAAGCAAGTGCTTAACAACCAAAAGGAGTACTTGCAAGATTATCTAGAATCCTTACATGTAAATGATTCAAGCACTATGGTGGAGTTTGGAGGTGGTGGCACTGTGCTAAAACATTTGCACGACGTACTTCCAAAAGCAAAGCGTCCAAAAATCCTTATCTTGTTTTATCAAAGCATGCGTGGCTATCAAAATCTTGCAAATCATCATGTTTTGTCATTTTTGCCCTATTTGGACTCTGCGGCAAAAGTTATTGAAGAGTCAATAGCTAGAACACCTTATTTGATTGAGATTTTATTGAATGGAAACTTCCCCACAACAGTTGCCTACAAAAAAGAAAACTGTAGAACTACAGTAGAAACAAAACAGCCCCTATGTAACGCCGATACTCTAAATACCATTCAAAATTCGCTCCACAGAGGGATAAGTAATTTTTTCTTTATTTCAAAAAAGTACAACCTTTCAAATGAAGTATTTCACAGGGAGTATCTGGCACTTTTGATTGGAAGGATAATAAATCTTCCCACGCTTCAAGAGGTTAATTTTTTAGGTAAATTACAATACGAAGAAGGTCGCGGAAATGACACTTGTCACGATATTATTCCTTCTGGTGAATTAGAAAAAATAAGGAGTATTGGCAAGGATTCATTTTATCAACAATTTCTTAATTCACCACTCGCCAGTAGGTCAAGTTTCGCTTGGCCGCAAGGAGGACTGACTAGCATTCAAGAAGATTACTTGCTTCAATTTTACCATAGAAGCGCTAGTCCAAACAAAGCTGCTATTAATAGACTTTTGGAAAAAATAGACGCTTTGTCCATCACCTCACTTATGGCATACGGTGCTGGTGAATTTTTTAAAGAGCTTTTGCCATTTTTAAAAGAAAGAGGCATTGCAATAGAAGCTCTCATCGACTCTCGCGCCGAGATTAAGACTTTTGAAGTGGAGGGGCATCAGGTGGTTTCTTTGAAGAAGGCGCTGGAGGAAAAAAAAGAGTGTGCCATCGTGATTGCGAGTGGTGTCTACGCAAGCTCAATCCACCGCACAATCTTGCATTTTACCTCTACCAACAACATCAAGGCCACCATAGTGAGTTGCGACTAATGAGAATAGCAATGCTCAGCAAAGCGGACCGCACTGGCGGCGGAGCAAGCAAAGTTGCTGAAATGTTGACAGCAGAACTTAGAAAAAATAGGCATACAGTAGATCACTTTACTCGCAGCCCAAGCAAATACAACACAACAATTCCCCTCTATACGGCCTTTGAAAAAAAAATATACCATAGGTTATTGGATCTCGGGATTCAGGAATACTTCCCTTTTGAAAGAAAAGTTATAAAAAAGCATGATGCAATACAAGATTATGATCTCTTTCATTTTCATGATATCACGAGCGCTGTTTCACCACTGACAATCAAACACCTTTCCGACAAAGGGAAAAAAATAGTCTGGACTATTCATGACTGCTCCGTAGTTACTGGGGGGTGCCTTTATCCTCTTGATTGTAAAAAATACCTAAAAACCTGCAATGAATGCCCTCAGCTCAACTCATTTGGTCTTGGGCGTAATTTTGATTTAACTTTTCTTTTCCATAAAATAAAAAAGTATGTTTTAAAAAATAGTAATATTCATTTTATTGCTCCATCCAAATGGATAGCTGATTTAGTTTATGGAACTGGTTATATCAAAGACTACCCCAGCATTGTACACAATGGAATTGACACTGATGTCTTTCAGCCTTTTAGCAAGCAGGATAGCAGGAGGAAACTCAATCTTCCTTTGGATAGATTTATTGTCTTATTGTCATCAAGCAACCTTGGCAACAAATACAAAGGTATTCCTCACGCTATAGATATACTTAAAAAAATAAAAAAAATACAACCTCTAGTCCTCCTTGTCGGCAAAGAAGACAACCGCATTAAATCGTATCTAGAGGGCATCGATACTATTTTTACGGATTTCATAGGAAGCCAAAGTAATCTTAATACTCACTACAGTTCAGCAGATATTTTTTTAAACACTACTATAGCAGACAATCAACCATTGGTAGTTTTGGAAACCATGGCAAGCGGAACCCCAAATATTGGTTTTGCCACAGGCGGCATTCCTGAAATAGTTATTAGTAACAAAAATGGCTTTATTATCCAAAGCCATAATATTGACACTCTTGTAAATAAGATTTTTGAACTAAGACGTACACAACAACTCACAGACTGGGGAAGGAGTGCCAGAGAAAGCGTAGTACTAAACCACTCCAAGGAGACCTTTCTTGATCAACATATTAAACTGTATCAAAACCTAGTAATATTATAATGGATATCAAGCTGACAAAGATATTTTATCTCTTTTATGAAATCAATATTTTTGTATATTTTTGTTTCTGGGGACACATTTAAGTGCGTGTCTTCTTGGGCAATAACTGATATACAGTCTATAAGATTCGACTCTTCTTCCCAATTAATCAGCTCTTGCATAATGCATCTCAACCCTGTTTTTTTTGCAAGTTTTTGTACTTTTAAATAATCTACCGTATTGTCCCTAACATGAGATTTATATTCATTAAAAAAAGCCAGATTTGAATGATGAATAAAAGCAACTCCATTCTTTTTCAATTTTTTTGAAATCTCTCTTAAGTATGCTTCCATTGTTTCTATATTTACATGTACTAGTGAATCAAAAGAAAAGATAAGGTCTATAGAGTTATCTTCTATGTCCTCTAAGCTCTTTCCATCGTTGACATAATACTTAATGTGCTCATGTTCCACAAATCTCTCTTTACAATAATCGATACAGTTTTTGGAAATATCTACAATATGGAGAGTATCGACATAGTTAAGCAAAAATTGCGTCCACCTGCCTCTTCCAGGGGCAATTTCTAGTGCGCTAGGAGCAGGTAAAAAATTAATTAACCGCGGCAGTATTGTGCCGTACCACTGGGCCTGAGCGCTTCCCCAAGCCTTAGACCACTCATCACCATCCTGATGCCACCTGTACGTTTCATCATAAATTTTTAAATTTTCTTCAATTGTTGCCATGCAAGCTCCTATAAATTAAAACAAACTACTTGACTCTCAATGCCAAGTTCTTTAATTTTTTTTATTATTGCTTCTTCTCTTCCTAGTACGGAAACAATAATGCAGTCACAATCATATTCTCTTATCTTTTCTGGTCGATAAACGCGAACATCGCCTTCAACTTCACTTTCATTGCTATCCACTACCAGCATTATATTATTAAGGTTTTTATATATGTATTTTCCTATTTTCCCATACCCATATAAAACAATTTTTTCATATTTTTTTTCTAGTGCTAGAATTTGTCTATCTAATTTTTCCCACAAACGAAAAAGTTTAAAATTGTTGTCTCTTTTTTCATCTTGCAACTGGATATCATTATATAAAATACTTCTAAACATAACTTCTTTATCTTTTGTGTAATTTAATAATATCTTAAGACATTCTAATCTTGTTGCAATGTAGTTTAATTCGCTAAATCCACCCCCCAAGAAGACGCAGACAGGAATGGTTTCAACCTGAAAGTTATAGTTTTGAGTATATGCATTTAAAATAAAATCATAATCAGCAGCATATTGATATGCTGTAGAAAATTTTAATTTTCTAAGTACGGCAGATTTTGAAAATATTGCTTGGTGACAAAACGGCATTGTGCTATAAACAGTTTCTATTCCTAGGTTTTTTTTATATATTTTTTCTTCTTTTTCTCCAGAGAGGTAAAAAATATCTCCGACAAAAATATCAGTTTTACTATTTCTTAGAGACACAAAGTTTTGCACTGTGGATTTATCATACAATGTATCCCCCGCATTCATAAAATTAATCCATTCTCCTGTTGCCGCATCGATGCCCTTGTTCATGGCATAGTAGATTCCATCATCAGGCTCACTCACCCAATAATCTATCTGTTTTTCGTATTTTTTTATAATACCAACAGTGCCGTCCGTGCTAGCGCCATCGATGATAATATATTCAAGATTGGGGTAGTTTTGGCCCAAAACGCTTTGGATGGTTTGCTCCAAATAGGCTTCTGCATTATAGGTTACGGTGACTGTGGTGATTTTAGGAAAGTGTTCATTCGTACCGCTCTTAAGCATCTATCCGGCTCCCTCGCCTTTGTATTTAAAATAAAGTTTTTAGCATGTGCTTTAAAACTACTCCAGCATAAAGCAAAAAGTTAACAAATTGTTTTCGCGCCAATGTTTTTTGCAACCATGCACCAAAACCCCGGTTCTGTTATATTTCCAAGGTTATAATTTTGCTAGGATTCACATGCAGCTCTTCTGTTAGATATTTAATAATTTCCCGCTCCCTTCCCAAAACACTAATGATAATTTTGTCGAAACTCATGGTGGAAATATTAGAAGGATGATTTTTTTCATCAGACATATCAACATATCCTACAATTTTATCCAACATTAGAGCATGAATGGTTTTTCCCAAAGTTCCATAGCCATAAATTAAAAAGGAGCCACTTTTTTGTTTTAACATTTCTATGGCTTCGTACAATTTATTGTACTGTTTCGAAAAATTATAACTAGTATCTAGGACGCCGTCACTAAAACCTTTGTTTTTTTGTTTCAGCTCATTATTTAATGCGACTCTTTGCCCCCTAGTTGCAAAAACATGATGTTTCCTGAGCTTTGAATCTTTTTTTACAAAAGCTAAATCTACTTGCGCCAAAGCCGAATCGAGAGGTCGATTTATGAAATTAAAAATATCATAAACCACAAAACCTTTTTTATCCATATACCTAATCACATCGGCAAACTCATTGTTGTTATTAAAAAAGTTAAACAAAGAAGTTTCTAAAATCACGATGTCAATTGTTGGTATCAAAAGGCCAACACCCTCCAAAACATCAATCTCAGCCCCCTGGACATCTACTTTTAATAAAATAGACTTGCCATAAAGATTATATTTTTCTTGAAAACTATCCAGCGTTTTCAATGGGATTCTTCTTTTTTCTCCATTTACATCCGAGCCTTCATCTTCCATATATAATGACGAACCAACCAAGTCAGGATGCACATTAAACTCAACCTCACCCGCCTGTGAGCCTAGGGCGCACATCTCTATATTGATGTTTTTATATTCGCTTTTATACCTCTCCATATCTGGCATAAACTCTTCAAGTGGCTCGAAAAGAATAAATTGTGATTCTGGAAATGTTCTATAAAGCTCAGGAGTTCCATTCGCAACCCCCACATCAATGACAACTTCTGGATAATGCCCGTGTTGCTCTTTAATCATTTTTAGAAAATCACCCATATTGTTTCTTCTTTTTGAAATAATAGAGAGGACACTATCCATCTTATTGCTCCTAAATTCAAATTTTTGTCTTTGCACATTAAAGATTATTTTTTCATTTTCCTTGGAAAGTTTTTTTATTTGACTCTCAATAAGTAATTTTTCATGTTTTTGAATTGGGGACAAAAAAAGTTGCTCTTCCAAGGATTCAAGTTCTTGTAAAATATTTTTTTCGTATCTAGTTAGCAACTCCTCTTCCCTTTGAAGCACTTTTTGGCATTCATCTTTGTATTTATGCATAAAAAGCTTCGTCAGTTGATTGGCGCGATGTCTGAAGCCCCCAATAAGTGCATCTGAAATATAAACCTGTGAAAATCTATTGAAACGCAACCAAAGTTCAAAGTCTCCCGCATACTTTAAAGATGTATCAAGTCTTGCACCAGCCCTATTCCACAGGCTCCTTTTCCAGAATGTGGATTCTTGTTGAATATGTTTATCTGGATGTAAAAATTGAGAGTATCTGCTGTGCTTATGTGAAGGTCTTGTATTTATGGTTCTGCCTTGCTCGTCAAAGTTTGTATTGGCACCAGTTAGCCACTCAATTTCGTCAGATAATGAAAATATCTCTGCAACTGTAAAAAAGCATTGGGATGGTACATATCATCCGAATTAATCCAAGCCATCACCTCGCCTGTTGATTTATCAAATCCTTTCTGAATTGCCTCATACATTCCACCATCAGGCTCACTCGCCCAGCAAGTTAAACTTTCTTCATGTTTTTTAATAATTTCAATCGAATTATCACTGCTGCCACCATCAATAATTATATATTCTAAGTTTGGATAATTTTGACCAAGTACACTTAGGATTGTCTGTTCTAAATATTTTGCTCCATTATAATTTGGAGTTACCACTGAGATTTTAGGGTAATATTTTAAATCAATCACTTCACAATTCCAATGTTAGTATTTTATCAGGATCCACACATAAATCCTTCGTTAAGTATTGGATTATCTCCTCCTCTCTGCCCAGAACACTTATAATGATTCCATCATAGATCATGTTTTTTAGATTGCACGGGTGATGGTTTTCGTTGGCTATATCAACATAGCCAACAATTTTATCTGGAACAAGTGTATGTATTGTTTTACCTATCGTGCCATAGCCATAAATTATTGTATTATTGCTTAGTCTCATTATTTGATTTAGAAATTTGTTAAAAGATATTGAAAATTTATATTTAGAATTAAATTTACTCTCAGCATTTCCCTTTGCATGGGCGTTTTTTTTAGGAATATACCAATCGTTTCCATAAATTTCCTCAAGAAGCTTGATATGATTTCGCGGAATATTAAACTTTGCATCTAAAAAAGTATACTCCATTAATTCAGTAAAATAATCTGATGAGTATATATAGTTAAAACAATATCGTTCAGTTCTTCTTTCTTTAAAAAAATAAATATCAATATAATCGTCATTTCTAATTAAAGTTAGCAGGCTATCAGAGTATCTTGCCACTTGAAAACCGCATTCGTTAAATTCAAAAAGAGTTTGTAAAATATCTTCTCTTAGTTCATCTAAAATAAATACATCCACATCCTCATCGTGAACTATGAAATTTTTCTCACGAACAGCACCCAAAAGCGTGCCAAACATTAATCCAAATTTAATATTACTTTTATCCATAATTTGCTTGAACAGAAGCAGGTTTTCTCTACAGGTTTTTATATCAAGTAGTTTTCTTCCAATAAATAGTTCAATGGGGCTATAAAAAAAGTCACCTTTTTTTGTTAAGATTTTATTTTTCAAGAATTATCCTCATTAAAACTGGATTATCGCATTTATAGATTGATAAATTATTTTTTTCTAAAAAATAATTTATTTTAAATCCAATAGCTAATGCCTTTTTTGTAAAAGCATCTGAGTCTATGAACCTTCTATAATGGTCTGTAAAAAAAGCATGTTTTTCAAGCCGCTTGCCTTGGCCATATAGTTCATCTTTAATAGTTCTAGATTCAATACAAAAAAGACCTCCTTGTTTTAAGGCTTTATATATTTTTTTCAAAACTATATCTTCATCTTCTTCCGTGATGGAGTGCAATGTAAATCTTGAATAAAAAACATCAATATCAAAATAATTGGAATAATTCTCAAGTACAAAGTCAGCATTATTAAGCACGAATTTATCCTTGTATCTTGGAGGCAACTTGTTAGATTTTATATTAATTGCTTTAATACTTTGGTCTATGGCAACTACACTATGATTATTTTTAACAAAAAAGATGGAATCTCTACCATTGCCCGACCCCAGCTCTACAATATTGAGTCGCCTTTGTCCAAAGATTTCCGATTGACAAAATTCTGCGAAAGAACTATGCTTTTGAATATCTTTCTCGTATCCAAATTTTTCGTAAAATTTCTCCCAATATTCCTTTTCCACTAAAATCCTTCCGTCTTTGCTTTTATTATAATTAATCTTTCGGGTCGCAGCATGTGCTCAATGGATTCATCAATTAAAATATCTTCCAACACCTGTGTGTTTTTATGTGACAATAGTATAAAAATATTTTCTCCGTTTTTTAGTGCTTCTCTGGGTGAAACCGCTTTTATTTCATTGTATCTAATTGTAGAGTGTTCAGCTTCCGAGGTAATCAAGAAGTTAATGTCAGCACTAATGTTCTCCAAGGCAAATTTAATTAAAAACAAATCAGTTAACTCACCAATGCCAAAAATAGAGAAACTAGTTATATTTAATTCTTTTATTTTATTTATCAGTTGAGTTACTATAAAATTAAGTAATGATTTATTGAGTGGGGAATTAAAATTAAAATTTTTCATTAATGTCAGTTCTAATTCATGTTTGTTTTTTAAGTTTTTCGTATTTTTGTCAAAAATATATTTCACCCATTTTTGATGATCTTGTTTTTTTGCTGAAGATAAGCCACACAAATGTCTCCTGTAGGCTATTCCATCAATTCCAGAATAATAGAATTTCGCTTCTTTTGATAGCCTTATTTTTAAATCCCAATCTTCATAAAGTGGTATATTGTAGTCGAATCCCCCAACATACACATATAGGTCTTTTGAACAAATAAAGTCTCTAGGGATAGCAAAATTACGTGTTATCATATCTTCAAACACATACCCTTCTTTTATATTTTGGTCAACCATTACTCTCGTAAGCTCATTGCCCATTTCGTCGACATGAACTATTCCGGAGTAAGCTATTACACCATTGTGATTATGTTTTGATATAAGCTCCATTTCTTTTTCTATTTTTTCAGAACTCAAGTAGTAATCATCACTGTCTAAGGTTGTAATCCAATTGCCTGATGATGCTTTGATTCCAATATCTCTTGTTTTTGAAATGCCAAAATTAATGGCATTACTTATTATTTTGATTCTTTTGTCTTTTTTTTCAAAATCTCGAATAATGTCCAAGGAATTATCAGTAGAGCAGTCATCAACAATAATGACTTCTAGATTTTTATATGTTTGATTAATAATACTATCTAAACATTCTGATATATATTTCGAATTGTTGTAATTAGGCACAATTACAGAAACTAAAATATTGGCATTTGCTTTTTTCTTGTTTTCTATACTTGCCATGCGGGTTCTTGTTACCCTATTTGGATATAATCCCCTGTCTATAAGACTATAGCCTATTATTCCATGGTTATCATCAATAGATGCAAATAACTCATATTTTGGTATAGCATGAACAAATGGTAGAAACTCACGATCTGTTGATCTTTTTTCAAAATCAAAGGGAGTTTCTATAGGCCATCTTTTTATAATAGGATGATTGACTTCAAGTATATTTTGAAAAAATTCCTTTTTTGTAATGCTTACGGCAGAAACTGTATAGAAATATTTTTGTATATTTTTTTCAATTATTTTACAATTCCTATGGTCTAACTCATAAAGCAACAAATTATCAGAATCTATACTTTCTATACTCTTAAACTTATTTTTATATCCATCGTGCCACCAGCTATATATTAAGTGGTCGACCGCGCCTTTTTTCATTTCTCTTAAAATTTCATCATATTTTTTTACATTTATCATATTTACGTGGTCTTCAATCCAAAAGAAAACAAAATCACTTGAAATATCTTTTAGCATTAATCTTGAATCAAAAAACCATCCATCTTTTGATTCTAGTTCATAGGGAATAATCTTGCAAGACAAATGATTTTTTAAATAACACATAGCTTCTTGTTTAAATTCACCACGAATATTTATCACCCATTTCTCAGCATTAATATCCTTAAAAGATAGGAAAGAATCTTTCATCCTTTGAAGTCTTTCCCCATTATTAATTCTAAAATTAGCAAATATAGCTAATGTTGGTGTGTTCATCGTTTATTCCCAAAACTCAGTATTAGAGTTTATATTTTCCAAAATATCTTTTCGTATTTCATCATTATAAACACCTGCTTTAAGTATTAATATTGGATTTTCAATAGCTTTAAGCATCTTTGACGACTCTACAGGCTTACCCGTTCCATATAATCTTTTATCTTGTCTGGTTGAGCCATTGCTTTTTCTACTCACAAAACACCACATTTGGATTGATATTTTCTAGGATGTCTTTTTTAATCTCCTTGCTGTATAGTCCCATCCTCAGTATCACAATTGGAGTATCATATTGTCCAAGAATTTTTGGAGACAAGATGCTTAGGCCTGTTCCATAGAGTCTTTTGCCTTGTTTTTGAGCATCGTTATCCAGTATGGCTTTTATTTTTTCCTGATTCAGCCCAGAAGATAAAATCATCTGTGCAAAGATACTCGCGCCAAACAGAAATACATCTTCTGAGTTTTTGATCTTTTCATTGGACTCTGAAGCAAAATCTTTGAAATAGTTCATATACTCAAAAAACATTTTTCTGGTCTCTTCATATCGATTGGGGTAATGAGCTTTAGGAAGCTTTTCGGCATCTTCTATTTTTTGAGCTGCTATAAAAAGTGCATAATCTTCAAAATGCCGTTCCGTTCTCTTGATCTCAAAACCATTCACCTCAAGCATTCGAAGCGCAAACTGCCCATCGATATAGTAGTTGTGTTCAAAATTCAGTGTGTTGGGGTATTTTTTCAGAAGCCCGACTTGAAAATTTGGAGATGAGACATACATCATCTGGCCCATCTCCAATAGTCGATTGATGTTTTTAATCATCTCATTTGGTTGGAAAGCATGTTCGATGACATAGCTGTGCACAATCGCTTCCAGATTTTTGGGTGCCTGCGAGCGATCAAACTTTTCCAGATACCCTTTAATATACACCGCATCCACATCATCATCGGGCCTAGGAGAGGGTTCAAGAATAGACCAGTTCGCATCTGGCATCTGTCCCTTGTATGCTTTGGAGAGATAGCCATGCCCTCCACCAATTTCAAGTACTTCTTTAACTCTATCTTGGCCTATAAATTTTGCAAATTTCTCATGATAACTCTTCCATACTCCCCCGACGGTCCCTCCCCCGTGATCCTGATCGTACAAAACATGCATAGGCACCAGAGGGTTTAGCTGAATACTTCCAGTTGATTTACTGATAAACCAACGCATGTCGATAAACTGGTCGTTTTCTTGTGTTGTTTCCACACAGTTCATGAGTAATGGAAATCTTTCTATCGTATACAAATGCTCCAAATCGGCATTTCCCGAATAGACACAGAAATTTCTTTCTACTAGCTCCATCTCACTCCCAAAAATTGGTGTTTGCATTGATATTCTCCAAGATGTCTTTTTTGATTTCATCATTATAAACACCGGCTTTAAGTATTACTATTGGGTTTTTAGCATCTTTAAGTATCCTTGGCGACTCTACAAGTTTATCCGTTCCATATAATCTTTTGCCTCGTTTATTTTGGTCGTTGTCAAGTAAACAAACAATATTCTTAGTATCTAGTCCGAATGCTATTAAGTATTGAGCAAACACATGCGCACCAAACAGATATATTGGACCATCTGATTTTTTAATTCTATCATTTAAATCTGCAACTAATTTTTCATGAAAATCTACATAATCTAAATAGAGTTTTTTATTCTTTTCGTACAAGCTAGAATCTAGCCCTATTGGCTTTATTGAAGAATCTTTTATACAGCCATAAAAAATACTATGATCATCCATAAAATAATGTTTTTTATCTATTTTAAATCCATGTTTGGCAAGTAAAAACTCTACATATGGTTCTGTGAGAAAAATTGTATGTTCAAAGTTAATACAGTTGGTATATTTTCGCTCAAGCATCACTTGCATATTGGGAAGACTAAAAACTAAGTTTTTACCATCTTCCATAAAGCTTGATAGATGTTTTACAAAGGCATCTGGATAATAAATGTGTTCAAAAACATGGGAATGAACTATAGCGTCATAATCATCTTCAAATTTAAAACTATCATCAAAAAATCCTTTTACAAATCGTGCTTTCACGCCTTCAGCCGGCACTGGATTTGGTTCAACTATTGTCCAGTTAATTTTTTCATAACGTTGGTATTTTCTTGATAAAATCCCATGAGCTCCGCCTATTTCTATAACTCCTTTTGGATTGCACTGATTTAAAAATTTTGCAAAATCATTATGATGCTTCATCCACAATACTCCGACTACGCCTGCTCCATGGGATTCAGGATACAGTATGTTAAGAGGAAGTAATTTATTTAGCTGTATCAAACCACTACTTCTTGATATACTCCAGCTCATATCAAAAAGTAAATCTTTATCTTTATCTTGTGCCAAACACCCCATAAATACAGGAAACTTCTTAAATGTATATAAATGCTCTAAATCCTCATTATTTGCTACAACACATTTATTTCTACTTATAATATTCATTATTTTTCTTCCAGTATTTCATTTAACATATTTTTCCCGAGATAAAAAAGTAATAAGCTGTATGGATAATGATGGAGTGCAGCAATATTAAGGTATATTAATGCTGTCATGAGTTGGGCTCTTCTGTAGTCATATTCTTGCTTTTCTATCCACTCTTTAAAGTAGTGCTCACAATCAACCAGATTTTGCTTTCGCAGAAAATCATAATGAACGGTGTTTAGTTTATGTTTTACTTCAAAAAGATTTTTATTCACAAGCTCATGCGACATAATAATTCCATGATTTAGCTTTCCAAAATCATAATAAATATCTCCATACTCCATAATCCCACCAAAGTTTTGTCTCCAGTCAAGCAAGGTAAACGGAGCCTTTTCGCCATCATTTATTAAAATATTTTCAAAGTGCAAATCACCATGAAATCTTACTGGTATTCCTTTTGACAACTCTTCCCAATCAACCTTACCAAGCAATTCAAAGACTTTAGAAACTTTGCTTCCATTGATAATCTCTTCGCTATCAATCTGTTCAAAAGTGGTAAAATACTGTTTAACTCTTTTATATGTCTTATCTTTATAAAACTCCATACAAACTTTTTCAAATTTATCTTGATCATTTTTGTCGAGCTCTTTTTTCTCCCAAAAACCCTCCATCCAATCAAGATAGTATTTAAATGTTGCAACCGTAGGATTTTTTGAAAAAATCTCTCCTTTTACTTTTTTGTAGGCATACATATTCTCAGTTGAGTTTTCTATTTTTGGTATAAAGTTGCCTAATGTTTTGGCTCTTTGAACCCTATCTTTTATAAAGTCTTTATCAATAGAGAATTTTATAACTTTTTCATCTACAAACCATATCGCCTCTTCCTCTTTTTCTAAAACATTTGCTTCTATATTTTTTGAAAAATGTTTTCTTGTTCTATTGAGTTGGTCTATATTTCCCGTATCAAACCAAGTAAAATCAACAGGCTCAATCCCAATATCTATCAATGCCCGCAAGCCAAAACTTTCACCTATCTCAATCGAGCCTTGATTAATTCCATTTTTCATAGCCTCCCAAAACCCTTTATAATTAAAAATACCAGCTAAACCAATATAAGCTTTTACATCACCCTCAGCACCCTTAGCACAAATCTCTACAACATTTCTTTTTTCGCTTTTTATGGTTCTATATTGACTATTATCTTCGGTTTGAGCTTGTCCCACCCAGTTGTGAGCAGGTGGCTTGATATCCTCTAACACTATCGTATCATTAGACGTAAAGATAAAGGGGCATTGAAGTTCTTTTTCACATTGCATAATCGTATGGCCAAGTCCAGATCCTTCGCCCTCGTACAAATCGACATCTATAAAAGTAAACTTTCTATTTGGATAAGCCAATGTCAAATAATCTTTTACAGTTTGAGCTTTATATCCAACAGGTATCACAAACTCAATACTCTCATCAAATTTTTCAACAATATACGAAATTGCAGGTTTATGCGCAACAGATATAAGGGCTTTATTTACATTTTTTGTCATTCCCTTTAGTCGATTGCCAAGTCCGGCGGATGCAATAAGTACTTTGTAATTCATAAATCAAGCCCTTTTGTATCTATCTTGAAGTCTTACCACATCTTCTAGCTCTGGCGTAGAAGCTTCGAGATAAATACAATCTTCCAATGCTTCCATTCTGTGTATCTTGTGGGGGCACAGAGTCATATAATCATTTGGCTCCATAATAATCTCATCAAGTTCATCTTCTTTGTCGCCTATATATACTTTTAAGAACCCACTTAAAAGATATACTGTCTCTATTTTTACTTCATGATATTGCAAACTACACGCATGTCCTTTAAGCATTGTAAGTCTTTTAAACATATATCTCTCATTTTTTTCTAAGAGCTCTTCTCTTCCCCATGGTTTTTGGATGATCACTGCTTACTCCATTGATAAAAAGGTATTTATTAAATTATATTCTTCACTGCAACAAGCTAAAAAATTACCAACATCGTACTTATTTTCAAAAAAAGGAGTATATACAACCTTTTCAAGACCATTGGGCTTTATGACAAAAATATTAAAATTATATTTTTTGAAAAAATCAACAAAGTCTAAAAAAAGTGTTCTTGAGGCTCTTGAAGCGTGTCCAAATTCAAACTGTATAAACCTTATTTTATTATTTTTTAATAAATTTTGCATACCAAGTAGTGCGTTAAATTCGTTGCCCTCAATATCTAATTTAATAAAGTCTATTTTTTCAATTAATCTATTTTCACAAAAAGTATCGAGTGTTATGGCATCACACATAATTTTTCTAGAGCTAGTTGCGTATCCGATACTGTTCATATCATAAATAGAGCTGTGTCCAGAATTTTTACTAATGACTTGAAAGAATTTTGTCCTGCCATTTACATTTGACATGGCCGACTGAATAAAAATAGCCCTCTTGTCTGTAATATTTTCTCTTAAGATAATTATGTTTTCCGGCACCGGATTAAATAAATATAGTTGCTTTAATTGATGTATATACTTCAAAACCTCCACAGAATATTTACCAATATTCGCACCTACGTCAAAAATAATTTCAATATTATTAAGCTTGGATAACGCTTTTATTAATTTTAACTCACCATTTATAGCAATATCAATATTCATATTATTATCAATCTTATTTATAACATTTTTACAAATTTGATAACCATTGGGTATCTTTAACAAAATACATTCTAAATCCAAATTATCATACATGTTTAGTCCCTTATATCATTTTAAATAATTGCATGTATTTTGTCATTGATTGCTTGATTAAAGTTTTGAGATATTCGTCTAAAAATATATTTTTACCCAATAAATCATTTGCTATTTTTTCTTTCATTTGTTTTATTTGTTTATCTGCAAATACATAATGACCACAAATTATAGCTTTGTCTATCTCTGTAGCCTTACTATCTTTTAGCATCCATTTTTTCCACTTATTTGAAGCTATTGCAATATCTAGAAACAAATCGAACTCTTGCTTGTATCCGAAAGTCTTCAGAAGGAACAAAAGCCCCCTTGTCTCAACGACTCCAAACTCAGGCGCTACGTTAGAAGCATGAATACCTAAAATGGGTCTTAAAGCCAAAGCTTCACTACAAAGATAGTCCGTATTGTGTTCTTTAAGCATCACGCTATATTTTTTACAAATCGCCAATGTGTCCCCAATCTTACCCAAAAGAGTATCTATATATTCTGCTTGCGCAAATCCTCCAATATTTTTTATTTCCATAACTTTTGTACCAGTTTGCGCTACAACAAATGTTGGACCTTTTATCTTATTTATCTGACAAAATTTTTGTGTTTCATTTAAAAAATATTCAAACTGTTCTAAATCTTCTGCATATCCATTTTGCTCCTCTGTGCCAAGTTCAAAATAAATATTTTTGTTATGCTTTTTGGCAAATTCATAAGCATGTCCATAGAGTTCAAAAAGTCTATCTAAAATTGTTTCGATAGACAACTCTTCTTTTTGTACAGGAACACTTGGGTCAATATGTAAAAAATCAAACCCAGCCAAGATATCTTCTTCGAAAGATTTTTTAGCAATACGCATTGATTCTTGTAGGTTTAAATCGCCAATAGACTCATAATTCCCCTGCCAAGGCCCTCCATGATCACGAGCTAAAAAAATATTTTTTTGATTTTTGATTTTCACATACTGCGCAAATTGACTGGTTGTAAAATTCTCAACATATCCGCCACCAAATTCTCCTGAATCGACCTGTCTCCTGCTGGCAATTAAAATTTGTGGTACATTAAATTTTGCAGATAATTCAATGCTTGAATCAATGCAATTTTTACTCATTGGTCCAGCGCATAACAGTGTAGCTTTATTGTGCAAAATAAAATCTTTTATCATACAATCCACTTGCCACTCAGTTTAATCTGCCTGTTGGGCATCTCTTTTGGATCATATTTTTGAAAAAATTTCTCCATAATGTGTAGGCCAGCTTCTGCGACTGCCCTATCTCCACCACTTCTGCTAGTTACATAGTTTGCTACAGACTTCGTATATTTATCTCCGTTTGCAGGAGCTATTCCGTAGCCAACCTCTCTAAAAACATAATGATCGAAAATGCCATCACCCATATATATCACTTCTTTTGTATTCCATTTTTCCTTAATCCAATCTATTCGTTTGACCGTACTGACTAGCTCTAGCGGCATACCCATATCCTCCACTATTCTTGCTCTTGATATATTAAACCCGCGAGAATCACCAGTAACAAATGATATCTCCAAGAAAGTCTTTAACATTGAAAGCACGTCATGATCATCCGGACCAAATATTTTCATAGCTTTACCATCAGACGTATAATAAAAACGTCCATCAGTCATAACACCATCAACATCTAGTATAAATATCTTTGGGGCTAAGTTATTTAGTCGTTGCATTATAAAACCTAATTATGTAATCTTTGAATCTTTGATTTTCAAAAAAATATTTTACTATTGTAAAGTTATAAAATTCAAATGCATTGCTATTTATATTAATAGGTTCTAAATCTAAATCACTAAATATATCGCTATAGACCAATAAGGTGTGGCTAGCTCCATATTTAACTATTTGCTCAGCACTAAAGCCCAGTTTTTTAGGATTTGTATATGTGATATAGTTTAAGTTATTTAATTTCGCATCATAATCTGAGAGCGTCATGTTTTTTGCCTTTAAGGGATCGTTTAAATGACAAAATAATCCGAAAACTTTTAAATTTCTTCTAACAAAACAAGAGTGTACCCTTAAATCAAGCGTGCTAAACAAGGTCCAAATAAAGATCTCTACTTCTTGTGCAATGTGATATATGCTATCAGAAACAAAAAGGCTCATATTGCTGTTTTCAAAATTCTCTTTCGCCATTTTTAGCTGATGCTCTCTCAGCCCAAACCCCTTAAACTCCACATCCGGAAACCGCTCCATCAACTCTTTAATGTACCCCACAAACTCCTCGTCCGCCAGATTCTCTTCTGTGGCTAAAAACCCGATGGCGTTGGGGCAGTAGAGGTCTTTTATCTTCTCTTCGTCTATGGGCTCTTCGAGGCTTTTCATAAAGCTGAGTTCATTGTATTTCTCATCCTCCCGCGCGATGACGCTCACAAAGGCATCTGGCAGCACCTTGCCCGTTTTGGCGTCTTTAAAGACCGCGGCTTTGCCCACATGCATGTCTGGCATGTCGTACAAAATCCCGCGCATATCCACGTCAAACACCCGCCCAAGTGTGGGCTTGAGTTCTTTACATGTAAAGCTATCTATCACTTCGCCTTCCACCTCAACATCAATGCGCTCCACCTCATCGATGAGCCTTCGTGTTTTGGCGAAGGTGACAGTCTTTAAAAGCGCATCCATAATCCCTGCAAACGCAAACAACCACGGCTTGTGCGCCTCCACAAGCGCGCGGGTTTTCTCTTCTTGTTGTGCCGCTGTTTCGACCTTTTGCACCACAAGAGGCGCAAGGGCGATTTCTTGAGAAAGCATCATCGACTGGGCTATGTGCCACACCACTTTTTCAAAAATGGGCTCCTCGAAGCGCCCTTTGACTTTCCCTATGCGCGCCATCAGCTCTTCAAAAACGGTCGCACTTGTTGCCCCATCTTCACTCGCAGCCGCCACATCCAAAAAAAGCGCCTTGGTTTCCTCTAACAGCGCTTGGGTATACGCAGTCATCTCTTCCACTTTACGCTCCACCTCAGCACCAATGCGCAGCACATCTTGCTGACGCGCATACCCTAGCACAAGGGGCGTTTTTACCTTTTCTTGCTTTACATGTAACGCCGCAGCCTCAACAAAAGGGATTTCAATCGCCCCATAAATGCTCGCCCCACCCTCGGTTGCATTGACTGTTAGCAACGTTTCTTTGGTCTCTGCGATGTCTTTTTGAAAAGATTTTCTAAACATATCCCACGTGTGGTTGGTACGCACGCGCCCTGTGCCGCCCCAGCCCTCTACCCACGCATCACCCTCTTTTTCTTTGACATTGCTTTGCCCAAACACATGCCCATCTGCATGCGAAACGCCATCTTTCCCGTAGGCCAAATCTTGCCCTATCAAAATGCATGTTTTAAATTTTCCGTGGTAAATGAGCTCATACGCCATATTTGCCGCGCTCATCCCAATCCCCAGATACCCCCACTCATCTGGTCCAGTGAACATCATGTAACCAAGGGGGCGCAAGCTCACCTGCAGTGTCCCGCCCTTGATGCTCCCTAGGACCGCTTTGTGTTGTAAAGAGGTTAGCGCAAACACGACACCCTCAAAAGCCTCCGCAGGCAGTTCTGTAAAAAACTTCGCACTCTCCACGACTCGCTCAACAGACACCACCACATCAGGCTTAATGCCCGCACGGTAGAGCACAGGAAAGCTTGCATCCACCGCAACGATGCGCACATAAGGAGCGATGCGTTTTAAAAGAGGGAGTTGCTTAGTAAGCGAAGGGCCCGTAGAAACAAGCACGGCTGCTTCTGTCGTGCCAAGTTTTTTGAGGAGTTCTCCAAGAGGCGGGGTTTTGAGCACTTTTGGCAAATTGACCACATGGTGCTTCAGACCAATAAGCGCATCTTTTGGGTCATTGCCCGCCACGTTCACCCCTTGATAAAGGGCCTCGATAAGGGTTTGATTGGTAAAATGCAAATGGTCTAAGTGGCATTTTTCGTAGTAAGAAGTCGCGACATGCAAGTCATATACCTTGGCGTAATGCAAAGTTTTTTGACCCAAAAACAGCCCAAGCATCCGCGGGAAGTCCACCTCTTCTTGCCCAAAAAGCACCAACCTTCCGCTTTGAAGTTCAGCAGCAAACTCCACCATATGCAACACCACAAACAAAAGCTCATCCTCAGGCTCCACCACTACGATGCGCTCATGTTTTGGGTTTGCTAGTAATCTTTTAATGAGCACCCCATTGCCCAATCCATACATGTAAAGAAAGGGGTGTTCATCAAAAGCTATATAACGCGCAGTATCTTCCTCCACACTTTGCGCAGGAGAGCCTTCATAAAGAGGAGTAAAATGGGTTGTATGCACCGCATTGAGCGAGGCAACATTGCCCTCATCCATGAAAATCTCAAAATGCTTTAATTCCCCTATGGCACGCAGGCGACGCGCAAGAGAAGGGTTGTGTGCATCAAGCACAGAAAGATTAGTCTCAAAAAATTCCATCATCTGCCTTTAGTTTGAGGTCTTACATGTAAAGCAAAAACCATGCCCCTTAAACCAAAAAAGCCGATGAGAGTCTCCTCCCATCGGCTTAAAAAGTTCCTAAAGACTACTGAAGCAGTCTTAGGACGTTTTGTTGTACTGAGTTAGCTTGACTCATCGCATAACTTCCTGATTGTGCAAGGATGTTATATTTAGAGAAGTTCGCAGACTCAGAAGCAAAGTCAACATCACGAATCTGAGATTCAGCCGCTTTTACGTTTACTTGCGTTACGGAGATGTTATTTACCGTTGCAGTAAGTTGGTTTTGAGCAGAACCGATGTCCGCACGGATGGTATCAAGGCGCTCTTGGGCAGATTGCGCGATTTTAATCATCGCTTGTGCACCCGCATAGGTAGTAACACCCGCGCCCAAGTCTTCATCAGCACCAATGGCATTGGCACTGGTAAACGCACCCATAGCATCAGCTGTTGCATTGTCAATCTCGCCCATCATGTCGCGAAGAGAAACACTGGCTGTAAGTCTAGCTGATGTACTAAACATATCATCACCACTATCGTCTGTCACCTCGATACCTGCAGCACCTGCACGAATAAGCGTCAAGCGACCAAAATAGCCACCATCATCAATATCGGCATCGGCGTCTGTGCCGCCAGTAAGTCCAGTAACCGCCACACCTCGACCATCAGTCGAAGTTAATTGGAGTTTACCCTCAGCATCCACGCTTGCCACAACTCCCGTTGTTTCTTTGTGGGTATTGATAGCATCCACTAAAACACCGCTTCGATCATTGGCTTCCACTTCTAGCGATGTAGCGATCGTAACACCATTAATAATAATGGTACCAAACGTTCCTGATGTAATCGCACTGCCTCCTGTCGCGGTTAAGCTCCAGCTTGCACTGACACCACCCAAAAGGTCACTGTTCTTATTAATCACTTCAGCCAAAGCGCCAACACCTGTTCCAGCACCTGTACTAATAACCACTTCTTCTAACGTGATTTCCCCGCCTGTTGCCAAAGTAAAGGTCAACTGGGTTGTGCCGCCTGTTGAGGAAGTAGCAGCAGCGCCATCGCCAGCTGTTTCGAAACGGGTATGGCCGATTTTGTCTGAGCTTGTCGCACCAATAGACATACTAACAGTTTGGTTAGAGTACGCACCCACTTGAAACTGGGCATTGGTAAACGAACCTGAAAGCAAACTCTTACCGTTGAAGGTTGTTTGGCTTGAGATGTTGTCAAGTTGCTCAGTCAAACGTTTGATGTCCGCTTGAAGAGCTTTACGTGAGTTGGCATTTTGGCCATCTTGTGCTGCTTGGGTTGCTTTGACTTTGATGGTGTCGAGGATTTTTAATTGCTCGTCCATCGCCTTGTCAGCGGTTTGCGCCATTGACATCGCATCGTTTGCGTTGTTAATCGCTTGACCAAGAGCACTAGCTTGTGAACGAAGAGAGTCGGCAATAGCCATACCTGATGCATCATCAGCGGCAGTGTTGATTCTCAAACCTGAGGAAAGTTTCGCCAAAGAACCCGAAAGGTTACGGTTGTTGGCAACGCTAGACGTGTGCGAGTTCATCGCCGATACGTTAGTGTTAATACGGAAACTCATCTTAAATCCTTTTAAGTGTATTCAGCATCCTTGCTGTTAGAAACCATATCGCTTGGTTGGCAAAAAACTTTATACCCCTGCCTTACAAATTTTCCTTTTTCTGCTAGAATTGCACCATTACATGTAAAGCAGGACAGTATTTTGAAACACTTAATCATCGTCGAATCCCCAACCAAAGCCAAAACTATTAAGAACTTTTTGGGTAAAGAGTATGAAGTCATCGCCTCCAAAGGCCACGTGCGCGACCTTCCTAAAAGCAGTTTTGGTATCAAAATCGAAGAGGGCGCTTTTAAGCCCGAGTACCGCGTTGCCAGAGAGCACGCTAAAATCGTCAGCGAAATCAAAGCCAAAGCCAAGGCAAGCGACACCATCTTTATCGCGACGGACGAGGACCGCGAAGGAGAAGCCATCGGCTACCACATCGCTATGGCGATTGGCAAAGAGCCTGAAGAATTACCCCGCATCGTCTTTCACGAAATCACTAAAACCGCCATCATTCACGCCCTTGAAAACCCGCGTAAATTGGACATCCAAAGCATCAACGCCCAACAAACCAGACGTTTGCTTGACCGCATCGTCGGCTACAAACTTTCTCCCCTTTTAGCTTCCAAGGTCCAAAAAGGCTTGAGTGCTGGACGTGTGCAATCTTCCGCCCTTAAAATCGTCGTAGACCGCGAACGTGAAATCCGCGCCTTTAAACCCGAAGAATACTGGAGCCTAGACGCGCTCTTTAATGCCACCGTAGAAGCGCAACTGGTGGAGTTTGAAGGCCAAAAAATCGACAAAATGACCATCTCCTTGGGTGAGCGTGCCCATTACATCCAAGCAAGCCTAAAAGAAGAGACCTACACTATCGGCGACATCGAAACCAAAGCCCGTAAAACCTCTTCGCCACCACCGTTCATGACCTCTACCCTCCAACAAACCGCTTCGTCTATGTTGGGTTTTTCGCCTAAAAAAACCATGATGCTCGCCCAAAGCCTGTACGAAGGGGTCAAAACCCACCAAGGCACCCAAGGGGTCATCACCTACATGCGTACAGACTCCCTCAACCTTGCTAAGGAAGCGGTAGAAAAAGCCAGAGAACACATCAAAAGTAACTACGGCACCGCGTACTTGCCCGCCAAGCCCGCCTTTTACGCCACCAAATCCAAAGGCGCCCAAGAAGCCCACGAAGCCATTCGCCCCACGCTCATTGATTTTACCCCTGAAGTGGCCGCCAATTTTCTTGGCAAAGACGAACTTAGGCTCTACACCCTCATCTACACCCGCTTTCTTGCGTGCCAGATGACCGATGCGCAGTTTGAATCCCAAACGGTTTTCTTTACATGTAGCAAAGGAATCTTCAAAGCCAGCGGCCGCAAACTGGTCTTTGACGGTTTTTACAAAGTGTATGGCAACAGCGACAAAGACAAGCTTTTGCCCACCCTCACCACGGGAGACCGCGCCTTTTTAGACTCCCTTGCCGCCAACCAACACTTCACCGAACCGCCTGCGCGCTACTCCGAAGCGAGCCTCATTAAAAAACTCGAAAGCCTTGGCATCGGGCGACCTTCGACCTACGCGCCCACGGTTTCCATCCTCACGGCCAGAGACTACATCGCCATCGAAAAAAAACAGTTAGTTCCTAGCGACACCGCTTTTACGGTAACTGAACTGTTGGAGAAAAACTTTCCCAACATTGTCGACAGTAGCTTTACCTCTTCCATGGAAGAAACTTTGGATGAGATTGCCGAAAATGGCCGCGATTGGCAACAGGTTTTGAGCGAATTTTACACCCCTTTTATCGCCCAAGTCGAAGAAGGCAAAAAAAACATCGTCAGCCAAAAAGTGGCTATTCCCACGGGTGAAGACTGCCCAGAATGCGGTGCGCCGCTTTTGCAACGCAAAGGACGCTTTGGCGAATTTATCGCATGCAGTGCCTTTCCTAAATGCAAATACTCCAAAAACCTTGCCGCGTCACCCAAAGCTGCGCCCGCCAAGTTAGACGTCCCTTGCCCAGAATGCGGCGGCGACATCTTACAGCGAAGTTCACGCCGTGGGAAATTTTACGGGTGCGCCAATTACCCCAAATGTACCTTTATCTCTACCTTTGAGCCCACTGCCACACCGTGTCCTGAGTGTGGGTACCTCATGGCGGCTAAAACCCTTCGCGGCAAAGCCTTGCTTGAATGCATTAAGTGTAAACATAAGGTAACCCCAGAGTGACGCTAGGGGTTTTATCTGATTCGCATCGAAGAAGTGATTTAGCGAAGTTTTGCATCGACACGCTCATTGAAGGCGGGGCAGAGTTTTTGTTGCACGCAGGCGACATTGTGGAGGAAAAAACCTTGAAGCTTTTGGAAAAATGTGGCGTTCCTTACAAGGCAGTACTGGGCAACAATGACCTGCATTTGCATAGCCTTTTGGACACCTACGCCCTCGTGCAAGAACCCCACCATTTCACCCACAAGGGCTTACATGTAAAGCTCATGCACCACCCTTTTTACCTTACGCCCGAAGGGGCAGATTTGGTCGTGTATGGCCACACGCATTTTTTTGAAGCGTCCCTAAATGGCAACACCTTTTTTCTCAACCCCGGCGAAGTATGTGCCAGAAAAAAAGAGGCGTGCGAGTGCGTGCTCTTACATGTAAACGCCCCACGATGGGATTTGGTTCGGTTTACATGTAAGCCTGAAAAACGTGTTTGGAAAAAAGAGTACTGGACCTTTAGCTGATGGATACGAGTATTGTTGATAGCAGCACTATCATTATCTTTATCTCGCTGCTTATTATCATTACGCCATTTTTGTCCAAGATTACCTTTTTGCCCATCGTGGTGGTGGAGATTGTTTTGGGCGCGCTGGGCGGGTATTTTGGCTTTTTTGAAGAGAGTGAGATTCTCAATCTTATCGCCCATGTAGGGTTTTTGTACCTCATGTTTTTAGCGGGCATGGAAGTGGATTTGCACAGTTTTAAGATGGGCCAATCCTCTCTTTTGCGCCGCACTATTCTCTATTTTGTTATGCTTTATCTGCTTTCTTTCATCACGTATTTGTATTTTGACCTCAGCGCGGTCTACCTCGTCGCCTTTCCTATCTTTTCCCTTGGGATTTTGATGGCCCTAGTGAAAGAGTATGGCAAAGACGAGGCATGGCTCTCTTTGGCCTTAAATATTGGCATTATTGGCGAACTGGTGAGCATCCTTGCCATCACGATTCTTAGTGGCGGGTTGGAGTACGGCTACAACATGCAATTTGTCCTCACCATGGTTTGGCTGGTACTTTTTCTGGGCGTTTTTGTCCTTATCTTCAAAGGGGCGCGGGTACTTTTTTGGTGGTTTCCTGGCCTCAAACTCATCATCATGCCCTACCGAGACACCAAAGACACCGACATTCGCCTCTCCATGTCGCTCATGTTTATCATGGTCGCCATGATGCTCATCATCCGTATTGATGCGGTTTTGGGCGCTTTTTTGGCAGGGTTATTTATCACGACATTTTTCAAGCACAAAACCGAGCTCCCCAAAAAACTCTCTTCCTTTGGGTTTGGTTTTTTAGTGCCTATCTTTTTTATCCACGTCGGCTCCACTTTGCCCATCAACGCGTTCGTAGACAAAGAAGTGGTTTCTCACGCTTTATTTATCGCCTCCGCCATCGTTATAATCCGACTGATTAGCTCCCTTATCGCCTACCGAGGCTACCTTGGCTTAAAAAATACCATTTTATTTTCCCTTAGCGACTCCATGCCCCTCACCTTTCTCGTAGCCATTGCCACCTTGGGCCTTCACGCCAAAGCCATCTCACCCACTGAGTATTACGCTTTTGTTGTTGCAAGCATGCTAAGTGCGGTGGTTTTAATGGTCTGTATCAAAATCCTTCACCGCATCTTTAAGTTAGCCTAAAGCCACAGGGCTGATTGCTTTTATCAGGATTTTGACAGCGCCTAGGTGGAATAATTAACCCTAATGATTTTTTACCAATCCGCACAACACGTGGTATAATCTCCCCAAAAAAGGATGTCTATGAGTAAAGACACTGTTACGTTTACCAACAACCGCACAGGTGAGAGCTTTGAATTTCCCATTCTTGATGGCACGATGGGGCCCTCGGTGGTTGACATTTCTACCTTTTACCAAGACACTGGCATGTTTACCTTTGACCGCGGGTACACGTCTACAGCCTCCTGTCGCTCACGCATCACCTTCATCGATGGCGACAAAGGGCAACTCATGTACCGTGGGTACGACATTTCTTATTTGGCCCAAGAGCGCACCTTTTTAGATACCGCCTATTTGTTGCTCAACAAAGAACTTCCCACCATTGAACAACGTTTGGATTTTTGTTTGGAGATGAAAAAACGCTCTTTTATTCACGAAGGGATGAAAAAACTCTTTGATGCTTTCCCTGACAACGCCCATCCTATGGCTATTCTCTCCGCGGGTGTTTCGGCCCTTTCGACCTTTTATTTTGAACACCTTGACATTGACAATCCTGATGAATACATGGAAATGGCCAAACGCATTGTGGCAAAAATCCCCACCATCGCTGCTTTTTCTTATCGCAGTAGCCAAGGCTTGCCCATCATCTACCCCGATCTTGACCGAGGGTTTACGGAAAACTTTTTATACATGTTGCGTGGCTACCCCCACAAGCACATCGACTTAAAACCTATCGAAATCAAAGCCCTTGACACCATCTTTACCCTCCACGCCGACCACGAACAAAACGCGTCCACGACAACCGTGCGCAATGTGGCCTCCACCCATGCCCATCCTTATGCGGCCATCAGTGCTGGCATTGGCGCGCTCTGGGGAAGAGCCCATGGCGGAGCCAATGAATCGGTGATTCGTCAACTTGAAATGATTGGTTCGGTAGACCGCGTGGATGAGTTTATTAAGCGCGCCAAGGACAAGGACGACCCGTTTAGGCTCATGGGATTTGGCCACCGCGTGTACAAAAACTTTGACCCGCGCGCGACTATTTTGAAAAAAATCCGCACCCAGCTTATGGAAGAGATTGAGATTGACAGTAAACTTGTGGAAGTGGCCAATAGAATCGAAGAAATTGCCCTCACGGATGAGTATTTCATCAGCCGTAAACTGTACCCCAATATCGACTTTTACTCGGGGCTTATTTTACAGGCATTGAAAATTCCAAAAGAGATGTTTGCGGTAATTTTTGTCATCGGACGCACACCAGGCTGGATTTCCCAGTGGATAGAGCTCAAAGAGCAACCCACCATCAAAATCGCCCGTCCTCGCCAACTCTACCTTGGCCCACTCGACATCACCCCTAAACACTAACCTCGCTGGCTCCCATATGGGGGCCAGTTACCTCAAAAGAATCTCGTAACCGCCCTCAATCTCTTTTAGGGTGTACAAATAATGCCCGTCCAATAAAATGGCTGCGCGGTAATGGCCGTTGTGGTTTCCCATCGTAATCGTTTTAAAAGCACCCTCTTTAACATCCAACGTGTGGGTATAAAACGCCGTATCCCGCTCAAAATCTAAAACAACCTTGTAAGGATTTGCCACTAAAAAATGCCGAATAAGGCGGTCTTTGGTAAAAACACGCAACCGCATCTCTCCCGCCTCAAAGGCAATAAATTCTTTAAAAGAAAAGGGTTTAAACGAGGGGGTTTTGGGTGTCACTTCTGGGGCAGCTTCTTTGGCTAAAGGAGGCATCGGTTCAGAAGGCATCGTGGGAACAGCAAGAGAGGGCCGAAGCAAAAGGCTTTCTGTGCTCACCACCAAGGGGTCATGCCAATCAATGTCTTTGCCCACCTCCATGCGCAACTCTTCCGTACCACCATCCAAACTTTGGTACCCAAAGATGACGTATTGCAATACCCGCGCACGGCTAGGCAAGGTGGTAGCTTGCTGCTCAAAGTTTCCCCGTTCTTCTTGTATGTTGGTAGGTGTGGTCATGGTTTCGTATTGGGAGGCGGGTAAAAAGGGGTTTTCTCTTGCGAGGCAGGCACTTACAAGCCCTAGTGCGATTACGATGATAGCTCTCATGTCACTCCTTGTCTTAGCGCATGTCTGGATCAAGTTGACGCAACTCAAAATACTCTTTTTGAAGGGTTGCGTTTTCATGCTTGAGTTCACTCGTTCGTTTTTGCAACTGCTCTTTTCCAGATTGTAGCCCCAAGAGCACATCTAGGGAGCTTTTTCCAAAAAACAAATCGCCCATGTAAATCCCAAACCCAATCACGACCAAAGAGGCAAAGAGGAGTTTTAACGCGAAACGGCTACGGTAAAACTGTTGTATCTCGCTTGTTTTATACTCCTCTAAAATCTCGCTCATCGCTAAAACAATTCGCCGCCCAAGTAATCTCCACCGCCTAGCTCTTTTTCAATCTCAAGCAAGCGGTTGTATTTGGCATTGCGCTCCCCTCTAGCGGTCGCCCCTGTCTTGATTTGGCCCGTGTTTAATGCCACGGCAAAATCGGCGATAAACGCATCTTCACTCTCACCACTTCGGTGGCTCATGACGCAGGTGTAGTTGTTGCGTTGGGCAAGCCTGACTGTCTCCATCGTCTCACTCACAGAACCGATTTGGTTGGGTTTGATTAAAATCGAATTGGCAATGTTCTTCGCAATGCCTTCGCGTAAAATCGCTACGTTGGTGACAAACAGATCATCTCCCACGAGTTGGATCTTACCGCCAAGGCGCTCCGTTAGGTAGCCCCATCCTTCCCAATCGTCTTCGCTTAAGCCGTCTTCAATGGAAACAATAGGGTATTTTTCACACATGGAAGCGTAGTATTCCACCAACTCTTTACTACTTAGCGTGCGGTTTTCAGATGCTAGACGGTACCCGCCTTCGCACACAAGCTCACTGCTGGCCACATCAAGTGCAATGGCAATCTCTTTGCCTGGGGTATACCCTGCGGCGCTGATAGCTTCTAAAATCACTTGAATAGGCTCTTCGTTGTTGGCTAAGTTGGGTGCAAAACCGCCCTCATCGCCCAACGCAGTGCTGTGACCCTTTACATGTAAGGCTTTTTTGAGGTGTTGGTACACTTCTGCTGCGGCGCGCAAGGCTTCTTCAAAGGTTTCAAATCCCAAGGGCATAATCATATATTCTTGAAAATCTACGCTGTTGTCCGCGTGGCTTCCTCCGTTGATGATGTTAAACATCGGCGTGGGCAACACTCGTGCATTCGCGCCGCCAAGGTAGCGATACAGTGGCATTCCCAAGCTCGTAGCCGCCGCGCGTGCTACAGCCATAGAAACACCCAACACCGCGTTGGCTCCTAGGCTAGAGTAGTTCTCCGTGCCATCCAACGCCTTCATCGCGCCATCAATTTCCCCTTGATTGTACGGGTTCATGCCAGTGACTTCATCGGCAATGTGCACATTGACATTTTCCACCGCCTTGCGTACGCCTTTGCCCAAATAGCGCGCATCTTGGTCTCTTAGTTCGAGGGCTTCACGCTTTCCCGTACTTGCGCCACTGGGCACAATAGCACTGGCTACCGTGCCATCGCTTAGCACTACGGTTGCGCGTACCGTGGGATTGCCACGGCTATCTAAGACCTCATCTGCCCGTACTTCATCAATAAAAATCATGCCTCATCCTCCACGAGTTCATCGTCCCCAACCACCATTAAACTGGGGTTAAGTCCCATTGCTTGTTTTACTGCTTCTTCGATTTCTGCCGCTAATTCTTTGTTTTCTTTCAAAAGCGCCTTCGCGTTTTCACGCCCTTGGCCTAGTTTTTTATCTTTATAGCTAAACCATGCGCCACTTTTATCAATCACGTCAAGCTTTACACCATAATCCACCAATTCGCCCTCGCGGGAGATGCCCTCACCAAACATGATGTCAAACTCTGCGATGCGAAAAGGAGGGGCTACTTTGTTTTTAATAACCTTAGCTTTTACACGGTTACCAATCTGGTCTTCCCCTTGCTTAAGGGTCGCAATTTTGCGCACATCGATGCGAACGGAGGCGTAAAATTTCAAAGCATTGCCGCCCGTAGTGGTTTCAGGAGAACCGTACCCCATCATCCCGATCTTCATACGGATTTGGTTGATGAAAATAATCGTCACATTCATCTTATGCACGACGCCCGTGAGTTTTCGCAGGGCTTGGCTCATGAGCCTTGCTTGAAGTCCCACGTGCGAATCGCCCATGTCCCCTTCGATTTCGCTCTTAGGCGTCAATGCGGCTACGGAGTCGATAACAATCACATCCACCGCCCCACTGCGTGCTAGGGTTTCGACAATATCTAACGCTTGTTCACCAAAGTCAGGTTGCGACACTAAAAGGTTTTCCGTATCAACACCAAGGTTGTGGGCGTACTTCACATCGAGCGCATGCTCTGCGTCCACAAAGGCACAAATGCCGCCCACTTTTTGGGCTTGCGCGGTAATTTGAAGGGCCAGTGTTGTTTTTCCTGAACTCTCAGGTCCATAGATTTCGATTACCCTGCCCCGTGGCACACCGCCGATTCCAAGGGCGATATCTAACCCTATGGAGCCTGTTCCAATGAACGCGATGGGTTCAATCTCTTTGTCGCCCAAACGGACAATTGCCCCTTTGCCAAAAGCTTTGTCGATCTGTTTCAACGTCAGTTCAAGTGCCTTGCGTTTGTTCTCATCCATAGCCATAAGATTCCTTTGTGAGAGTAGTTGGGATTGTAACATCTTTGATTTAAAAAACTTCTGATTATACCCAACCCTAGGGCACGACCTCCAAAAAGATGGCAATTTGAAATGTAATTTTTAGTCCACCTGTGTTACAATCGGTTCAATTTTTTTAAAGGATACGCGTGATTACAGTGGCCCACTCTCCCGATGCTGATGATATTTTTATGTACTACGCTATTAAGCTTGGTTGGGTAGGACTTTCTGGCGTTGCCTTTGAAAACATCGCCCTTGACATCGAAACCCTTAACCAAGAAGCGCTCAAAGGGACTTACGACATCACGGCCATTAGTTTTGGGCTCTACCCTCGCATTCGCAACGACTATGCCCTATTGCGCACGGCAGTGAGTTTTGGCGAAGGCTATGGCCCCAAGCTCGTCAAGAAAAAGGGGGCGAAGCTGCGAAAAAACTTTAAAGTCGCCCTTAGCGGACAGCACACCACCAACGCGTTGTTGTTTCGCCTAGCCTACCCTGACGCGCGCGTTGTGTACAAAAACTTTTTGGACATCGAACCTGCCGTATTGTGCGGTGAAGTGGACGCGGGTGTGCTTATTCATGAGAGCATTTTGACCTTTGATGAGAGCCTTGAAGTGGCGCGAGAGTTATGGGACGTGTGGTGCGAACTAGGCGGCGAAGGGCTGCCTTTGCCCCTTGGCGGCATGGCATTGCGCCGTTCTTTGCCGCTGGTAAAAGCCATCGCCTATGAAAAACTCCTCACCGACGCGGTGCGGGTGGGAAATGCCTCCAAACCGTTGCTCTCGCGTATGCTTTTAGAGCGGGGCTTGTTTCGCGTGGACGCGGCCAAACTTGAAACCTACCTCTCCATGTATGCCAACGACGCTTCTGTTTCCATGAACGAAACCCAACTGCGTGCCATTAACCATCTTTTTAAACTGGGTTTCGACCACGGTGTGTACGATGTGCCCCTAGACGTGCATGATTTTCTCATCCCCACGCACTATGAAACGGCAAGGTTTAGTTAGTGGAATCCACCCTCATCGGCCTTGGGGTTCAAACCTTTAAAATCGCCCTTTCCTTGGCCTTGCCCATGCTTTTGGCGGGGCTTTTGGCGGGGCTTGCCATTAGTATTTTTCAAGCGACCACCCAAATCAACGAAATGACCCTAAGCTTTGTGCCTAAAATCTTGCTCGTGGTCACTGTCATCATCTTTGCCATGCCGTGGATGATGAACATGATGATTGAGTTTACCACCCGCGTGTTTAACATGATTCCTACGTTTATCTACTGATGCTAAAACCCATCGACTTTTCGACATTTTCAAGCATTAAAATCGGCCCAAAGGTGGATGTTCTTGTCCTAGAAACGCCCCAAGCTCTCCCTTTAAACCATTGGCTCATCGGCGGGGCCAATAATCTTCTCATCGGCCCAACACCCCCGCCCTTGGCCATGCTGAGTAAAGCGTTTAACTTTATCTCTTTGGAAAACGAGGCCTTACATGTAGGGGCCGCAACGCCTAGTGGCAAGCTCTTTTCCTTTGCCAAAAAACATAACCTTGGCGGGTTTGAATTCATGCAACAGCTTCCTGGTACCCTTGGCGGAATGCTTGCCATGAACGCAGGGCTTAAGGGATGGGAGATTTTTGGCCCGCTTTTGGCGGTGCGCACCCACGCGGGTTGGGTGGAAAAAACCAACATCAAACACGGCTACCGTTACGCAACACTCCCTGATGTTGTCTTTGAGGCACGCTTTACATGTAAAGAAGGATTTGATGCCGCCTTGGCAGAACAGTTTCGACAGATGCGTCAAAACCAGCCCAAAGACCCAAGCCTTGGCAGTTGCTTTAAAAACCCAGAAGGCGAGAGTGCGGGAAGATTATTAGAAGAAGCGGGGTTTCGCGGGAAACAGTACGGCGGCATGGCCTTTAGCGCACAACACGCCAACTTTTTGGTCAATCTTGGCGGAGGCACCTACGAGGAAGCGGTTGCGCTCATCCAAGAGGCCAAAGCGGCAGTATTGGCCAAAACAGGCATTTTATTAGCGCTTGAAATCAAAACACTCAACGTCCCTGCGCCTTTTTAAAAGGAAACTTTAGGATTAACCCGCACGTCATCTAGCCCCACAAAGGCTTCGCGTTTGTACGCTTCCACTCCACACCGCCCAATCATCGCGGCGTTGTCCGAACAATAGGCCAAGGGTGCGACCATTAAAGGCGGCATGCGGTATTTTTCCACCAGTTTTTCCAGTTTGGCGCGCAAGTAAAGATTAGCACTCGCTCCACCCACGACCGCAAAGCGTTCAAAAGAGTGAAGTTTAAAGGCGCGTTCGAGTTTGTTGAGCAAATGGGCCGTGGCGGTGGCTTGAAAGCTAGCACAAATATCGCAGGTGTCTTGTTCGCTTCTGTTTTCACCCAAAGATTCGATAGCCAAACGCACTTGGTTTTTTAAGCCCGAATAGCTAAAAGCAAGCGCTGATGTGCGCAACAAAGGCACGGTAAAATCAAACCGTTTAGCATCCCCTTTTTGGGCCATAGCTTCCACCACAGGCCCGCCAGGATACCCAAGGCCTAGCATCTTGGAGACCTTATCAAAACTCTCTCCAAAGCTATCATCCAAGGTGGTAGCCAAAAGGATAATCTCCTCATGGGCCTTTACATGTAAGAGTTGCGTGTGGCCTCCGGAGACTAGCAACACGCCCAAAGGAAATACGGAAGGCTGCTCTAAAAAAAGCGAGTAAATGTGGCCGTGCAGGTGGTTGATGGGAAGCAGCGGCACATCAAGGGCGATGCACAGCGCCTTTGCCATGACAAGACCCTCCACAAGCGTGACTGAAAGGCCGGGTTCCGTGGTCACCGCAACGGCTTTGACGTCGCCAAAATAAGGCTTGGCTTCTTGGAGGATTTTAGGCAAGGCTTCGGCATGGAGCCTTGCGGCCAGTTCGGGCACCACGCCACCGTACTGAGCGTGGTCGAGTTCTTGGGAGATTTTTTTGTGAAAGACTAACTGGCAATCTTCGAGGCGCGTCAGGGCAATGGAACTGTCATCGCAACTGCTTTCGATGCTTAAAATCATGATTGGCTTGTCTTTATAATCTGAATATGCCACGGTTCAAACCACACCCCATCAGGGTTTCCAGGCACGTAACGGGTGCGCACATAAGGCAGGGTTTGGAGCGCTAAAAACTCTTCGGTATGGGCAAATTCTTCCGTGAAGTTGAGATACCCAAAGCCTTGTTTTCCCACGTCAAAATCGCCAATACTGTGGTACGAATGCCCCGGAGGTGCGATGGATTTAGCAGCAAGGGAAATGTTCCCCTCACAGGCACTGATTTTGTCTAAAAAGAGGCTCATTTGCTTGGCCACACTGCGCACGCCCGAGGTTAAGATGAGCGTAGGCCCCACGTCTTTTTGCAAGCGCTCAAAGGCATGTAACGCCTCTCCTTGAAACAGGTAATGGCCAGAACGCGGGACTTTGTAGACTTCTTTTTCTGCAATGGCAGCGGTGAGTGATTCGCAGGTGCGCTGTCCAAAAAAGCCGTAAGGCTCCGTTGCGTCGTAAAAAAGTTTTTCCAAAAGGGCGAGTTCGCTGGGGGTAAATGCACCAATTTTGCTCACATTACGGGCATAATGCAGCACTAGGTCGAAGCTAATGATATTGAAATTGCCAAACCCAACATACCGGCTCACTTGATTCAAGCGCTCTTTCGCCGACTCAAAATCAGCGATTTCGTTGGCATGTAAAAAAACTGAGGAGGGGGAGGACTCTTGCGCAAAAGCCATGGAAGCCGCGCTGGTGGCTACCAAACCCAAAAAGGTGCGTCGGTGCATTTGGTTAAACTCATTTGTGATGGTATTTGAGTAAAAAGGCTTAGTATACCACGCAGATGCTGAGTTTTTTGTTACAATTATACCGCCAGAATTAAGGAGTACTATGAAATACCGTTATATTGGCAAAACTGGACTCAGGGTTAGCCCCTTATGCATGGGCACCATGACCTTTGGGTTACAATGCGACCCAAAAGAAGCCTTCAAGATTTTAGACAAAGCCTACGACACAGGCATTAACTTTTTTGACACCGCCGAACTTTACCCCGTGCCTCCAAGCGGCGAGCTTGCAGGGCGCACGGAAGAGATTGTGGGCGAATGGCTTCAAACCAAACCCCGCGACGCAATCATCCTTGCCACCAAGGTCGCAGGAGCCGCCAACGGATGGTTTGTCCCGCCCATTCGCCACGGTCTTACCGCCATCGACCGCTTTCACATCACCCGTGCTCTTGAGGGAAGCCTTAAGCGTCTCAAAACCGACTACATCGACCTTTACCAAGTCCACTGGCCCGACCAAACCGTGCCCATAGAAGAGAGCTTAAGCGTTTTAGATGGCTTTGTCAAAGCAGGGAAAATCCGTGTCATTGGCACCTCCAACGACTCCGCCTACGGACTCACCAAGGCCAACGAAACCGCCACATTCAAAGGCCTAACACGCTTTGAGTCCATTCAAAACAATTTTTCCCTGCTCAACCCGCGCTTTTTAGATGAACTGAGCACCGTATGTGAAAAAGAGTCCATCTCTTTACTGCCCTACTCGCCTTTGGCGGGCGGGGTGCTCACGGGCAAATACAATGGGGGATTTTTCCCACCAACCGCGCGCTTTGCCAAGTACGTCAACGCCACAAATCCGCGCCTCCAAGCCCAAGCGAACCGTTTTGTCAACACCAAAACCCTCGAAGCTACGGCACGCTATCAAACCATCGCCACCGAATACGGACTCAACCTCACTACGATGGCAACCGCTTGGAGTATGCAACACCCCTTTGTGGCTTCTTCCATCATCGGGGCGACCCACGCAGGGCAGTTGGATGAAACCCTCGCCGCCTTACATGTAAGCCTCAATCCAGAACTTCTCAAGGCTTTGCACGGTGTGCAACAGTCTATTTTGTATCCGATGGGCTAAGCCATGACCTTAGACAGGCGTACCGAACCCTTTAATTTTGCCATGGCAAACCTCAGTGCCTTGCCAGCGGGCAGTCGTGTCCTTTTTTTAGGCAAAAACCACACCAAAAATGCCCTCTTAGTGGCCAAGCTAGGCTTACATGTAGAAGTCTTGGATGCGGACAATACAGAGCTTGTTACCCTGCAAGAAGAAGCCAGTAAAGAGGGGTTGTTTCTCATCACCCGTCACACACGCATCGAGTACTGGCAGCTCCCCCATGCCTACGATGCCATCGTTTTGGGCGAATTAGACCTTCCTAGTTCAAAACACACGTTTTTGTTTGAAAAAATCCTCTCTTCCTTGGCCCCCAAAGGCATTTTAGTAGGAGAGGTCTTGGGTGAGGGCAAAACATCAATGACCCTAGACCCTGCCATTGAACCCTACGGGCTCATTGCCTTGTATACGCTTTTTGAAAGCCTTCCTTGCCGCTTGATTAAGCTTGGCAAAGAGTTAACCCACGTTGTGCACAAAAAGGGAGTCAAAGAAGAGCGGTATTTACTGCGGATGGTGATTCAAAAATACTAACACAAGGGGATTTCCCCTTGTGTTGTACGGGCGTTAGTAGCCGTCGAAGTGCTTTGTTTTTGGCAACACAAGGTTAAGTAAAATCCCCACAATTGCCCCAAGACCAATCCCGCTAAACCCAACACCACCAAAGTTAAAGGTCATCCCGCCAATGGCAAACACAAGGATGATAGAAACGATGATCATGTTGCGCGGATCCGCCAAATCGACCTTTTCTTTGATGAGCGTTTCCATGCCAACCGCCGTGATAATCCCAAACAACAAGAGCAAGATGCCTCCCATCACCGGCACTGGAATGGTCGCTAAAAGCCCGCCAAGTTTACCCACAAACGCAAGGACGATGGCAAAAATCGCCGCCCATGTCATGATGGCAGGATTAAAGGCTTTGGTGATGGTCACCGCACCTGTCACTTCGGAGTACGTTGTGTTGGGTGGGCCACCTAAAAGCGACGCGGCAGAAGTGGCTAGGCCATCGCCCAAAAGGGTATTTTTAAGGCCTGGCTTTTTGAGGTAATCTTCCTTGGTGACGTTGCTAATGGCAAGCATATCCCCAATGTGCTCCACCGCAGGGGCGATGGCAATAGGGAGGATGAAGATAATGGCTTCAAGGTTAAACTCAGGAAACACAAAGGCAGGCATGGCAAACAACGGCGCGTTATAAAAGGCATCAAAACTCACCACACCCGCCAACAGCGCCACCACATACCCTGTCATAATCCCAAAAAAGATAGGAAGCAGACGAAAAATCCCCGTGCCTTTTAGGGTCACCACAATGGTCACCGCCAAGGTCACAAAGGCAATAAGCATGGAAGGACCTTGCGCTACAAGTTGCACTGCCCCATCGCCTGTTTTGCCCATGGCCATGTTAACTGCCACCGGCGAGAGAATGAGTCCGATGGTCATAATCACTGGCCCCACCACCACTGCTGGCAACAAACGGTGTAAAAACTCCGACCCACGCACCCGCACAAGGAAGCTTAGCAAGATGTAAAACACACCCGCGGCCACCAAGCCTGACATGGTCCCTGCAATCCCCCACGTTTGCACCCCGTAAATGATGGGTGCGATGAACGCAAAAGAAGACGCGAGAAAAATAGGTGGTACATTTTCGCGGTTAACAAACTGAAAAATCAGCGTCCCAATCCCCGCCGTAAAGAGTGCCACATTTGGGTCAAGCCCCGTCAGAAGCGGCACCAACACCAAAGCCCCAAAGGCAACAAATAAAAACTGCAAGCCAATAATGCTCTCCTTGAGCGTAAAACGGTAGGCAATCTTGCTCATCAACACCTCTTAATAAAGATTTTTACAAAACGCACGCACTTCTTTATCTAACGCAAACACATCCTCTAAGCTCTGGGGCGCTTGGGTCTCATAGGCTTCATAGGCTTGCACAATGCCCCTAGCCATTTGCACCACCCCACACCGTCCTTCTAAAAAATGGGCCATCATGGCTTCGTTAGCAGCATTGACCACCGCGCCGAGTTTTGGGTTTTCTAAAAGCGCATTTTTAAGCTCCCACACGGGGTAGCGCGCAGGGTCAATGGAACGAAACTCCAAGCTTCCCACCTGCGTCAAATCCACACTTGGCAACACCGCTTCTTTGACTTCGCCCAAGAGGGCAAAGGCGATGGGCAGTTGCATGCTTGTCCCCGCAATGTGGGCCGTGGAACTGCCATCTTCAAAGTCGATGAGCGCGTGGATGATGGATTTGGTTTCGATAAACGCATCATACGCCTTACATGTAAAGAGCCACCGCGCTTCTAAAAGTTCAAAAAGCTTATTGACCATGGTGGCGCTGTCGATGGTGATTTTTTGGCCCATGGACCAGTTGGGGTGCTTGAGGGCATCTTGGGGGCGCATGTGGGGAAGTTGGTCTAAAGGAGTGTCTCGAAAGGCGCCCCCGCTTGCGGTGATGCACAGGCGCTTCATGGGACGATGCGAGAGCAAATACCACAGGCCAAAATGTTCGCTGTCGATGGGCACGATGGAACTTGTGTCTAAAAATGCCCCCGCGGCCACTAAGGACTCTTTATTGGCCAAGGCAACTTTTTTGCCTAGGCTTTGGGCTTTTAGGGTGGGCTTTAAGCCCAAAAACCCCACTAGGGCATTGACCACAAGGGGGCTTTTAGCCTCTTCAAGCATCCGCATGATGCCCTCTTCCCCCACCCAGACATTAGGATGGACGACCTGATGGGCTAGCGCGGCTTCGCCAATAACGACAAAGGTGGGATTAAACGCCTGAATTTGGGCATTTAAAAGGGTAACATTACTGCCCGCGCACAGCCCTTCTACATGTAAACCGTGCGCCTTGGCAATGTGCAGGGCATTGACGCCGATGGAGCCTGTGCTTCCTAGGACGACCATCGGCTAGAGAAAGCTTTTGAGCAAGACAAACAACACAACCGCGCCAAAAAGGTACCCATCGAGTCGGTCAAGCATGCCCCCATGTCCTGGGAAAATCGTCCCGCTGTCTTTCACGCCCGCCTCACGCTTAAGATAACTTTCAAACAAATCCCCCCACACCGACGCGACACTGGTTAAAAAGGCAATCAATAATGCGCTTAAAAAACCTACCGATGCCATCCCAAAAAATGCGCCCGCCACCGTGGCAATCGCAACACCCCCAGCTACCCCTTCCCAAGTTTTATTGGGAGAAGTGGGCGAAAAAGGGGTTTTACCAAAGTTTTTACCCACAATAAACGCACCCGTATCCGTCAAGGCCACGATAAGCACAAGCCAAATAAGGGCAGGCATCCCCGCACTTACGTACAAAGAGAGTAAAAACAGCATGGAAACCGTAGGGTAAAGGAAGGGTTTTAATAAGGCTTCGTCCATCTGCTTTTGGTGCGCCATCATCGCCACAAGGCCCAACACCACCAGCACGCCCAAGTACTCTGGCGAGGCACTCAATCCCGCAATAATCCACACCCCAAGGGCCAACACATAAATCATGGTATTTTCAGTTTGAAACAATTTGCACGCTTCACGAAAGGCAATCAAGTAGACCAACCCCAAGACAAACCACGTCACCAAAAAGCTGTCCACAAGCGCCAAAAGAATGGCAATGACAAGCATAATAAAGCCTGTTACGATGCGCTCAAGGGTGTTTTCATTCATAGGTGTCCTTCTAAGGGTGAGGTTTTGTCACATCTTAGCAAAGCTAAGGTGAGGGTTTGCTAAAAGCACACGAGGAGGCTGTTGAAATCAAGCGTGGAAATAGTGCTAAATAGTGATGTCCAAAAGGCGTGGGGGTGGGGGTAGGGGATCATCCTCCTCCTCTTCGTGTTTTTTGCGAAACACTTGGCTTTCATCAGCGCCTGCTTCTTGGTCTTTTTTCTTTTGTTCGTGCTCTCTTTCAGGGTCGATTTTATGGGTTTCTTCCGTGGGACGCACCGCTTGCACTTCTTTGTCTTTTTCGTTGGCGGCTACGCCAGCGGCGAGGTTTTGTGCTTCCATGCGCGTTTGAAAATCCATCTGTTTTGCTGCAGCTGCGGGGATACTTTGGTTCGCGTACACCATTCCACCAATCGGGGTCACGGCCATGGACTACTCCTTTGTGACGGTTAACGTCTGATACTCCACATAATGCACGAGGGCACCTTGCACCATTTTGACATTTCGTCTGGGTGTATAATCGACCAAATAATTTCCCCCTTGAGTCTGGCTAAATTCTACGCACAGCTTTGCTGCAAATGCAAGCACTTGGGGAGGTACATTTTGTTTATCTGTCCGAATAATAACATGCGAAGAGGGCATATCCTTTACATGTAACCACACATCGCTTTTTTTGGCCTCTTTTAGTAAGGTAATGTTACCTTTTTCGTTTTTTCCCACCATGATTTTATAACCTTCCATGTAAAAACTCTCATAAGAAAGGTTTTCTCTCTGGGCTTTTTTAGCGTGGGTTTGCTTGGGCAATAAAATAGCAAGCTCTTCCACGCTTTTCGTGCGCCCAATCACCCCCTCAAGGCGCTCCCAAAAGGCAATCTTGCCTTCCAAATTTTCCCGTTCGATGTGCAAAGAGCTGGCTTTTTGGCGCAGTTTTTTGGCCTGAGAAAAGAGCAGATTGGCCGCTTCTTGGGGCGTTCGTGCTGCCGCAGGAAGGGTGAGCGTGTAAGGCTTTTGTTCAAAATCTTCCACCTCCACCTGTGTCGCATAAGGCGGAATGCGGTGCAAATTTGCCAAGACCAAAGCGCCTTCGTGGTACAGCCCTTGGGCTTTTGCTTCCAAGGTTTCTTCGCTTTCAAGTTTTGCTAAATGGGCGCGAAACCGCTCTAGTTTTTTCGCCAATTGCGCTTTTTTAAGGGAAATGGCCTGAGCAAGCCTCGCGCTGTTGCGTTCCTCGTAGGCTTCTTTTAACGCCTCGGGCAACACAAAGGGGGCTTTGGTTTCAGAAAATTCGCGCGGGGGAAGTGCCAACAAAGGCTCCCCGACCTTGACCGAACGAAAGGAAACACTCGCGTCAATATGCCGCAACGCTTCTTGGACGATGTTTTGGGTATCTAAAATGATGACATTGGTATTGCGCCCCGTAAACTCCAACTGCAACACGTATTCGCTGGCCTTGTACTGGCTAGAAGTGCTTACATGTAAGCGTAAAATGCGGTTGTTTTTAGGCACCTCTACATGTAAAAGCATCCCCTTGGCAAAATACTTTCTTAGCAACACATCAAAAGGAGCACCATACACCTTGGCGCGTTTAAACTCTTCGCACATAAACACATGGGCGTCCCCGCGACGCAGGTCAAAAAAGAACGGTTCATGGCGGTCAAAGACTACCTTGATGACCATATCATCCACCCGCTCGATAGCGTGGATTTTACGAAATTGAGAGAGATACTGGGCAAGTTGTTCTAATTGGTACTGTTTCACTTTTTATACATCCTTCTCTTGGACAAATCCGACAATCTCGTCGCGTCTGCAAAGTTATATTGAGGGTTTTAACGCGATTATACCCGCTTTTAAACCAAACTTTGCTAGAATCGACCCCAATTTAAACCGTGTGCCTAGTGGCACGAAGCAGGGATTTGCGTTTTTAGCTAAAGGGGTGTCTGGTCCCTTGGGATGGATGGCAACTGTTTGAGGCGTAGCCGAGTTTTGCCATCCAAAGACACCGCTTTAGCGCTCCGTAGGAAAAAACGCAACGCTCCCGAATGAGAGACACTAGGCACGCGCATCGCCATTAACGAGGTTCCCATGCAACAAACCATCACCGAAAAAATCTTTTCCGACCACTGTGGCCTTGAAGCAAAAGCTGGCCAAATCGTCCAAAGCCCCATCGACATGGTCATCGGCAACGACATCACCACGCCCATCTCCATCCGCGCATTTGAAGAAAGCGGTGCGACGAAACTGGCCAATCCCGATGGCTTTTCCATCGTCATGGACCACTACATTCCCGCCAAAGACATCGCCAGTGCCAACCAAGCCAAAATCAGCCGTGAGTTTGCCTACAAGCACGACTTGAAGCACTATTTTGACGAAAAAGACATGGGCATCGAACACGCCCTCTTGCCTGAAAAGGGGCTCATTGTCCCAGGAGATGTCATCATCGGCGCCGACAGCCACACCTGTACCCACGGCGCCCTTGGCACCTTTGCCACCGGCATGGGTTCGACGGATTTGGCCTATGCGATGATTACAGGACGCAACTGGTTTAAAGTGCCCGAAGCCATCCGCGTGGTCTTTACCGGAAAACCCGGTCAGCACATTTACGGCAAAGACCTCATCCTTGAAATCATCCGCCAAATCGGCGTGGACGGTGCGCTGTACAAAAGCCTTGAATTCATGGGCGACGCCATTGGGCATTTGGGCATGGACGACCGCTTTAGTTTGTGCAACATGGCCATCGAAGCGGGAGCCAAAAACGGCATCATCGCCGCAGATGCCATCACCAAAGCCTTTTTAGCGGACAAAACCTTGCCCCGCCAGCCCAAGTATTTTTACTCCGACGCTGACGCGACCTATGTGCAAACCATCGAAGTAGACGTGAGCAAACTTGACCCTGTTATCGCCTACCCGTTCTTGCCTAGCAACGGCAAAAGTGTGCGCCAAGCGGTCAAAGACGATTTGGCCATCGACCAAGTCTTCATCGGTAGTTGCACCAACGGACGCATCAGTGACCTACGCATCGCCGCGGAGATTTTAAAGGGCAAACGCGTGGCGCGCAAAACCCGCCTCATCATCACCCCAGCGACCCAAAAAATCGCCCAACAAGCCCAAAAAGAAGGTCTCGTGGACATCTTCATCGAAGCAGGAGGCGTGTTTTCCAACCCCACCTGCGGCGCATGCCTTGGGGGCTACATGGGCATTTTGGGCAAAGGAGAGCGTTGCGTGGCCACCACCAACCGCAACTTTGTCGGCCGCATGGGAGACCGCACGAGCGAGATTTATCTGGCCAACTCCGCCGTGGCAGCAGCTTCAGCCATCGCGGGGAAAATCGCCGACCCAAGGGATTTATAATAATGTTTCCTTTCCCCTGCGTCATCATCGCTGGGGGAAAAAGTTCGCGTATGGGGCAAGACAAATCCTTGCTCCCCTTTCGCGGACACCCTACCCTCACCCACTACCAAGTTTTCCGCCTTCTGCCGCTGTTTGATTCCTTACATGTAAGCACCAAAACCGACAAATTTAACGGGGAGTTTTCGCTCATCCTAGACGCCGAACAAGAGAGTTTTTCGCCTATGGTCGCTCTGGCTTCGGTGCTAGAACACTTCACCGACACCTACGTCTTTTGCCTCAGTGTGGACGCTCCTTTTGTGGAAAAAGAGCACATTAAAACCCTCTGGGAAGCGGCGCAAAAAAGCGGCGCAAAAGCCCTCATCCCCCGCGACCCGCACACCCGCCACCCCCTGTGCGGCCTCTACCACAGCTCCCTTGCCCCCCTTGCTAACACCTTAGCCCGCCAAGGCGACCACAAGCTAGGCATCTTGCTAGAACACGCCAACGCGGTGTATGTGGATTTTGAGCACACTGCCCCCTTTACCAACCTCAACCACCCCCACGAATACGAAGCGGCGCTGTAGGTTTACGGGAAGCTTTAACTTTCTTGTGTTATGCTACACCAAAAAGGAGCAACCCATGGTCAAACACATCGTTTTTTTTAAACTTGAAGACAATTCCCCTGCCAATAAAGAGGTGGTCAAAGCGCGCATCATGAGCATGCAAGACAAGATTCCCTACCTAAGCCACATGGAAGTGGGCGTGAACTTCAGCCCTGAAGAGCGGGCTTTTGATTTGGCGTTGATTACGGATTTTTACACTAAAGAGGACTTGGCACGCTACGCCGTTGACCCTGTACATGTAGAAGTAGTACAGTTTTTAAAATCCATCAACACCCAAACCAAAGTGGTGGATTACGCGTACTAAATTTATGCGTAACGTTTGGGTATTGTTTCTTCTATTGGGTTTTGCGGGGTGCGCCAATGTGCGCCTTGGCGTCCCTGCCCACACCAGTCAAAACCCACTGGCCTGGGCAGGGGTTTACCAAGGCACCCTTCCCTCTGGCGTTCATACTCGTTTAGAGCTCCACTCGGATGGACGTTACACCTTAGAAAACCTATACAGGGGACAATCTCCCATCACCTACACCTCTGAGGGGTATTTTTCATGGGACGTAGCCGCGCCCATCATCACCCTCGAAGAAGAGCAAAATGTGCGATTTTTTGTGGGAGAAAACGTTGTCATCTTGCTTGATACGCAAGGAAATTTCATCACAGGACCCTTAGAAGATGCTTACAAACTCCCTAAAGAAATACCCTAATTCAAGTTCTTTTTACACTACTGTGGAGTATACTCCCTCTCACATTTAAGGAAAAATCATGCGCTTATTGTATGTTCTTATGCTCATCTCCCCTCTTTTTGCCCAACCTCTCTCCCACATGCTTGAAACTGCGCGTGCCTACGAAGCCAAAGGAGACATCCAAAACGCTATGGAATGGTACAAAAAGGCCGCCCTCGCGGCACAAGAGACAACGCCCAATGCCCCTCCTGAGGCACTGCCTGATGACTTGCCTGCCATCACCTCTCCCCTTGAGAGCACCTTGCAAGAAATGCCCCCTTATGTTCGTCAGTACGAACGCGCCAAGCTTTACAACACATACCTAGACCCGTACGAAGACAAAGACTCTCAAAAAACCATTTTACAAATGCTCTCAGGCACCTTTGGCCTCATGCCCTACCAAAGCAATTACCTGTTGCCCCTAAGCTACAACGGGCGTGATTATAAAGGGCGAAAACAGACCGAAACCAAATTTCAATTTAGTTTTCAAAAAGAGCTAGCACACGATTGGCTAGGACTTGATGAGAGTTATTCCTTTGGCTACACGCAAGTTTCATGGTGGCAGATTTTACAAGATTCTTCGCCTTTTCGCGAAACCAATTACCAACCTGAACTCTTTGTAACGGTTCCTTACAAAGAAAAAGCAAGCGCCATCAAAGGGTTTAAGTTTGGCTACTTACACGCATCCAATGGCAAAGATGGGCACGAGTCGCGCTCGTGGGATCGCCTCTATGCAAGCACCTTTTTACAAGCAGGCGGCATATTTATCTCGCCACGAGTATGGTACCGTATCAGGGAATCCGAGCGGAGCAATTCCAATAGCGCGCGCGGTGATGACAACCCTAACATTCACCACTACCTGGGCTATGGCGATTTGACAGTAATGTACCCGTGGGGGAAAAATTTATTTAAAGGCACCTTTACCAACAACCTCAGCAGCTCTGATAACCGAAGCGGGATGAACCTGGAGTGGAGCTTTCCTGTGTCAGATTCGGGTGTTTTTGGCTTTATCCAATACTACTACGGCTACGGCGAAAGCTTGATTGACTACGACAAACTCACCAACCGCATCAGCATCGGTTTTGCCCTTTCCCGATAATGTTCTTCATGTAAGGAAAAGAGTAATTTTCCTTACATGTAACCTCTTTTTAGCCACTAAACTGCATAAAAAACATACAACAACTCCATCAAAATAGCATCTTTTTCGTGTTAGGATTCTCTTCTTAATCAAAGGATGAGAACAATGTCTCGCGACTATACGTTCATGTACAAAAATACGACCTATTGTTTCAACGATTTAAAAGAACTCATGGCAAAAGCAACTCCCAAACGCTCAGGAGATATCCTAGCAGGGGTGGGCGCGCGCTGCGAAGAAGAGCGCGTCATCGCGCAAATGTGCCTCAGTGAAGTCCCCCTCCAAACCTTCCTTCAAACTGCCCTTGTTCCTTACGAGAGCGATGAAGTCACACGGCTCATTTTTGATGAACACGACACAAAAGCCTTTGCGCCCATCTCATCTTTGAGCGTGGGGGAATTTCGCAACTGGCTTTTAAGTGATGCTGCGACCCCTGAGGTTTTGTGTGCCCTTCAAAAAGGGCTTACACCTGAAATGGTCGCCGCAGTGAGCAAGATTATGCGCAATCAAGAACTCATCATGGTGGCTAAAAAATGCGAAGTCATCACCGCTTTTCGCAACACCATCGGGCTTCGAGGTCGCCTTTCCACTAGGTTGCAACCCAACCACCCCACCGATGCAATCATGGGCATTGCCGCGAGTATTTTAGACGGATTGCTCTATGGCAACGGAGACGCGGTTATTGGCATCAACCCCGCAACAGACAATGTCACCCAAGCCATCACCTTGCTCAACCTCCTTGATGAAGTGATTCAAAAGTACGAAATCCCCACCCAATCGTGCATCCTAACCCACGTGACCAACACCATCGAAGCCATCGAAAAAGGGGCGCCCGTGGATTTGGTCTTTCAATCTATCGGCGGCACACAAGCCACCAACGAAAGCTTTGGTTTTAACCTCGCCACCTTAAAAGAAGCCCAAGACGCTGCCCTTTCCCTAAACCGTGGCACGGTGGGCAACAATGTCATGTACTTTGAAACCGGCCAAGGAAGCGCCCTCTCGGCCAATGCAAACTTTGGAGTAGACCAACAAACCTGCGAAGCCAGAGCTTACGCGGTAGCGCGAAAATTTAACCCGTTGCTCGTCAACACCGTCGTCGGATTCATCGGGCCTGAGTACTTGTATGATGGCAAAGAAATCACCCGCGCGGGCCTTGAGGACCACTTTTGCGGCAAGCTGTTGGGCATCCCCATGGGCTGCGACATTTGCTACACCAACCATGCGCAGGCCGACCAAAACGACATGGACAACTTACTCACACTCTTGGGGGTTGCGGGGATTAATTTCATCATGGGCATTCCAGGTTCAGATGACATCATGCTCAACTACCAAACCACCTCTTTTCACGATGCTCTGTACATCAGGCGGGTGCTAGGTCTTGCCCCCTCACCCGAATTTGAAGCGTGGCTTCTTAAGATGGAAGTCTTTAAAAGCATGGACGGTTTTTTACTTAACTCCCACGTGCCACCACTTTTTGCTAAACCTCTCTCCAAACTCTTAGGACGAGCACAATGAACGACACCGTTATCCCTAACCCTTGGTCAGCACTCAGGGCCTATACCGATGCGCGCATCGGCCTTGGGCGCGCGGGCATCAGCGTGCCTACCCACGAACTCTTAGCCTTTCAACTCGCCCACGCCAAGGCCCGTGATGCCGTGCATTTACCCTTACATGTAGACGCCTTGCAAGAGGGGTTCGCACGCTTGCCCTTAGACACAAGGCTTTTGGGAAAAAGTGGTGTGCAAGGGCTGTTACAAGAGGGGGTTTCACCCTTGTTGTTGCACTCAAGGGCCCAAACCCGAAACCATTACCTTCAACGCCCCGACCTTGGGCGAAGGTTAGATGAGGCGTCTGCAAAGGCTTTGGATGCGTACCCTAAAGAGGAAGAATGGGATCTTGCCATTGTGGTGGCAGATGGGCTCTCTTCCCTTGCCATCCATGAAAACGCCCTGCCTTTTATCCGCGCGCTCACCACCTTGCTTGCCAAAGAACCCTACCCATGGCTACTCGCTCCTTTTAGCCTCGTCCAACAAGGCAGGGTGGCCATTGGGGATGACATCGGGGAGCGTTTGCGGGCAAAGAGTGTCATCGTGCTTATTGGCGAACGCCCCGGGCTTAGTTCTCCTGATAGCATGGGATTGTACTTAACCTACGGGCCAAAAGTCGGCCTCAACGATGCGCGCAGAAATTGCATCTCTAACATTCGCAAGGAAGGATTACGCCACGAGGAGGCAGCGAAAAAAACGCTTTATTTGCTAAAAGAATCCCAAAGATTGCAGCTCTCGGGGGTTGCTATCAAAGAAAGAGCGCAAGAAGAAACCCTAACCCTAACACAAGAAAAAAACTTTCTACTACACTAAAAGGATAAAAAAACATGAAAACAGCAATTGGCACAGGTGTAAGCGAAGAGTATTTGGCCAAACGCCAGCTCAAACGCGGCACAGCAGGATGGCTACTCTTAGCAGGCCTTGGCGTCTCCTACGTTATCTCTGGCGATTTCGCGGGATGGAACTTTGGGATTGCCCAAGCAGGATGGGGCGGCTTTTTAATCGCGTCACTTCTCATGGGCGTGATGTACCTTTTCTTGGTCCTCTCTTTAGCCGAAATGTCAGCGGCCATTCCCGCCGCAGGAGGCGGATACAGTTTTGCCAGACAGGTCATGGGACCAGCGGGTGGGTACTTAACAGGCCTAGCTATTCTTATCGAATACGCCCTTGCCCCCGCGGCTATTGTGATTTTTATTGGGGCGGCAACGGAGTCTCTTTTGGGAATCAACGGGCCTGTGGTGTACGCTTTGTTTTACCTTGTTTTTATCGGTATTCACGTGTTGGGAGCGGGAGAAGCGCTTAAAACTATGATGGTCATTAGCGCCTTTGCGGTGTTTGCTATCTTGGCCACCGCGGTGGCACTCATCGGGGAGTTTAACGTTGCCAATTTGTTTGACATCGCCCCTTCCGAAGCGGTGGCGGGCGCGACTACCTTCTTGCCACTGGGCTGGCATGGCGTGTGGGCGGCGTTGCCTTTTGCTATGTGGTTATTTTTAGCCGTCGAGGGTGTGCCTTTGGCCGCAGAAGAAGCCAAAGACCCTGCTAAAGATGTCCCTAAAGGCATCATCGGCGCCATGGTCTTTTTGCTTTTTACAGCCGTATTGGTGGTGTTTTTACTCGCAGGAGCGAGTGGCGCACAGATGATAGGCCAAAGTGCGGTGCCCTTAGTGGACGCGCTTAATGTGGTCGGGCAACACAAGCTTGCCACCCTTGTTAATGTCTTGGCCCTAGCCGGCCTCATCGCCTCTTTTTTCTCCATCATCTACGGCTACAGCCGGCTTGTTTTTGCCCTCTCGCGTGCGGGGTATTTGCCCCCGTTTTTGTCCCTAACAAGCAAACGCAAAACCCCCTTGTGGGCACTCATCATCCCTGGGGTGTTGGGATTTTTTGCTTCCTTGACAGGAGAAGGGGACTTGATGCTTGCCATGGCCGTAGTGGGCGCAACCATCTCCTATGCGCTCATGTCCTTAAGCCACATTCTCTTAAGAATCAAACAGCCCGACATGAAACGCCCCTATAAAACCCCTGGTGGCATTGTTACCTCAGGTATCGCGCTTGTGTTGTCCCTCATCGCCCTTACTGGAGTGTACGCCTTTGACCCAAGGGCCTTTAACTACACCTTGGTGCTTTACGTGATTGGAGCACTTTACTTTTTCCTTTACAGCAAACACCATTTGGTTGCCAAAACCGCCGAAGAAGAGTTTGCGATGATTGCCAAAGCCGAAGAAGAGCTCATTCACGAACTCTAATCCTTAGGGTGTGAGGAAAATTCCTCACACCCCCCACACACTTCTTTACAAAATGTCCCAAAAGCCTTGTTTTTCCCATCCTGCCGTCATTTTGGTCTTGTCATATGCTTATCATTTAGGGTATACTTTTTCAAAAATATCATCATTGTTCCGCAGGAGAAATATGTGAACTACTTCAAAACCATCGGGGGGAAAATCTCCTTGGTGCTCGCGCTTGTGCTAGGACTTGCCATGGGAGGCAACGTTATCTACCTAAACTCCACCCTAAAGACCCACCTTTTAGAAGATGCCAAAAATGACATCAACGAAAACATCTCCATGGCCAATAAAATGCTCGAAGTGTTTTACAACGAAAGCCTCAGCAGCACCAATATTCTCTACAGCATGCTAGAACAGTCCTTTGGAAGGTACAACCATTTTAATCAAGTCAAAACCATGAACGTTCCTGTGGCAGGAATCGACGTGCCCGCGATGATTAACGGTCCTGTCATTCTCAACAACGAATTCACTGCTGTAGATAATTTCACCGCAGGTAGCGGAGCTGTCGCTACCGTATTTGCCAAAGTGGGGGATGATTTTTTACGCATCACAACTTCACTGCGCAAAGAAAACGATGAGCGCGCCATGGGAACCTTTTTGGGGAAAAATAGCCCTGCATATGCACCCATCATGAAAGGGGAAACTTATGTGGGCATTGCCCGTCTTTTTGGCAAAGACTACATGACCCGCTACTCCCCCATCTACAGTCCCGATAAAGAACTCATCGGAATCTTGTTTATTGGGTATGACCTAACCAAAACCCTCCGCGACGTCAAGCAAACGCTCAAAGACCTGCGCATTGGAGAGGGCGGGTATTATACTGTTGTCAACACACGCTCCAATCTTTTCGAAATTCACCCAACCCTTGAGGGTAAAAAATCCGATGAGACGCCCATTCATGCCAAAATAATGGCGCACATTGGCACCAGTTTTGAAGACACATTCAATGGGGTCGATAAAATTTACAGCGTCTCTGCTTTTGAGCCACTCAATTGGGTTTTAGTCGCCAGTGCCAATGTTGATGAGCTTATGGAAATGGCCAATGAAATCGAAAGAACCCTCATTGTTGGTACCGTTATCTTGACGCTCTTGTTGGTTATTATCAACACCTTCTTGGCGGACCGCATGATTGCAAAACCGTTGAACGCGTTGCGCGACAATGTGAAAGACATCGCCTCAGGGGAAGGGGATTTAACCCGCAAAATGGCCTTCAAAGGCGAAGATGAAGTAGCGCAAGTGAGTGAGCAAATTAACCATTTCATCGAAAAAGTACGCAATACCATCAGTGAAATCAAATCTGTTTCTAGCGAAAATTCCTCCATCGCTAACGAATTTTCCTCCACCACCATGCAAACGGGCAAACGGGTTGAGGAAACCACCCACCTTGTGAGCACCACCACCGAACAATCCAAACTCATTCGCAATGAAATGCAAACCTCCATCGAGAAAGCCAAAACCAACAAAGAAGAGCTCTCCAAAGCCCTTGGTTACATCGGCGAGGCCAACACTTCCATCTTGCACCTTAACAGCGAAATCCAACACAGCGCCCACACCGAAATCGAAATGGCGCGGCGCATTGAGCACCTTAGCAGCGAAGCTAGCCAAGTGAAAGACATCCTCACTGTCATCTCTGACATTGCCGAACAAACCAACTTGCTTGCCCTTAATGCCGCCATCGAAGCGGCGCGTGCGGGAGAACATGGCCGTGGCTTTGCTGTCGTCGCCGATGAAGTACGCAAACTGGCCGAGCGTACGCAAAAATCTCTCACCGAAATTAATGCCACCATCAATGTCATCGTTCAATCCATCACCGAATCTAGCGAGGGTATGAACACCAATGCTAAAAAAGTAGAAGAGCTCGCTTCTGTTTCTCAAACCGTCGAAGGGAAAATATCCCAAATGGCCGAAGTGATGAAAAAAGCCATCACTATGAGCGAAGTGACGGTGAATGATTACGTCCAAAGTGGTGAAAAGGTCAAGGGTGTCATTGACACCATTAGTCAAATCAACACCCTCTCGGGAGAAAATGCCCGCAGTGTTGAAGAGATGAGCAGTGCGGCGAACCATTTAAGCAGTATGAGCGAAACCCTCAACGCCAAACTTTCTCAGTTTAAGACCTAATCTTGGGGAGGGATGCCCTCCCCCCACAAAATGCTAATCCTTTACATGTAAGCGCTTTTTTCTTTTACATGTATGCCGCAACTGTGTTATATTTCCGTTATTTTTCCCACAAGTTATGGTATTATCACACCACGTCAACTGCACACCATCGTCCCACAACACGCTCACGAAGGAAGGGAAATGTTTCGACCCGAAGACGATAAAAAGACCATCACAGCAAACCTTTCTCTTAAAGAGTATGTGAATTTGCACTATTTTGATGCGCTTTTAAACGATTCTGTCGTTTCAAAATCTGACCTTAACGATTCCATCACCTACATTAACGCCAATTTCACCAAGGTCACGGGCTTTACCCCCGAAGAAGCCCTTGGAAAAACCCACAATATCCTCTACCATCCCGACAATGGCAACGCGCTTTATAAAGACATGTGGAGCACGATTAAAGAGGGTAAAATCTGGCGCGAGCGCCTGTTGGTTAGAAATAAAGACGGTTCTGATTCGTGGATGGAAACCACCATCATTCCCCTCATTTCCCCCGAAACAGGCAGGGTGATTGAATACATCTCCATCCGGCGCGACATCACCGATTTTTTACTTCTTCAACGGGCCATGCACGCCCAAAAAATCAAACAAAAACAACAAGAAGAAATTTCCAAAGCCAAAGATGATTTTTTAATCCTCTTTACCCACGAGCTTAAAACCCCTCTTAATGCCATCATTAACTTCTCCCAATACCTCCTGCGGCACGAAGAAGACCTTGATGCCATCCCTAAAGAAAAAGTGCTTAATCTCCTTAAACGCATCGATACTGCCGCGGTTAAAATGCTCGATCACGTCACCCAAATCTTGGAACTCAGCCGTTTGCGTTCCAAAAAGCTCACCTACACCAAAAGTGCTTTTAATTCTCTTGCCTCCATCTGTTCTGTCTTAGAAGACCAACGCCCCCTTGCCAGAGAAAAAAGGGTGGAGATAGATGGTAACAACTTGTACCTTTCCACGCTTCCCCCTTCCCATTCCTTGCTTCGCACCGACGAATACCGCTTTAAACAAATCGTGAGCAACATCCTCTCCAATGCTATCCGCTATTCTCATGGTAAAATTTCCCTTAACCTTGGGATTGAAGAAGAACAATGGGCTTTACATGTAGAAGACAATGGCCCAGGCATTCGCGACAAAGAAGCGGTGTTTAACCTGTTTGAACAAGACGGCAACCTTGTCAACAAAGACTGCGCGGGCAGCACGGGCGTGGGGTTGACCTTTGTGAAATACCTGTGCAAAGACTTAGGCTTTACCTACGAACTTAACACCTCCAAAACACTGGGTGGATTGGATTTTTGCTTGAAAAAAACACTAAAGGACGCTGTGTGACACGCATTTTGATTGTGGATGATAATGAAAACAACCGCCTAAGTTTGGAACTGTTGCTAGAAGAGCTGCAAGAGATTCGTATCTTTGAGGCGAAAAATGGCTTAGAGGCGGTGGAATTTTGCCAAAACACGCCCGTTGATTTGATTTTCATGGACATCATGATGCCTGTGATGGACGGCATCCAAGCTACGGCACAGATTAAGCAAAGTGCGCCCAAGTGCATGATTATCGCCCTGAGCGCCCTTGAAGACCAAGAGTCCCAGCACCGTATTTTTGAGGCCGGGGCGGAAGATTACCTTACTAAACCCATCCAACCTAAGCTGTTTTTACAGCGCATTCGCAACTACCTCAATATCATTCATTTGCGTAAAAAACCCGTCCATAATCCCTTACCTCTTAACCCCTTTACCCGCGCGGTATACCACCGCAAACTGACGTTTTACGCCTTAAGCGAAGAGGTGCTAGCAGAGTTTTGGGATTTTGCCCTAAGTGACCCTTGTGTGGGACAAAGTGATGTGGTGCGGGTTTCGTACGGCCTTGGATTGTGGCTATTAAAGATTCACCGTCCCTATGAGCTTATTTTTGAAGAAAGCGACACTGCCTTTTACCTTACGTTGCGCGGCTCGGGGGCGATTAAAGAAAAAATCCTTACCTCCATCTTACAACGCCACTTGCCCCACGCCACTTACCTCTTAGGCGATGATACCGTGCATTTTGAACTCCCCCGACACACCTTGGCCTCTCAGGGGTCTCTTGTGATTGATAAAGAGGCAAAAAATATTCTTTCAAAGACCCATGAAAACGGCATGAACGCACGGGAATACGTCGACACCACCGCCGTCTCCTTTTTGCCCAAAATCGAGGCCCTAGAAAACCTTGAATACCTCCTAGACACGGCGCTTATCGCCTTTGAGGACACGCCTGATGCGCACCACCTAGAAGAAGTGTGCCGCCACTTTGCCACCTACCATGAAACGCTAGAACTTTTAAGCGATTTTGCCCATTTGGCCTTTGGCATCTCTTCCTTGCTTGCCTTTTTACGAAGCCTTTGCGGACAAATGCTTGAACCCCTCAAAGCCCAACAACTGGCCACCTTATTATTGCACTTGTTGCATGACCTTAGCGAGTGGAGAAACCAGATTTTTATCACTCAAGAGGCCATTAATATTCACTACCTTGATGCTTCATTGCTGAGTTCATGCATGCAAATCGAAGCCTTATTTGAAAACAAAACCATCGACGAAGGAGATGATTTAGAGTTTTTCTAGCCACCGTCCTTTTTGGGGCCTTTTTTGGGGGTTTTATACCCGCTTTTAAGCTCATGGAGACTAGAATTTACCCAGCGTAACAATAATGCCAAAAAGAGCCAACCCGCACGGCATATGAGGAGAACAGTATGGCCAAAACAGTGATTTTGGTGGATGATTCAAAAACCATCCTAGCAACCGCCCAAATGGCAATGGACGAACTCGAAAGCAGTGGTAAAGTACTCATGAAAACCTACCTCAACCCCGCCGAGCTTTTAGAGGCACTTGAAAGCGGGAAAGAGGATTATGACATGCTCATCAGTGACATTAACATGCCTCAACTCAACGGTCTTGACCTTGCCAATATACTCAAACAAAACCCAAGTTTTAAGCATAAACCCATCCTTATCCTCACCACCGAGAGTTCTGCTGAGATGAAAGCCAGAGGCAAAGCCATCGGGGTTACAGGATGGTTGGTGAAGCCTTTTAGCAACGAGAAGCTCGTCAAAGCCGTTTCCATGGTGTTGGGATTGTAACATGAACGCAACACTCAAAAAAAACGCCGACGCGCACGTCAACCGTTACCTGACTTTTTTTATCGGTGAAGAACAGTACGGGCTTAACATCACCAGTGTCAAAGAGATTATCGCCTCGATGAACATTACGGCTGTGCCCAAAACACCCTCTTACATCAAAGGGGTGATTAACCTGCGAGGTGCGGTGATTCCCGTCATTGACGTGCGGTTAAAGTTTGGCTTGCCAGAAAAACCCCACGATGTAAATACCGCCATCATCATCAACGCCATCGACGGGGTGCTGATTGGTTTTATCGTTGACCGCGTGGAAGATGTGCTCTCCATTAGCACCACCAACCTCACCGAAGCCCCTCGCTTTGGCACCCACGTGGACACTTCTTTTATCGAAAATGTTGCCGAAGTTCAAAACCACGTCATCATGATTTTGAACCTCAAGCGCATTTTTGAAACCGATGAACTCATTGACATTACCAGTATTGAAAAAAAACAGGAGCAATAACATGGGAAATATGACACTTGGAAAACAGATTGGCCTAGGGTTTACGATTCTAGTCCTCATTACGCTCGCCCTTGGCTCAAGTGGCGTATACAACATGAACAAAGCCGCCAACAACTCCGAAAGACTCTCGGAAGTGTATGTCCCTGAAGTCACGCTAGCAAGTCACATCTTTCAAAGCGCAAACCAAATGCGCTACGATATCCGCGGCTTTACCATGCGGGATGATGTCACGGCGTTAGAAAGCGCCAAAAAACAGTACGCTGACCTTCAAAAATACCTCCTAGAGGCGGAAGCCCTTGGTAAAAAGTATGCCCTTCCTGCTTTACTTGAAAAACAAAAGGTTGCCACTACCGCAGCATCCCAGTACATGGCTTCGGTGGAACGCAGTGAAAAAATCTTGCAGCGCAAACAACTCAGCGACCAAAACCTAGTAGCCGCAGCCCCTGCACTCATGGACAACATCAACGGCTTTGCCCAAACCCTTCGTCAAAACCAAGCGCAAGAAGGCAGTGCCATCACGGCAGAGAGAAGCTTAAGCCGCATTGATAGCATTTTACTCACCAACGAACTCTCAGGTCTTGTGGCCAACATCCGCACCCTTGGCCAACGCGCCCAAGCCCGCAACGACACCACCATGGTACAAAGCGCCATAGCTATCTTCCCTGACATCTTCCGCATCGTTCAAGAGATGCAAAGCACTACCCGCGACGCGCAAACCTTGGCTATTTTAAAAACCATCCAAACAAGCGCACTCACTTACGAACAAGGCCTTAAAGAGTTACTCGCAGTCATGGAAGCCACCGCCACAGAAAACGATTTGCGTATTCGTTTGGCCAATGAAGTCATCGCGGCGGCAGAAGGAGTGGTGGACATAGGGTTAGAAAATGTCGACTATCTCTCTAAGGAATCCACCGACTCTTTGAATTTCTCTTCCATGGCGATGGTTATTGGATTGATTGTGGCCTTGCTTGCTAGTATCCTCATTGCCTTTTTAATCATCCGAAGCATTGTTTCGGCCATCACCGCGGCCATTAGAAGCTTAGTAGAAGCCAACGACCAAGTCCTTAGCGCGTCCAATGAAATCGCCGATTCGTCCACCTCTTTGGCCGAAGGGGCAAGCCGACAAGCCAGCAGCGTGGAAGAAGTGAGTGCGACCATTGAAGAGTCCACTTCCATCAACACCCAAAATTCTGAAAACACCCGCGAAGCGGACATTCTGGCCAAAGAGACCAAAGCGGCCGCGCAAAAAGGCTACGCCAAGGGCGATGAGCTCATGAAGGCCATGCAATCCATCAACCACTCCAGTGAGCGCATCTCTAAAATCATCAAAACCATCGATGAAATCGCCTCTCAAACCAAGCTTTTGGCCCTCAATGCCGCTGTGGAAGCCGCCCGTGCAGGAGAGCACGGTCTAGGCTTTGCGGTGGTGGCTGATGAAGTTAAATCCTTGGCCCAACGCTCCGCAGACGCAGCCACCGAAACGGCCACTATCATCGAAGAGGCCATCATCCAAGCCAAAAATGGCTCCGCCATTTCCAAAGAGACCAGCGACGCCTTTGAAGACATCTTGCAAAAGATTGAAAAAACTTCTAACCTCATTAGCGAAGTTTCTATCTCCGCCAAAGAGCAAAGCGAGGGCATGAACCAAATCGCTATCGCCATGAGCGAGATTGACCAAATCACTCAACAAAACGCCGCAACGAGTGAAGAGGCGGCCGCGGCGAGTGAAGAGCTCAACGCCCAAGCCCACTCCATGAAAGAAACCGTTAGCGTCATCGCCCGTATGGTGGGATATATCCAAGAATACGCCACCAACACCCCCAAAAAAGTCAAAAAAGCCTTAGCAAAACCTGCGGCCAAAATCCCGCACAAAAGTGCGCCAAAACGCCGCAATGATGAGGATGTATTTCCTTTGGATGAAGACGATTTAAAAGAATTCTAACCCTTCTTTGCCTTACATGTAACCCTTTACATGTAAGGCGCCAACGCACCAAAGGAGAAAGCATGACCATTGATGGCGACGTCTTAGAGATTGACACCGACATGGGACTAGATGATGTGGCAGAACTTGCCAACTTTGTCAAAACGCGCCTAGAGTATATTGAAGAGATTGCCGTATTGGGCGAAAAAGAAGACGTGCAAACCTCCGCGTTATACGCGTTGCTTTTTGCCATCAAACGGGCTAAACCTTCGCTTAGCATCCCTCTCATCGATGGGCCAAGCGTTGAGCTTGGCACCTTTGGCACCTTACACTGGGTACGCTAATGGACATCAATAAACTGCGCGATATTTTTATCGAAGAAGCCAACGAAATCATTGAAAAACTGGACGTGGATATCATCAATTTTGAAGAAGACCCTTCCGACAAAGAGCTTTTAAACGAACTCTTTCGGGGCGTGCACACCCTCAAAGGCAGTGCCAACTCCTTTGGGTTTTCCCGTCTGGGAGAGTTTGTGCACCATTTTGAAGATGTGCTTGATTTCTACCGAAGCCACGATGCGTCCATCACCAGCGACGCCATCGACACCTTTTTGCAAGCGGTGGATGTGATCAAAGAAGTCATGTTCGTAGAAGTGGACGACATCTCGGATTTACCAGAAGGCTACCACACCTGCCTTGATGCCATCAAAGCCCTCTTAGTCCCCACCAAAGCGCCGCTAGAAGAGTATCTTGAGGAAGACTTAGCGCCCTGCGGCCTTGACCTAGGGGAAGAATTTGAGGACTTTACGCCCGCAGATACGCCTCTAGCCCCTGTGGTAAAGGCGGATATCACCGCCCTAGCGCGCAAGCTTCTTGAAGAGGAGTATTTGTACAACATCACACTTACTCTTGACAGTGATATTTACTTTCGCGGGTTTGACCACATCAAATTTTTAGGTCTCCTCTCCAAAGAAGGCACTATCTTGGAATCCTACTGGGACATGGCCCCTGTGCCTTCCCTTGAAGTGTTTAACCCTGAACACGCCTACATTGGAAGCATCAACCTCTACCTTGCCTCTAAACAACCCCAAGAGAGCATCCAAGAGGTTTTTGAATACCTTGAAGAGCACGAATATGCTATTGCATGCGTTGCTAAAAGCGACAAAATCCCGCCTAAACCTATCGTTCAAGAAGAGATAAACTACGGACGCCGCCAAGAGGACGAAGCAGCAACCCCCGCAGGACAACCGCTCACCCGTCGAAAAAACGACGCCCAGTCCTTTGTAAAAATCGACACGCTTAAGCTGGATGAATTGTTTGATTCCATCGGGGAATTGGTCATCGCGCAAAATTTCTTAGCCGAAAATGAAGCCATTATGGCCATGAAAAACGAAAGCATCACCAAGACCATCAATGTGCTCTCCAAAATCACCAAACTCATCCAAAACCGCGTCATGAGCCTGCGCATGGTACCCATCCAAGAAACCTTTGAAAAGATGAAACGGGTGGCCCGCGATGCGTCTAAAAAGGTCAACAAAGAGATTTCACTCATCATCGAAGGGGGCGATACGGAGATTGATAAAACCATGATCGATGCGCTCTCTGACCCTCTTATTCACCTCATGCGCAACGCCATTGACCACGGCATCGAAGACGACGCAGCTGCGCGCGCCGCCAAACGCAAAAGCGCCATCGGCACCGTCACCTTGCGGGCGTACCACCGTGGCGGAAATATCGCCATTGAAATCACCGACGATGGGCGCGGCATCAACAAAGAGCGCGTCTTAGCCAAAGCCATTGAACGGGGCATCATTACGCCCGAAGAAGAACTCAGTGACGCGCAAATCTTTGGCCTCATCATGCAAGCGGGCTTCTCCACTGCCGCGCAAATTAGCGACATTTCAGGACGCGGTGTGGGGCTAGACGTGGTACGCTCTTCTATCGAGAAGCTCAACGGCAAGGTCGAGATTGCCTCCAAGGAAGGAGAGGGTTCCACCTTTACCATTTTACTTCCCCTTACCCTTGCCATCATCGACGGGATGCTCGTGCGCAGTGAAAAAGACACCTACATTCTTCCAACCCTTAGTGTCATTGAGTCTTTCATCCCCAAAAAAGAAAATGTCCACTCCTTCAAAGGCCAAGGGGAGTTTATCGACCTGCGCGGTCAGATGATTCCCATCATACGCTTGGGTGAAATTCTTGAACGCGCTACGGCGCACCCCCTTGCGTGGGAGTCAACCTTAGTGTGTGTTGAGAGTGAAAAAGGACGCTACGCCTTGCTGATTGATGATTTAATCGGGCGCCAACAAGTGGTCATCAAACCGCTAGGACCGGCCCTTTCTAGCATTAAAGAGTTTTCAGGAAGTGCCATCATGGGCAACGGTGAAATCGCGTTGATTCTTAACACCGAAGAGTTGTTTTTGCCCCACGAAGGCAGTGCGTGAACCTTGAGCTCTCGCCCAAAACCTTTGCCAAATTTCGCGCACTCATTTACCGCGAATTTGGCATTGCCCTAAGCGATCGTAAAAAAACACTGGTGCAAACCCGCCTGCGCAAATGGGCCCAACGCCTTGGGTTTTCAGACTTTGAAAGCCTCTACACCCACGTGGAAGAAAATCCCCACGAACTCGTCCTTTTAGCCGATGCTATCACCACCAACGTGACCTCTTTTTTCCGCGAAGAGGGCCAGTGGCATTTTTTGGAAAAACACCTTCCTAAAACCTACGGAAAAACCAAGCGCTTACGCATCTGGTCTTCGGCGTGCTCTTCGGGTCAAGAGCCTTATACCATCGCTATGTTTTTGCAAGAAATCTTGCCCGATTTTGAAACATGGGACATCAAAATCCTCGCCACCGACCTTTCCTATGAAATCCTCACTAAAGCCAAAAAAGGCCAGTACCGCGCCAAAGAGCTAGAAGGGATGCCCAAGCAGTTATTGTTGCGGTATTTCACCAAGAGTGGGAGCGATATGTACACGGTTAAGGAGAGCTTAAAATCCATGGTGCTTTTTCGGGCCTTCAACCTTGTCACGGGCAATTATGGCCTTTTTTCCAAGCCCTTTGACCTCGTCTTTTGCCGCAACGTGATGATTTATTTTGACAAACCCACCCAATACGGAGTGATTGACCGCCTTTTAACGGTGCTTGCCCCCAAGGGGCTTTTTCTCATCGGCCATTCTGAGTCGATTACGCGTCAAGATGCGCGCATCACTTCCCTTGCGCCATCTATTTACCAAAAACGAGGTGCCTAATGGACATTGCAACCCTAGATGACAGTGCGCTACTGCGCGAGATAGAACGCCGCTTTAAAGAGAAACAATCCTCCATCGAAGAGATGGAATTTCTCACCAAAAAACTCTTGGAGATGAACGAAAAAAGCAAGCAAGCCCAAGAGGTCAAAAGCCAGTTTCTCTCCTTGGTCAAAAACGAATTTAACAACCCTGTCTCTTCCCTTTTAAGTGTCGCCGACATGCTTCAACGCGCCCAAAACCTCGACAAAGCGCGCGCCATGGGCGAACTTTTAAAGCGCGACTTACTCAAGATGGACTTTAGCCTGCGCAATATCTTTGCCGCCTCAGAAATCGAAGCCGGGGAGATTGCCAACGACTACAATCAGATTGACATTGAAGAGCTAGTGGAAGAAATGAAAGAGTATTTTACCTTGCTCATTGTCGACAAAGGCTTACATGTAAGCCTTGAAAACCACTGCACCAAGCCGCTTATTAGTGATTCGCACAAAATGCACCTCATCTTACTCAACCTCCTTTCTAATGCGTGTGAATTTTCTTACGAAAACAAACCCGTCACCGTCCGCTTTACATGTAACGACCAAGGCTACACGCTAGTGGTAGAAAACTTTGGCGAGGGCATCAGTGAAGACCACACCAAAGAAATCTACAATCGGTTTGTGCATTTTGAAACGGGCAACACCCGCGCTTCTGCGGGGCTTGGACTTGGACTAAGCGTAGCACGGGGCATGTGCGAGGCATTGGATGGCACCATCGACAACACCCACAGCGGGGAAGCGACCCAGTTTGTGGTGTTTATCCCTTATGTTTCCGAGGAAGACATCAGTATCTCTAAAGCCCACGGTTCCAACGAGTTCATGTTTGACGAAGACGAGATGATGGAGTTTTGATGCCCATTTCCAAATTTATTCACGTGGGAGAGATTTACATTGGCGTAAAGGCGACGCACATTAGCACCGTTCTGGGCTCTTGTGTGGCCGTGTGTTTGTACGACCCCATAGAGCAAATAGGTGGGATGAACCACTACCTTGTGCCCCTGTGGAACGAAAACGGCCTCCAAAGTCCAAAATACGGCAATATCTCCATCCCGCGTCTCATTGAAAGCATGGTCAATGTGGGCTGTTGTAAAAGCAACATCATCGCCAAAGTTTTTGGCGGGGCTAATGTGATTGATGTGAGCCAAGAGGAGATGATGATTGGACGCAAAAATATCCTCATCGCCAAAGAACTCTTGCGCGAACACAACATCAAAGTCGTCGCGCAAGACGTGGGTGGCACCCAAGGGCGCCGCATCATGATGCAAAGCGACACGGGCAAAATCCTTCTAAAATACACCGGCATACAGTAATGGGACTGCATGTTTTAGTGGTGGACGATAGCGCTACGGCCAGAGCGGTGCTTAGTGAGATTCTTCTAAGCGACCCTGACATACAAAGTGTTGACACCGCGCCTGATGCCTACATCGCCAGAGACAAAATGGTCGCCAAAAAACCTGACGTGGTCTGTTTGGATGTGGAAATGCCGCGCATGGATGGCATCACCTTTTTGCGCAAACTCATGAAACACATGCCCACGCCCGTGGTGATGGTCTCCTCACTCACCACCCAAGGGGCGCGCACCACCCTTGATGCTCTTGAAGCAGGGGCGGTGGATTTTATCCCCAAGGTGCATTCAAACTTGTACGAGGGCAAAAGCGCCATCGAAGCGGAACTGTTGATGAAAGTCAAAGCGGCCGCGCGGGCAAAAGTCGCCCCAAAACTCGCCCCGCCAAAACCCCAAGAGCGCCTTTTGTACCAAAGCTTCACCACCACCCAAAAACTCATTGCCATTGGCGCTTCCACGGGCGGTACCGAAGCCCTTAAAGAAGTGCTTATCCGCCTGCCTGCCAACGCCCCTAGTGTGCTTGTAGCCCAACACATGCCCGCCTCCTTTACTAAACAATTCGCCGCCCGCCTTAATGCCTTGTGCGCCGTGGAAGTCAAAGAAGCCCAAAGCGGAGACACCCTAGGCGTGGGCAAAGTCTTCATCGCCCCAGGAGACAAGCACATGGTCTTGCGCCGTTCGGGAGCGCGGTATTATGTGGAAGTAGGAGAAGGGAAAAAGGTTTCAGGGCACCGCCCTTCGGTGGACGTACTGTTTAATTCTGTAGCCAAAGCTGCGGGCGATAATGCCATCGGTGTGCTCTTAACAGGCATGGGCAGTGATGGGGCGCGCGGGCTTCTTGCCTTGCACGAAACGGGCGCCATCACCCTAGGGCAAGACGAGGCCAGTTGTGTGGTCTATGGCATGCCAAAGGTGGCTTACGAACTGGGGGCCCTAAGCGCCCAAGTACCCCTTTCAAAGATGGCGGCAAGGATTTTAACGGAACTCTCCACCCTCACCTCTTAGTGGAACTCCTTTTGCTTAGGTGTGCTAACACCTTATCGGCAAAAGGAGGAGGAATGCGGCTACGCTTAACCAAACATGCTACGGTTGTGGAACTTCCCGAACGCTCCGTGTGGCTTCATGAAATCACCCAAAAACTCCGCGCCACCTTTGAGAAAACCTTTTGGGTGAACACCGTTTTAATCAACCTTCCCGTCAAAGGTGATGAAACCAAACGCCGCCTTTTTTTGCTTGAACTTTACAAAACCTGTTCCAAAAATGCCCACAAACACGACAGCCGTTTTTTAAAACGCTTGCTCGAATCTGCCCACAAACCCATCAAGGTGCAAGTGGTCAAAACCTTGTGCCCCACCAAGCGGGTGAACATCGTGTTTTTGGTGGTGAAAAATGCCTTACATGTAAGGCTTCCCCATGAAGAAACCTTTTTATTTTGGCACCTTGTGCACACGCTCAAACCCCATGGGCTAGTGCATGATTTTTCCCAAAAAACCCTTGTGTTTAAAACCCCCTCTTCCGCCCTTGAATCGGCCATCGCGGCCTTGCTTGCCACCCCTTCTCTTTTTGGTATGACCCTTGTTTTTGACGTGGCTAAGCGCGCACTAGAAGCCTTTTTTGCCCACGAAACCGACGATTCTCTCACCCTCATAGACCATTACCGCACCCTTAATCTCACCCACACCGCCAAGCTTGATGAGCTTCGCCAACGGTACTTGCAACTGGCTAAAGCCCACCACCCCGACTTTGCCGCCAATAACCACGACGCCCTAGCGCGCACCTTGAAGTTTCAACAAATCCAAGAAGCGTACCACGCCATCAAGACCCAAAAAAGAGACTCCGCTTAAGCACACTTCTCAGGTTTGCTTTGCTTTAGTTGTATTACAATACCCCAAGGAGTCTACATGCGGCGCAAACGGTATAGCCTTGGGGATATTGAAAACCTGCTAACCTACCTTCCTTTGGTGTTTATTGTCTTTTTTGCCCTGCTTGCTTTTTTAATCACCCTCCTCACCCTCTCCGCCCAAGAAGAGCACGAAGTGGGGCTTTTAGCCCAACGCCAAAGCCTTCGCATTGACTTTGAGCGCCAAAAGGCGTTGGAAGATTTTATCGCCCACGTTCAGCGGGACATCACCCAGCACTTTCGTGCCAAAGAACTTGACCTTATCTCTCACATCGACACCCTACAAGGGGTCATCGCGGGGCTTGAGAGGCCCGAATCCATGCTAGGCATCACCGAATTGCTCCCTTTTTTAGCCCGCCTTGAATCCCGCCACGGCGTGCGTTTTGCCGTGCTTGACCAAGAAACCCTACTGCCCAACTACGGCCTTGAAGAGATTCGCACCCTTCAAGAGCTGATTTTCAACAACCTCACCAACCCCCGCTCCACCCAACTCACCATCCAATACATCCTCTCCCAAGGGGAAAAAAGCACCATGATTTGGAAAAACCAACCCGAACAAACCATTTGGCTAAGCCATTTCCAAGCCATCCCTTTTAACGCATGGTACGTGGGGGCATTTTCCTCGGTCAACAGCCTGGCTTCTTTGACCCAAGAAGCCCTCCAGCGCGCCATTAGTTCCTACCAAGGGGCGTACGGGTTTTGGGTGTATGATTACGAAAGAGAGCTCTTTTTTGATGCCACCCATCCTTGGGTGCCTAGCCCTGAGGCAAAGGACGTCCCTGGGCTCGCCGAAGCCAAAAAGCTCTTTAAGGGTAGCCATTGGCAAACCCAAAAACAGCATCCGTTTTTATACGACTTTAACCGTTTTCGCCTCGCCGTGGGGGTGCATGCTTCTTCCTCTTTGGCACCTGAGACCAAAGAAATCGCCCAGCGGTTCAACAACCAACGGTTTATGTGGGGCGTGCTCATCGTTGCTATCGCGGCGGTCATGATAGGGGCATCCCTCACCTTTAGTGGGTTTATCAAAGGCATTTTTGCGGCCTACAACCGCCGTTTTGAGCGACGCAACGCCCAACTCCAAGCCCTTAAAGAACGCTTTGAGCTTGCCATCATGGCGTCCAATGATGGCTTGTGGGACACCAACTTTCAAACGGGCAAAACCTTCTTTTCCCCCACATGGCTGCGGATGCTTGGGTACACCCGCGAAGACGTGCGTTCCTACGAACAATGGCAAAACCTCATCCACCCCGAAGACAAAGAACGCATCCTCAAAACCATGCAAGAGCACATGGAAGGCAAGCGGGAACACTTTGTGGGCGAGTACCGCTTGCGCACCAAACTCGGCCGCTATCGCTGGGTACTCGCACGGGGTAAACTCTTTAAAGACAAGGAAGGGCGGGCCGAACGCTTGCTCATGATGACCATGGCCATCGTGGAGCGCAAGCGCATGGAAAAAGCCATCGAAGACACCCATAAGCTCACCGAAGGGGGCCACATCGTGCTGTTGCGGTGGCTTAATGATGACGCGTTTAGCCTCACCTTCGCCTCCAAAAGCCTCAAACGCTTTGGCTACACCCAAGATGACTTACTTCAAGGGGTGCTCACCTACCGCGACATCATCGACCCTGAGGATAGGGACATGGTGCGCCACAGCGTGCACGAAGCCATCGCGACAGGCAAGCGCTCTGTTTCACTCACTTACCGCATCCTCACCAAAGCCCACGAACCCCGTTGGGTTTTTTCCCATGCCATTTTTTTGCGGGATGATTTTGGCAAAGTGACCGACTTGTACGGTTACATTTACGACATCACCGCCATCAAAGCAAGCGAACAAGAGCTCTCCCGCAGGGTTGCCGAAGAAGTCCACAAAAACCGCGAAAAAGAGAAGTTGCTCATCCAGCAAAGCAAGCTTGCCGCCATGGGTGAGATGCTCGGCGCCATCGCCCACCAGTGGCGCCAACCCCTTAATCACATCTCACTGCTCTTGCATTTCGTGCGCGACTTGTTCGTCGCGGGCAAGTTAGACGAAGCTTCCATGCGCAAATACGCTGACGAAGCCAAGGCGCAAGTGGCGTACATGTCCCAAACCATCGACGATTTTAGAAACTTTTACCAACCCTCTAAAGACAAAACCCATTTTTGCGTCAAAGAGGCGCTGCTAGGGGCCGTGGAGATTGTAAAACACCAATTTACACACTATCAAATCACCTTACATGTAAGGGGTGAAGCGTGCGAGATTGTAGGGTACGAAAACGAATTTAAACAAGTGGTGCTCAACATCCTCACCAACGCCAAAGATGCCCTTTTGCTCAAACGCGAACGCGGCCCTTTTGAAGCGCGCATCATCCTTACATGTAAAGCGCTCTCTGGGCGCGTGCGCGTCACCTTGTGCAACAACGGCGATGCTATTGAGGAGGGTATTATGGAGCGGATTTTTGAGCCGTACTTTACCACCAAATTTGAAACCCAAGGCACGGGCATTGGGTTGTACATGAGCAAGACCATCATTGAGGGCAACATGAAAGGAAAACTCGAAGCGGCCAACACCGACGAGGGCGTTTGTTTTACCCTTTCCCTGCCTTACATGTAAGCAGATTGCTTAAATTTGTTATAATGTTACAAAAATTCCCAAAGGAAGTGCCATGGACGTAAAAACACGGGTGATGCTAGTTGAGGACGAGGCCACGGCGCGCGAGATTTTGGGCTTTTATCTTGGCACTCTTTTTGATGAAGTCTTGGTGGCAAAAGATGGCAAAGAAGGCCTTGAACTCTTCCTTGCCCATCAACCCATCGACCTCATCCTTACCGACATTCGCATGCCGCACATGGATGGCCTTGAGATGATTGAAGCCATCAAACAACACCAAGAAGACCAAAAATTTATCGTTGTTTCGGCCCACAAAGAAGAAGAGTTACTCTTGCGTTCCATCAACCTGCGCGTCATTGGATACTTTGTCAAACCCCTAAATATCGACACAGTGATGGAAATCCTCCAAAAAGCTAAGGCCGAATTGGTGCGTGAAAAAGAGAAACTGCACCAAACCCCTGCACGTGTTGTGCTCAACGCCACCTACGTGTATGATGCCAAGAGCGAACTGCTTTACCACGCCAATGGCACCCTTATTCCCCTCTCCAAAAAAGAACTCCTCCTCTTGCAAACCCTCATCAACCACAAGGGGAAGATTCTCCCCGTAAGTGCATGCAAAGGCTATTTGTGGGGAGATGAGACGGTTTCGGATGCAACCTTTCGCACCCTGATGAAGCGGCTTCGGGACAAGATTAGTGCGGATGATTTCATCCTTTCGCGCAAGGGTCAGGGGTATATTATCGCATAAGCTTACATGTAGCGAATCGTTACATGTAAAGGATTTTTGAAACATTCATGAAACATTCATGACCTCATTTTGAAATCGTGCGTTATGATAGGGAAAATCACATTTAAGGAGACCCTATGATTTCAGGCACATGGTTCAAACGCCTCTTGGCAACTTCGGCTGCTGTTGCGGTACTCTCTTCAGGTGCTCTAGCAGAGCAGAAATTCATCATTGCCACGGCAAGCACAGGGGGAACGTACTATCCTGTTGGCGTTGGCATCGCGACCATTGCGAGCTTGAAGCTTGCCAAAGACCACAAGATGACCTTTTCGGCCATCAGCAGTGCCGGAAGTGGCGAAAACATCGACATGATGGACAAAGGCGAAGTCAACTTTTCCATCATCCAAGGCCTTTTTGGCTCCATGGCATGGCAAGGAAAAGCTTCTTATGAAGGGCGTGCAAAGAAAAACCTGCGCTCCGTTACCATGCTTTGGCAAAACGTAGAACACTTCACCGTCACCAGTGACATTGCTAAAACGGGCAATATCATGGACCTCAAAAACCTCTACGGGCAACCTTTTTCCATCAGTGAGCGCAACTCTGGAAGTCGAATTTCTGGGGAAGTTATCATGGATGGTCTTGGCATCGACTACACCAAGATGAACATCCAATACCTTGGCTACACACCCAGTGCTACTGCGATGCAAGACCGTAAGATTAAGGGCATGAACACCCCTGCGGGTGACCCTGTTTCTGCGGTAACCAACGTCTTTGCTGCTGTAGGCGGAGACAAAATTCGCGTCCTTGATTTCACCGCCGAAGATGTAGAAAAAGCCAACAGTGTTTACCCTGTTTGGGTCCCTTACACCATTAAAGCGGGCGTGTATCCAGGTCAAAAACAAGACATCAATACCATCGCTCAGCCCAATTTGCTAGTGGTGACCGAAGACACCCCTGAAGAAGTGGTTTACTTGCTCACCAAAACCATTTACGAAAACCTTCCGTTTTTGAACTCCGTCCACCAAGCGACCAAATCCATGGCCCTTGAAAAAGCTATCGGCGGTTTACCCGCACCTTTACATAAAGGAGCCTTACGCTACTACCAAGAGCAAGGCATCACGATTCCTGAGCGACTTATTCTGAACTAATTTTTACGCAGGGGGCTCTCCCCTGCTTCTTACTACAAAGGATTTTCCATGGGTATTTCTGCGGACAAACTCAAACCATTTATTCTTTATTACGGTGTCGGCATCTCCATCTTTCACTTTTGGATCAATATCTGGGGGGGCATGAGCGACCTGTGGTTTAACGCCGCCCACTTTTCTTTGTTGGCGTCTTTGGGGTACTTAACCTTCCGAGCCTCTAGCTATTCATCCAGCAAAACCGTTCCGTTTTATGACATCCTTCTTGCCTTGCTTACCCTAAGCGTAGCGGGCTATATGATGGGGTTTGAAGAGAGCCTTTACGCTGTCTCTAATGCACAAATGCGCCCCTCAGATATCTACATGACGGGCCTTGCCATTTTTCTTGCCCTTGAGATGGTCAGGCGCGCCACGGGGCTCATCATCCCCGCACTTATGCTGGTTTGCATTGGCTATATTTTGTGGTTTGGCAAACATGTTACTGGGGTATTTGCCTTTGGGGGCATGAGTGTGGAGCGCTTTTTTTACCGCATGTTTTACACAGGTGAAGGGCTTTTTGGCTCCATCGCCACCATCTCTTCCACGTACGTGTTTATGTTCATCCTCTTTGCGGCGTTTTTGCTTAAAAGTGGCGCGGGGGATTTCATCGTCGATGTGAGCCGTGCGTTTACATCGCGTTTTCGCGGGGGCGCGGGGCATGTGGCGGTCTTTTCCTCGGCACTCATGGGCACCATCTCAGGCTCTGCCGTGGCCAACACCGTTTCCACCGGCTCCATCACTATCCCCATGATGAAAAAAAATGGCTTCAAGCCCATTTTTGCAGCGGGCGTTGAAACTGCGGCAAGCACAGGCGGGCAAATCATGCCGCCCATCATGGGAGCGGGCGCCTTTATCATGGCGCAAATGACCAACATCCCTTTTGCGACCATCGTCGCGGTGTCGGTCTTGCCTGCTATCTTGTACTTTGCCTCCATCGCCGTGTATATTCACATCCACGCCAAAGAAAACAACCTTGAGGTGGAAACGGAAAAGATAAACATCTGGCCAGTGCTGCGCGAAGGGTTTCACTTTATCATCCCCCTTACCACCCTTGTGGGGTTACTCGTCTATGGCTTTACGCCCACCTATGCAGCGGGGATTTCCATCATCGCCATCATCGCTTCTTCGTACCTCACCAAGTACAAACGCATGGGAATTAAAGAGGTCCTAGAAGCCCTCTCCCTAGGAAGTCAAAACATGGTGATCACGGGCGTGTTGCTTGTCTCCGTGGGCATCATCGTAGGGGTGATTAACATCTCAGGCATTGGCATTATCTTTTCCCAACTCATCATGGAATGGTCGGGAGGGCAGCTCATCATCGCCATGGTTCTTGTCGCCTTGGCTTCGTTAGTGCTTGGCATGGGCCTTCCCGTAACGGCTTCGTATGTGGTACTGGCCGTTCTTTCCGCACCTGCTTTGGTGGGGCTCATGCTCTCCCCCGAACTTGCCATGTTGCTAAACGCAGGCCTTGAAGTGCCCGAAGCGACCATGTACTTTTTGAGCGCACACCTCATCATCTTTTGGCTCTCGCAAGATTCTAATCTAACCCCGCCCGTGTGCTTGGCGGCATTTGCGGCAGCTGGCATCGCAGGTACCTCACCCATGCGCACAGGCGTAGAGTCATGGAAGCTTGGTAAGGGGCTTTATATCATGCCTCTTTTGTTTGCCTTTACCCCGCTCATCACAGGCACATGGGCAGAACGGGTAGAGATTTTTGCGTTTTCTTTTGTGGGATTAGCGGCCTTTGCTATCGCAGTGGAAGGGTTTTGGGATGTTAAAACCTCTTGGTTTGAGCGTTTGATGTTTGCAACCGTTGCCGTGCTGTTATTTTCGCAAGATTCTTTGTACGGCATGCCGAGCCTTACGCCGTGGATTGAAAACGTGCACATCCTTGGGGTTGGCTTCTTTGTTGGTATAATGACACTTCATAAATTTCGCGCACGAAAGGTCATCTATGCTAGAAGCCACCAAAGCTAACTTAGAAAAAAACGGATTTGAAGTCCTTGTCGTTGAAAGCGGCTGGCAAGCCTTTGACTTGGCCAAAGCCTACCTCAAAGAGGGCATGAGCGTGGGCCTTGGCGGGTCCACGACGGTTGCCGAGATTGGCTTGTTGAACTACCTAGAAACAAAACCCCTTGGCATTACCTTGTTTAACCAGTACGAAAAGGGGATTTCCATGGAGGAAAACACCCAACGTCGACGACAGGGGATGCTGGCTGATTTGTACGTCACAGGGTGCAACGCCCTCACCCAAACAGGAGAACTCGTCAACGCCGATGGTAGCGGCAACCGCGTGGCGGCACAAATCTTTGGGCCCAAAAAAGTGCTGCTCATTGTTGGCATCAACAAACTCGTGCCCACCCTCGAAGCAGGGTTTGAGCGCATCAAAACGGTCGCGGCACAAAAAAACATCGACCGTATGAACACCAAGGCCGTCGAGATGGGCAAAGAACCTCGCTACAACTGGGACAATATCGCCAATAAATTTGCTTACATCAACGGCGATGAACCCGGACGCACAACGATCATTTTGGTCAAAGAATCTTTAGGATACTAAGCCATGCACGTTTATGATTACCTCATCATCGGAGGCGGCATCATCGGGCTTGGGCTTGCTAAGGCCCTTAAAACACGCTACCCCGAAGCTTCGGTACTCCTCATCGAAAAAGAGCGCTCCTTGGGGGCGCATAGCAGCGGGCGAAACTCTGGCGTGTTGCACGCGGGGTTTTACTACACCGCCAACTCCCTCAAAGCGCGCTTTACCCGCGAGGGCAACGCCGCCATGCACGCGTTTTGCGAAGCAAATGACCTTGTTATCAACCGATGCGGCAAGGTTGTCGTCGCGCAAAATGCGGGAGAGTTAGCAGGTCTCGAAGAGCTAAAACGGCGCGGGGATGCCAACGGCGTGGCGCTAGAATGGCTAAGTGAAGAGGAACTACGCACGCGCTTTCCCGAAGCCAAAACCTTCCAAAAAGCCCTCTTTTCGCCCACCACTTCCACGGTTAATCCCAAAGATGTGGTCAACGCCTTAGCCTTACATGTAAAGGCCTTGGGCGTAGAGATTCGCACCCAGTGTGCCTACGAAGCGCGCCTTGGCAAAGACGCCGTACTCACCTCTCAGGGCCCGCTGTTTTTCAACACCCTCATCAACGCCGCAGGGCTTTACGCGGACACCATCGCCCAAGAGTTTGGCGCGGGCAAGGCGTATGTCATCATCCCCTTCAAGGGCATCTACCTCAAGGATGCACACAACCGCATGGGGCTTTCGACGAACATTTATCCCGTGCCTAATCTGGCCAATCCTTTCCTAGGCGTACACTACACCCTCACGGCTGAAGGTGCCGCCAAGATAGGCCCCACCGCCATCCCTGCCCTGTGGCGGGAAAATTACCAAGGCATAGAAAACTTCTCTCTCCATGAGTTAGGGCAAATCGCGTGGTACGAGGCCAAACTCTTCGCCACCAACGCCTTTGGCTTTCGCGCCTTAGCGGTCGAAGAAGTGCGTAAATACCAAAAGTCCTATTTTCTAGGCCTCGCCACAGCCCTCACCCATGAGCGCGACCACAGTGGGTTTGACGCATGGAGTGAACCAGGCATCCGCGCCCAACTACTCAACACCGACACGCTAGAACTCGTCCAAGATTTCGTCGTCGAACGCCAAGGCAACACGGTACACGTTCTAAACGCCGTTTCTCCTGCGTTTACCTGCGCATTTTCGTTCACGGAATGGGTAGTTGAGGAGTACATGTAAGGGGAGCAAAGGCACTTATTGTGCCTACTATTGCATAGATTAATAATCACCTTACGTTACTTTTGGTTCACTTACAAACTCAATTGAGAAACAATTTTTTTGGTTTTCGTAGCAGTAATTCAGTTTGTATGCATGCTTTAATATGATTTGATTAACAATATACAACCCTAGCCCAAATCCCGTATTTGTACTTTCTAAATTTCGATTAAAAGTACGTTCAAAATTCAAACAATGGGTCGGTATTTCTTCGCCAGCGCTCAAAACATATAGTGCACCAGGGCAAACATTGACAATCACTTCTTCTTTTGAATATTTTAATCCATTGTCCAAAAGATTTTTAATGGCTGTTGCCAAAAGCTCGAAATCCGCCAAAAGCAGAGGTGTCTCTTTTTGTGCATTAATAACAATACGTTTTGTGTCGTGAATCAAAAGAAGATCAATTGCATGGTCTAGTATATCAACCAAGCGGTATTCTTTTGTTGCCAAAACAATTTCATTTGATGCTAACCTCTCAACCTTGACCATCTCGCCTAAAAGGACTTCTTGTCTTATAAAAATTTGACGCAACTGCCCTTTGAATTCCTGATCTTGAATAATTCCTGCAAGAATCTTTCCTTTCATCACAGGTGTTCTTAGTTCGTGAAGGATATTGCGCAAAAAAAGCGTGCGTGCCTCTTTTATGCGGTGAAGCTTCTTCATTGCAAGATTGAATTCTGCTGCAATTTCGCCTAATTCATCTTGGCTATCAATAGAAATTTCTTGAAATATTGGCGCATCCCCACATGCACGAATAGAACTTTTCAAACTGCGCAATCGCAATAATTTACGCAGGACAACACTAAAAAAAATAATGGTCACAACATTAATGGTTCCCCATAGAATCCATAAACGGTTGAGCGAAAATTCTTCTAGATTTTCTAGTGCGGGTCTATCGTCCATAGATAATGCTTCTTGCTCGGATGCTGGGGAAATCCCTGCAAGAAGCATTATTTTGACAAGAGATTTTTTAGGAGGAGGAGGGTCTCTTGGCACAAAATAAAGCTTATTATTATATTCAATCATATCGCAGTAAGAATCTTCCAATAGCTTTTTACCATGTTGTCGAATTTCAATTTTTGAAGTTTGACTTAATTTAATACCTAGATTTTTTAGAATAGAATCTCTATTTTTTAATTCTTCACCAATCGTTCGCATGCCCATCATAAAACGCTGAAACGTAAAATACTCTAAATCTTTGATTTGTCGCTGGTATTCAATAGCAAAGGAGCCATTAATTACAATAAGCGCCAGAACAAAGAAAAGTGAAATAAGTTTAATAATAGAAAAGTTACGCATTGATAAATTTATACCCAACGCCACGAACCGACACAATAAAGCGTGGATTTTTAGGGTCGTCCCCAATTTTTTGGCGAATACGTCCCATGATGACATCGATACTCTTAAGACCACTTTGAAATTTAATGGAATTAATACTGAGCAGTAAATCTTCTCTTGAAATGACAAATCCCTCTTTTTCAATCAAGAAAGCGAAAATATCAAATTCCGCTTTTGTTAATTGTACTTCACGGTTATTGCGTCGTATCATATGCTGTTTAAAGTCTATTGTAAAAACTTCCGTACCTGTTTGAAGATGAATACCTCGTCGCAAAATAGCCCTTAGGCGAAATGCTAATTCGATGGGCTCATAGGGCTTGGGAAGATAATCATCTGCCCCCAATTCAAATCCCATGATTTTATCCAGCGTTTCTGAGCGCGCGGAAGAGATAATAACAGGTAAATTTGGAAGCAATGTTCGCACCCTTTTGCATACTTCAAATCCATCAATGCCCGGCAAGGAAAGATCTAAGACCAAGGCATCAAAAACATCGTGCTCTAACTGCTTCAATCCGTCCAAAGGATGAAATGCCATAGTCGTTTCGATATTTTCGAGCAAGAGCATTCTTTGAAGAAGCTTGGCTAATTCGATATCATCTTCAATCAATAAAATTTTTATCATGTCAGAAAGTATATCAGAAATCAAAGTTGTATCAGATTTTAAATGTAAAAAATTTTTTTAGGAAATTTTTAAGTTTGTTACTAACTATTTACCATGTAATTGAAGAGGTGGTGCTATGATTGTATAAATAATTGAAGAAGAGTGAGGTTTTTATGAAAACGCACACCAACTCGCGCTATAGCGCCCAATTCAAAACCAGCATTGTTTTTGAATTGCTTTTCAACACTGCAGGCCTCCAAGAACTCTCAGATAAGCACCATATTAGTACTTCGAGCATCAACCGTTGGAAAAAACAACTCCTCGGAAGTGCTTCAAAGATTTTTGGCACTGAAAAAACCAAGGACACCCAATCCACAGAACTGCTAAAACAAAAAAACATGGCACTTAAACAAGAGGTTGCAAGAATTCAAAGCGACATCAAAGACTCTTTAAATCAATGCCATCATCAAACGTTCCAATGGGAGGGACACTCTTATCAAAAAAGAAGCGTTGTTTGCCTTTAATCCCTTAATACACTAGAGTTTAAAGGGCTTTACAAGTTCCAAATCATGCAAGATAGAAAGATACGCATGGGACTCTTTCGAGGGACGTGAAGGCATTGGAGCGGTGAGGCTTTTTTTAGTTTCCAATATTTTTAAAAGTTTATACACTTTGTTCACCCCGATTTTGTACCCTTCCTCAACCAAGTATTGATGCATTTTTCGATACCCAAGAGAGGTCTTTTGTGTTTGAAAAATTTCGCGCATGCGCTCCATAATCACCTCATCTTTTTTTTGCGTTGATCTAGGAACATAATAAAGGGAGGGGCGGTTCAGGCCAATAATTTTACATTGTTGGACGATAGATAACTCCGAAGAGGAAGCATCTACCATCTTGCGCTTAAGGGCAATGTCTGCTTTTCTAATTCTAGCAAGGGCTTCTTCGTATTCGCTTGTAAGTTTGCATAACTCTTTTTCAAGTTTTTCATTCTCTTTTTCAAGCGCTTTACGTTTCTCGTGAGAACTGTCGGATCGAAAGGCAAGATGGGCATTTTGAATAAAATGCTCTCTCCATTGATGAATAGTTTGGGTAGAAATTGCATATTTTTGAGCTAAATGGTTTAACGAAGTATTTGCTTTAAAAGATTCAATAACTACTTGCATTTTAAATTCAGGAGAAGATTGCATCCGTTCTTTACCCATGAAAAATCCCTCTGATATCTTTTTTTCTTATGAAATCATACCCTAATCAGAAAGTTATACTCTTTTTTTATAGAACTTAGCTGTATTTGCTATCGAAATATAGAATATTTTTAATATATTAACCTGTATTGACAAATGGTGGCAATAGATATATAATCCAGAAATAAGTTTATTTTAAATAGGCAAATTTTATTTAATAACATTTTCAATATAAAGCGAAAAAGGAACCCTATGCTTGCACACGCTAAAGAAATAGAAACAGAACAAGCCTCCCTTGCTTTAGCCATCGAGAAGAGAATAGTTGCGGAACCCGCTTATCAATCAATTCTTTACAAAATGCTCTCTTATTGTGAAGAGCCTAAAACATTCCAAGAACTAGAAACACACGTGCTCACCTACCCTGAAATGAAAACACCCATGCAAACGCCACAGGTTTTTTTAACATGGTTAGTTAAATGCCATGCTATGGAAGAGATAGAACAAGGGGCGCAATATTCACTGTGGAAAACAACTCAAGCTGGATTCATTGCGTTAAACAAAGAGCGACTACACGATAGGCTTGAAACGCTGCTTACAGAAGATGCTCACTATAGGCCTATCTACTTAATGGTATTAGAATTTTGCAAGCATGCAAAATCTCGCATGGAGATTGAAGCATACTTGGTTGACCACCCTTTACTGGAAAATCCAAAAATATATGCGAGTTATTTCATTGACACCTTAGAAAAAGCAGGTGGGCTACTTTGGGATAGTGCATGGAAAACCACCCAAAAAGCGTGTGCCAAACTTTAAGAAATATCACATTATCACAAAGGATAAAAAATGGGACAGATGCGTGAAAATATTGCATTAATGGACAATAGAACTTATGTCTACCGGCTTTTAGGAAGAATTTATAAAGAAGAGGTTGATCAAGAGCTATTCAAGCAACTCGCATCTCTGCACTTTTATAATGATGCCAATGAAGGTGAATTATCAGAAGGATATCGGGCATTTGAAGCTTTTTTTCAAAAAAACCACCTAGACCCACTCACTGATTTGGCAGTTGATTATGCACGTGTGTTTCTTGGAGCAGGTGTTTTGGAAGGCACAGTAGCTGATCCATATGAATCGGTCTATACCAGTCCTGGACGTTTAATAATGCAGGATGCGCGCGATAACGTTTTGACGCTATACCGTAAATTTGGGCTAGATAAAGATGAAAAACTCAATGTTCCAGAGGACCATATTGCGCTTGAATTTGAATTTATGGCGTATTTAACACAAACATGCAAAGAGGCGTTGCATCACGAAGATTATCCCAAAGCGAAAGCTCTTTTGGCTACTCAATCGGACTTTTTACACAACCATTTACTTAACTGGGTTCCACGTTTTTGTGAGGATGTTTTAAAATGCTCTCACGGTGAGTTTTACAAAGCTGTTGCCAAAATAACACGAGGGTACCTTCAATTTGAGCAAGAGATACTCACGTATTTAGATACTGCGGTGATGATTAGTGCGCACAAGGCACATGCGCATCAAGAAAATTTTGTACAAAGTACCTGTGCTGCCAACTAAAAGAGCAGGGACACGCGATGGAAAATGAATCTTCTTGGACAACAAAGAAACAAAGAAAGCAATCCATCTCAAGGCGAACCTTTGTGGCATCTAGTGTAGGTGTTGCTTTAATGTTTGCTCTGGGAGCGACAGGAAAAGCAGCGCCTAAAAAAGAGCTCTTGCGTCCCCCTGGAGGACAAAATGAGGATGATTTTATTGCCAAATGTATTAAATGTGACCGATGCCGAAGCGTCTGCCACACGTCTGTTATTGGCATAGCTCCTATTGAAGAGGGGTTCATCAATGCCCGAACGCCTCTTATGAAGTTTCATATCGGCTCGTGTGATTTTTGCAATCGATGTGTTGAAGTATGCCCAACAGGGGCACTACAACCCTTTGATAAATCAAATGTCAAAATTGGCGTGGCTGTTTTAACGGATGTGTGTATTGCTTTAAATTTTGGAGCGTGCACCCTGTGCCACACCGCATGCCCTTACAAAGCCATTACTCTAGATGGACAAAAACACCCAATTATTGATGAAGACAAATGCAATGGTTGTGGTGTATGTGAAACCATTTGCCCTGCACTCATTCTTCGCTCTTACGTGGGCGGGAAAATACGTGGAGTTGAAATTAGACCCATTTCCTGTAAAGAAGCATCATTATGAAACCTCTAAACTCCTCATCATTACGAACCCTTAGCATTTCATTTTTTATCCTCTTGGTCATTATAGGCTTAGCTTTTCATACAGGCACAGGAACGCTCAGTGCCTTTGGGTACAGTACTGTTTCAGCGATTTGCCCTCTAGGCTCCATTGAAGCATTGATTGCGAGTAAAACATTTATTCCAATGGTATTTGTATCATTAACAGTTTTTTTACTGATTAGTATTGTATTCGGTCGTATTTTTTGCGCGTGGATGTGCCCAGTACCGCTTTTTCGAAAATGGTTCCCCAAAAAAAAGGAGGTAAAAAATACCCCTGATACGCCAATCTATGAAACAAAACCCAAAGAAGGATTGCTGGCCTCTGCAAAAAAAGTGGACGCTAGCTATTACGTCTTAGGTGGCGCCTTAGGTTCTACGTTTATTTTTGGATTTCCTGTGTTTTGTTTAATTTGCCCCGTGGGATTAACCTTTGCCGTCATTGTCAGCTTGTGGAGATTAATTCAATTCAATGAGCCCACATGGTCTTTAATTATTTTTCCTGCCATTTTGGCACTTGAACTTATCTTTTTTCGTTTTACATGTAGAAAATTTTGCCCTTTGGGTGCGGTAATCTCTTTGGCGAGTCGGCTCAATCTCTTTTTTAAACCAAGCATTGATAAAACACGCTGCCTAAGAACAAGCAAGGGTACTGAGTGCACCGTTTGTCAAACAGTGTGCCATGAAGAGATTGATTTGCACGAACCCTTAGGCAATGAGGAAATTGCACGCTGTACTAAGTGCAACGATTGTAAAGATGCGTGCCCCATGCAGGCTATTTCATTTAGATTTTTTCAAAAGAAATCTTCATAGAGCCTCCATGTTGGTAGATATTCATTTTTTTCCCGAACGTTGCCTTAAGAGTAAACATCGCGCTTCATTATGTCGCTTATGTTACGATGTTTGCCCAACCCATGCTATTGAACACACAGGAACTGCCTTGCGGTTTGATGTCCTTAAATGTGTGGCGTGTGGCGTGTGTGTTGGAATCTGTCCCATGGATGCCTTTGAATCCAAAGAATTTTCAGATGAAAAACTCTTACACGCCATGGCAAAACAAAGAGAACATACAGGAAAAATTGTCTTTACATGTAAAAAGACTCAAGCACCCAAAGATGCCTGCATCGTTCCTTGTTTAGCACGGCTGGATAGCTCTTTACTGTTGCATGCATGCAGTTTTAAGGCTTCTGTTGTTGAGCTCATTCATGCGCCATGTGAGCATTGCTATGCTTCTTTGATGCGCATCTGGCTTGAGCAGACATTTACAAACGTTCATAACCTTGTGCGTGAAGCATCCAAATTCAATCACTCTTTTTTACATGTAAAAGAGCAACAAAGGGCAGAACATGAAGAAAAAAAGCAAGAAGGGATGAGCCAAGAAGGCCATGTGAAAAGAAGAATATTTCTAAGATTCTTAGGTCAAAAAATAGCACCCAAACAGCAGCCCATCACCACATCTACCGCGCCTCGAAGCGTGCCAAAAGACGCTAACACACATCACTCTTTCGAAAAAAATCATCGAAGAATAGCTGCTCTGATGTTCATAAAAAAGGAGTGCGAGCGCTTGAATCCAACCCTGCCCATTGGTTTCAAACCAATGGTTGATGCGAACCAATGTAAAATGTGTTCGATTTGTACAAAAATCTGTCCTACAGGTGCTTTAGCACTTGAAAGCACTAACCCATTTACGTTGACACATCACGCCAACCAATGTATTGAGTGCCACTTGTGCGAAGATGTCTGTTTTGCACATGCTATTTTTTTTACCACAAAAGAGGTTAATGACGCGTTGCAAAAAACGCCCTTAACGCTTTTTCATCAAGAATTAAAATCTCAAAACAATACTGTTGTCATTTTTACAACGTAACCAGACAAAAAATTTAAAGATTGAACGCTTTGAGTGTATTGTTAACAAACACCTGTTCTTTCTTTAGCTGGTCCAAACGTTTTTCAAGACGCGCATTCTCTTTTTTGAGTGCGTCAATACTCTTTTTCTCGGGTATCTCATTAAAAGCAAAACTTGCATTATCTAAAAACTGCTGTTTCCAATTCATAATATTTTTAATAGAAATAGCATACTCATCGGCTAAGTGTTGCAACGTTTTACCTGAGCCAAGGGCCTCTAGCGCAACTTGCATTTTAAATTCAGGGGAATAACTGGTACGCTTTCTGGCCATCGGCACTAAACTCCTCAATATTTTTAATGCAAAATACTGCTCAATAAACCAACTTATCTCTTTTGTTTATTGAGACCTTTTTGAAGTTTATTGTAACACAAAACACTTTCTTATCCCCATAAATACCACACTATTTTTTTGAATAAAAATATATAAATAATTGTATTGACAATTAGTGGCATTAATCATATAATTCAAAATGTAAATCGATTTATTAAGACATATTTTATTATGAATTAAATTCTAAGTGGCCATTAGCAATTCATATAAAAAATGTCGGCGTTACAAAATTATGGTGGTTTCATTAAAAAAATTTATGAAATCTAATCACACACACATTTAAAACGTTAAACCTTTAAAGATGTGTTTTCCAGATTTTTGCCGTATAAGGAGAAGTGTATGGAACACAAAGAACAAACAGTCTTTGGTAGAAGGGATTTTCTCAAGACCACTGCTGCTATTAGTGCTTTTGGTGCACTGAGCAGTACGTGGAGCGGTGGATTGGTGCCTCGTGCGCATGCTGCAACACCTGGCCAGATATCCGACAAAGTTGAAATCATCCGAACAAACTGCCGTAACTGTACCGCAGATTGTGGTGTATTAGCACATGTTAAAAATGGTCGCGTTATTAAGCTAGAAGGTGATCCTGAGTTTAAAAGAAGCGAAGGAGCATTGTGTGTAAAAGGACTTGCGGGCATTCAAGCACTCTACCATCCTAATCGACTTAAATACCCAATGAAGCGAGTTGGCGCTCGTGGGGAAAATAAATGGAAACGGATTTCATGGAAAGAAGGAATTGATGAAGTTGCTCAAAAATTGATGGAAATCCGTGAGAAATACGGGGCAGAATCAGTAATGGGAGGAACAGGTGGTGGTGGAAATCCCAACTTCCCAAGCGTATGCCGTTTTTGTAATGTTTTTGGCTCTCCCAACTGGTTTGAACCAGGCGCTTCACAATGCTATATGCCACGGCAATCCGTCTATTGGATGATGTATGGCGGCGGGCCCAATGGAAATCCAAGCCTTGCGGACTCAAATGGTTTAGAAGCTTATTTTTATAATGAAATTAAAATGAAAACATTCGTGCTTTGGGCAACAGACCCCTCTTACAGTGGTCCATCACAAGCAGGACGTGCCCTTGTAGAACTGAGAGCTCGTGGCGTAAAGACCGTTGTTGTTGACCCACGCTTCACTCCAGATGCAGCTAAAGCAGATATCTGGCTACCGATTCGCCCAGGAACGGATGTCGCCTTAATGATGGCATGGATTAAGTACATTCTTGAACATAACCTGTACGACCATGAATTTGTACTCAAATGGACAAATTTACCATTTTTAGTCAACACCCAAACCAAAATGATTTTACGTGAAAACGAGTTATTTGAAGGTGGACGCGCTGATACCTATGCAATCTGGGACACCAAAACAAACTCGGCCAAAGGATTGACCTATCCGTGGGATGAGGCGCTCGAACCAGCGCTATTTGGTACATTTACAGTTAATGGCACACAGCATAAAACAGGCGCGACACTCTTACAAGAAAGAGTTGCTCCTTTTACAATTGCCAAAGCGGCCAGTGAATGCGGACTGGAAGAGAAAAAAATTATAGCGGCAATTAAAATGTATGCTGAAAATACACCATCAAGCATCGGCTTGGGTGTTGCAGTCGACCATGGCATCAACTCTTCTGAAGCAGCGATGGGTGGCGCAACGTTGGATATCATTATGGGCAATATTGAAAAACCGGGCACCATTTTGCAACGCTATAAAGGCGAAACAGGTGGCGCACTTCGTACTACACGTTTACAGCATTTTCTTACAAAAGAACAGTTGCTAAAACGCTTAGGCACGATTGAACACAAGGGCATGTTACAGTGGTGGGTAGCACAACCGACCCCATTACTTGAAGCCATGCTTACAAAAAAACCATACGGTATTCATGCGTGGATTGAGCGCTCTGGCAATAAACTGGGCGTGGTGGCAAATGCGACTCGATGGGTAGAAGGCATGAAGCAATTAGATCTTATCGTTCATGCATTTACCTATCCCACCTCTTTTTCTGCATATTCAGATTATTTATTCCCGTTGACAGAATGGCTAGAGACAGATTTCATTACACAATCTTTCAATGTCATGTTCGCGAGACGTGCCGTGACACATCTGTGGGAGACATGCAATGAAGACTTCTTTTGGACTCAAATTACAAAACGATGCGGTGAATTGGGCCATGAAGGATGCAAACGTTCGTTTGACCCAAAAGAGACCGCCCCTGAAATACCCAACTTCAATTCGTATGAAGAAAAGCTAGACTCATGGACTAAATTCTTTGGTATGACATGGAAAGAGTATATTCAAAAAGTTCCGTTTGAACATATACCATTTAACGAATTCAAACAATACTATCGTTATTTGGATATTGATCCAAAAACAGGAAAAGCAGCCGGATTTGGTACACCTTCAAAAAAATGCGAAGTGTATGGTGAATGTTTTATTAAACTAGGACGAACAGGGAGACCGCTGTCACCTTTTGACTTACCACCAGCTTCCAAAGATTATGATCCACTCTTGTACTACAGAGAGCCGCTTGAAAATAACAATTCTCCGGAAGGAAAATTATTCCCTCTCATTATGACCAATGGTCGTTTACCTATGTATCACCATGGCACCCTTAGAAATATTCCTTACCTAAGAGAGATTTATCCTGTGCCTGAAGTATGGGTTAATCCCATAGCCGCTAAAAAATATGGTGTCGCACAAGGCGATTGGACGTGGATAGAATCTGCAAGAGGAAAGATTCGGGGCAAAGTGAGAGTTACGGAGGGCATTCCACCAGATACTGTCTATATGGAACGCTTTTGGAATCCTGAAACCTTAGACACACCAACAGCTGGCTGGCAAGAAACGAATGTCAATGTCCTCTCAAGAGAACAAGGTCCGTTCAACGATATCTTTGGAACGTATACCATACGAGGGTATCGCGTAAAGATTTATAAAGCAGAGAGTGCGCCAAAGGGCATCTGGGAGAAGCCAGAAGAGTTTAAACCATGGCTACCGCAACCATCTGAAACCACCAAAACTGTAACACTATAAGCAAAGGAAGAAGCAATGAAAAAAACAATGGTTATCGACCTAGATCGTTGTATCGGATGTTACTCTTGCGAAATATCGTGTAAGATAGAAAACGATGTGGCATTGGGCGTTTATTACAACAAAGTATTGACGATTGGCCCCATGGGAACATTTCCTGATATAGAACAGTACCATTTGCCAACCATCTGTCAGCAATGCTACAACCCAACCTGTGTGGACGTCTGCCCAACAGGCGCTTCTTTTAAAGCGTCGGACGGGACCGTTATGGTCGATAAAGAGCTATGCATTGGATGTAAATATTGCATCATGGCATGCCCTTACGGCGCACGCTCCTTTAACGAAGAACAAAAAGTGGTTGAAAAATGTACTTTATGTGCACATTTAACTGCCGTGGGGGAACAGCCTGCATGCGTGAAAGTATGTTGCGCCAAATGCCGTTATTTTGGAGACATTGATGATCCAAGCAGCGAAGTCTCTAAGATTTTAAAAGCTGCGGGAGAAGAGAATATTCACACCCTTCCCGATCGTGGCAACCATCCATCTGTGAAATATATTTTACATCGCAAAACGGCTACATGGCAAGAATTACCACCTAAAGATACGTGGAGAACACCGTATCATTCTGGAAAAAAGGAGGAGAAACATCATGGATAGTGAATTTTCATTAGTCTTTTTTACATCTTTTGTAGATTTAGGATGTGGATTGTTTATCGCGTTGGCGATAAATGAGTGGTATGGCTTTAGTGAAAAGGTCAAACAGCGTGGTGCTATTGCTGCATTGGTTACCTTAGCACTTGGTGGTTTTTCCAGTGTTCTTCACTTGGGCCATCCTGAACGAATCTTTGGTGCACTAGGTCATCCGACCTCAGGTATTTTTATTGAATCAGTAATGATTGGCATTACAGGAATTTGTCTTCTTGCCTATATTTACGCATTGCATCGTCATGCTTCTAGGCAAACACTTAAGTCACTCACCCTCATTGGGGGTATCACGGCGGCTATTCTTGCTTTTGCAGTAGGTGATTCGTATGTCATGGGTGCACGTCCTGCATGGGATACCCTCACTTTGCCCTTTGTTTATTTGGCATCTGCGTTTTTAATGGGCACTTTGGCCTTTGGAGCCCTTTTGGTTGAACCAAATGCTGCAATGATTGAAAAAATAAAACGCTTCGTTCAAGTGCTAATTGCTGTTCAAGCCATTGCCATTATTGCTTATTTGGTTGCTTTGGTCGTTGCGCCGTATCAAGATCCTAGTCGCGCCGCATCGTCTGTGTTGTCTGGTGAATTTGCCATGCTCTTTTGGGTGGGTATTGTCATTGTTGGGCTTGCGCTTCCTTTTGGGCTGGTCTCATCATTTTCTGGTAAAAATGAAGGTGCTATTACTCTCTCGAATACCCCTTTTGCTTTGGGGCTTATTTGTGCTTTTGTTGGTGCCGCCATTTTCAGGATTATCATGTTCAATTTGGGTACTTCTGTTTGGCAATTCTTTTAGGGAAAGCTTCGTAAAAACTCTACGACATCCCTTTAAAAAAATCTAAAAAGCTATGCCAACGTTGGACTTTTTGCAAATTTTGTTTTGCAAAAAGTCCGGTTGTGCCTTTGCGCGGATTGATATACCAATCCGCCCTTCTCTTCTTCTTCTTCTTTTAACTCACACCAAGGAATGTTTATGAAAATGAGTAGGACTAAATACCAATGACAATGCGGTTGCTGGTGGCAATATTGATTTGTACTACGGTGAAATTGCTTACAAATTGCCAATCAATGATTTTACCTATGGAATTGCTCTTAATAGCGAATACAAATCAGCCACAACCAAAGATGATGGATTCATGTATGGCGCAAAAGCCAGTTTGGGCTATAAAGAGTTCGGTACTGTTCACCATTCTGTGTCAGCATCGAATAATTCCTAAAATTGCATCATGACCTTAGAGGCAGGCCACTTTCTGACTCCACCGCATCATGGCACGCTACTCTTTACATGTATAATTCCCCTAGCGCTCAAACGATAGTCCAACTCTTCTCTTGTGGCACCACCACGACAGATAACTGTGGCAATTTTTTGTAAAAAATCAATGCCCGCGTTTACGGATCCATTTTCTATTCTACTAATGACGGCGTGTGAAGTGCCAAGTTTTTGAGTAAGTGCGGCTTAACTTAACTTATATTGCATTCTAATTCCCGCCATCAAGCCACCCAGCTCCTTATATTTGCATTATGCTAAGTCTTTTACGCAAACGCCCTTGTAGGCGTGAATATTTTCAAAAGCACCGGTTTTTCACCAAGTTTGGCTATAGTGGGGCAGATTATAGCTTTAGATAAATTGAAAAATTATAGTAGGTTATCACAACATGAAACTTCTGCGACGCATTTTTTCCTTTTACAGCGAGGGATTTTCTAGCATGAAAGTAGGGAAACAACTTTGGCTCATCATCGGAATCAAACTTTTTCTCTTTTTTTTCGTCCTCAAATTCTTCTTTTTCCCCAATGTGCTCGAGACCCAATTTTCCACTGACGAAGATCGGGCAAATCATGTTATGCAGAACTTAACGCAACAAAGGTAACAGATGGAAAATACGCTTCTAGTGGACCTCTCACGGGCTCAATTTGCACTGACCGCATTGTATCACTGGCTTTTTGTGCCGCTAACCCTAGGACTCTCCTTTATTATGGCGATTATGGAGACCATTTACGTCAGAACAAAAGACGAGGCGTGGAAAAAGATTACGAAATTTTGGATGACACTTTTTGCCATCAACTTTGCCATTGGCCTAGCAACGGGGATTATCTTGGAGTTTGAATTTGGAACCAACTGGTCAAATTACTCTTGGATAGTCGGAGATATTTTTGGTGCGCCCTTGGCCATCGAGGGCATCATGGCGTTTTTTATAGAGTCAACCTTTTTTGCGGTCATGTTTTTTGGGTGGAACAAAGTCTCAAAAAATATGCACTTGCTTTCGACGTGGCTCGTTGCCATCGGCTCAAACCTCTCGGCCGTGTGGATTTTGGTTGCAAATGGCTGGATGCAACACCCTGTGGGCATGGAATTCAACGTCGATACGGCCAGATTTGAGATGCATAGCTTTTTGGATGTGCTCCTTAACCCAAATGGTGTTTCAAAATTTCTGCACACTATCGCTAGTGGGTACGTGATGGGTTCTTTGTTTGTGGTGGGCGTTAGCGCGTGGTATTTACTGAAAAAAAGAGAAGTGCTCTTTGCCAAAAGAAGCATCATCGTTGCCGCCTCTTTTGGGCTTTTTGCCTCGTTGTTTTTGGTTTTCACCGGAGACGAATCAGGACATCAAGTGGCGCAAACCCAACCCACGAAATTAGCCGCGATGGAGGGCTTATACAGCGGACACTCCCGTGCGGGCATTGTTGTGATTGGACAGTTAAACCACAAAAAAGAGATAGGCGACACGCAAGATGAGTTTTTGTGGGCGCTTGAAGTGCCCTATGCCCTTTCGTTTTTAGGCTATAGAAATATCAACGCCTTTGTTCCAGGCATAGACGATTTGGTGTTTGGAAATGAAAAGTTAAGCATCGAATCCGCACAGGTCAAAATAGAAAAAGGCAAGGTTGCCCTGAGCGCATTGCGGGGGTACAAAGAGGCAAAAAGAGCAGGGGACGTTGAAGCTACGGCGGCGCACCTGGAAACCTTTAGAGCCCACGAAACGTACATGGGGTATGGGTATTTGAAAGACCCCAAAAGCATCATCCCGCCAGTTGGGCTTACCTTTTACAGCTTTCACCTCATGGTTGGGCTTGGCGTTTGGTTTGTGGTGCTCTTTTTCTTTGTTTTGCTCTTTAGCATGCTAGGCAAACTTGAAAATAAAAAATTGCTCCTCAATGCCGCCCTTTTTAGCATACCTCTAGGGTATATCGCAGGCGAAGCGGGCTGGATAGTTGCCGAAGTGGGAAGACAACCGTGGGCTATTCAAGGGATGTTACCCACAGGTGTTGCCACCTCAAGCTTGGATGAATCGGCTGTTATCGTCACCCTCTCTTTGTTTGCAATTATCTTCACAGGATTGCTGATTGCGGAGATAAAAATCATGCTCAAGCAGATAAAAATAGGGCCGCAGGAGGAATCACATGTTTGAAAAGTTATCCCTTTTGGCACTCCAACAGTACTGGTGGTTTTTGATTGCTTTGATTGGCGCGTTGTTTGTTTTTGTCACCTTTGTCCAAGGGGGGCAGACCCTTTTGTATAAGATTGGCAAAGATGAAAAACAACGCACTGTTCTTGTGAACTCTCTGGGAAGAAAATGGGAACTCTCTTTTACGTCACTTGTCGTGTTTGGCGGGGCTTTATTTGCGGCATTTCCTCTTTTTTACGCGGTGAGTTTTGGCGGGGCATATTATGTTTGGATGGCGATTTTGTTCTGTTTTATCATCCAAGCAGTTTCGTACGAATACAGAAAAAAACCAGATAATCTCTTTGGCGCACGCACCTATGAAACCTTTTTGTTCATCAACGGAAGTGCGGGGATTATCCTTATCGGGATTGCTGTTGGGACGCTTTTCACAGGGGGAAATTTCATCAAAAATGAGATGAATCTCTCGTCTTGGACACTGCCTACCTATGGCCTAGAAGCTGTGCTCAATCCTTTCAATGTTGCCCTAGGACTCACACTGTTTTTTCTAGCAAGAGTCCAAGCGTCCTTGTACTTTTTAAACAATATCGCCGAAGAAGAAATCCTAAAAAACACAAGGACACAACTTGTCAAAGATGCCCTTTTGTTTGTGGGATTTTTTGTACTTGTTGGCACGATGCTTGTTTTGATGAGCGGATTTGCGTATGAGGGAGAGAGGGTGTTTATCGTTGAGCACAAGTTTCTCTCTAATTTTTTAGCCACGCCTCTTTTGCTCCTTTTCTTTGTGTCAGGAACCGTGCTTGTGGTGTATGCCATCCTTATTGCTTTAGTGAAAAAAAGCGATAAGGGCATTTGGTTTAGTGGCCCAGGAACGGTACTTGTGGTGTTAAGTCTTTTTTGCCTTTTAGGCTTCAATGGGACGACCATCTACCCTTCGCTAAGCGATATGGCCAGTTCGCTGACCATTGAAAACAGTTCAAGTTCACACTATACACTTAGTGTGATGGGTTACGTCTCGCTGGGAGTACCCTTTGTCGTGGCCTACATCTTCTTTGTTTGGAGGGTTATGGATAAGGAAAAGATAACGTCGCACGAAATCGAGGCAGACCCACATCACTATTAGGAGAAAAAAATGGTAAATTACACCTCGGGGATTTTATGGTTCGCCGCTTGGCCAGTACTTGTGTACGTGGCCTACCGATTTGTCCTGCTCAATATTAGTTACTTTGAAAAAAATATCAAAGACAGATAGTCCTTACATGTAAGAAATTTTTCTTACATGTAAGGTGTAAAAAAGGCTGTTATTTTCTGTTACAGCCTTTGCCTCTTCCTTGGCCTTTGCCAAACCCTTCGCCATTTCCATGGCAAGATTGGTCATGCTTCATGTTGCCACCACGCCCCATTCCAGAACCATTAAGGGCTCTTTTTTGCATACGTTTTTTTTCCATCATTAATCCTTTTGTATAAATTTTTTACAGCCTTTTTCTTCATTTCCACCGTTAGTGGAGAACTCTTTGGCGCCTTCGAGGAAGAGCTTATACCGTAAGCACTCATCTTTTTTTATACACGTGCTATTGTTGCAAGCAAGCACAACTTCTTGTTCCATTTACGCTCCTTATTTTGAACATATGTTCATATTATATCAAACATACGTTCAAAAAGAAAGAATCCAACATGCTACAATGCCACCAAAAAAAGGAAGTTCTATGGAGCTTATTTTCGCACAATACCAGAGTATTATCGTCTTTTTGCATGTTATTTCTGCTGTAGTGTGGGTGGGTGGCATGATTGCCATTCGCTTTAGCGCCCACTACGCCCTAGCCCAACTTGAAGGGCCACAACGTCTGGCTCGCACGGCACATATGCTCAACACTCTCTTCAAGATTGTCGTGCCCTTTGTACTGCTCTTGCTTCTTACCGCGCTTATCATGGCACTTGCCATGGGCTTGCATCAAAGCGACCTAAAAGTGCTCACCTTCGCCAAAGAAGGGATTTGGAGTGTGATGGCACTAAACCTTGGCATGATGATTCTACGCCGCAACAAAGCCCAACGCTTCATAGATGCAGGAGATTTTGCCAACGCAAAATCCATGCTAGGGCCAATCGGAACCCTCATGGTGCCCATCAACATCACACTAGGCGTGGTAGCGATTTTTCTAGGCGTGCTTTTGCGTTTTTGAAACGCGCTCAATCGCCCCACGCTATTTCCACGCTACACACCTGTTGTAAGATTTCCTTGCTAAAAAACTAAAAAAGGAGACGTTATGGCAGTAAAGATTACGGACGTTTGTATTTCATGTGGAGCCTGTATCGATGAGTGTCCCGTGGAGGCTATCGTGGATGATAGCGACAACCCAACGGATGCGGATATTTACTATGTGTACGCAGACAAATGCGTTGAGTGCGTAGGTCACCACGCTTCACCCGCGTGTATGGAAGTCTGTCCAACCGAAGGGTGCATTGTTTTTGCACATTAATAAGCCTCACGCTTTACATGTAAAGAAGAGGCTAGGCACACACGTGAATATAGTGTGCGCCTAGCCTTGAGGCCGCCCCCTAAGACTTAAACTTTCCTAACTCGTTGTTAAGATTTTCGGTCATGGTGTGCAAGTGCTCAGACGCTTGAGAAACGTTGTCGATGCTTCCTACGTTCTCTTTTGAAATCACATTGATTTTTTCGATTTCATCTACAATCTTTTTGATTTTTTCAGCCGTATCCACAAAGTCATTCACCGTGCCGTGAGACTCTTCGATGGTTTTATAAATCGTATTGGCAACCCCGTTCATGCCGTTTTGTAGCTCCAAAGAGACAGAAGCCAACCGGCTTACTTCCTGAGCATTAGCAGCGATGTCGGTATTGGCATCCATGATAGACTGTACTACCACGTTGATGGTTGCATCAATCTCCACAAGGCTTTTTTGGGTTCTCTCCGCCAATTTTCGCACCTCATCGGCCACGACCGCAAACCCACGCCCATGCTCACCCGCGCGCGCCGCTTCGATGGCCGCGTTGAGCGCCAAAAGGTTCGTTTGGTCGGCAATATCGCGGATGATGCCAAGCACATCTTTGACTTCGTTGGCATTTTGACTGACCGTATTGAGGCGATCGGCCAAGCCCAGTTCCTTGGCGGCTGTGGCTTGCATGGTGTGCTCCAACTCTTCCACTTTCGCTTTCACCTCCCCAATATCTTGCTGGGTGCTAGAAAGTGCTTTTTGGGAAGCCTTGGCTTTTTCCACAGAACTTTCAATGCTTTTTACTAACGCCGTGCCCTCTTCTTTTGTTTTTTCTACAATCCTCGACTCGCTGTCCACGTTTCGCACCACTTGCGAAGCAGTGCGTGAGAGCTCTTCTGAGATGGACGCATTTTCACTGCTGATGACTTTTGATTTTTTCACAATCTCGTGAAGTTTTTCAATGAAGCGATTGATGTTGCGTGAGACTTGTGAAAATTCATCATTAGCGGTCGCAACAAGCCGTTGGCGCAAATCTCCCTCAGCACTGGAGAGTTCTTCCACAACGCTGTTGAGTTTATCGAGAGGTTTTAGCAGTGTTTTGATTAAAAAAATCATAATGCCCATCGAAACAACGAGCATCATCACACCAATAAACACAAGTTCCCTTGTTTGGGCATTTAAAAAGGCGTACGCCACTTCTTTCTCAAAGGTGATGCCAGGAATCCAATTGGTCTCCACGGAAGCCTTGTAGGTAAAAATTTTATCGCTTCCATCAAAGGTGTATTCAATCATCCCCTCACTCGCCCCGCTAAAGCGCGACGCCAAGACAGACTCTTTGCCAATCATGTCAGATTTAGGGTGCACAACAATGACTTTTTTCGCGTCCAACAGCATGCCGTATCCGCCGTTAAAGTCAATGCCACCCACAGCCTTAGCAATGTGCGTTAGCTCAAAAGAGCTTGCAACAACGCCGATGATTTTGCCATTTTTGACGATGGGCGCCATCACAGCGACCAAGTCAATAGGATCAGCCGAGCCTCGGTAAATATCGGTCATGCCGGGCTTACCTGTGGTTTTACCCATGATAAACCACGGACGCGCACGCGGGTCAAACCCTGCTCTTGGCGTGGTATTGCTTCCGTAAATCATCACACCAGAAGCCTCGATGCCCACAAAGGTGTCGCGACTTTCTGCGGCACTTGTCGTTTCTTGAAGCACGGCTTTGATTTGTGCTTCGCTCATAGTTTCAATCTCGCTAAGCATGCGAGCCGCACTCATCAAGCTATTTTTTTTGCTCAGCACCCACAAATCAATGTAATCCGTCAAGCCTCGAGAGGCTATCTTAAGACTCTCTTCAACCTGCGCAACACTGTTTTTCTTCGTGTCAATGTAACTTATGACACCAAAGATACCCAAACTTAAAAACATCAGCACGGCAATCGTGGTGATAATCTTTGCTTTAAATGACACATCCACTCCTTGTAGTAGTTTCATATTCACCCAAAAATGTCACCACCATCATGCCACAACATGGTGACATAAATAAGACGGATGCCCCTTTACATGTAAGCCTTAGGGTTTGGGTGCTTTTTCATACAACGGCATCACACGCAAAGCAGCCTGATTAAGTTCAGCGATGCGCGACTGGGGCGAAGGGTGGGTGCTTAAAAATTCCAGCGGTGCACTTTGCGACACTTTTGCCATTTTTTCCCACACCCGCACCGCGCCTTTTGGGTCATAGCCCGCACGTGCGGCTAGTTCAAGGCCGATGATGTCCGACTCGCGCTCATGCTCTCGGCTGTAGGGCAGCGTGATGGTGTAGTGGGTCGCCATGTCTGCTAGCTTCATCACTTCACCCGAAGCACCCGTGGCTTTTTGTACGGCAAAAAGGCCAATCTGGCGCAACTGGTCTTGGGAAGCACGCTCACGGCTATGTTCGCGCAAGGCGTGGGCCATTTCGTGCCCCATGATGGCGGCGACTTCGTGGTCATCAAGCTTCAACTGGTCTAAAATACCCGTGTAAAAAGCAATCTTTCCCCCAGGCATACACCACGCGTTTAGGGTGTCTTCGGTGATGAGATTCACTTCCCACGCCCACTGGGTGGCATCTTGGCGAAACACGCCCACGTGTGCCACAAGGCGCTTGGCGATGGTGCGCAACCGTTCCACTTGGGCCTTGTCTTTATTGAGCTTATTCTCGGCTTTGGCCTTGCTCAACACTTGTGCATAGGCTTCGTTGGCTCCTGTTTGCATCTGATCCGAAGAGACGAGCATGAGTTGCCCACGGTTTACGCCCAGTGCGCCTCCTTGGGTGGAGCTTGCCACACATCCTGTCAGTAAAACCCCTACTACTATCGCCACCAAACCCTGCCAAATGCGCATTGTTCTCTCCTTGTATTTTGCCAAAAGTATAGCAAAAACCCTTACATGTAAAGGATTAGTCGTTCAAGTAATAGACCACCGTAGAAACCACCCGCACGGTTTTGATATGAGGGGTGTTTTTGTCGCGGTCGCTGATGCTAAACTGCCCTTGAGAAGCGGATTTTATTTTGCCTAGCTTGCTTTGGGAGTCATCTGCAAAGGTTTGGGCTGAGGCGCGCGCACTGAGTGTGGCTTCTTTGAGCATGGCAGGTTTGACCGCGTTGAGTTGCGTAAACAAGTACTCTACACGGTTTTCGTACATATCGGACTTAAAGGTCACTCCCTGCTTGCCAAGTTCCCCGATACTCACCATCGCCCCTCTGGCTTTGGCGACTTGGGTGCTATAGAGGGAAAGGGTTTGGTTGAGGATGTAGCGGTATCCGCCCTCATTTTGGCCGTATTGGTTACTGAGGCGGTCAAACACCACGGGCGCGCTAGTGGTCAACTCTTCGGCACTAAACCCTTCGGACTCCAAAAAGTTTTTGACCAGTTTTGTATCGCGCTCTAACTCTTGGTAGAGCTTGGCCAAATCATCGCCCGCGCGGGTAAATTGGATGGGCCAAATGACCACGTCTGCTTCCACTTCCGTCTCTGCTAACCCCTTCACCGAAACCGTGCGCTCCAACTGTTTGTATTTGACCACACTGCTTCCAAGTCCCATTCCAAGGGCTCCTGCGCTTAAAAGTAAAAATAACCCCAACACAAATGCGGAAGATTGTTGCATCACTCGCTCCTCTTAATGTAAAAAAATCAAGCTCATGAGCGGAATGCTCACAAGGGAAAACAAGGTGCTAAGCAGCACCGCAAAGGAAGCCTTTTCGGGCGCGGCTTTAAGCAATACCGCCATGGAGACAGCATTGGCCGCTAAAGGCACCACGGCGAAGATAAACATGACTTTATACAAGGCATCATTGAGCAAGCCAAGCCACGTTTGGTCAAGGTAAATAAGCCCAAACACCACCAGCGGCCACACCACAAATTTCGTCACAAAGGTCATACCCACAAAGGTAAAATCCATCCCCTTTTCCCGCACGCCTTTAAGGCCCATGCCTACCATCATCATCCCTAAAATGGCAAAAGTTCCCTTAAAATACTCCATAAAATCCATCAACGATTCGGAAGGAAACCACCCCATGTAGTTGCACACAAGCCCCAAGTGCATGGCATACAGCGAAGGCAACCGCGCCACTTTGAGAAGGCTTTGCCTAAACGTGTACTGCCCGCGCGCGATGATGTAAAACCCGATGGTACTCTCGTATAGCAAGGAGGCGAGCATAGTGAAAATGTACAAATTGGCCACTTCTGGCTCAAAAAGTAGCATCGCCAAAGGGATGCCAAAGTAGCCCGTGTTGCCCGTGCCTGCGCTAAAAGCAAAGATGTTGCGCGTGGCGTCCTCCCAAAAAAACTTCCCCACCCAGTAGAAAAAAAGGCACAACGCTGCGCTCACCCCAAACATGAACCACGGAAACCCGAGCACTTCAAGGCTGATGGTCACGTTCAAACTGGCCGCAAACACCACCACAGGCGAGATGACATAAATAAGCAAAGGCGCGATAGATTCACGGGCTACATGTAACCCCCGCGAAGCGATGTACCCCAGCCCAATCATCCCATAAAGCGGAAAGATTTTTCCCACCAAACCCATAAAAATGCCAAACACACGAACTCCTTGTAAAAGGGAGATTATACTCCAAAAAGAACACGAAGGGTTTGGAGAAATTTCTTACATGGCAAGGATATAACGTAAAATAACACCTTTTATAATTACTTAATTTAAATATAATACTTTAAACTATACAATTGTGCTTTTAAATTTTTATCCCTTATCTTTTTAGATTCAATGGAAGCCAATGATGCGCAAACAACTTATCTTGTATTTTCTTTTTCCTTCCCTTTTATTTTCAAGTCCCGCCCAAGAAGCCATCGACCAACGCGAGCAATTTGAGCGACAAAAAGAGGTGTTTGAAAAGCTTGAACAAAACCAACACCAAAACACCTTTCGCTACGAGGTCGAAAAACCAGCATTGCACACAAAAGAAGAGGAGCAATGTTTTCATATCACCGCAATCACAGATGAGGGAATCACCCTGCTTTCTAGCACCGAAAAAAACCTTATATATAGTCAATACATAGACAAATGCAACACGCTTTCTGAGTTATCAAACCTCACCAAACACCTCACGGCTTTGTATATTGAAAAAGGCTACATCACCTCTCAGGTTTACATCAAACCACAAAATATAGCCCAGGGGGAGATCATGCTTTACGCCACGGAGGGAAAAATAGCGACTATCTCACCCAAGGAGCGGTACATTAACAATGCTTTTTGGGGAGAAGAGGGTGCTTTTTTAAACATAAGAAACTTAGAAAATGCCATAGAAACCATCAACCGCCTCCCTAGCAACCACGCAAACATGAACCTGCTGCCTAGTTCCCAAGTAGGCTATAGCGACATTCACATCGAAAATACCCCCACAAATCGCATCAATGGCACTGTTGGCATCAATAATTTTGGCACAAAACAAACAGGAGATAAACAAGGAAATCTCGCGCTAAACATAGACAATCCTCTGGGTATCAATGACCAATTTTCCCTCAATCTCAACAGCACAGACCAGCACTTTAAAAATGAAAATTCCCTCGGAGACGGATACCAATACTCCTTTCCCTTTGGCAGACTGCTTACAACATTGAACTACCGCAAAAGTAACTACAAACAGTTTATTTATGGCGGAATAAACCAATACACCTCCAAAGGCAACACGCAAACCCACACGCTATCTTTTAACTACAAACTTTTTCACGACCTCTCTCACAGGGTCACCCTAGGCTCTTCGTTGTCGCGGTACCACACCAAAAACTACATAAGCGATACCCTCATAGAAACCTCTAGCTACAAGCTTTCCAAGGCTGGCTTGATGGTTGATTATTTGTACCAAACATCGGGTATGTACTTCTATACGGCCCTTAATTACACTAAAGGAACAGATTGGTTTCATGCCACAAACCCAACCCATCTCAACGAACACTACCATCTTTACACGCTTGATTTGGCTCTTTTAAAACGTGCGGACAAATTTCAATACGCCCTCAATGGCCATTTTCAATACTCCCATCACCAACTTTTCAACACTAACCAAATCAGCATTGGCGGGCACTACAGTGTACGCGGCTACCAAAAAGAGGGACTTAGTGGCAATACAGGGTTTTTCTTACGCAATGAATTTTCCTACCTCTCCCCAGTGCATTGGTTTGGCGCCCTAAGCCCGCATTATTTCGTAGGGTTTGATTATGGAGAGATTAAAAAAGAAGAAGACACCGCCGGAGGTGCTTTATTTAGCAGTATTCTTGGCCTCAAACTTCAGAAAGATTCCCTTAATACTTCATTGTATTACGCTATGCCTTTGCGAAAGCGCGATGTGTCCAAACATCAGAATTTTTTTGGATTCTTAGTGCACTATGGATTTTAAAAAATGAAAAAAACCTTATGGCTTGTTGTCGTATTTTTAGCTTTGGCATTCCTTTATTTTAACCAAGACAGAACAGCCCTTCATGTTGTCACAAAAGACAAATCCTATAGCTTCACCAAAACAAACCACTTGCAGCACATTTTCACACCCTCGCATACCGTTGAGTATCTCCTTGATGCCCAAGGATTAAAACTGGCAAAAAAGGTAAATGGTGTGCTTAAAGAACGCTATCTTTGGGCTGGCGAAGGGCAACTTCTTGCGGTTCTTGATGCCGATGGAAATGTTTTGCGTCAATACGCCTATGCCGATGCGCAGGCGACACTTCCTCGCAGTATGACAGTCAAAGACAAAACCTATCGCTTTATCTTCAACCCCATGCGAAGCCTAAGAATCGTCATGGATAAAGATCAGCAAATCATAAAAATCATAGACTACAACGATGATGGCCTTATCGCCAAAGACACCCTGCCTTCCTTGAAGGTTGATTTTGCCTACGCAGGAGGCCTTTGGGACGAGGATGCCAATCTTTTGTTTTTCTCACAAGGGGTTTACGACCCTTTTGAGCAAGTCTGGCTTTCTAAAATAAAAGGGGACGACATCATTGAAAACCTTAAACAACTCACTGCCCTCGCCCCACACGATGTCTACCGCTGCAATGCCACCTTGGATGTTTATTATCATGCTTATTTATGCACTGCCAACCAGTGTGGCGGGCTGTACGCAACCCAATACCTTGATTATTTCAACACGCAAGGGGCGATGATAGACAATTCGCCCTACTTTAACCACGCCAAATGCCATCCCCTTGACTTGGCAAACGATGAAGATGCCACCACGTTCTCCCAATGCGTTCAAGAAAGAATATCCCCCCGCCAACCGCTGCCCTTTGATGCATTTTTTCACAATTGCCATCACGAAGTCACAGATATTATCGTTACATGTAAAGCTTACGCCAAAAAAGGACACCCATGAACACCGCTCAGTTTATTTCTCTTTGCACCAGTTTTTTCCTTATCTCCACCCAAACACTCCATAGTGCAAACCTTGCCGTAGACACAGCCGCACCGAGTGCAAATCAAGCTGGGCTCATAGAAGCGCCCAATGGCGTCCCTGTTGTTAATATCGTCGCCCCAAACGCACAGGGCCTCTCCCACAATAAATTTTCCAAATTTAACGTCGAACAGCAAGGCCTCGTTCTTAACAATGCTAAAAACATTGCCAACACACAGCTCGCAGGCTACATCTCTTATAATCCGAAACTTACAGGCAATGCCGCGAGCCTTATTCTCAATGAAGTGACAGGCACAAGCAAAACATTATTGCGAGGCTACACTGAAGTTGCAGGACAAGCAGCGGATGTTATCGTCGCTAATCCAAATGGTATTAGCATCAATGGGGGAGGTTTTATCAACACCCCCAATGCAACCCTAACCACCGGCACACCCGTGATGCACGGGGGCGTGCTTCACGGTTTTGATGTGGAGCGTGGCATGATTGCTATCGACGGGGACGGTTTTAACGCGCACAACATCGCCAAGGTCAATCTCTACGCCAAGGCACTAGAGTTCAACGCCAAGCTGTACGCGGATGCGCTTAATGTCATCGCAGGAGAAAATAGCATCACACTTGAGGGCGCCCATACTCCTAGACAGACAAGCGACGCTGGCATTGCCATAGACTCAACCCTTCTTGGCGGTATTTACGCCAATGTTATTACACTAAAAAGTACCGATAAAGGCATCGGTGTTCACCTTCCACCTGAAGTCTTAGCGCAAAATACCCTTGAATTAAGTGCAGATGGCGACATTGTTGCTTCTAAAATCATTGCAGGCACCGCAGCAACGCTTAACTCCCATAGCGCGGATATTACCCTCAAAGGAGACATGAGCGCCCAAAATATTTCGATTGATACAGCAAAAAAACTTTTGGTTGAAGAAAATAATGTTATCGAAGCTTCTAGCACTATGGTCTTAAAAGCAAAAGACATCCACAATAAGGGCGAGCTCATCACCCTTGAGGGGACCGGGAAAAATACACTGTATGCTTCAAATCACATCAATAATGAAGGACTTGTGGGCGGCTATGATTTGGAAATTGCCGCTAATACTATTGAAAACACGGGTGCATTTTATGCCAAAAACGACTTAGCCCTAGCTTCCAAAAACCTCGACAACGCGGGAGTGATCCGTAGCAATAACGCCATAGACCTCCTCATAGCAGACACACTCACCAACCAAGAAGAAGGCGTTATCTATGGTGATGGGAGTCTAACCATAGCCTCAAACAGCGATAAGGACAAAATCAACACCGTTGCCAACCGCGGACTCATCCAATCAGAAAAAGATATTGCCATTACGGCTAAAACCCTCAACAACACAGCACCTGCACCGACATTCAAAAACACTTCCTCCACCCATACAAAAACCGTTTCAAAGGGAGGCTCCAACGACTATGATATCATCACCACCACAACGTATGAACAGGTTATAGACACCCCAACCGACCCTGCCCTTATCCTCGCTTCTGGTGATATTTTGCTTGATGTTGACACCCTTAACAACGCGTATTCACTAATTGCATCAGATAAAAACATACACTTAAATGCCGCTCAAGTAAACAATATTGGGAAAGTAGTAGTAAGCACAACCACTACCAAAACAGCCCAATACAGAAACGAAAAATACTGCTCTTCTTCTGGCCCATCAGGAACATGCTTTAACCACAAGCACAGAGCAGCATACAGAGGAACATTTACTACCACAAAAACTAGCAAACACCCTTTAGCCAACTATGGCATTCAGGCAAAACATAGCATCACAGGCAATGTCATTACCCTCAATAACATCAGTGACCAACTCACTGGTTCTTTGAGTGACCAACAAATACTCAGCAAACTAACTGCGATAGAGAGCATTGAAGATGGTGTATTTTCCCTACAAACGCTCACGTTAAGCCTTCAAGCAAGCGATGAAACCCTGCTCAATAGTCTAACTGTTGAGGAAACACTGCTATCACAAGTCCTAACCCAAGAGGATTTAACGCATTTTAAAGATGACTTAACAACGCTAAAACAAAACCTCCAAACCACCATCACAGAAAATCAAACAACCCTAACCTCCTTGGAAGACACACTTGAGACTATCAAACAGTTTAATATCCTTCAAGATACTGGTGAGCTTGAAAGCGCCATTAGCCTCCTTAAGGAAAATATAACCCATGCACATAAACACATCGCCAGCTACGAGACGCTGAGCGATAGCCTAACAACAGTGGAAAACCTGGAAGAAAACAAGCAAAACTTGTTAGATTTAAATGAAGAGTTGAAAAATCTCTTTTTGCAAAACCTCCAAACGCTCACAAGCCTTGACATAACCACACTAAATCAAGAACTTGAACACGCTAGCAATACCTTACGGGATGAAGTCAACGTAGCACTTGCGCTAAATGAAAACATTGAATACAAAATCATTACAAACGATGAAGGGCTCTATCAAACCAACACCCACAATGCGCTTGCGCAAACACAATCCGTAACCCCCACAACAAGCAGCGACACCATCATCGACAACATTACTCTCCCCAAGGGAAAATACGGCCTTTTCCTAGTAAACCAAGCAAGCAACCACCCCTATCTCATCGAGGCTAACCCACTTTTTACCAACTACAATACGTTTATTAGTTCTGATTATATGCTCAGCAAACTTGACTACCGTCCTGAGCACACCCTAAAACGCTTAGGGGATGCCATGCTTGAAACTCAGCTTGTCAGCAGTAGTGTACTTCGCCTTAGCGGAAGCCGCTACTTAGAGGGCTATGCTTCTGAGCTAGAGCAGTTTCAAGCCCTCATGGACAATGCCCTTTCTCTGCAAACTTCCCTAGATTTGCAAGTGGGCATCTCTTTGTCTAAGGAGCAAGTGGCCCAACTGGGGAAAAACATCGTGTGGATGGTAGAGCGTGAGGTGGAGGGACACCGTGTGCTTGTGCCTGAGGTGTACCTAGCGAGTACTAACATCAGTAGCGATGGCGCGAGAATAGCCGCAGGAGAGATAGACCTTGTCATCCAAGACACCCTTTTAAACGATGGGCTTATTGCCTCAGAAGGAACCCTAAGCATTGCTACAGGTGCTAGTCTCTCTCATCGCAACGGCACCATCACCTCAGAGGGCGACATGACCCTTGCATCTGGCGGAGTCCTTGAAAACCTAAGCGGAACTGTTTACGCTGGGGGTGACATGCATCTTCGTGCCGACACCATCCTTAGCTCCGCTCTCACCCAAGATAAAACTTACACGTATACCCAGGGCACCCAAACCCTCACGCAAAAAGGCAAAGCGGCGCAGTTTATTTCTGGTGGCGATGTATTGATGGAAGCAAATGAGGGCATTACACTTGCCAACACTCATGTAAAAGCCGTGGGAGACATACTACTCTCCGCTATTGACGGTACTGTAGAAATAGAAGCATTGGAAACTAAAGAGAATTATGACTTTCGCCTGAGCAAAGGCTACAACAAAGGCGAGTCTATCACGCATGCTACTTCGACAGTTGATGGTAGAAACATCGCCATTAATGCCAATCACATCAATGTGGTGGCATCCAACATGAATGCGAGTGATACTATTGTTTTACAAGCTAAAGAGAGCGTGAACATCTTGGCCTCCAATGATCTTAGCTACCAAGATACAAAAATACAATCTTCCAGTGGATTTCTTGGTAAAAAAACACAACAAGACACCCTCTACAAAGAAACCGTAGTCCAAAGCACCCTTGATGCCAACAACATCCTCATCCACTCTAGCGACGGAGACGTCATCCTCGAAGCAGCCAATCTTGTTGCTAAAGAAAACATCATTGTGGACGCCAAAGAGGACATCACTGTTCTTGCCAAACAGTACAAAGAAGGCGAACTGCACTCGGTGAAAAAGTCTTCATGGGGAGGGCTCAAGCAAAGTGCCTCCATGAACAGAGTGGATGCCCTCAATGCCCAAGAAGCACACCTTCGCACCGAAGCACTAAACATCATCTTAAAATCAGGCAAGGACATCAGGGTCATTGGCTCCAACCTCGATGCGGCTTCTGACCTCCAACTTCACGCCGCCAACGAAGTGCTCATTGCGGCCGCGCAAGAATTTTCCAAGCACGAACAATGGAGCAAGAAAAGCAGTTTTAACCTCGGCAATCTCATCGCCTCCCTTGCCACCTTAGGCTTAGCAGACACAGGGCCCGTGTATGCCATGGAACTGCAACACGACCAACAAGCCGCCACAAGTGCCAAGGCCTCTTCCCTTAAAAGCGGTGGTGGACTTTACATTGAAAGTGGCAACACCAAGATACTGGGTTCTTCTTTGGAGGCACACGATGCCTTGCATATCACTGCATCCAAAGGTGACATTGAAATCCTTGCCGCCCAAGAAACAGCCCAAACGTCTAGCCATTTCGAGAAAAAAGAGCTACGCCTTGCAAGCATTGCAGAGGTAGCACAAGCACTAAACCCTAAACTTCCCGGAGAAGATACGAAGCTTAAAATCACCCTTGCCGAAGCCACTTACGACAAAGAGGTTCTCAATACCCAAGGACTTACCCACAAAAGTGCTTCTCTTAAAAGTGGTCAAGGTGACATCGTTCTTGACGCCCAAGAAAACATTCACGTCCAAGGCTCCACCCTTGCTGCCCAAGAAGACATCCGCCTTACCACCCAAGAAGGCGACATCGCCATCACAGAATCCATCGACGTCTTTAGCAAGGACAGCCAAGAAAAACATGCCAGTGCGACCATCAGCCTCACCGTACAAAACGAATACGTAGAGATTGGTTCAGCGGTTAAAGCCGCTGCCGAGTCAGCCGAACAACTTAAAAAAGTGAAGGATGAGTACAGCCATTACAAAAACGAAGTGGGTAAACTAGAAGCCATACTGGGTGACCTAACCGTGCGCTACAGAGCTAAAGAGGCAGGGATTGACTACGAAGACATTGAAGATTTAAGAGAGCTTATCGACCACATCAAGGATAATGAAAAGTACTATGTTGCTGCCATCGCTGCTGCCTCGGCCGACCTTGCTAGTAAAACGGTGGCTATTGCCGCTCAGGTTGCTACAGCGGTTGCAAGTTCTGGGACATGGGGCTTTTCCATAGGTTTGGCCCTAGACCTTAAAGGGGAAAGCCTCTTGGAAAAAGCAGGCATCACCCACTCCCTTGCCTCCACCTTCTTTGCACAAAACATCTCCATCGTCACAGGGGCGCACCACGACACTACCCTAAGCGGTTCAGCCTTGGTGGCCAAAGAGAACCTAGACATCACCACCCACAACTTACATGTAAGCGCCTCCGCCGACACCACTACTTCCAACCAAGAGAGTAAAGACCTCAGTGCGTCTCTTTCCATGACCATGTACGGAGGCGGCAGTGGACTGGGCGCTTCCTTGGGGTATGGGCAGGGACATCAAAGCAGTGAGAGCACCACCCACACCAATGCAGAACTTCTTGCCCAAAACATCACCATAGAAACCACCAATGATGCCTCCTTTAAAGGAGCCACGGTTCATGCGCAAGAGTCCCTAGACCTTAAAGTCGGAGGAGACTTAAGTGTTGAATCTGTGAGAGATAGTAGCTCTTCCAATTCTAAAGGGTTTAACGTCAGTCTGAGTGCCTCTTTGGGAAGTGATAAAGAGTACACCAGTGGTTCGCGTGCACAACAAAATGCACTCAACAATACCGTAGGTGCAAGAGTAGGCGATGGCTTAGGCAGTACAGGAGCCAGCTACGGAGCAAGTACGGGAACAAGTCAAAGCAAACAAACCGTTCTAACTTCGCTTACAGGAGAGAATGTCACCATTGATGTTGAAAACAACACCCATGTTAAAGGCGCACTGATTGCCGCAGGAGGGAGCAATGAACAAGGTGAGTTTGAGGATAATGGAAAGCTAAACCTAAGTACAGGTACTTTAACCTTTGCAAACTCTACCAACTCTCAGTATAGCTCAAGTAACAGTTACAGTGTAGGAACCAATATAGGCTATACCACAGGGAAAAATACCCAAACCAATGTGGAAGAAACCACAGGAAAAGTAAACTCCTCTACCCTCTCCCTCTCCAATGAGATGGGTTACTCCAGTTCTAAAACTCTAGCAACCGTGGGTGAAGGAACCTTACATGTAAAAGATACAGAGAACTCCGATGAGCTTGAAAGGCTTAACCGTGATACCAGCAAGGTGAGTAAAGAACTTTATGGAGGAAGTGTGGGGACTTCGGTGAGCGCTACGCTGGACCATAGGCTGTTGAGTGAGGAGGGAAGAGCGCAGATAAAGCAAGAGTATGAGGAGATGAATAAAAATATGAATATAATAGCTGGGACACTCCCCAATGCAAATAGCGATAATCCCGTTGAGGCTGTGACAGGAGAAGTGTGGAATACGTTGACCAAATATCTCTCCCTAGGACTCATTCCATCTAATGAAAATCGTGGGGGTGTTTTGGCCCAAATTCCTATTTTAACCGGAACGGAGGATTCAGCACATATGGCATTGCAAGTTATTAATCAGTCATCGGAGAAGTTCAATCAAAAAGACTATATAAAAATGGAAGACAGCAGCTACTACAAATCTTTAAGTGCGGAAGATAAAGCATTTTTTGAGGGTAAGGATATATACGTTTCAAGAGTGCCTGTAGAAATTACATCCCAAAGCGCAACGTATCAAAACGCCATCAACGGCATGATGAATTCTATTGGCGAAGCCATTAAAAATGGGCTGCAACAAACAGGGCAGTCTGGAACAGATAGCCCCGTAGAGCTTACTGTAGCGTATAATCCATCTTACGGCTTTATACCTGATTTACTTGAATCATTTGTCGACAAGAGTGGAGTTGGCACCACAGGTATCGCGAAACAAACAGGGCAATTTGTCAATGAAGTCTCAAGCGCAAGAGGCAGTGAAGGTTCCAACTTTGCAATGCACTCACAGGCCAATGCGATTGTCCATAATGGCATCGTTTATGTGCAAAACACAACAGGATTCCAGCCTGTAGGGTATTATAAAGCTAATGAAAATGTTCCAACTTTTGTTTCTTTTGGTTCACCAATGAAGGGAGAAGATATGCGTAAAGTAATTGAAGGTAGTTTGGGCTATACATATTCGGGTTCTTATACCAAACCCAATGACTTCATAGGAGAGGTTTTAGGTGGGAATAGTGGCAATAACGAACAAGCGGACTTAATACAAAAAGCAAATATCCTCAATGCGTATAAACTTTTTACCTCTGATTCACCGCATAGTACTTATGTTTGTGAAAATTACGCGGACCAAGGCGTACAATGTGGGTATAGAAAATGAGACATATATTAATAGCAATTTTTACATTATTAACTTTTACTGGGTGTTTAGCTAAAGATTATGCACCAGGGACAGAAACTATGATGGTTGATAATGTAAGACTCTATAGTCACAATAAAATTATGTCAATAGAAGCACCTTTCAATTTAGGGGAACCCTTTAAAGGATTTTCTACTTCTTACAAAGACTTTTTAAGTCTTACAAGATTTATCCGTGGCAGAATGGTAGAGAAGGTACTTATTAACAATTATTATATATCACCAGAGGGAGATATATTTAATTCTTTCCAATATTTAGATAAAAAAAATAGTGATATTTTTGAGAAAAATATTCAAACAAATAAAAATACTACATATTACAATGAAAAATACGGAATAAAATACTATGAAGGCTCTGTAAATTATATAGACGGAATTAGATGTAGATCATTTTCACAAAAAGAAAAATACCGAGAGGATTATGACCATAAGATTACAATAAATACCCAAACATATGATATTTTTTGTAGCTACTATGATGTATCTGGAAAAGGAAGATTATTGTGGATAACTTATGAATATAATTATTCTTTTGGAAGTCAGGCATTGAAAGGTCTCGATGAAAATTTAAAAAGTCAAAGCTTAAAAGATATCCAGTACCAATTTAAACAAGACATAAAAGCTATTTTTGATTCACTTCACATTCACGATATGGATAGAGCAAAAATGAAAGAGCTAGGACTCTTGCATAATAAAGCGTATGAAATTAAAGAATGATTAGTAAAAGAGGCAAAGGCAAGGACAGGGGATAAAGGGGACGGATAAAGGGGACAGGCTACTTTAAATAAGTATTGTGCTAAACTTTTTCTAAAATCTTTACATGTAAAAGGACAAATCCATGCCACGCATTGCCAGAGGTGAGAGTATTGGAGGCATTTATCATGTAATTAACCGTGGAAATATGCGAATGCAAGTGTTTGATGATGCTGGAGATTATGCTTATTTTTTAAAGTTACTTCAGGATGGCTTGAAACGTGAAGCGGTTGAACTTCATGCGTATTGTCTGATGCCAAACCATTTTCATCTTTTGCTTGTACCTCTTGCCAAGGGAAGCCTGAGTCGCTTGATGCAATGGGTGATGACGTCGCATGTGCGTTATTATCATCGAAAGAATAAAACATCGGGACATATTTGGCAAGGGCGATATAAGAGTTTTATGGTTCAAAAAGATAATTATTACCTCTCACTCTTGCGTTACATCGAAGCCAATGCCCTGCGTGCTAAGCTGGTAAATGAAGCTGAAGCATGGGAGTATGGCTCCTTATGGGAGCGAATGAATCAAGAGAAGCAGTTACTCGATGAATCTTTGATAGCATTGCCAACCGATTGGGCTTTACATGTAAACACGCCTTTAAGAGATGAGGAACTAACAATAGTACGTAATAGCGTCAATCGTCAAAGTCCATTGGGTGAATTAGAATGGATGGAAAAAACAGCACAAGAGTTTGGACTCTCCTCAACGCTCAACCCACGAGGAAGACCAAAAAAGAAAGAAGAATGATGATAAAAAGTAGCCTGTCCCTATTTTCTATTTTCTATTTCAGTAAGTATTGTTTTGAGCGGTTGCCGCATGGGACCAAGTACCTATGAAATATTTGAATATCATAGAAATTGGAATGTAAGAGTTATAGATATTCCAAAAGTAAATTATAGAATAAGAGAGGTTTATAGTGAAGATAAATATATTTATAAATTTCAATATCCCAAAGGCTGTCATTTTGGATATTTAACAAATAGAGACGATAAGCCTGAAAAAGTTATAGGTTGGATTATAATCTCTGGCAAAGAATTTTGTAAAGAACAACGAAGTTATAGATTAGTTCAGTAAAAAAATCAGCTACTTCATTTGCAGCAGGGACATTCATGCAAGATAATTATCAATATATCCAAGATGCGAGACACTTCTTAAATGAAAACAAAGAAAAACAACAAGAAGCTATAAATAATGCAAAGGATAATAGATGAGAAATATTATACTTATCACTACAGTAAGTATTGTTTTGAGCGGTTGCTATATTGGACCTGCAACATATGAAATATTTGAAAATAATAATAATTGGAATATAGGAAAGTCAGGAATCCCAAATGCAAATCCTAAATTAAGAGAAATTTATAGTGAAGATAAATATATATACATCTTTAGAAATAGCCCCAAAGGTTGTGTGTATGGATATTTAACAAATAGAGATGATAAGCCTGAAAAAGTTATAGGTTGGATTATAATCTCTGGCAAAGAGTTTTGTAAAGAACAACAAGCTTATGGGTTTCAAATTTAAAGATGGAGGGGACAAGGCTACTTTACTAAAATTATGAGATAAATATTTTACATGTAAAGAAAAAGCGGCCTCGCATCATTCAAAATCCACTCAAAAAGAGCTTTTGGACAGTAAGGCATAGGAGTAAAGGCTAAACTTTTAACTTTTCAGTAACTTATAGAAGAAAAAGTGCGATTTTGCGGATAAAACCCTTTACATGTAAAGGTAAAAAAACACTGGGGAACTGAATCAAACGCGAAAGACAAAAGTCTAAAATGCACTTATATCAAAGAAACAGATTCGTGGGACTGCATAGGAAGAGAAACAGGTAGACACTGTACGCGAAAAAGAACAGAGAAATATATTTGGGATTGTAAAGACAAATAAAACTAAGGAAAAATATGAAATCTATTAAATTGCTTTTAGTGGCGCTTGTGCCACTGGTATTTCAAGCATGTGCTGCGAGTAAAAAAATCTCACACACAATGACGTTGTCAGAACAGCACTGATGAAATGTCCTGGACCTGAGATGAACATCTCTACAGTACCTTCACGTGGTCCTCCTGCTGATGCCATGGCAATTAGTGCTATCAAAACAGCTAGAAATGATGGAGGGTTTTCTAAAGAGTTTGCAACATTTATAAAATCTGATCCAAAAAATGAGCTAAAAGGCATTTCTATTTGTGTTATCGGTATAGCAAATAGCCAAGAATTAACAACTGAAGCGGTTAGAACAGGTGTTGTTCTCAATTCATTCCATAATTATAAATCAATCCAAAAGGAAAAAGATGAAAAATACAAAACGAAATTTAGTTTATGTACTCTTTGTACTGATAGCATTCATATTTACAGGCTGCGCTGCAACACAACCCTCTGCGCCTTTAAGCGGAAAAGTTAAATTTGATAAAATTACTCTAAATTTTATGCAAAAACATATCCCTAGAACAAAACAATATCAATCGCAAGATGATGTTGAAAGAAAATTAAATGATGAAATTATCAAAAATTTAGAACTTAACAATATGCTAGATGCTAATTCAACAGATGAGTTGGTTATTACTATTGATTTTAGAAGAATTTTTATGGGTGAAGATATGCCTATTTCAAAATTAAGAAGTGACACGATAGCTTCCCCAAAATTAGGTTACGATATTAAAATAATACGTGATGCAAAAGTTTTAAGACATTTACGCAAAACAAACTTGAACTATAGTGCAGGTTTTGCAGGAAATATAAAACATATCATGATGATGGATAAAGAAAACGAGCGAGAAAATGGAGCCATTGGCGCTTTAAGCAAAGATATTGTGGAAAAAGTAAAGGAATTTTAATTGTTAAAATGTTTACATGTACAAAGATAAAACAACAATGGAACATAAGTAAAGCCAATGAGTTGTTATCACTACCGCCCCCGAGCACACCCTAAAACGCTTGGGGGATACCATGTTTGAAACCCAACTTGCCAGTAGCAGTGTGCTTCGCCTTAGCGGAAGCCGCTACTTAGAGGGTTATATTTCTGAGCTAGAACAGGCGCTACTCTTGCCTTTGTTCCATAATAATCCGTCTTACATGTAAAGAAAAAAGAGGTAAAGATGTTCAAAACCACACTACTGCTATGCTTGGCGATTTTATTTTCAGGTTGTGCAACAAAGTCGCCCTACACACCCCCTACAGAAGGACCAACGGCAACCTTGGTGCTCCCTGTTGGTTTTACAAAATATTCATTTGGCTTTAGTGGGGCTTCTACCCACTTCGCCATTGGTGATGCCTCGGGCTGCGGAAAAATTTATGAAGCCAAAGAAGCGCCCAAAGAACAAGAAATGGTAACCTACAAAATTCCCGCCAAAAAAGATGTCTTTATCCACCACTGGGCATACATTAGAAATGCATCATGCACTATTGTCAAAGTCATACCTAATGTTGAAGAAGGAAAAATCTACGAAGCCAAAGGGGCAATGGCGTGGAACGGGGCAGGCTTAAGGTATGAATGCGCACTTGTCATCATAGAAAAATCCGGACCAAGAAAGGTTTTTGTAAAAACCGAAGAAGCAGAGGTAAAAGGAGGGTATCGAGTATGCAAAAATCCATAAAAATTCTACTCTTAGCCATACTTTTAACGGTTTTAACTTCATGCGCATCACACCCTGCTACCCCTGCTCTTGACATGGGCAGCGTGCAACAACAAGCAGAATCTGGCGACAAACATGCCCAATACCAGCTTGCGCTGCTTCACGCAAACCACGGGCACTTTCCAGAAGCTTTTGAATGGCTCCAAAAATCAGCCGTGCAAGAGCACCCTTTGGCACAAAATGAACTGGGAAACATCTACCTCGAAGGACGCATGGGAGAAGAAAAAGACCCAACCCAAGCATTTGCATGGTATCAAAAAGCAGCGCAAGGCGGGTACTTTGACGCCATCAACAATCTGGGGTATCTGTATGATTTGGGTAAGGGGACAGACCAAGACCACGCCAAAGCGGCCCAACTCTACGAACTTGCCGCCTCAAAAGGCTCAATACGCGCCATGTACAACCTTGGTCTTTTGTACCAGCAAGGTCAAGGCGTGGAAAAAGACATGGTGCAAGCGTACAAGTGGCTCGATCTTGCAAGGTACTATACGGGCAGATCAAGAGATATGGCCCTTAAATGGGCTATTAGAAAACAGTGGGATGAATTAGAAGCAACCATGAGCTCTTCTGAAAAGAAAGAGGCAAGAGCACTGGCTTCTCAATGGCAGAAATCTATTGCATCAAATCGCTAGATGCCTAATAAGATTGCGCATATTTCAGGCACTTCACACCCTGTAAAAGGTGCTATGATTCGTACACTAATTCCAAAAGAGGCACGCATGCTTACATGTAAAGTTTCAACTCAAGACCCAACCTTTTATGCCCTCACCAAGGCGTTGGACGCGGAGCTCGCGTTGTGCTATGGAACGTTGCAGTCCCATTATGACGCGCACAATGTCGTCGAACACATTCAAACAGCAGTGGTTGGCTTTGTGGAGGAGGAAGGTATTGCCTGCGGATGTTTCAAACCCATCGACGCAACTACGGTGGAAATCAAACGCATGTTTGTTGTACCAAACTACCGCCGAAAGGGCTATTCTTCCGCTCTTTTGCAAGAACTCGAAGCGTGGGCACGTACCCTAGGGTACACAAATGCACGCCTTGAAACAGGTAAGGGGCAGCCCGAGGCCATCGCCTTGTACCAAAAACACGGCTATGGCCTCGTTGCAAACTTTCCACCTTATGTGGGCATGGACAACAGCGTGTGTATGCACAAATCTCTTTACATGTAAAAGGCACGCCCAAGCGCCACCACGGCTACACCCAAGACCAAAGAGGCCACCACGCTTCTTGTCGTATAGACGCACAGGGCAATGAGCACGGCTGCAACCCCACCCAAGACCCCTTCTTTAAGGAGAGAAGGCACCACAAGGGCAATCAAAAGCGCAGCAGGAAGCACGTCTAAAAAGACTTTTACCCGCCCCTCACGCGCAAGCTTGTTTGAAAACAGCAATCCGCAAAGGCGCAAGCCGTACGTGCCCGCAGCAACAGTAAAAATCACCACCAATGCCGCCATATCACCCATGACTCTTCCCCCACAACGCAGCACTTAGCGCTCCCGCAAGGGCGCCAAGGACGATGTAAAATTTCCCCGGTATCAACGCTTCTGCCACGCTTGCTACCACCGCTGCCACACCCCAAGGAAGGAGGCTTTCTTTGCCGCGGAACATCAAAAAGGCCAAGGCCAAAAAGATAGCAGTGAAGGCAAAATCTAAGGCATATTTTTCAGGCTCAGCGATAAACCCTCCAAGCAAATACCCCGCCACCGTACTGGCGTTCCACATCAGCACCAAACACACTCCGCCGCCAAACAAAAACAAAGGCGTGATGGGTTCTTTGTGCAATCTGCCCATGGTCACCGCCCAGTTTTCATCGGCTACCAAGTGCATGTAGCGCATTTTTTCACCCAAAGTACTTGACTTAAACAAAGGGTTCAACGACGCACCGATAAGAAAATAGCGCAGGTTTATCATCAAAGCAGCGGCAATCATCCCCAGCACATCAAGGGTTTCGCCCCACATTTCCACCAATACAAACTGCGAAGACCCCGCAAAAATAAAAAGATTCATCAGCACCATTTCGTGCAAGGCAACGCCCGCTTGAGAACTGAGCATCCCGCACACAGAACCGTAAACAGCAACACTAAAACCAATGGGTAAATTGGCCACAAAGCCATTTGCAAAATCATGTTTCATGAGGGGTATTATAGAGCAATCTCACACAAAACTTGATAGGTAATATGCAAATATAACACACAATTTTGGTTACTTTTTTTATAATTACTCCACCAAAAAGGAGACCCATGCGCAATACTATTTTTACGCCCCTCAAAGCCCTGCTCTTTTCCCTCGTCTGTTTTAGCATTTCACTCGCCCTTGAACCAAGCCTTCTAAAACCTTCCTCCTTTGGCGAACACGCCGATGCGCTAGCTTCCATCGCTCTCAATCCTGAGGGTACCGCCCTTTTGGCCGCAAGCTTTGATGGTTCTTTAAAGCTCCTAGACGCGCAATCAGGCAAGGTCACACACACGCTAAAAGGACACACGGGTGCCGTTCAAGTGGCCATTTTTAGCCCAGATGGCGAGATTATTGCCGCAGGAAGCAAAGACAACACTGTACGCCTTTGGGATGCCAAAACAGGCGCGCTTTTGCACACCCTTGAAGGCCACAGCGCAAGCGTCTCTTCTCTTAGTTTTAACCCCAAAGGAACTCTCCTTGCCTCAGGCAGTGAAGACAAAAGCGTCATTGTGTGGGATGTCGCCACGCGCCACGCGCGCCACACCCTCACCGGCCATGAAAGTTGGGTGCGCTCCCTTGCGTTTAACCCTGAGGGCACCGTCCTTCTTTCTGCTAGCTACGACCACACACTAAAACAGTGGAGCATCGCCTCAGGCAAAGAGCTTCAAACCCTCAAAGGCCACACAGGAAGGGTTGAAAAAGCCCTTTTTAGCCCTGAGGGCACCACTATCGCTTCTGCGGGAGAAGACAAAACCGTACGCCTTTGGGATGCCAAAACAGGCGCGCTTTTGCACACGTTTACCGAAGCCAAAAGTTGGCTTTTTTCCCTAGGGTTTTTTCCAGATGGAACCACCCTTGTCGCGGGAGATTTTAACGGCAACCTCTTATTTTGGAACACAACAACACGGCAATTTCTCCACGAACACACGCACCACAAAGACTTGGTTTCCTCCCTTGCCTTCCACCCCAAAGGCACCCTCTTCTTCTCAGGCAGTTGGGACAAATCCATCCTCTTGTGGCGCTTTCCCTAACACACCGCCAAAACCCTTACATGTAAAGACCCAAAAAGGCACTTAAGGCCTTTTTGGGTACAATCTCTCTAAACCCTACGCAACAAGAGGCACCCATGACACTCACCCATCTTGATGAAAAAGACCACCCCAAAATGGTCGATGTTTCCGACAAAACCCCCACCACGCGCGTTGCTATCGCTAGTGGAACCATCACTATGAGCCAAGAAGCGTATGCTATGGTAGTGAATGAAAAAGCCAAAAAAGGGCCTGTCTTACAAACAGCCATCATCGCAGCCATCCAAGGCACCAAGCGCACGCCTGAGCTCATCCCCATGTGCCATCCCTTGCTTCTAAGCTCCATCCATTGTGATGTGGAAGAACTGCCCGCACTTCCTGGCTTCAAACTCAGCGTCACCGCCAAACTCACTGGACAAACGGGTGTTGAAATGGAAGCACTCACGGGAACGAGTATCGGCCTTCTCACCATCTACGACATGGTCAAAGCCATCGACAAAGGCATGGTCATCTCCAATGTCCAACTTGAGTCTAAAAGTGGAGGCAAAAGTGGCAACTACGTGCGATCTTAACCTTGCCCAAAAAGAAGTCCACATCGACTACCCTTGCCACTGGGAATACAAGGTCATCGTCCACGCCCACGTGGATATTAAAACGCCGTTGACTGAAGTGCTTGAAAGCAGAGAATACAGTCTAACCTTGTCTAACAATTCCAAAGCAGGCACCTACACTAGCTACAGCGCGCGCGTTCTTGTTGTAAGTCACGAAGAGCGCAAAGCCCTTTTTAACGCGCTAAAAGCCCACCCTTCCATCAAATACGTTCTATAAGGAGCACCCATGGAATCCGTTCAAACCATCTTTGCCAATTCTCTTAAAGAAAACAAAACCAACCCCGTCCTTCCTAGCCTCATCGAGGAACTCAGTTTTGAGCTTTCCCGCAAGAAACTCCAACGCCTCAAAGACCCTGCTCACATTCAAAAACGCATTGGGGAACTTTTTAGCCTCTATAGCCACGTGTTAAAAGAAGAGGGACTAGATACCCCCCAACTCTTTACATGTAGCATTGATGGCCTCATCAAGGCGGCCAGTTTTGATGAGAGTGAATTGCTATTTAAACGCATCTACGAAAAAGAGCAACTGGAAAAACTCATCGCAGGACAAAAAAACAGCATCAAAACGCTGATTGCCTCCACCTATGCAACCCTCGAAGAAACCATCGATGTGGCAGAACACAATGCACCGCTTTTCATCGCCTTGCATGATTCTAAGCTGCGCGGCATTGAGATGTTAGGTATTCTCCAAGAAACCACCCAAGAAGCCCTACTTACCACCATCGAAAAAGGCAGTGACATCGAAGACACCGCCGCAGAAATTACCAAAACCATCTCCTACCAAGCCATCAACGAAGGAGAGTTTACCAAGCAGCGCTTTTTAGATGTCGCTAGGGCAATCATTGGCGTTTCAGTGGAAATCGCCGACACCGACCAAGCCTTTGCCAAAGAGTTGCTACACGGCTGCGTACACGGCACCAAAGAGGGCATCGCCAAAGCGGTAGAAAAGTTTAAACACGATTTAAAATTTACCCCCGAAGAAGTCGAGGCACTACTTGGTAGAGAACTTTCTGAAACCAAAAAAGAACTGCTCAAGGTCGACGAAGAGTACATTGCCATGCTACGTTCTTGCGCGAGTCAAAGCAATGGCATTTCAAAAGGTATCCTTGAAGAGATTTTAAACGAAGAGCTCGACACAGCCTTTGCCAAAATGCAACGCATCACCCACGAAGCCGCAGAGGCCATCAGCGACCGCATCGAAGAGATGCGTGAAAATGCTTCACACTTTGAAAAAGATTTCAAAGAACGTGCTTCCAAACGGTTTGATGGGTTTAAAAAAGAAGTGGAAGAGTTGGAGAAAAAGGCCAGCGAACGCATGGAAAATTTGCGCAAAAACCCCAAGGCTCAAGAAGCCAAACGCTTAGGCGAACGCGCTTGGGAAGTAGCCAAAAGCATCACAGAAGGCGCCATCAAGGGCGCAAAAGACGCCATGAAAAAAGAAAACAAGTAGGGTTTCCTACTTGTTTTACTGGATACCTTGCGCGTTGATAAGCACCGCACGGTCGGCAATGAAGCGCACTTTAATGTTTTTAGAAACATTGCCCCACACGCAACTGCTTGCCTCGCCAACACTATCACAAGAGTTAGGCTTGCCAAGCACGGCAACCGTCGCGTCATAACTCATCCCAACCCGCAAACTGTCGTAATTTTCCTTGTTCACTTTAGAACATCCCAAAAACACCAACAGTGAAAAAACCAAGATAAAAGTCCGCATGAAATCTCCTTTACATGTACGCCTTACAAGCAAGTATGATTCCCAAAAAATTGGGGGAAATATTCCCCCAACCTATTAATAGCGGTAGCGTAGTGAAAGACGAAGGTTTTGAGCTTTTTCTACAGCACCAGGAGTCTCAGAAACTTTCATAGGTGTTCCTGTTTGACCAAAGAACATATCGCTCCCCGTGTAGTCATAATCGATGTAGGTATAGCGCAATTGCGCGGTTAGATTATTGCCCAATAAAGGAAGGTTGTAGTACATCTCATAGGCATCGCCACGCGTAGCTAACTTAGAGCCCACCAAGGTATCTTCACCATAGGTAAAGCTTCTCCAGTATTTGGAACCGTGATTGTATTCAAATCCGATTTTATCCTTCTCAAAAAAGCCAGGAATTTGAACACCCACATAGAAAGAGTGGCCTGTTTTTTTGTCTTGAGAACCGAGCATACCAACGGGTGCTTGAAAGTATCCTGTAGCAGGATCGAATCCACCAACTACAGTTTTATTTGGTTCTGTATGACTAAACGCGTAAGAGGCAAATACTGTCGTATCCATCAAAAAATCATTTTCATAGGAAAGGCCGCTAATCTGAAAAGAAAGGGCGCCTCCTAACATATCCCCCACATCTGCAAATTTAAATTTACTAGGATCTGTGCCATCAGTAAAATCCAACCCCATCAAATTCCACGCCTTAAAGACATTGGCCATGACTTTATACTGCCCATCATCATACAACTGCATCATTAGGCCCGCTAAATCCATATGGGGATTCATGTCGTCTTTACTATAACCTGGAGCAAATCCTGAACCGTTAGAGGAATAAGACCCTCTTGCCTCGGAGAATCCACGACCCAAGCAGAGTTTAAAATACATCCCAGAAACACCTGTCACTTTTTCCACATCAAACATAAAACTGGCACCATCAAATTCCATGTTAATATTATGGCCGATGGGCGAAGCAGGGTAGGCATTGTCTTCACGCAAATTGGTCAAAAAGCCATCCACAGAAGGCCGACGACCAAAGCTTGCGGTGTAAGGAACCTCGCCCATTTTTCCAAAATAAAGAAAATAGGCCTCCCTCAAGCGCAAGGTTGCATCATTGGGTTTTTGTGTCCCGTACCAATCAAAATCTTGAAACATGCTTGTGCCAGCCATGTTAGTTTGTCCAAAAGCCTTGTACACACCTAGTGCCCCACGAAAAACAAGGTCTTCACGCGGCTGTGCGCCCATACCTAAAATAAGTTTATTAGTCCAAACATTATTGCTAACATCTTTTCCGCCGTTGATTTTATAATCTACGATATCGTAAGAGGTGCGAAAATCCACATCAAACTTGACGTTATCGCCCGCAGAATGTGCCCTGACTTCATTGATTTGGCGCTGCAATGCGTCTATATTAATCGCCTCTTGCGCTGCTCTTAATTCCGCAATTTGCTTTTTCATTTCCTCGAGTTGCGCTTGCATTTCTTGCGATGCAAAACCCGATGTAACTAAACACGCGCCAACCACCATTGGCGCAATAACTCGTTTCATTCCTTCTCCTTTAAGAATACCCGCAACCTTCACGACAGCTTGCGTGGGATGAAAAAGTTCTTCGACACACAAAGAACTTTCCTAGACACACCTGACACTTTATTCGTCAATCATACAGCAGTCAATCTAAAAAAATATTTAAATTTCTCTAAAAATTTAAATTTACATATATTTGTTAATTTTAATTGACAAATATATGTCCATAGAATGGTACTTTTGTGCTAATACGGGGTTTTAGTTAACTATAGTTAAACTTTTAAAGTATAATGTATTCTAATAATTATTAAGGAGTGGTCAATTTTTATCCTTACATGTAAAGCCAAATCTCTCCAAAAGCAATCCTGCCAGAAAAAAGACGAATGTAAGATAAAAATTAAGAAAAGAGAGGAATAGTTGAGAATAAAATGCATAAATAAAAACAAAAATAAATA